>JAGCUU010000008.1 GCA_017962665.1 Bacteroidales bacterium | reverse complement strand
GATCCTGGCAGCCGCAGATGAAGCGGACAGAGGCCATGCCGAAGCCGCGGGCGTCCATGCCTTTCTTGGCGGCGGCGATAAGTTCCGGATTGTCGGCAAGACCGAGGTAGTTGTTGGCGCAGAAGTTGAGGCACTTCTTGCCCTTTACCATGATTTCGGCACCCTGGGGGCTTTCGATGATGCGTTCATTTTTGTAAAGACCGGCGGCCTCGATGTCGGCCAGCTCTTTCTGAAGATGTTCTTGAAATCTATTATACATAATTATAGTGTTTTATATATTAAATATTATTGCCGAATGAACTTACAAAAATACAAAAAAAACTTAAAATGCAAAAAATATTTAAGCAATAAAAAAATAACAAGTCGCAGTTATTAAATAATATATATTGTTGATTTTATTTAATTTAATATAGTTTAAAAACCATTAATCTTTACTAAGGTTATTAATAAAAAAGGCTTCCCTTTTTCGATGGGAAGCCAGTTCAAATACATCTTTGATTTTTTAAGCACGTCGTAATAACGCATTGTATTGTGTTTTATTTTGTGGATGGTGATATTTTTCTTCATTTTTTCTATTAGGTGACGATGTATGATGTATGAGGTGTGATGTAAGAGGTATGATGTATGATGTCTTCAATTGTCAACTATAACCATACGTATGCAATAAGATTATCATTTTTGCGTTATCTTTCTTTAATTGTAAGGATGCATAGACTTAAGACAATAATCATAATTGTAGCCGTATTGCTCGGTGTGGCGAGTTGTGCCAAACAGGGCATGCCGTCTGGAGGTCCGAAGGATACACAGCCGCCGAAGAGTAAAAACATGTCGCCGGAAAACCGTTCGCTCAATTTCAGTGCAAATGGATTTTACATGGAGTTCGATGAATATGTGGTGCTCAAAGATGCCGAGAACAATATCCTGGTCTCTCCCCCCATGAAGGAAAAGCCGGAATACCGTACCAAGGGCAAGGGAATACAGGTAAAGATAAAGGATACACTGCAACCCAATACTACATATCAATTCCAGTTCAAGGATGCTATCGCCGATTTCAACGAAGGCAACCTGCTTCCATCTGTCGAATATGTCTTTTCTACAGGAGACTATATCGATAGTATGACAGTACGAGGTAAAGTGGTTGATGCACAATCAATGAAGGCAATGAAGGAAAAAGTGGAAGTATGGCTGTATGACGAAGAAGGATACCGTGCTATGATAGCAGCCATATCCGATACGGCAGCACCGAAAATTGTGCCTAAATACATAACACGTAGTGACAAAGATGGAAACTTTTGTTTCAATAATATTAAACCTGGAAAGTATCGGGTATTGGCAATAGTTGACGGAGATAAAAATCTGCTCCCGGGTGTTACAGAATCAACAGCATTCCTGGACTCTGCAATAATAGCTGTTGGAATGAGAGACAGCGTCAAGGTTGATTCCATTCAGCGCAGCATGGCGGATATGCATCCTATAGATATACGCATATTCACACCCGACAACACGAAGCAGCGCATCATTGGCAGCGACTTCGTTTCGTCCGGCAAGGTGCGCCTTACTTCGGCGTTGCCGATGAAAGATCCGGTGATAGACGGAGGGGGAGAGGCTTTGACCTGGCGACTAAACAGTGGAAGGGATACTTTGACATTGTGGACTTTCCGTGAAAAATGCGATTCGCTACACCTTGTGGTGAGCGATCCGTCGGGCATACAAGACACCCTGAAGCTGCGATGGCGAGCGAAGAAAGGTCGAGGCAACCAAAATATTAACAAACCGTCGCAACAGCAGTTTGTTGATATGAAGATTAGCACCAAGAAGATGCATTATTATGATACGCTGGCCTTGCTATTCTCTACTCCGCTTGACACGAAAAAGTGCAGCCTTGACTCCGCTGTCTCGGTACGTGACATGAAGGACAGCAGCGTGGTTTTCAGCTCTGCCGTAATTGACAGTTCGGGAATGAAAGTGTGGATACTGTATCCGTTTGTACAGGGAGGCGGATATGAGATAGAGATTGCAAAAGGTTTTTTCCATGATATCTATTCCCACATCAACGACTCTTTGCGAGTGGCACTTACAGTCACCAAGGCAGAGGACTACGGCAAACTCAGCATCAAGATTGCCGCCGATAGTGCTTGTAACTACAATGGCCATTTGATTGTGGAACTTCTTGACGAAAAAGAGGCGGTGAAAAGTCGAAAGTACTGTCACGTGGCCCAAAAGGTGGAGCTTCCCAACATCATGCCGGGCAAGTACCGTGTCCGTGCCACGATGGACACCAATGGCAACGGCAAGTGGGATAGTGGAGACCTCGTCGGGCAACGTCAGCCCGAGCGAGTGGTGTATCTTGACAAATCCATTGATATTAGGGCAAAGTGGGAGTTTGAGGAGATTCTTACGATAAGGAATTGAATGTGGCAAATATGACAATGAAGAAAAAACTGCTCTCGGGCCTCTTTTGGGTCTTGCTGGCAAACTTGCTGGTAAAACCTTTCTGGCTTCTCGGTATAGAGGTCGGAGTGCAGAATGCTGTGGGCACAGAGATGTACGGTTTCTATTTTGGCATTTTCAATATTACCTATATTTTTAATATTCTGCTTGACCTTGGTGTCACCAACTTCAATACACGCAATATTGCGCAATATCCAAAACTGATAAGTAAACATCTGTCTGGAATTTTGAGTATAAAGCTGATGTTGCTGGTGATGTACATAGTGGTGACATTCAGTGTAGGTGCACTGATGGGCTACAATTCGACGCAGTTTTATTTGCTGGCATGGTTGAGTTTCAACCAGTTCCTTAGTTCACTGATACTCTATCTGCGTAGTAATTTCGAAGGTTTGTTGCTGTTTAAGTGGGATAGCCTGTTGAGCGTAATGGATCGTGTCTTGATGATAGTTATCTGCGGAGCAATGCTATGGGGGCCATTTGGAAAAAGTATTTCTATCTTTAAGTTCGTGTATGCTCAGACAGCGGCATATATGATAACAGCAGTGCTGGCGCTGGTAGTTCTGGTTCGCAAGACAGGATTGCGTAGACTTCATTGGAATAAGCTGTTCACGTTTGCTATATTGAAGAAAAGTCTGCCGTTTGCACTCCTGGTGCTTCTGATGGCCAGTTACAACAGGCTTGACCCTGTTCTGTTGCAACTTCTCTCGCCCGATGGAGCCGGAGACTATAATGCAGGTATTTACGCAGGAGCGTTCCGTCTGCTCGACGCTCTGACGATGATAGCCTATCTGGTGTCGGTGCCGTTGCTGCCTATATTTTCGAAGATGACAAGGGGAGGAGAGGCAAGCCACGAATTGGGGGATACGGTGCGGATGATGTTTTCGATGGTGATGGTGTTTGCCGTGACAGCCGCCTGCGCGCTTGCCAGTATGGATGTAGCTCTGATGGAAGTGTTTTATGACGACAATGTGACTGACTATGCCAAAGTGTTCCGCATAGTGATTTTCTGCATTATACCCATATCGACGACCTATGTTTTCGGTACTCTTTTGACTGCGGCAGGACGGCTGAAGAGCCTAAATATCTTTGCTGCAGCATCGCTTTTACTCAATGTCTTGGTCAATATTCTGCTTATTAACCGTTGGGGCGCTGTAGGCAGCGCTTGTGCCGCAATAGTGGCACAAAGCTTTATGGCTGTGGCTCAGGTTATAGCAGCTGTGAAGATATTTAAAATAAAGCCATCGGGGGGGTATATACTAAAACTGGTGATTTTTGCGTTATTAATTGTTGGATGCACCTTTTGCACGCCCTACATGGATTGGAAGATAGCATTGCCGGTTGTTGCAGTGATTGCATTGGGTCTTGCCGTGGTGCTAAAACTTATAGATATTAAAGAAATTGTAAAAATTTTAAAAACAGAAAAATAAGAAACATAATGAAAAAAGCATACGTTTTTCCCGGCCAGGGCTCACAGTTTGTGGGTATGGGCAAAGAACTATATGAAGGGAGCAAAGAATGTCGCGACATGTTTGAGGTTGCCAACGATATTATCGGTTTCCGGATTACAGATTTAATGTTTAACGGAACTCCGGAAGACTTGAAGCAGACAAAGGTTACGCAACCGTCGGTTTTTCTTCATTCCACAATACTTGCAGCATATATGGGCGATAAATTCCAACCTGATATGGTAGGAGGTCATTCGCTTGGTGAGTTTTCCGCTCTTGTCGCCGCCGGTGCCATGAGATTTGAGGACGGTCTGCGTCTGGTCATTGCCCGTGCCAATGCCATGCAGAAATGCTGCGAACAGCATCCCTCTACCATGGCTGCGGTGTTGAAACTTGACGACAAGACTGTTGAGGAAATATGCGCTTCGGTTAACGGCGAGGTCGTTGTTGCAGCGAACTACAATTGCCCTGGCCAGCTGGTCATTAGCGGAACCATAGGGGGTGTAAACCAAGCCTGTGAGAAAGTGAAAGAGGCCAAGGGCCGCGCATTGCCGCTTCCTGTCGGAGGAGCATTTCATTCGCCTCTGATGGAGCCTGCGCGTATCGAACTCAGTGCAGCTATTGAAGGTACTGCATTCAATGCTCCGCGTTGCCCATGCTACCAGAACGTATGTGCCCGTCCTGTTATTGACCCTGATGAAATCAAAGCCAACCTCAATAAACAGCTTACCTCTCCGGTGCGTTGGACAGAGACGGTGCAGAACATGATATCTGACGGCGCTGCAGACTTTGTCGAGGTGGGTCCCGGCACTGCATTGCAGGGTATGATAAAGCGTATAGACGCTAACGTAAACGCAAGTTCATTCATAATAGTTGAATAAATATAAGAATTATTTAATATGGACCAAGAAGTTAAGAAACTGACTCGAAGCAGAGTCGATAGAAAAATTGCCGGCGTGTGCGGCGGCTTGGCCGAGTATCTGAATGTCGACCCCACAGTGGTGCGCATCCTGTTTCTTATCGCTCTTATCTGCGGCTCTTTCGGATTCTGGATTTATCTCATAGTCTGGATTTGCGCGCCGGAAGGCCAGTGAACGATGAAAAAGAAGCCGCATCTTGTCAAAACAACGAGGCGGCTTCTTCTTTTATAGTTCGCGTGTCTGTTTCCGTCCGTGCCACACGAAGTCGCGTCCCAGATATTTTTCTCTGACGTCAGGGTCGTAGGCCATCTCTTCAGGGGTGCCATGGTGTAAAACCGTGCCTTCGTAAAGAAGGTAGGCGCGATCGGTGATACGCAGGGTTTCGTTGACGTTGTGGTCGGTGATAAGTATACCGATGTTTTTTTCTTTCAGGTGTGCCACGATATCCTGGATGTCCTGCACGGCTATGGGGTCGACGCCGGCAAAGGGCTCGTCGAGAAGCAGAAATTTTGGATTTGTGGCCAGCGCACGTGCAATCTCGGTGCGGCGTCGTTCGCCACCGCTGAGCTGTATACCTTTGTTGTTGCGGATTTTGTTCAAGCCGAACTCGTCGAGAAGCGCTTCGAGCCGCTCATGGCGCTGCTCTTTTGAAAGATCGCGTTGGAATTCGAGCACTGACATGATGTTGTCTGCCACTGTCATCTGGCGAAATACCGAAGCCTCCTGAGCCAGATAACCTACACCTTTCTGTGCGCGGCGGTACATGGGCAGGTCGGTGATGTCGTTGTTGTCGAAGTAGACCCGTCCGCTATATGGTTTGATGATACCGACAATCATGTAGAATGTTGTCGTCTTTCCAGCGCCATTGGGACCGAGAAGACCTACAATCTCTCCCTGGTTTACGCTGACAGAGACACCTTTTACCACAGTGCGTTGACGGTATTTTTTGATTACGTTTTCCGTTCTTAGTTCCATCTTTTCTTGTTTATCGATAATCCCCAATCAATTAATGGTAAAAAAAATTGTAGCAATGATTGTTGTTAGTTTATTAATAATGAGCGACAAATAATCGTTAATCTTTAACCATTAACCTTTACTTAAATGATACCCTCGCGAAGAATGTCGTGGATATGGAGCATTCCTGTGTATTTGCCGTTGTCATCGACAACCACAAGCTGTGTGATGGCGTTTGAGCGCATCATGTCGAGGGCTTTGACTGCGTATTCGTGAAGCGAAACGGTTTTTGGGTTCGGAGTCATGATATCGGAAGCTTTCAAGCCATCCAGCTTTTCGTATTTTTTCATCATCCGACGCAGATCGCCGTCGCAAACAATACCAACAATATTGTCGTTGTCGACTACGACGGTGCACCCCAGTCTTTTGGATGTCATCTCGAGGATAGTGTCGCGCAGCGATGTGGAGGGCGACACTGTCGGCTTCTCGTTTTGGCGGAACAGGTCGTCGACTCTCATATAGAGTTTTTTGCCTAGCGAGCCTCCCGGATGAAAACGCGCAAAGTCGTTGGCGGTAAAGTTGCGGCATTCAATCAGAGCCACAGCAAGGGCATCGCCCATAACCAACTGGGCAGTGGTGGAGGAGGTGGGAGCCAGGTTGTTTGGACAGGCTTCGTGTTCCACCGATGTATTGAGTACTATATCGGCATGGGTGGCAAGGAACGATGTGGTATCTCCTACAATGGCTATAAGAGTGTTGCCGAAGTTTTTTAAGAGAGGCAGCAATACTTTTATTTCCGGAGTGTTACCACTTTTTGACACGCAGATGACTACATCGTCAGGCTGTACAATGCCCAGATCGCCGTGTATGGCGTCGGCTGCGTGCATGAATATGGCCGGAGTGCCTGTAGAGTTCAATGTGGAGACTATCTTTGTGGCAATGTTGGCGCTTTTACCTATGCCTGTGATGACGACCCTGCCTTTAGCTGAAAAAATAATTTCCACGGCCTTCACAAAAGCGTCGTCAATATATGAAGCCAGTTGGGCAACTGCTTTTTTTTCTTCTTCAATAACCTGAAAAGCAATGTTTTTTATTTCTTCCGGACTCTTCAATCTTAAAAAAATTTTGTTGTTCTAAAAAAATAACGTAACTTTGTAACTCAATTACAATTATTATGTTTGTAGGAATACCGGCGATTCCGAACAGGATAACGGCATTTTTGTAATAAAAGTATTTGATGGCTGACATTAATCTGCAACAAAAGCTCAAAGAGATATTCGGCTTTGACAATTTCAAGGGCGACCAGGAGAAAATTATACGTAGTCTTCTTGCTGGTAACGACACTTTTGTCATCATGCCTACGGGAGGAGGTAAGTCGCTTTGCTACCAGCTGCCAGCCATGATTTTGGAAGGCACCACCATTGTGGTATCGCCCTTGATTGCTTTGATGAAGAACCAGGTTGATGCGGTGCGATATACCTCAGGGCATGACGCTGTGGCACATTTTCTCAACTCGTCACTCAACAAGCAGCAAACCACTGAGGTGAAAGATGACCTTATGAGAGGAGGCACCAAACTGCTCTATGTCGCTCCCGAGACGCTGTCGAAAGAAGAAACCATCGAGTTTTTGCAACATTTGAAGATTAGTTTCTTCGCAATTGACGAAGCGCATTGTATCTCGGAATGGGGGCATGATTTCCGCCCAGAATACCGCCGTCTTCGTGCGGCAATCACTCAGATAAACAGCCATGTACCAATACTGACCCTCACGGCTTCCGCAACTCCGAAGGTGCAGCAGGATATTATTCGCAATCTCCAGATGGAGAATGCACAACTGTTCATCTCGAGTTTCAACCGTCCCAACCTTTACTATGAGGTGAGGCCAAAGCCGTCTGACACTCTGCTGTTGCACAAGGAGATAATAAAGTTTATAAAGGAAAATTCCGGCAAGAGCGGTATAATATACTGTCTTACTCGCAAGCGTGTGGAAGATTTGGCCGAGCTGATGGTCATCAACGGCATCAAGGCATTGCCGTACCATGCGGGACTTGATTCGAAGACACGTGCAGAGAATCAGGACAAGTTTCTTATGGAGGAGGTTGATGTCATTGTTGCCACCATTGCCTTTGGCATGGGTATCGACAAGCCTGATGTGCGGTTCGTTATCCATTACGATATACCCAAAAGTCTGGAAGGCTACTATCAGGAGACCGGTCGTGCCGGTCGTGACGGAGGAGAGGGGAAATGCATAGCTTTCTATTCGGAACACGATATAGAGCGTCTATATAAGTTCTTTACCGACAAGAATATTACAGAACAGGAGATGGCCCGTCAGTTGGTGCAGGAGGTGGTGTCGTATGCCGAGAGCTCAATGTGCCGCCGTATGAATCTGCTTCGTTATTTCGGTGAAGAGTACGACCAGCCGAACTGCGGTAACTGTGACAATTGCCTGCATCCTAAGCCGCGTGTCGAGACCAAGGAGGAGATGGTTTATGTGCTGGAAACAATTGTGGCAATGAAGCAAGCCTTCAAGACGCAGGAAATCATAGATGTTATAATGGGACGTTCCAACACCCACACGCGTACATACAAACATAATTTGCTCGAACAGTATGGAAAGGGTACGGACCGCGATGAACTGTATTGGAAGGCTGTCATTCGCAATGCGGTAATAGAGAAGCTTTTGGTTAAGGAGGTGGAACAGTTTGGAGTGCTCAAGTTGACACCCAACGGATACCGTTACATCAAGAACCCATACACCATTATGGTTCCGTGTGACCACGATTATACAGGCACTGCAGAGGATGACGACGAGGATCTTACAGTTGGAGGTGGTGGCTCTGCCGCTGGCGACGAGACACTGTATATTCAGCTCAAGGGATTGTTGCGCGATATAGCCCAAAAGGAAAACCTGGCGCCATACGTCATTTTCGAAGACCGTTCACTCAAGGATATGACCATTCAATATCCCTGTACAATAGAGGAATTGAGCCGCTGCACCGGTGTTGGAATTGCCAAGGCTCAACGCAACGGACAGCCGTTCGTCGACCTTATCAAAAGATATGTGGAGGAGAATGAGATAGAGCGTCCTCAGGATATTGTGGTGCGTTCCACTGTCAACAGGTCGGGCCTTAAAGTGTACATCATTAAGGCGATAGACCGCCAAATGCCGCTTGAGGACATTGCCCGTGGAAAGGGAATCAATATGGATGAGCTTATTACTGAGATGGAGCATATTCTGTCATCCGGCACTAAACTCAACATAGATTATTATATAGACGCCAATATTGAGCAGGAACACCAGGATGTGCTGATGGAGTACTGGCAGGAAGCCGAGAGTGACTCGTTGCAGGATGCCTACGACGAGTTTGAAGATGATCCCGACTATGACCAGACAGAGATTCGATTGATGAGGATAAAGTTTTTAACGGAAAAAGGATTTTAATTCAAAGCACATGTTATCAATCTGTTATCCCCCCCCCACACATATCCTGCGGTGCATCGTCCCGTTGCCCTTTTGATTTTGGGGGTGTCGACATGCCGTATCCTTAGGGCTGCAGAAGTTCCTTGATAGAGGGACAGAAAAAAGGAAACACGTTAATTCACAATATATATAACTTTTATCATTTTATAAAATGCGCGTACTTATTGCAAAGGACTACAACGAAATGTCCGTAGCGGCAGCAAACTATGTTGCCAAAAGAATCAATGATTTCAAAGCCACAGCCGACCATCCATTCGTGCTTGGTTGCCCCACCGGCAGTTCCCCGCTGGGGTTGTACGAACATCTTGTGAAACTCAACAAGAAAGGTCTTGTCAGTTTCCAGAATGTCGTGACATTCAATATGGATGAATATGTGGGATTGCCCGTAGAGCATCCTGAAAGCTACCACAGCTTCATGTGGACCAATTTCTTCAATCATATCGACATAAAGAAGGAGAACGTACATATCCTCGACGGGAATGCCAAGGATCTTATGGAAGAATGCAGACATTATGAAGAGATGATCAAAGAGGCTGGCGGAATAGAGCTCTTTATGGGCGGCGTTGGTCCCGACGGTCATATTGCATTCAACGAGCCTGGCAGCAGCCTTGCCAGCCGCACCCGCATCAAGACTCTCACCACCGATACAATCCAGGCCAACTGCCGTTTCTTCGACAATGATGTCACCAAGGTGCCCAAACAGGCTCTTACCGTCGGAGTGGGTACTGTCATGGATGCCCGCGAGGTGCTGATACTTTGCAATGGTCCCAAGAAAGCCCGTGCATTGCACCACATGATAGAGAACGGTGTTAACCACATGTGGACTTCCAGCATGTTGCAGATGCATCCGCATGGCATTGTATTCTGCGACGAAGAAGCGACTGTGGAATTGAAGATGAGCACATACGAGTATTTCAAAGACAAACAGACGATAGAAAAAGCCTTTGACGTTTTTAAGAACTACTATTCCATCTAAGAAATACGATGAAAGAGTATTGTAATCTTACTTCAGGTCAGATAGCACAGCTCACGGCACAGGGTAACCGCGCCGAGAACTGGGACAAGGTTCATGTTTCCGGCACTTTTGATCCCGCCTGTGTCTATAACAATTCATTTTTCGGAGAAGTTAATCTTGGTGTCATTAAAGAGGGCACCCTTTGCGATGGGGATCTTGTATTGCCTGTCGGTATCAGCGCTAGCACACTCCGTGACTGTACTGTCGGCGACAACTGTGCTATCCATAATGTGAAGATGCTGTCCGGATATACGATTGGCGACGACTGTCTGCTGTTCAATATCGATGAGATGACAGCCACTATCGTGGATCCGTCGAACGGCGATTCCGATTTTGCATGGCTCGAGCCTATGAACGAAAACGGAGGAAGACGCATCATGCCGTTTAGAGGTATGACTATCGGTGATGCGTATATGTGGGCTCGTTTCCGTGGCCAGTCAAAACTGATGGAACGCCTGGAAGCAATCACTCGTACAAAGTTGCGTAATGAAGGCTACGGATATGTAGGTGACAGTTGCGTGATAAAGAATAGCAAACGCATTCACAACGTCGCCGTCAACTCGTCGGCGGAGGATCGTTCCCGCATAGAAGAGTGTATCATGCTTGGTGACGGTGTGGTAGGCTACGGCTGCAAGCTGGAATACGGCATCATTGCAGAGCGTTTCCTGCTTGGCGAGCATGTCCATCTGGAGTTTGGCCTGCGACTGAACGACACTGTTGTGGGAGACAATTCGACGCTGGCTCGATGCGAGGTGGGGTGCAGTATTATCTTCCCCGCGCATGAACAGCACCACAACAATTCATTCCTTATCGCTGCCTTGGTAATGGGACAGAGCAATGTCGCTGCAGGTGGCACTTTAGGGAGCAACCACAACAGCCGCACCGCCGACAATGAAATCAGCGCCGGACGTGGTTTCTGGCCAGGTCTGTGTGTCAGTCTCAAGCACAGCAGTCGTTTCGCCTCGTATTGCCTTCTTTCCAAGGCCGATTATCCATCGGAACTCAACATTACGCTACCATTTGCTTTGGTAAACAACAATACCTCCAAAGACAGGCTTGAGGTAATGCCGGCTTACTGGTGGATGTACAATATGTACGCCATGGATCGCAACAGTCGTAAGTTTGCCGCTCGTGACAAGCGACTGTACAAGGCTCAGCACGTGGAGTTCGACAACTTGGCTCCTGATACCGCCGAGGAAATGATTATCGGTCGCGACCTGATACATCTTTGGACAGAAGAGTCGTATCGTGAAAAACGCTCCGAGATCGAGGCTCACGGAATGGAGAAAGGCAAGAGGAAAACCGTCATTCTCAAGGCTGGCGAAGGCTACAAGGCATATTATGACATGTTAGTGTATTATGCAATGAAGAACCTGCAGGCACTGAGTGAGGATGAATTCCAAAAGTTAAAAGCTTCGGAGGATATCAATATCCGGAATTCAGCCCGCGTTACCCGCTGGGTAAATATAGGTGGTCAACTTATTGCAGAACAAGACATCAAGCAGCTTATAGACGATATCGAAAACGGCGTGCTTGATAACTGGGATGACATCCATGCCCGTTTTGACTCGCTGTGGCAGGCATATCCCGAGCAGAAACAGCGACATGCTTACCAAGTGCTATGCTATCTGTCACAAAAGTGTAGCCTTGACGATGCTGAATGGAACCGCTACAAAGAGGAATACCAACGTATTCAACAGTATGTTGCAGACCAAAAGGTTCTTACACGAAAAAAAGACGATACCAACGAGTTCAGGCACGCCACATATTGGAACGATGCCGAACGCGATGCCGTTTTGGGATAAAAAAACAAAACAGTGGGCAGAAATGTCCACTGTTTTACTTTGTGGAGTATACGGGAGTCGAACCCGTTACCTTTTGATTGCGAACCAAATGCTCTACCAAATGAGCTAATACCCCGTCGTGTTTCTGTTTGCAAAAGTACAACTTTTTTTGCAATGCCGAAATTATTTTGTGTATGTGGGTTGTAAAGTATTTTTTCCTGTGAGGTCATGTTAACCCCAAATCCGATATATGTCCTGACGACCGATTTGGTTTAATGCCTTTTTTTGCAGAAAGGGCATCGAGTATTTTTATAAACATCCGGAGAAAGAAACAATTCATTCCTGTTTGCTTTTTTTTCTTATCTTTGCATATTTGTAACCTTATAAAAAAGAGGTGTAGATTGTTATATATGGATTTTAAACTCAATACAATAGAAGAAGCTATAGAAGACTTTCGCGAGGGAAAATTTGTGATTGTTGTGGATGATGAAGACCGTGAGAACGAGGGTGATTTTATAATTGCAGCGGAAAAAATAACTCCAGAGAAGGTCAATTTTATGCTCAAGAATGGTCGCGGAGTTCTTTGTACTCCGTTAACCAGTGGGAGATGCCATGAACTCAACCTTGACATGCAGGTGCATGACAACACTTCTCTGTTGGGCACCCCGTTCACTGTTACGGTTGACCTGTTGGGACATGGATGTACTACAGGTGTAAGTATGAGAGACAGGGCGATGACTATTATGGCTCTCGCCGATGAAAATACCAAGGCCGACGACCTTGGAAGACCGGGTCATATCAATCCACTCAGAGCCCGTGACGGAGGTGTGTTAGTACGTGCGGGACATACCGAGGCTGCAGTGGACCTTGCCCGTCTTGCCGGCTTGAAACCGTGTGCCGCCCTGATCGAGATTATCAATGATGACGGTACTATGGCACGAATGCCGCAGTTGCAGGAGGTGGCAAAAAAATTCGGTTTAAAGATTGTCACTATTAAAGATTTGATCTCGTATCGTGTGGCACATGAGACAATGATTCGTAAGGAGGAAGAGGTCTTTCTCCCTACCGAATGGGGTAACTTCCAGCTGATAGCATATACCCAGCTTGACAATGGTGCCACCCACCTTGCCTTAAAGAAGGGTGACTGGACCGCGGAGAATCCTGCAAGGAAACCACTCATGGTAAGGGTGCATTCGAGCTGTGCAACGGGAGACATTTTCGGCTCTTGCAAATGTGATTGTGGTCACCAGCTGCATAATGCCATGAAAATGATAGAAAAAGAAGGAGAGGGGCTGGTTCTCTACATGAGTCAGGAAGGACGAGGTATCGGTCTTGTCAACAAGTTGAAAGCCTATCATCTGCAAGAACAGGGTTTCGATACCGTGGATGCCAATCTTCAGCTTGGATTCAAGGCTGATGAGAGGGACTATGGTATTGGTGCCCAGATTCTACGTGACCTTGGCGTGAAGAAAATGCGACTGATAACCAACAATCCCGTGAAACGCAGCGGACTCGAGGGGTATGGTTTGGAGATAGTGGAAACGCTGCCAATTGTTATCGAACCCAACAAGTACAACGAGAAATACTTGAAGACCAAACAGGATAGAATGGGGCATACCTTGAATTTGAAGTAGTTGATAATATAATAGTTGGGTGGCGTTGATTAAATTGGAGGTGAAATATATTTTACAGAATCTAAAAAAGTTTGTATTTTTGCAAATGAAAAAAATAGGCAGTCCGGATTATAGAGAATGATAAATCCTACTATTCGGATTACCTGCAACATATAGACAGAGAATGTTTGATTTCGAGACTACGCTGACAGGGATAGAATACAAAATCCGCAAACTGATAGAGGAAAACAATCAGTTGAAAGGTGAGGTCTTGAAATTGACCGAGGAGAAAGAAAATCTTATTGAACAAATTAAAAACCAAGATTCCAGAATTAAACAATTAAAAGAAGAAACCAATATACTTAAACTAAGGAATACGCTTGTACAGAAGGGCGATTCGGCTGAAATAAAGCTCAAGATCAATCAATTGATCCGAAATATTGATAAAAGTTTATCGTTACTGACCAAAGTTGACTAAAGAGATGGATAGCATATCAGTCACCGTGAACATATTAGAGAGAAGTTACAAGTTGATGATAGCTCCGCAGGATGAGACTCGTCTTCGTAATGCGGCAGCGTACATCGACGCACAGGCGCGCATGTTCAAGAAGCAGTTCAGCCACCGAGACAACCAGGATTTGCTTGCAATGGTGGCATTGATGCAGGTGACGGAGTTGACAAAGACCAAGGACAGTCTTCAATATAAAGATAGCCAATTGATAGAGAAACTGACGGAGATAGATGCCGTCTTGGAGAAAAACCTGCACCGTTCAGAGGATAAGTAATCCGAACCCAAAACAGTTTGTAAACTCAACACTATTTACAAACCGAGTCGGCTCATGGGTGGGTAGGTTAGCCACCTTATCGGGGCAAAAAAGCTGAGACACCCGGCGCTCAAATCCTATCATTTTAGAGTTTACCATAACTCACGGAGGGCATCGGCGCAGGTTTTTTTAGAGGTTGGAAATGAGTTGTCGCCCCATAGTAGAGGCTATTCCACAAAAATCTTTATTAAAAAAATGGAAATATTGTGGTGTATTATTGGATTGATAGTCGGTACAGGAGTAGGAATAGGCCTGACGACTACCATCCTACGCAAAAAATTGCTGAGCAAGAGTGAGCAATTGTTGAGCAATAGTAAACAGGTGTTGAAAGATGCCGAAGAAAAAGGCGAGATTATTAAGAAAGACAAAGTGCTTCAGGCAAAGGAGGCTTACCTGCAAATGAAGAGTGAATACGAGAAACAGGTGAATGAGCGCAACGGCAAACTCCAAGCTGTAGAACAAAAGTTGAAACAAAGGGAGCAGTCTCTTACCCAGAAATTCGAGGATCTTCAGAAGAAGAGCGGCGAACTAAAAGCTGCCAGTGATAACCTTAACAACCAGATCGAGGTTCTTAACAAGCGTAAGGCGGAAACCGAGCGCGTGTATAAAGAAAGCATCGAGAAGTTGGAGCATATTGCCGGGATGACAGCCGACGAGGCTAAGCAGCATTTGATAGAGACAATGACGGATGAAGCCAAGGCAGAAGCATCTAACTCTATCATGGACATTGTCGAGGAGGCAAAGATAACCGCAGGTGAGCAGGCTAAGAAAATAGTCATTGAATCGATTCAACGCACTGCCACGGAACATGCGATAGAGAATACTGTCAGTGTGTTCAATCTTGAGAATGAAGAGGTAAAAGGCCGTATTATTGGTCGTGAGGGCCGTAATATCCGCACACTTGAATCTTTGACCGGTGTTGAGATTATCATTGACGATTCTCCTGACGCAATAATAATTTCGGGTTTTGATCCAATAAGAAGGGAGATAGCCCGTCTCTCGCTGCATAAGTTGGTTACTGACGGACGTATTCATCCGGCACGTATTGAGGAAGTGGTGGCAAAAACCCGCAAGCAGATAGAACAGGAAATCGTAGAGGTTGGAAAACGTACATGCATCGACTTGGGAATTTTGAACATGAACCATGAGCTGATGCGTATGGTGGGACGAATGAAATACCGTTCTTCATACGGACAAAACCTCTTGCAGCACAGCCGTGAGGTGGCTAACTTGGCTGCTACAATGGCTTCGGAACTTGGATTGAACCCCAAATTGGCTAAACGTGCAGGACTTCTTCACGATATTGGAAAAGTGCCGGAGAACGAGCCTGATTTACCGCATGCAATCCTGGGTATGCGTCTGGCTGAAAAATACAAGGAGCATCCGGATGTCTGTAATGCCATAGGTGCACACCATGACGAGACGGAGATGACAAGTCTTATAGCACCGATTATTCAAGTATGCGACGCTATAAGCGGAGCCCGTCCGGGTGCAAGGCGTGAAGTCGTGGAGGCTTATATCAACCGCCTTAACAAACTCGAGGAGATGGCTATGACCTATCCTGGAGTAGTAAAGACCTATGCTATCCAGGCTGGCCGTGAGTTGCGAGTTATTGTCGGTGCCGAGAAGGTAAGCGATGCCGAAGCTAACAAGTTAAGTTATGACCTGTCACGCCAGATACAGAACGAGATGACATATCCTGGTCAGATAAAGGTCACTGTAATACGCGAGACGAGAGCTGTCAATTACGCTAAATAAGGAAATTGTAATATGTTGAACGTTGTCCACTGGAATGTAGATCCTGTGATTTTTCAAATCGGAACTTTTGGAATACGTTGGTATTCCATGGGTTTTCTTTTGGCATTTCTTTTTGGCTACTGGATAGTGTCGAAGATGTTCAAGAGGGAAGGCATCGATTCGAAGTATTTGGAATCGTTGTTGATCTATATGTTCATTGCGGTACTTGTGGGTGCCCGTCTGGGTCATTGTCTTTTCTATCAACCCGATTACTATCTCAGCGGAAGCCACTGGATAGAGATTGTTTTGCCTTTCGGACGCACTCCGGACGGATGGACTTTCACTGGTTACCAAGGTCTTGCAAGCCATGGCGCTGCCTTTGGAATATTGCTGGCTCTATGGCTGTACTTTCGCAAATACAGAGTCAATCCGATTTGGATTGTCGACAGGATGGTGATAGTGATAGCTTTGGGCGGAGCTTTCATCAGACTGGGGAACCTGTTTAACAGCGAGATATACGGAGTGGAAACTACTATGCCGTGGGGCTTTGTCTTTGAACGAAACAGAGAGACTGTACCAAAGCATCCGACGCAACTATATGAGTCGATAAGCTACTTCATCATTTTCCTTGTAAGCATTATCGTCTATCGCAAAAAAAACGGCAAGATGAGACCTGGTGCAATGTTCGGTTGGTGGTTGATAGCTCTTTTCGGTGTAAGGCTGTTGGTTGAGTTTGTTAAGGAGGAACAGGTTGATTTTGAAAAGGGCATGATGCTTGACATGGGTCAGTGGCTCAGCATCCCGTTCATTCTTTTGGGCATAGCGGTGTGTGTGATGGCCTATAAGAACATGTTTAACGAACAAGTGGTTTTGAAGAAAGACGAAAAGATAATCACTAAAAAAAATAAGCTATGAAACAACTTATTTTGATTCGCCACGGAGAAAGCGAATGGAACAAGCTGAACCTTTTTACAGGCTGGACCGATGTGGATCTCACCGAGGTCGGACGCAAGGAAGCCTTTGAGGCAGGAAAGCTTCTTAAGAGTGAAGGCTATAAGCCTCAAATGTGCTACACTTCATACTTGAAACGTGCAGTACGAACGCTAAATGGAGTGCTTGAGGCTATGGATATGGACTGGCTGCCTGTGGATAAGAGCTGGCGTCTTAACGAGAAGAGCTATGGCGCAATACAGGGTCTGAACAAGGCTGAGACAGCTATGAAGTACGGCGATGAACAGGTCTTGATGTGGCGTCGCAGTTTCGATGTGCAGCCTCCGGCACTGGCAATGAATGACGAGCGCAGTCCGCGTATGGATTCGCGCTATGCTGAATTGTCAGACAGCGAAATTCCTCTCACAGAGTCGCTGAAGGATACTATTGCCCGACTTATGCCTTATTACAAAGGTATCATACTCCCTGCCTTCGAACGTTATAATTGTGTGATGGTTGTGGCTCATGGCAACAGTTTGCGCGGTATCGTCAAGGAACTGAAAGGTATGTCGAACGAGGAGATAATAAAGTTCAACATACCTACGGGAATACCGTATATTTTTGAATTTGATGATCAAATGAAGCTCCAAAAAGACTTCTTTTTGGGAGACCAAGAGGCTATAAGGAAGAAAATGGAAAGCGTTGCTAATCAAGCTAAAAAACATTGATATTTTAATAAAAAGCATCAAAAAACAAAAAAAATTTGCTCACGTTGCAAAAAGTTAGTACTTTTGCAGCCGATTTTAGCAATTGGTGAACGTTGTTTATGACGGTTCATGAATTCCACGGAGAGGTGGGTGAGTGGCTGAAACCAACAGTTTGCTAAACTGTCGTACTCGATTAGGGTACCGGGGGTTCGAATCCCCCCTTCTCCGCAAAAAAAAGGTGACTTGACAGAGACTACTCCGAAAAGAGTTTTCAATATTAGACGGGATATAGCGTAGTCCGGTTATCGCGCCTGCTTTGGGAGCAGGAGGTCGCAAGTTCGAATCTTGCTATCCCGACGCAGGAGCTAACGAAAGTTAGCTTTTTTTGTTTGACGATGGCCCCGTAGCTCAGCTGGATAGAGCAACTGCCTTCTAAGCAGTAGGTCCTGCGTTCGAATCGCAGCAGGGTCACTTCTTTTTAAGAGTTGAAAAAAATGAAGAAAAGCGGAATTATTGCTTTGTTTTGCGCACTGGTCTTAGGTGGCGCTTTTTTGTTTCTTGCCTGTGGCACTAAAGATGGGGTGATGACCAAGAAAAACGGGGTCTACACAATCGACACCACCACGTTGTCGCAAAATGTGAAAGGCTATATCGGCCCTACACCGCTGCTTATCACTGTCGAGAAAGACAAGGTAGTCAAAATAGAGGCTCTTGAGAACAGCGAAACACCGAGGTTCTTTAAACACATGTTAGACGGGGGTATCCTTGAAAAGTGGAATGGCCTGACCGTAGACGAAGCTCTTAACGCGAATGTCGATGTGGTGGCAGGAGCTACATACTCGTCCAACGCCGTTATTGAGAATGTGCGCCTGGGACTTGCTTATTACAAAGAGCACAAATAATAGTAGAGGTATTAATTGCCTATTGTTCTTTGTCGAGTAGTTTGCGGAGCTCTGCAATCTGTTCTGAAAAACTATTCTGGCTATCGGATAGTTGTTTCTCAATACTTTTTAGTTTTTCCATCACGTCGTCGTTGTTGTCTGCGGCCATTGCGTCGACAAAGATGGAGTTTATTAACGACATGCCTATGATACCGCCTCCGATGAGGAGCAGGCAGAAATAGGTGCGGATGACATGTACCCATACAGGTTGCATGTGTCCAACGACGGCGTTGGGTATTTCATACCAACCTTCTATGGTGAAAAGTTGGAAAACGGAGTAGAGAGCATCCAGGGGTGTCGCAAAATACTCTGGAGCGCTGTGGCCGAAAAGGGCACTGTTGAACATGGCTATGACGACAATAATGACGAAGTAGGCGAGCAGAAATGCCGCTGATTGGCGCAAGGCCAACTTGAAGCCGTTCCATATTTCTGCGAGGTGCGGGAAATGACGTGCGGTGCGGAAGAGCTTGAATACCCTAAGAGCACGGAAAGCAACTAAAATCTTGATTCCTCCCAACGCGGGCATGAAATAGATGAGCAAAGCAGGCAGGGAGACTATGGTGACCACGCCGTCAAGCACATTCCATCCGTCATGCCAATATTTTTTAATTCCATAAACTTTGTGTTTCACTATCATTTCCACAACGAAAATCAGGGTGCAGGAAATGTCGAGGAGACTCATTATTGGGTTTTCCATGCCACACCCTTGAAGGAATATGACTGCCACATTGAGCAAAACAATGCAGAGCATCGTTTTTTCGTTCAGGAAAAAATTTTTTTTCATTGGAGTATAGCGCTTTTAATTTTTTTAAGTGCAAGGAGCTTGAGCTTGCGTTGGAAATTATGAAAATATATTACACAGCATGCCGTGATGAAGTATATGCCGGTCTGGAACCATAGGGTCATATACTCGGTACGAACCAGCTCGAGATTGGCTCCCATGGAACCGATTTTGACAAAACCTTGAACGGCAGGGGTGGAAGGAAAGATAAGACTGAAGTGGTACCAGAAACGAGGTATGCTTTCTTGTGGCCAAACCATGCCGGTAAGAAAGAACATTACGAGGCTGAAAAAGACGAAACATAGCATCGGCGAGATCTTTTGACGGACTACAAGACCACCGACAGTCATGCCAAAGAATATTACCGCGAGGATGAATGGAAGTGCGAATCCGAGAATGGTATATAAGTTGCCGAGCTGCGGCAGGTGGAACCATCGTGGTATAAACCATAGGTCGAGGGTTACGATGGGGGTGTAGATAAGAATGTAGCAAAGTGCGCGTCCGATAATGACGCGATGGACGCTTTTGCGACGAAGATGTGCAGGGATAAGCTTAAGAGAATAGCGATTTTCATTGGCGTCGCCATTGAGGATGCAGATGCCAAGGAAGAGAGTCTGGTGGATTACAAGAACCAAGAGTATGGGCAGAAAAAAGCTCCCGTATCCGCCGCAGGGATTGAAAGCTGTGACACTTTCGAAGACGACGGGCTGCAGTTGTATTGATGCCTCAACGTCTGTGAGCCCTGATTTTTCGTATCGTTCGAGCTCAATGGTGTGCATCTCGTCAATAAGCACGCTGTTTCCTCCAGTCAAAGCGGCTTTGTAGAAATAGAATGAACTCATATCACAGAAGACTCCTATATGTGCAGTGCGCGTGGAGGCAAGCCGTGAAGAGAAATCTTTTGGAAAATAGAAGATAGCATGGACCTGGTGGTTTTTCATAAGGTTTTCCGCCTCGGTCATGTTGCTGCATTGATAGGCTATGTCGAGTTCAGGAGTAGCGTTGAGTTTGTGAATAAAGCGTTTGCTTTCGTCGCATTTGGCTTCGTCGATTACGGCAATAGACATATTCTCAACATTCTCGTTATAGTAGATGCCGCAAAAGATAAGAGGGTAGAGTAATGGAGCTAAAAAGAAAATGAGCAGTACCATGCGGTCACCGAAAACGCGTCGCACCTCGCAGCTGAGGATTATCCAGATATCGTTGAGTGATTTTAGCATTAATGAGGACTGGATGGGTTAAGTGGTAATGATTCTTTTTTTAGTTGCCAGTTGAGTATGAGTGAACCTAAGAACGGTAGCACGGCAAAGGTGATGAGTGCACAGAATTGCGGCCAACACTGGGCCATTCCGTTGCCGTAAATCGCAATGTTGCTATAGTTTAGGAAGTAATGCCGAATAGGATATAACCAGGAAAAGGAGTAGAAGAAATGAGGCATGCTTTCAACGGGGAAGGAAAAACCGCTGAGCGAGAAACTCATTGCACTATATATTGCGCTGACGCCCATGGTTAGCGGGGGGTCTGGAATGCAGCAAGCTATGAAGCATCCTGCACACTGGGCAGCGAATATGAGGAGCATACTGTTGAGGACTGTGAGCAGCCAGCTACCTTCGTGCGGAAAGCCCATAAAGCCAAACATTATGAGATTGCAGATGAGTAGGAGAAGTGTGTACCAGACAGTATATGGCAGCATTTTGCCTAAGAGTGCGATGATGGTGTTGCCTCCTGCGGACTTGAGCCAATCACGCAGTGTGCGTTCTTGACGCTCACGAGCTATGATATAGGCTAGATGCATAAGGGCGATGAAGGCAATGACGGCAGGAATCAATGTGGTCATGAGGTAGTTGCCGTAGTTTATCCATGGATTGCCAATAGTGCGCGTGTCATATTCAATCGGTTGAATAAGACCCATGATTTGCTCCTCTCCATAGCCTTTTTTGCGATATACCTCGCGCTGTACTGCGGCCCCGGCAAGCATTCCCATTGTGGCAAGTTGTTTATAGCTGAGCGTGCCGGCAAGCATATATGCTGAGTTGATATAGAGTACAAAATGGGGAGCGTTGAACTGAAGGAGTTGGTTGTATGTGCCGTTGGGGATTTCGTAATAGGCGAAGATTTCTCCGCGTTGCATTGCACGACGGGCTTCGGTGTGGTTGTTGAATACTGCGCGCACCTCTACTCCTGATGTGGCATTGAGTTCATGACAAATCCTGCGTGAGAGGTAAGTGCCATCCATGTCGACCACAGCCACAGAGAGGCGGCGAGGCTGCCCCTCATGGGTGATTGAGGCAAAGACAAGGAATGTAATCGCGATGCCGAGAGTGAGGATAATGAGATAGCGTGGATGGTGCACCATCCTGTCGAGCTCCCTTATTAATACGCTACGGAACATGGAATTGATGGGTTGACGTTACTTTTCGACAAGGATGGCTGTCATTCCGGGGCGTAGTCCATCGATTGATTCAAGTGGGACGACTTTCACATCAAAACTCTTTACATCATATTGGCCGAGGGTCTTGGTAGCTCGCCATGTGGCATAGCTTGCCATAGCTTTGACGTTACGAACACTACAAGAATAGGTGCCGCCGAGTGCAGGAATCTGAACCATAACGGAGTCGCCTGTGGTTACATCCTTGAGTTTGTCCTCGCGGATGCTGAAGTTGAACCAGTTGTCGGTATTGTCAAGTATCGAGATAACAGGCGAGCCTGTTCCTACCAGGTCGCCGAGTTTGGCATATACCTCAACAACCACACCGTCGCAAGGGGCAATGAGGTAACTGTCGTCGAGGTAACTCTGCACTTCTGCAACAGCGCCACCGGCTCTGTTGACGAGGGCTGCCGCCGCGTCGATATCTTCGCTTTGGGCACCCTCTTTTGCCATAAGGTACTGCTGCTCTGCGGCGGCACAGTCTGCTTGGGCGGCTTTGTATTTGGCGTCGACTTCGTCGAGTTTCTGTGCGGCGACAACCCCTTTGTCATAAAGCGCTTTGACGCGTTCGTAAGATTTTTTGTAGACCTCTTCTGCTGCTTTGGCTTTCTGCCATACCTGATATGCCATCTGTACCTGTTGGTCGCGGGCACCGCCTTTTGCTTTGCGGCTCTGAGCGGTTGCAGCACTTCTGGCTGCTTTTGCTTGAATCATTTTTGCATTGATCTGTCGGCTGCCGATATGGGCAAGGGTGTCGCCAGCATGGACAGTATCGCCTTCTTTGACGTAGAGGATGTCAATATGGCCGGGAACCATGTTCGAGACTCGGTATTCAGTGGCATCGGCTTCTCCTATCACCATTTCTTTTTGAGGGTGTATGGCGAAAATGCCAACAAGGGCGATGATTCCAACGGCACCAATAATAGCGGCGAGTCCGGCAAGAAGGGTTTTATTGTTTTCTTTCATTGGAGTATGTAGTTGAAAGTAGGGTTTACGAAATTATTTTCCTAAGGCTTGTTTGAGGTAGACGGAGTTCATCTCTATCTCGATTTCGGCGTCGAGTATGTCGCTTTTTGCCGAGAGCCATGCGGTCTGAGCGGCAAGAAGGTCACTGCTGCTGCACATACCGGCTTTGAAACTTTCGTCGGCAAGCCGTAGGTTCTCCTCGGCTTGAACGAGATTGCTCTGCGATTGGTCGAGCTTTTTGTATGCTAATTCTAACTCATAGTTGAGTTTGTTGACCTGTAACTCAATCATTTGTTGAGCCTCTTCGATTTGGTATGCCACTTCTCGGCGTTTGGCTTTGGCAGCCTTGACCGAGTAGATGCCGCCAGGGTGGAGAATCGGCACATTGACCGCCACACCGGCCATCCAAGTGCCGCCCCATTCGTTCTGGAAACCATTGAACAGATTGGGGTTTGAGAAGAGGTAGCCGCTAGTGAACGCTATGTTGGGCTTGAGCGATGCTACCGCGATGCGCACACCCTGTCGTGCAATGCTGTCGCTGATACGCAGCATCTGCATCTCGCGCCGGTTTTGCCACACTTCGTCCATGTTGAATGTCTGGTGCTGGGTCAGCGACAAGGTGGGATTGTCCTCCGATACGTCGAAGTCGCTGTCGAGAGGCATCCCGCAACGTTGAGCAAGCAGCATCTTTGCCAAAGCAAGTCCGTTGGTGGCTTTGGTGAGCGACATCTGGGCTTCGTTATATTTGACACGCACTTTGGCAAGGTCGCCTTTGGTGGCCATCTCTGCCGTTACAAGTTCTTCGACGTTGTGGTTCAGCGTATCCAGTAGAGCGGCATATTGCTCTGCCAACTCTTTCTTGTGTTTCACGCTCACCACCTGCCAGTAGGCCTCATCGACGGAGATAAGGGTCTCTTCCTTTTTCTTGTCGTATTCGATACCCGACAGTCGGTTCAGGAGTGCTGCGCTTTTATAGAGTGCCATCAGTCTTCCTCCCAGATATATGGGCTGTGACAAAGTTACAACACCGAAGGAGGTGTTGTGGGTGTTGGTCTCAAATCCCTGGGTGATGTCGTGTCCAATATTGTTGAGCGACGAGCTTAGGTCGGTGTTGTTCAGAATATTGGTGAGCAAGTCACCTATGTACTGGCCTCCTATCGGGAGGTTGGCGGTCTCTTCGCGAATGGATTGGTCCAGATTGTTCTGGATAGTGGTACCCATATTGTTGATGCGCTCTTTCTGTTCATCGCTTAGCAGATTGATGTTTTTCTCCATCCAGGTGTATCCACCTGTGGCACCAACCTTGGGCAGCATCTGCCACAAAGCCACCTTGCGCAGGTTCTCTGTCTCGACCATCTTCTCCTCCGACATCTTCAAGCCCTTGTTGGCCTCTAAGGCCTTTGCACGGCATTGTTCGAGAGTAAGCACCTGTTGCGCCTGCAGCCCTGACAAGGAAAAAATAATTAGAAATGCGAATATAACTCTGATTTTCATTTGTTTATATAGAATATTGCATTTTGTTCAAGCGTGCAAAAATATATAAAATACATTTTAAAACGTAATAAATAATCTTAAAACGTCTTAATTTGGGTTCAAAAGATTAATAACGAATATTGCCAAGCTTTATTTCAACATTGATACCGCTCTATACCTATCGGAATTTCTCTAGTCCAAAAACATTTCAGCCATTCAAAATTTTTTTTTAAATTTGTAGTGTAAACCATAATATAAAAATTATTATAAATAATTCAAAATTAATCAAATATGAGGAAAGCTATTGTTTTTATGTTGTGCAGTGCGCCGTTTTTGCTTTTGGCACAGACAAGTGTTGTGGCGCACGCTAAATTGCCATATTCAATTGATAAGACAATTATAAGAGAGTACGTTTATCCAACAACAATAAGTTATTTGGAAAGTGGCTCTTGTGGATATTTTGTATATGCCGATACTTCCTACCCCTATTGATATGATTGAAATGTTACATTTTGCACCATTTAATGTAATATCAAATAGCATTATATTTAGTGGTCAAAAAACGAATAAATCTGGAATAAATATTATAATGGATTGTTCCTCTAAACAGTCTGAAAGATAGTGTTTTTAAAAAATTGATTATGAAGCGTATTATTTTTATAGTATTGATATTATTGTCAGGCTTGTCTTTTGCCCAAAGCACTCTGCCTGTGATTCCCTTTGGTCAAAGGAAGGCTGACCTGTACTATTGGGATACAAATTGGTATGACAGATATGAACAGTTACATCCGAATGAACCAGTGTATCCTTCTCATGATGAACATATTATACCGACTGATGTGGGTAATTACTTTTTGGCAAGAGCTTGTATGGCAGAAACACCTATACTAGTAAAGGGAATAGCAGGAACTGCTGTAATTAGAGCAAGGAACACATATTTGCCTACATTGGATACAACATTGAGCGGTCGCAACCCTGAATGGTTCAAATTACTTGACGCCAATTTGAACCTGCTTGGAGATGGTCGATGGGACACTGTCTCTCCTACATACAGAATGGAGTTCAGACGAGAAATTCATAGGGACACGCTGAATGTGTATGAGGTTTTTTTTGATAAGCCAGTCCTTGTCAGTGGGTTGTTTTATGTAGGTGGCACTGCACGTAATAATTTACGTTTGGGGGCTACAGCAGATGATCCGTACGGATATGATAAATTTGAACACTTATTTACTTATTATTATGGTTATTACGGGGGTTATAGTGGGCATTACGGATCGCCTACATATTCCAAATGTCCTCCCAGCGGAACTGATGTCATTTTATATCGTTATCTTTGGCCTTCAATGGCAGCAAATGGAGGAAATGCCATATATGACACAACATCTTATATGTACTATGATGGATTGTGTCTTTTTTACCCTTTCTTTGCTATAATCGACACCAACTATGTCTATTACGACTGCCAGCAGCCGACAGGGTTGAGGGTGGAGTATGCGGACGAGGACAGTGTTGTTGTTGCGTGGAACAACGCCAGTGCTGAGATGTGGAATGTCATGGTTTGGCCTGACGGCATCGAGCCGGACAGCGGTATGCATTTCACGGTGCAGACGAACCGGCTGACAATGTATGGTTTGGATATAAGCCAGAACTATAACATAAAAGTGATGTCTGTATGTGACACTTTTCATTGCAATACCAGCGACTGGTCAAATGTTTTTCAGATGCGTGTTTGTGACCATATCGTGTGTCCTGTTCCGGATGGTCTGATAGCTGAACCTCTGGCAGGAGACGGACGTGTGATAGTGGTGTGGAACCACATGGACGTAGATTTGTATGAGTTGGCGATATGGAACGACAATGAAAACGAGGACAGCGCAACTTTGATTCAATCCACTTTGGAATATGTGATGTTGGACGACCTCGACACTGCGCTATGGTACAATGCCAAGATAAGGTCGGGATGCGATGAGTGCGGCAACATTAGCGAATGGAGCGACACGGTGAAGTTTTATGTTCCCAATCTCCATCCTGATAGCGGAGACACTACAGCCATTAACGATGTTGTGGCTCGCCACACACACCTGATGCCAAACCCAACAAGCGATAGGGTGACGGTGGTATCGTCGTACCAGTTGCAGAAAGTAGAACTGTTCGGCACAGACGGCAAACTCATAGTGTCGTTTGATACAAACGGCCTTTCGGCCGAAATTGACCTCTCTGCCTACCCCTCCGGCACCTACATTGTCCGCATAAGAACCAATGCTGGTGTTGCGACGAAGAGATTAGTGAAGAGATAAATCGTCAAGGTAATCATCCGGGTTGCCGTTGCCGATAAACTGAGCCATCAAGTCGAAGTCGTTGCTGTGGTTCACCCCTTCCTCTTTCCATTGTGCAGGGTCGACATAAACCTCAAGCAGTTTGGCAGGGCCTTCGGAGTAGAGCTCCACAGTTTCAGCCACAGCAGGCACTAGCACGCACTCACCGGCGTGGATAGGGCAGATGGTGTTGAGCGTTTTCACAGCCGCGATGCCTTCAGTGCAGAGGTAGATAATGAAAGAATCGAGCTGCGCAAAGTTCTTTCGCATCGGCTTGTCGAGGGCGATGAGGTTGGTGGTAAAATAAGGACATTCGGCGAGGGTGACCGTGGCGTTGGGTTTGTATTGGTAATGTGTTCTTCCGTCGGCAGTGGGGCTGAAGTCTATTGCATCAAGTGCTTCTGCGGTGTGTAATTGCCGTAGTTTGCCGTCAGCATCGGGGCGGTTATAGTCATAGATACGGTAGGTGGTATCTGACGACTGCTGTATTTCTGCCAGCAACAGACCTTTTCCGAGGGCATGCACACGTCCAGCTGGGATAAAAAAGACATCACCGTTCTGAGGATAGTCGATGTGGAGTAGCTCTTCGATATGACCGGTGTCGAGTGAAAGCTGGTACTCGTCAGGGGTTACAGTGGATTGAAATCCGTCTACGATTTCAGAGCCATGCTCGGCTTCGATAATATACCACATCTCTGTTTTGCCGTTTTCAAGTCCTCGCTGATGTGCCAGGTCGTCATTAGGATGAACCTGTATTGAGAGTTTGTCATTGGCATCGATAATCTTTATCAAAAGAGGGAACTCATTGCCAAAGTGGCGGTAGTTCTTTTCACCGATGAGTTCATCCATGTATATTTCCAAAACTTCGTTGAGTGTGTTGTCGGCAAGGAATCCGTTATCTATGATGGATTCGTTGTCTTTTACTGCGGAGAGAACCCACATCTCGCCGCAATTGGGAAGAGGGTCGTAGTCAAACCCCAACTCTTTTATTTTATTGCCACCCCAAACTTTGTTTTTGAACAGTGGCATGAATTTCAGCGGATATAGGGTTGTTTCCATCGTATTGGAGGATTGATTGTTAAACAATTGAAAATTTAGTAGTCAGTTTAGTTGCCAATATCTAATATCTCGTGCTACAATTCGTCTGTCTCGGTCGATGAGTATCAGGTAGGGTATATGGTCTATTTGTAGCGTCTTCATTATTGGAGAGTCCCATTCATCTGGAGTGCGGTCGATGTCTATTCTTATTGTGTTAATCTTTTTTGTGTTTATTTTTTTCTGGATGGTGTCGCATTGGTTGCACCATGTCGCGGCAAAGAGTAAAAGATTTTGTCTTCTGTTGTCAAGAAGAGAGTCGACAGAATGGCTCTTTCCGTCAGCATCAAGAAAATACAGACTTGGCAACTTGTTACCTGGTTGCAGTGTGAGCGCTCTATTTAACATAACCTGAAGCTCCTTGTAATGATAAGCCGTTGTGGCCTCACCAGAAAGAGATGCCACGATGTTCTGTAGATACTGAATGTCTGAAGTCGGTGCAATATAGTTGAGGATGAGATAGGACGCGAATGGCACAGTTGGATTCTCTTCTATGTTTTGAGCAATGCAAGACGGTGAATTGTTATTGCAGATTTCAAGAATATACCGCATCTGGCTGTTGGTAATGGAACCGCTGATTTTTGAATTGTAAGGGTTCGAGAAATCGAAAAGAACTTTTATATCGCTGTTTTCAATGAAGAATGGTAGGGGTCGGGATGTGGAACTATGTCGCAACTCTGCATATACAGGATTCTTTACAGAGCCTTTAAAGAATGTTTTATGTGCTTTGGTTTTGTAAGATTGGACGGTACGGGGAGTGCTGTCATAAACAATCAACATCCAACGTCCTTGAACCAGGGTGTCGGATGTTACTTCAATGTTGAACCCCGACTGTGATTTTGCACGCAGGGGGAACAGAACAAAGGATAATGTGAGTGCCAATATGGCGAGTCGATTCACCGTTTATGTAAGTGAAAGAAATTCTGGACTATTAATAAGTATGATATGTGGAACTGTTACGCTGATTATTGCCACGTACTTTATAGTTGCGGTTGATTTTCTTTGAATTTTTCTTTTTGCTGCTATACATGGTCTCAGAGGATGACTTACATGACGAGACCGTGCTGCATACACCCGCAAGAGCGAATATTAATACAAACGCCAACAGTATTCTAAATAACTTTTTCATAATCCCGATATTTAAATAAGTTTATATAATACAATGCGATAGTTTGCACAGGATATGCAATAAAGCACATCTTGTAAAAAGGCAAAGTTACGAAAAAAATCGTGACGGACAAATTTTTTTAAAAAAAAAACATGAATTTTTATAATTGATATATAAAAACAACAGAATGTTAACCAGTGATATAGATTAACGGTTTCTTTTTGTTACAGCGGTATTATTTTTTTTTCGTACATTTGCAACCTCAAAATACAGAGTAAAATGGAAAAAGCAACACTTGTAAAAATATATGAATGGGTATCATATTTATTGATAATAGGTGCGACAGTTTATTTTTTTGTAAATGGTAAAGAGGTGAAAATAACCTTATTACTAATTATGCTTGCTATCTTTAGCCGAAATTTGATGTATCGTACACGATATAAGATGTTCGAGGAGGAGAATGAGGAATTGAAGGTTGACTTGCGTCGCTTGACGAATCTGTTGGAAGTTGAAAAGAAAAAAAATAATAATTAATAATTTATCATCATATCTATGGCAACAACAGCTGATATTAAAAATGGATTATGTATTAATTTCAACAACGATATCTATACCATTGTTGAATTTCTTCATGTGAAACCAGGTAAAGGTGCTGCTTTTGTTCGCACCAAAATGCGTAATGTTAAAACGGGTCGTGTTTTAGAGAACACTTTCCCTTCGGGTGCAAAAATCGATATCGTTCGTGTCGAGCGCCGTCCCTATACATTCCTTTATAAGGAGGGTGATTTGTTCTATTTTATGCATACTGAAACATACGAACAGATCGGTGTGGAAGAGGCAATCATCAACGCCCCGCAGTTCCTTAAGGAGAACCAGTATGTGGAGATTACGGTCCATGCCGATACCGAGACCCCGCTTCTGTGTGAACTTCCTCCTTTCATCGAAACGGTGGTAACATATACAGAACCTGGCTTTGCCGGCAATACTGCTACTAATGCAATGAAAGATGCTACTGTGGAACCTGGCGTTCAGGTTCGTGTCCCTCTCTTTATCAAAGAGGGCGAGCGTATCAAGGTTGACACTCGGACCGGTGAATACTCGGAGCGTATCAAGTAAAAAAAAATTGATAGTTGAGAATAATAGTTCACAATATAAAAATAATGATTATTGCAGTCTGCTTGCTTGTGCTGGCAGGCTGCAAACATAATCATAAAGAGGCTCCTGCGGTCCATTCTACGGATTACACCAAAGTGCTGACCCCGGAGTTTCTTGCAGATTCGGCGTATTCTTTTGTTGAGGGGCAGTTGGCTTTCGGTTTTCGACACCCTGGAACCAAAGGTCACGAAAAGTGCGCCGAATATATCGTTTCCAATATGAGCCGATGGTGCGACACTGTAATTGTGCAGCCATTTTCTGCGACTCTATGGGATGGAAGCAAGGTTAGTTGCAAGAATATTATAGCTTCGATAAACCCTGATTGCGACAAGAGGGTTTTGTTGACAGCACATTGGGATTCCCGTAGATGGGCGGACCATGATCTTGACACTGATAACTGGCGTAAGCCTCTGCTTGGTGCAAACGACGGTGCCAGCGGAGTGGCAGTAATTATGGAAATGGCACGTGTGATGTCGGCCATGCCCCCTGATGTCGGGGTCGATTTTGTATTCTTTGATGCGGAGGACCAGGGTATTCCGGAATGGACCGACAAATACGAGGACAACACATGGTGTAAAGGCTCGCAATTTTGGGCAAGCAGTCCACACCGACTCTTCTACAGGGCAGAGTATGGCATCCTGTACGACATGGTAGGATGTGGACAGCCTCGCTTCACAAAAGAGGAGGTGTCGATGACATTCGCACAGGGTTTGATGAATAAAATGTGGAATGTCGCCGAGGCATTGGGATACGGAAATGTTTTTGTCAATAGCCGTACACCGGCTATCCTCGACGACCATCTTTATGTTAACCAGATTTTGAAGATACCTACCATCGATGTGGTACAAAATAGCCAGAACTGCAGCTTCTATCCTCATTGGCATACAGTTAACGATAACCTTGATGCCGTGGAAAAGGGTACTATGAAAATCGTTGCGACGGTGAGTATGAAACTAATCTATTCAGACTTTCCGCAGACGGAACGGCAATGAAAAAAATAATTACAGTTACGTTTATTTTGGTCACGGCTCTGCTTGTCTCATGCCATCGTGACGATAGTTGCTATGTCCCGATAGGTATCACAAACTTTGAAATCGAGCCGAATTCAGCCGAATATCAAGGGGTGAATAGTGTTGGGGGATATATATATCTGACTGGCGGACATCGCGGAGTTATTGTTGTACGTATGGCTTACGACCAATTTGTTGCATTTGAGCGCACTTGTCCGGCTGATAGTACTACCGCTGTGGAAATATCGGCAGATTGGGGAAGCTCTTTGCTGGAATGTCCTAAATGTCACACCTGTTTCATCATCGCTTCTGACGGTATGCCTATGGATGGAGGGGCTACGGAATGTCCGTTGTACCAGTACTCGACTTCGTATAGCGGAGGTGTCCTATGGGTATATTGATGTTATTATAGGATCAGTTCGGCAAATGAAGTCTCCGTCTCATGTATTTTGAGCGAATAGAGACGTACCCCTTCGGGTAATTTGTCGTTGAGAAGTGTGGCGAAATATAACAGTAGATTTTCGCATGTGGGCTGAAAAGGCAGGACTATTTTTTTTGTGTTTTCAATATTTGCATAAGGAGAGTCCTGCGGTACGACAAAAGCATGATCGAAGACCTCAATGATTTCATTCTCTACAAGACTCTTCAAAGCGGTAAAATCCATCAGCATTCCGCTATTGTAGTTGATCTGTGTGCATGTATCGCATGCTTCTTCGTTTTCGACAGCCACAAATAGTTTATAGTTGTGGCCGTGGATATTGCGGCATTTTCCAGGATAGGCCGACAGTGTATGTGCCATCTGGAAATCGAATTGTTTGGTCAGCCGGAGTTTCATTTCTGCAGTTTTTGTATGGCAAGTTCTTTGGTTATGCGAATATTTTGACCTTTAAGATTAGGAAGGTCGAACATTAGATCATTCATGATGTTTTCGACAATAGAACGAAGACCACGTGCCCCAAGTTTGTATTTGATTGCGGTGTCAACAATAACTTCAAGTGCCTCTTGGTCGAAGTCCAGACCCACCTTGTCCATCTTGAATAGTTCGTGATATTGTTTTATCAAGGCGTTCTTTGGCTCTACAAGTATGCGCAGGAGAGAGTCACGGTCAAGGGGGTTGAGGTGTGTGAGTACAGGAAAACGTCCCACCAGTTCAGGAATGAGTCCGAATTTTTTCAGGTCCATGGGCTCTATGTATCGTAAAAAATTGTTTCGGTCAATCTCTTCCCTGGTTTTGGTCCCGTTGAAGCCGATAACATTGGAATTCATACGAGAGGCAATGTCGCGTTCGATGCCGTCAAAGGCACCTCCTGAGATGAATAGGATGTTGCGGGTATTGACCTGAATCATTTGCTGTTCTGGATGTTTGCGACCACCATTGGGAGGCACGTTGACAACGGCACCTTCAAGCAATTTGAGCATGGCCTGCTGAACACCCTCACCGGAAACGTCTCGTGTTATGGAAGGATTGTCGCTCTTTCGTGCAATCTTGTCTATTTCGTCAATGAAAACGATTCCACGTTCGGCTGCGGCAACGTTATAGTCGGCAGCCTGAAGCAGTCGTACAAGGACATTCTCGACGTCGTCTCCTACATATCCGGCTTCGGTAAGGGTGGTTGCATCAGCGATGCAGAACGGAACATCAAGCATTTTTGCAATGGTACGAGCCATGAGTGTTTTACCTGTACCGGTTTCACCGACGAGGATTATGTTCGATTTTTCTATTTCAACATCATTCTTGTCACCAGTGGATTCATAGTAGCGCAAACGTTTATAATGGTTGTATACCGCAACAGCAAGGACTCTTTTGGCTTCGTCTTGACCAATGACATACTTGTCCAGATGTTCCTTGATTTCAGACGGGGTGGGAATCTTGTTGCTATTGTAGTGGCTGCCTGGTTTGTTGTCTGGTGACGGTTTTTGGTGATTGAGTATTTGGTTGGCTTGTTCGACGCAGTCAGAGCAAATGTAGCCTGAAAGTCCTGTAAGCAGGACTGAACATTGCGAGGCAGGACGTCCACAAAAAGAGCAGTGTTGTTCGGTAGTGTTTTTTTTCGATGGCATAATGGATAGTTTGATGTCTGGTTTATAAAGGCTTTGTATGCTCGGTGTCTTGTCGTAGGAAGATAAAAAGCAAAATGGTGAAGGCAATCAGCGAAGAACCTCCATAACTGAAGAACGGTAAAGGAATTCCTATAACAGGAAGCAGACCGAGAACCATACCTATATTGATAAAAAGGTGAAGAAATAATATGCTGGCGACAGAATATCCATAAAAACGAGAGAAGACAGACCTTTGCCGTTCGGCAAGTTTGATTATGCGCAGAAGCAGTACGAGGTAAAGTCCGAGGACAATACATGAACCAACGAAACCCCATTCTTCACCAACGGTACAGAAGATAAAGTCAGTCTCCTGCTCCGGAACAAAATCAGCTTTGGTAAGGGTGCCGTGCAGAAAGCCCTTGCCGGTGAATCCGCCGGAACCGATGGCTATCTTTGACTGGTATACGTTGTATCCGGAACCATGAGTGTCGTTTGATTTGCCTAACAGTACGTATATTCGGTCTCGCTGGTGAGGCTCAAGAATATTATCGAAAACAAAATCGACAGAGAAGGTAAAGAGTGTGCAGGCAATGAGAATGGCGGAAACCCAAACATAATGTTTGCGGCTCCGCTTATTGAGCCAAACGAAAAGATAGAAAAGGGCTATCAATACAAGAACTCCAACAATTATGTATTTGTTGATTAGAAGAGCAAGGACGAAGAGTATCACGGCAATAAGACCTGTGACAAGTATTTTCGGAGACATACCTTCACGATACAGAGGTAGTAGAAAACTTGCGAAAACAAGTGCAGAGCCCGTGTCGTGCTGCAATAGGATAAGTGCGGCGGGTATCAATATTATAGCCCATGCTTTTGCTTTGGCAGATAACTGACTATAGTCTATGTCTTGCGATGACATATATTTGGCTAATGCCAGTGCTGTGGCAAATTTTGCAAATTCTGAGGCTTGAAATTTGAAAAAACCAAAATCTATCCAGGACAGGCCTCCTTTTGTTGCAGAACCAATAATCAGAGTTAGAACGAGTAGTCCAAGGACGACAAGATAGATAATATAAGCGATAGAAGAGAATATTTTTGGCTCAACGAGGGTAATACCTAACGCTATAACTGCCGAAAAGGCGATCCATATAATCTGTTTGCCATGTAATGTGGCTATGTCGAAGACTGCAGAATGAGCTTCATCATAGCATGCTGCATAGATGTTCATCCAACCAAAGAGGAGAATGACGATATAAAGTGTTACTGATATCCAATCAATTCTGTTTTCCACTGTGTTATTTTTTCTTCTTCTTTTTTACCGTTTTGGGAAGTGGTAATTTCTGGCATGGGGCGGCGTCATGGTACATTTTTTCAACGTCTTTTCTGGTGACCTTGCCACGTATATATTTTTCGATAATCAAACTTGCTATTGGCGCAGCCCAGTATCCGCCGCCGCCACGTGCGTTCTCAACATATACGGCGACTGCGATTTTGGGGTTGTTGCGTGGCGCAAAGGCAATGAAGACCGAGTGGTCGTCGCCGGCATTTTGTGCCGTGCCTGTTTTGCCGCAGACGTCAATGTCCGGAATGTTGGCACGATGTGCTGTGCCGCCAGCACCGTGGACAACGTCATACATACCCGCTACTGCTATTTCGAAATAAGCCGGATTTATGCCAGTCTCATTGCGTCGGTAGTATTCTTCGTTGCGTACAGAATCCGGTCCATAAAAGCGTACAAGGTGCGGAGTAATATAGTAACCGCGATTGGCAACAATGCATGCAAGGTTTGCCATTTGGAGTGGGACTACTTCAACCTCTCCTTGACCTATACTGTTGGAGTAAATTGTAGAAAACGCCCATTTCCCTTCGCCATAGCGGCGGTTATAGAAAGCGGTGTCGGGGATACGCCCGGAGTTGACATTGGGTAAGTCTATCCCGAGTCGGATGCCAAAACCGAAACGGTTCATATAGTCGTGCCAAACAGTAAGTCCGTAAGGACTGTCTTTGTAGATGTTTTTGTACTTACCCTGTTGGATGATTCGTCGATAAGTATAGTAGAAATAAGGATTACACGACATCTTTATGGCTTCCTGTACTGTTCTGGCGGATGGATGGTTGTGGCATCCAACAAGAGATTTGTCGCATGGAAATCCGGAAGAAGGATTAATGACGCCGAGATTAAGGGCTGTCATGGCTTGTGCCACTTTGAAAATACTTCCCGGAGGGTATCTGGCTTGAAGAGCACGGTTAAAGAGTGGTTGGCTTGTGTCGCGTGCCAATCTGAGATAGTTCTGCCCTCTGACCCTTCCTACAAGGAGATTGGGGTCGTAGCCGGGCGCTGATGCAAGTGCCAGCACCTCACCGGTCGATGGCTCAATGGCGACAACACATCCTCGCTTGTTGGCCATTATCTCCTCTGCATATTCTTGCAATGTGGCATCAATAGTGGTGTATAGGTTTCCTCCCTCTACAGCCATTGTGTCAAGACTGCCATTGAGGTAGGGCCCGATTTCACGATTGTGTACGTCCACATGCATGATGCGTTTCCCTTTGATTCCACGAAGTATTGATTCGTAAGATTTCTCTAGTCCGCTTTTACCGATATAGTCTCCTTGACGATAGTAGTGATCATTTTTTATTTCTTCGTCACCTACCTCGCCGACGTAACCCAGTACGTGTGCGGCAATAGGTTTGTCGTATACTCTGAGGGTACGCTGCTGTACATAGAATCCGTGGAATTTGTAAAGATGGCTTTGCCATGAGCCGTATTCCTCTTTTGAAATTTGTTTCATGAAAATAGAGGGCGAGTAGGTTGAGTAGCGGCAGGCTTTCTTCATCCGACTGTCGAATTCATCTCGTGTGATTCCAATGATACGGCAGAAGTAATCAGTGTCTATCTTTACCATTTTTGGGATGACCATTAGGTCATAAACGGCCTCATTGTATACTAATAGTTGCCCGTTGCGGTCATAGATGAGTCCGCGGGCAGGATACTGCGTGACAGTGCGCAATGCTTGTTGGTCGGCAAGCTCACGGTATTCTTTGTCAAAAATCTGCAAAATAGCAAGACGCACTACAAAAATAGCCACCACCGTAAGGATGAGGATGCGTATTACTGTGCTGCGTTCTTGATATTGGTTGGACATAGTGGTGATTTAAATCTTTGTAGATGATGTTTGGAGTTTCTGTTGTAATTGCTTAAGCGGTTGAATGGTGTAGGGGATGTATTTTTGCATTTTTGGTGACATGGAGTTATAGTATTCGAGTTGTTCCTCCAGGTCATTGCGACAGCGTTGGAGAAGGGCGTCGCTTTCTTTGTCGTCGCAACAGAGACGATAGGTTTCGGCTACCTTGAAAGTGAGAAAAGGATTGTGCATAGTAAATAATGGAATGGATGCTCGAGTGCTGTCAAGCACAGCACGGGCTTCTTTATAAAAGCCTTGTGTCGCTAGGTTTGTGGCAGCAAGTATGGCATCGTTCCAATATTGGTTAAGGAAAGAGGCGGAGGTCTCGTCAATATATGAGTGTTCAATGTTGTGCCACTTCAGTTTTTCAGTCATTAACTGATGACAACGTATAATGTCAACGGAGTCTGCGACAATGCTATCGGTAAGCATATATGCCATACCGCATAGCTTTATGCGATTGTCATAATTCAGGCGGCGGTCGTTGGCTGCGTAGTGGCTGAAAAAAATCGGTCTTTCGGAAGAGGCTCCTATGATTTGCATCATGCGACGGTAAGGCCCGGCAGCCACAGAAGGATCAATGTGTTCGTAAGCGTTACTGTTTGGCTGGTGTCGCATTTGGGCAAGAACAGAGCTGTAGTACTCGCCGCTACCGAGTAGTGAAATGTTGATGACTTGTACATCATTTCGTTGACCTTCTACATGCTGTAGATACCAAAGAGGATAAGTGTCGTTGTCGCCAGCGGTGAATAGAAGCGCGTTGTTGTCGCACGAATTAAGTAGGTTTACGGCCGAATCACGGGCTATATAGCGGTTGCTGCGGTTGTGGTCATCCCAGTTTTGAGCGGCCATCATTACGGGAACGGATGTGACAAGAAGGATAAATAATAGATTTAACTTCTTGGATTTGAAATTAATCAAAGAGAATACACCAATTCCTATCCAGATGGCGAATGTGTAGAAAGAGAGAATATACGCGTAGTCTCTTTCTCGTGGTTCATATATTGGATGATTGAGGTAGATTGAAAGGAGGATGCTGGTGGTTAAAAAGAGAACAAGTAGTGTCCATGCGCACCGTTTGTCATGGCGGAAACTATAGACAAGACCAGCCAAGCCGAGCAGGAATGGAAGTAGGAAATAGCGGTTATGTCCTGCTGCTGGCATAGATGGCGGCATCTTTTTGGAGGTGCCCACATAAAGTTTGTCGATGGGGTTGATACCTGTAATGAATTGCCCTTTTTGTAGATTTCCAAATCCTTGTTGATCGTTGTAGCGTCCTGAGAAATTCCACATGAGGTATCTTAAGTACATGTAACCTATTTGATATCCAACAAAGATAACGATATTGTCTCCAAACGAAGGCTTGTAATATTCTTTCCCTGTCGCTGGCACATAGACATTGCGTCCGTGTCGACCGCACCAGTCGTTGTAGTATATGTCTGCATTGGAGCTGCGTTTCCACATGCGAGGAAAGAACATATCCATCTCTTTGGCATATACAGCTTTGCCATCTTTGTAGTCTGTCACAGGTGAATTATAGCATCTGCCATATAAAAGGGGTGCATGTTCATATTGTTCACGTGTGAAATAAGCTTTGAAGGATTCTATGGTACTGGGATTGCCACTGTTTATCGGTGGATTGGCGGCGGCACGGATAGGAATAATGAGGTATGGCGTTAGTCCTATGATGAAAAAAAAGAATAAAAGGATAATTGTCTGTATGCTTGATTTCTTTGACGTAGTGACCTGCTGTCCTCTCTTTTCTTTAGCATGGCAGAAAAACAATACCAATATTGCCGGGATGGTAAGCAGGCTGAGCTGATGCACGCAGACCGATAATCCCAGCAGCAACGAAATGAGTAGCAACCATCGTCTTGAGTACGTAAGACTGTCGCATTGTACCCAACGAACCATGCACCATAGAATGATGGAGGAGAAAAGCATTGACAAACTATATACTTCGCTCTCTACGGCAGAAAACCATGCTGTGTCGCAAAAAACGTAACAGGCAGTGCCTATGAAGGCGGCAAAGAGGCTTTTTTGATTTTTTTGCTTGAAGAACAAGAAAACTCTTGCCAGAGTCCAGAACAGAAACATTGCGGTTAGTCCGCCGGCAACAGCGCTAAGTAGATTGCTACACCATGCTATTCTTTCCGGATTGTTTCCTGCAAAAAGCATAAAACAATGTGCAAGAAGCTGGTATAGGGGAGCTCCGGGAGGATGCCCTACCTGAAGAGTATGCGATGTTGCAATAAATTCTCCACAATCCCAAAAGCTAACGCTCGGTTCTAAAGTCAACACATAGACAACGCTGGTCGCCAAGGCAACCAACCATCCGCATAGATTGAATAGCGTCTGTTGATGTTGTGTGTTGATGGTAGCGCTCATGCTTTTAGGTTCGTTTTTTCTTACCAGTTTACGACAGATTTGTTAAAAATGTCGTCGCATAGTTCGGTGATTATTTCGCCCATAAGGCTGCTTTCCACTGACGAGAAATTTAGTTGGGCGTTGTAGTCGCGAAAGCGTGAAAAGCTTTGCTCAAAGTTGGCATCAGGATCACAGTTGTTGACGAACTTTACTTTGACAGTAATGGTCAGCCTATTCATGGAGACCTCGTCATTGGAAGAAAGTGCCGCGGCGCGGGTTTCGTAGGATGTTATTTCGCCACTTACCTCTAAGTCTCCATTGGCGTTGACAACATTTAGGCTTGTTTGAGAGGAGTATAGGTTGCGAAGTTCATCAGTGAGCTTTTGGCTCAGTTGCGGATTGACAGTGGCGGCATAGTTTGGGAAAGTGGCGACAGAGATAGTTTTGGCATTAGGTGGTATAGATGCTCCGGTAAAACTATAGCTTCCCTTGCATCCGCCAACAATAATTGTGGATATAACACACGCCAACAATAATGAAACAAGGCGACAAGTGGTTGGTTTCATGATCTGTGGGAGCGTTAGACATTGTGTGAGTCGTTGTCAATGTGTTTTTCATCCTCCATTTGCCAGAGCATGAAACCTGCCTGCTGTTCCATGTAAGTCAGTATGGCATGTTTGATGTTTAGGTCGTTAATGTTGCCGATTTCGTTGAGAATCTCGTCAATTTTTATTTTTATATTATTGTCCATATTGTATTATGTATATTGAAATCAGATGATTATGTGTAAATTGATTAATGCTTGAGAGTGTGCAAATTTACAAAAACTTTGTATGAAAATCAGATGTTTTTTCGTTTGATTCTGTATATACAAAAGATGGACAGTTGCAGTGACGGCTCTTGCGGTGTTTTGACATGTGTATTCCCTTGTTGCTGCATGATGCAATCAAAAAAAAGGCTATAAGCAGCATGAGGTAGCACTTGTTTTTTCTTTTCATAGTGTATCGTTGGTTATACTTTTCTTACTGTGAAGGATACGACAATGGAGGAGAGGAGGGTGACGACGAGGAATGCTGCAAGGAAGTCTACGAAACGCATGGCCACAGGGAAAGCTTCCACAATAGCATTGTTGCCGAGTTTAATTAGACCGAAATATTGCTGGATAAGGCATACAACAAACCCAAGCACCAGTCCAGCCACTACACCGACAAGTGCTATAAGTATTCCTTCGTTGCGGAAAATACGGCGCACCTCGTTTTGTTCCATTCCCATAGACAATAATACGTTTATGTCTCTACGTTTGTTAATGATGAGTAGTGACAGGGATGCGATCAGGCTGAGTGTGGAAATGAGCACGATAAGTGATAGAATAAGGAAAACCCCGAGCTTTTCAGAACGGAAAATCTTGTAGTATAGTGGTTTTTGCTCGTGACGGTCTTTAACGGTAAAGTTATCCCCTAAAAGTTGTCTCAACTCTTTTTTTACTTTTGCCACATTTGCCTTCTTGACACAACTTATGGCAAGCGCGGTGACCTCATCCGGCGAATATGTCATCAGATTCCTCACAAAGTCAATGTCGGATATTACATAGAGCTTGTTTATGTCCTCCTGGATAATGAAGGTGCCGGCGGTATATGCGTAGCCATTGTTGAATGCTCCATCTATGGACAATGCAAAGGATGAGGTTCCTCGTTTGGGTATGTGTACTGATAGCGGAATATTTGTTAATGAGTTGACGCCAAGTCGTACCATTATGTCGTAACCCAGAATTAAAAAATAATCGTCATGGCCTGTTTCCGGGTTGGGGGCTTTAAGCAGATAGGTTCCTTCTCTAACCATTGTGTCAAGGCCGCATGCCGCACCGTAGCTTTCGTCAACACCGCGAAGCTGCACTATCGCTTCAGCCTGTCGTAGTGTGATCCATGCATTTTCTTCCACAATCTGTGATACATTCGCCACACCTTTGTTGTTGACAATTGAATTATAGGGTATCTCTGTTGTCCGAAAGGTTTTTCCTTCTACAGGTTCGACGATGAGTTCCGGATCGAAAACATTGTAAAGGGATTGGGTGAGTTCCCCGATACCGTTGTACACAGACATAACAACAACAAGTGCCATGGTGCTGACAGTGATACCGATAAGGGAAATCCAGGAAATCAGATTGATTACTGTCTTCTCTTTACGAGAAAAGAGGTAGCGGAGGGCTATAAATGTTGAAACTTTCAATTTTTCAACAGTTTTTCGATATTCTCAATATAATCTAAAGAGTCATCGAGGTAGAATTCAAGGGAGGGAATTATTCGTAGCTGTTTCCCCTCCCGTAAACCAAGTCTGCGTCGGATATCGGTTGAATTGGTGAGTATGGCGTTGATAACTAACTGAGTTGTCGCTTTGGTTCCAGCCGGGGTCTCTTCGGTAACAGGCATGTCGCCGACCGGATAGATGCTAATATATGCCCTGGCTATGGAAAGGTCGCTGGTAACACGTACCTTTGTCACAGTAATCAGCGAGTTTCCTATTTTGGACTTCATCTCTTTTAGGAAAATGTCGCCCAAGTCCTGCTGTATCAGACGTGATATTTTGTTTTGCCGAGTTGTGTCCACTTGATGTTTGGATTAAAAATGGTTAAAACCTGATGCCAATCCTTGTGGGAATGAAACAGGTTTGTTGTGTGTAGGCGAATGCCAGCTCAATAAATAGACTCATATAGTTTCGCTCCATATTACGCACCTCGTGACGGAAAAACCAGTTCACACCGGTGGAAAGCTCGATGTAAGGCTTTAGGGTGTTGCCGTATGCCGTATTAGCCATAAGATAGCTAGCTCCTATCTTGGCTCCGAACATTGGTGCCCATTCCACATCAAGAGGCCTGTAGTCAAAGTCGGCGAAAACCATTGGGCAATGCCAGCCGGCATCTATGTTTATCCCGGAGATATCGCTGGGTTTGGCCACAAAATTATACCCTAAACCCAGTCCGACAAAAAAGTCCTGCTTAATATTGACGCCATTGATAAGGTTTATCCCTAAAGCATGGCGCAAGTCGTTGATATAGTAACCAAAATCGCCCTCATGTCCTAAATTGGCCACGTAAGGCATATATCCAATTTCGGCTTTGAACATATACTCTGCATCGGAGCGGTCTTGCCTGAATTGAGCTTTTGCAGAAGAGGAAAAAACGATGGCAAAAAGGATTAATACAACTCTTATTTTTTTCATATCTAAATATTTACTGTATTTTATAATGTATGCATAAATGCACTCTTTCAATGTTGCAAAGTTACTAAAAAAAACTATTCTGTGGCAATCTTATTATAATTCTTTTCTCTTTTTATTGTTGCAAAATAGCTAATCGGCTTTTACAGTGTGTGAAACTATTCGGTGGATTATATGATTATATGTGACAAGAATTGTGATAATTAACACTGATGCTGAGATTGTTACAGGAATGAGGTTACTGTCTATCTCAAAAATATTAGTCAGTTTTTTTAGATAGATACTTCTTGTAAACGATGCCAGTAGAGCTGCGATGATTATATCGAGGGCTGTTATAATGCTTATCACCCATTTGTAATATTTGGCAATCTGCGATGTCGTGTATCCTATTTGGTAGAGGTTTACAAAAAGTTTGCGGTTCTTTTGGATTATTAGGTTAAAACTCATAATAATAAATGATACCGACAGCGTTATTACAATGGCAGCAATAACTAACACAAATATCAGAACAAAGCGCAATAATGAAACTATTTTGTTTGCCTCAAGCTCTGCCTTGTTGATGTTCAAGCCGTTGGTTTCGATAAAATGTGGGATGCGTTCGTCGTTGGCATCGGTAAATTCTAAAAGCAATCGTGAGGGATGGCTTTCGGATGTTGTTGACTGAGTGCCAAATTCAACATTTGCCCACTTCAAGAATTTGTCGGGGACAAGTATGGAATTGATTTTTCCGGAGAGCCCTATTATGCGGCTGTTGTATATTTTCCGCTTTCCGTTACCCTCGACAATGATGTTGAAGGTAACCTGTGAAAGTAAGTTTTTTGAAATCACGGGCAACGATTGGCTTTCTGCAAATCCAAAGTTGTATAGGTTAAGATAATCCTCGGGAATTATTACGGGAAGAAATCCGGACGTACTGTCCCATTGCCATTCGGTGCTTTGCACGTCAAGATATTCGTCAGGAACGCTCTCAAAGAAAAGATCTGTGATCATTGATTGCCCTTCAAAACGTATGGCGGCTTTGGCATTGAAAGTCGCTGTATTGAAACATGCAATGTTTTTTATGAAGGGTTGTTGCTCTATTTTCTTTAATTCTTTATTGTCGAAATAGATGTTTTTTTTGTTTACTGTTTTATAAATTGTGATGTTTTTTGATACGGTTACAGTATGGGCCTTGAAAACCCCTGTCTGCTCGGTCAAAACAGGACGCAAGTCATAGTAAGCTTGAACAGCCAATAACACTATTGAGACTCCGACAAGCAGAGTGACAATATAGCCTGTCAGCTGTATTGGAATAAGTGTTTTTCGTTGTAGTTTGTAAAGCACGGTTGAGTGTATTGTTTCCCGATTTGATGAATAATTGCTACAGGTTTAGTATATAATCGCATGGTATTGCGTCGCTTCTGTCGAGCGAGGTAATGATTAGTCCCGCACCTTGGGCATCGACTTCTTGAATGATAAGATTGGCGACAAGTCTGGCGTTTTCTTTGTCTATGTGGCTAAAAGGCTCGTCAAGAAGCAGGAATTTGAATGGTTGGCAGAGAGCTCTTACTGCTGCCACACGTTGCTGCTGCCCAATGGAAAGGGTCCCTACTGGCTGCCCTTTCTTTTCCGAAGGCAATAGCATGTCGAGCATGCTCTCAATCTCACTGTTGTCTTTGTGGTTTGTCAATCTGTTTTTTAGTTGCACATTTTCCATCGCAGTGAGTTCCGGGAAAAGGCATAGTTCTTGGAACATGTAGCTGATAATGTGTGTTCGCAGTTTCTGCGTTTCGAATATCACTGCTTCGTGTCCGGATAATGTCTCTTCTTTGAAAGTAATATGTCCTTCATAACGTTTTGAGCTTCCATAAATAAAGTTAAGCAGTGATGATTTGCCGTGACCGGACTGTGCGTTAATCAGATATTTGTTTCCTTGTCGGAAAGTAACGCTCTCATGCATATATATGTCGGAACCGGCAACTTCCGATTCCGACATATATTGTGGTTTTAGTTTGTTGAGTATTATCTCCAGGACAGTCATTATTCAGCGTATTCGAAGGGTTCCATCATATAATCGTCGTCATCTTCTAAAAGATAATAATCGTCGTTGTCGTCTATATTCTCTGCAATGTTTTTTATACTCATAAGGTTGTCATCGATGAAGTGAAGAGTGAATAGCAAACTGTTCTCTTTCTTGTTTTTCAGATACACAGTCCATTCTCCCTTGTAGCCGTCACTTTTAATTTCGGTATAGTCGCTGTATTGTGCAAGCAGTTTACATATCTTCTCGGGGATATTGCTTGTCAATGCTATTGGATAGTTGTTTATGTCCAAATCGGCGTATGCATAGTTGTCTGATTTTGGCTTTATGTTGATACCTTTTGCGGTACCATTGGTAAAATCTTTTATTGCGGAATATGAGTTGGTGAATATGGCTTTTTTGTCTTTTACAGCAATGTACAGCTCTCCGTCAAATTCTGATTCGGGTATTTTGTAGTATCCATTTTCCATTGTCAGGTTCAGTCTTGCCAGTATCTGTTTTATATCCGAATCATTTTTTATGTCAGCCACAATGGCCATAAAAGGCATTTCTTTCATTTCGTCGAAATCAAAAAGGCTGAACGCCACACTGCCGTTAAAGATGTGCAGGATGTCTCGGATGGTGACATTGTCGATTATTTCTTCATCGAGGTCTATATCGTCATTTCTGGATAGCGTTTCTAAATAATGCTCCATGAATTCAGGGTTCATGGCCAAGGTGACTAATGCGTAGCTCTTTTCCGGCAGGCTTCCCAGTAGTTCTTTGTTGAAAGCTTTCGTAAATTCCTTTACATATTTAGTGTCTACGCCGGGCATGTCTGAAGTTAAACGGATGCAACCATCGTCGAATGCCAGATTGCATACAAGACATCCGTCATGGAGGGCATCCAGGTAATCCTTTGAAATCCCGAAATACTCGTCCAGTAATTCAGCTGAGTTTTTGTAATCGGCGAGATCTATAAAGGCTCCGAAATCCAGCCAAAGGCTTAATTCGGTACGGGTTTTCCAGTATTCTTTGAATTTTTTGTTGTCGGCTAATGTCTTGCTCTTTTTGTCGTTGAGGAAGTCGTCAAATCCGTTGGCTAAATTGCTTACTTCAAAGTAGGCAACCTCCTTGTTGTAGTAAAAGAAATAGAGGTCGTCCAAGATGGCTTTTTTGTAACCATCCTTTTTTTCGAAATGAAGTTTTATGTCATTCTCTCGGGCGAGGTCGTTAAGTTTTTCTTCAAACTTCGACATATTGTGCATCGATGCCACGATAACCCCGTATCTGTCATTTGCAAAAAATGTTATGTCATTTTTTAGGTTGAGACCGGATGATTTTGGATCTTTTATTATGTCGTCGACAATCTTGCCAAAAGCAGGCTCATCCTCGCGAAGCTCCTGTAATCCTAACTTGACGAACGAAATGTTGTTGATATTGGAGAAATCACATTTGTTCCAAAGACTTTTCATGTCCAGATTAACCACTATCAGGGCATCTCCAGGAATGTAATTGGCTCTTTCGCTATTTGAATTACATGAGTTCAGTGCCAACAGGGTAAACAATGTCGTTACGCATATTAGCAATATTTTTTTTATATTCATGATTGAGTGTGTTTTATTTGTTTTTTTCATTGCTTATCTTAACGTTGTCTATTAGCATCCAGTACTTGTCTGAGTCCTTGTGGCGAAAGGCAATACGTATGTCTTCCCTTTTGTACTTGTCGAGGCTCGCGGGCCAAAGCAGTAATGACGAGATAAATATTCTATTGACTGTGAGCCAAAAAAATCTTTAACCTTTACTTGCTTACGAGGAAAACATGACTTTTTCACTGTTGAACATGCGAGTAAGTCCCCATACGGCAATTCCGGTGTACACGATGTTAGAACCTACGGTCACTAATACCGGCATCCATTCTGTCTCGTGGACAAAGACTCTAACCATCACCTCAATGGAGTTATAGAATGGAATAAGGTAGAATGCCAGATTATCGGGTGCGGCGTTCTGGAACATGGGTATTAGACCCGCAAGCATTACCACCAACATAAATGGAGTAATCATAGTCCCGGCATTTTTTACATCTTTGGCGTATGCTGACAATAAGCTTACTACGGAGGCCATGATAAGCACCGATGCAAAGATTATCAGAAGCAGTACGACATAGTCGCTGGCAACGTATGGGAGGTTGATCTCTACATCTTCGGCACTTATCATTTTTGGCAGCGACAGGGCAATGCCAATAAAACTCGAAATGCCGCTCAGCAATGCGATACAACTTAACGACACTATTTTCCCGAGAGCTAATTCGTTGCGGCGCATAGGTGTGACCAAAAGGGTTGCGATTGTACCGCGTTCTTTTTCACCGGCTATTGCGCTAGGTGCAATTGCCATGACCCCGCTGAAGAGCATCATCATGATTAGCATGGGAATAAGCTTCGAGAGTATGTCTCCGAGCATTTGATCTTCCGTGGCAATATCGTAACGTTGCAATTCGCTGTCTGCACGGTTTATGTCAAAGCGATTGCTCATACTGTCCTCAAATGCGGTCAGCACGGCAGACAGGGTGGTGTATACGCGATTTGAGGCATTGTTGGTACTATTGTAGTATATTTCTACATTCGGAGCCAACTCTCCGGTTGAAGGATCGTAATTCTCGATTCTGTTGTCAAAGTCTTTGGGAAAACGCACAAAAACGGCATTGATATCTTTGTTTTCAAGTGAATCGATATTGTCTTGATTAAATACACTCTCAATAAAAACGGTGTTGCTATCCATGCCTTCAAGCATAGGAGCTATGGTTTGTGGCATGTTGTCTACCCAAACAGTGACCACCTCATTCTGACCCTCTGTAGCTAACTTGCTTATGCCATTTCCCATCAAGCTGTAAATGATGTAGATAAGCAATCCTGGCATAATTATTGTGGTGAATATAAGCTGTTTGTCTCCAAAGAAACGGGCAAACTCTTTATTGATTATTGTTGAAGTGTTACTTTTCATTCTTCTCCTCCTTTCAGTTCTTTGTACAATTCAAAAAAGCGGTCTTCAATCTTCATTCCATCACAAACCTCTTCAAGACTGCCACATACGGTCATGTGTCCGTCAATGATTATTCCCACACGGTCACATAGACGTTCTACCAGTGAAAAGATATGCGTTGAAAGTATGATGGTCTTTCCTTCGTCGCGCAACTGTTTTAGATAGTCGGTAACGGTACGGGCAGTTAGAACGTCGAGGCCGTTGGTGGGTTCGTCGAATATTATGACTTCTGGGTTGTGAACCAGTGAAATGACTATGGAAAGTTTCTGCTTCATGCCTGTAGACAGGCTTTTCACTTTCACTTCAGCGAACTTGTCAATGCCGAAACGCTCAAACATTTTTTTCTTGCGTTCTGCAATATCTGAATCTGGAACCTGGTGCAGTTTGCTGAAGAAATCAAATAGGTAATTCGGGGTGAAAGCATCCTCCAGTTTTAGTTCGCTGGTGAGAAAACCGATTCTCTTTCTCACACCCTCAGGGTCGTCGTTGATGCTGCATCCGTCTAAAACAGCATCCCCGCTGTCGGGTTTTATTAGAGTGGAGAGCATTCGCAGCGTTGTTGTCTTTCCGGCACCGTTGGGGCCGAGCAGACCGAAAATTTCACCTTTGCCGACAAAAAACGAGAGGTTGTCTACTGCCACTTTCTTTTTTTGGTCTGTGCCTTCTATTTTCTGTTGTTTCTTTGATAATGTAAAAGTCTTCGAAAGACCTTCCACATGAAGAATTTCTTCCATGTCTGTTTTTGTGTTGGTTGCTTATAATTAGCGTTTTGTTTTATTGCTTTGTTGCTAAGGTATTAGCACAAAAGAAACACTTATATTTCCTTTGCAAAAATACATACTTTCTCCAATATTGCAAAAACCAATAAATACTTCAATAATCTTTAAAATAACATGTACAATAAAATCTTTTTTTCCCGTTATTACTACAATTTACATACAATGGTTATCACTTCCATATTAATATTAAGTCTTGTCCTGATTCTTTTTCGCATATTACGTGGAGAGAGTTTGCGTGATATTCGTCGGGAAATCAAAGATTTGAAAGCTCAGGATGTTCCTCATTTCTTTTTCAGGTCTGTCAAGATTGTTTTTTCTTTCAAAGGAATAGGATATAAGCGCAAACTAAAAAAGAAGGAAGAGGAACAGCAAAAAAACAGTTGACTTATTTTTCTTCTGCAATTGCAGCCTCGTATTTGGTGACAAGTTTAATGAACCACACAAGGAGCGATAGTGATATTACCGCTCCGGACATCGCAAACAGCAGTATTGCCAGTTTGAAATCTCCAGACATTATTCCGATTATCATTGAGGCTATCCTCATTAATAACAGAACTATATAGAAACAGAATTCGGCTCTCTGACGTGAGAATACGTTGCTTAGAAACATTAGCGATGTTGATGTCAACATTATGTACACCCAGGGAAGCAGACATCTAATATAATATCCGCATCCGCTCCATCTTTCGCCAAAGAGGAAAGAGAAAATGTTGTCGCCGAAAAAGAAGGCAACGACAAAAAGAGGCAATGCCAGGGCATTAATATACAAAACGAAACGTTTTATGTCCGCACCTATCGGCATACGGTTCCTTACCTTCTCCGCAGTACGTACATACAATAGCTTTTCAAAGGCATTGTTGAAAATGTTGACTGGCCTGAAAGTGAATGTCAGTGCAAGGGCGAAAAGACCTACTTCGGCTTTGTCGAAATATAGCGCGAGCCAAATAAAAGGCAAATTATATGACAGACTGTTGATTAGCTCCTTAGGCATAGTGTACAGAGGAAAGTTTTTGAATCTTTTAGCAGATTCCTTAAGCTCTTTTCTGCTTATGTCGCGTGGTAGTGACAATTTTTTCAAACCAATAAGGTAGTTGAAATTGGCAGCACCTTTTCCAAGAACAGTTCCCAAAGGAAGTCCGATACCATGCAATAACGTTGATGCCAGATGCGGAAGTCCGAACAATACCTTCAGTAAAAAACCTGATGAAGACCCCACTACTTCAGACAATGCTATTTCGCGGAAATTCTTGTAACGGTTATATATAGAGGCATATACTCTCGTGGTTCCGCAAAAGAACACCATCGGAGGAATGAGCATTGTGATGATAAAGCTATGTTTGGAGAAGTCTGCGTCGCCAAACACAATGTTGCCTAATGGTATCACTGTGACGAGAATCAGGGAGACAATGGTGTTGAGCCTCAATGCGAGTCTGCTTACGGAAATGGCTTCGCGGTCGTCGCGGGCAATTACTGTGGCCATCTCGTATTTTAATGTACTCACGATTGTAAGTACCTCTATGTAGGAATAGAAAATATTGTACAGGCCTATCTCTTCGGGTTTGAACAGACGTGCCACAATCAGGTATGATGCAAACGCAATAGCCTGAGCCCAAACGTTGCCTGATATAAGTGCAACGCCGTCCTTCACAAATTTTGATTGAAGATATTCCCTGGCTTTTTTCTGTGTGTTCACATTCTTTTTTTTAGGTGTAGTTGGCGAAATGGCTTGGTTAGGGTTCGCCGTTCAAATATTTTCTTGTCAGCCACTCTATGCTCAGAAGTACAACAATAAGTACAAATACCAGTGGCATGTTGAGGATATCTCCGTAATGTGTCTCGCTATAAATGACTGTCTGCATGTCCTTTCTGTCACGCAGAAGTTCTGCTATCCTCTCTGTTTGTCGTGCATCGACCATTTCTCCCCCGGTAGATGCTGCCATTGTGGCTAACAACGAATGATTGGCGACGCTGTTTTGTGCTTCAAGGTCAAACTCTTCTACAATAAAATGTCCTGTCGCTGTGTAGTTGTGCCCACCATAGTGCGTTTCGGCGGAATAATTGTATTTGCCTGGTTTTTGTGCTCCGATATTTGTTGAATACCCTGTTGCCGTGCGGTTGAATGAATATTTGTTCTTTTCTCCAGCGGCATTAGTTATTGTAAGGTCAATGTCAGGTGTGTTTACAAGCTCAAAGTTGTCGTTATACAATTGCGCTTCAAGGGTTATCGGTTCTCCCTCTCCGAAAAGATGCTTCACCTCGACGTTAAGATGTTCCTTGTTTGCCTTTAATGCCGTGAACAATGCTATCTTGCTTATTAGTCCGTCAAAATTGGAATGACTGTTGCTTTCTTGCCAGTCAGCCAACCTCCATCGCCATAGCCCTTCGCCGGTAATAAACGAGTAACGACAGCTGCCTTGTTGTGTTAAGACTATAAGCGGAAGGTTGGAGTTGACAGTTCCTATTTTGGCAGTTGTTAGCGTCTGTGCGTTGCCGCTTGTTTTGTACTCACCGAAAGGCGATAGCAGAGGAGGGAATGCAGCTATTCGTTGAGCCATCTCTTTGTCGATGGTAAAGTAAGTGAAGTCCTTGTTTATGATTGCTGTAACCTCATTCTGGCGGTCTATGCGTGAATATACCTCAACTCCGGCATGCAAAGCGTTGAGTCTGGAGAGGTCGCTCTGGCTACCCAATATGAATATTGTCGGCACATCTTTTATCATCTTTGCCACATCGATGTTTGCGGTCGCTACCTTTGTCGGAAGCTGATGGAGAATCAAAAGACTGTAATTGCGGAAATCGTTTTTGCCAGCGGAAAGATCCGAGGCAAGGAATGTTTTAACCTCAAAATTTTGATTGCTTTCTATTGCGGCTTTTAACGCCGCCACATCAGGGTGTGGGACAGCAGACACAATGGCTACCTTTTGACGCCCGTCAATGATCTCAACAGCAATGGTGCGGCGGTTGTTGCGGAGCGTTTTTTCGCCGGCGATTGCACCAATCTCTATCGTGTAACTTTGTAGGCCCTCTTTGTCTGCACTTATTGTAATCGTCTCGGTGTGTACGGCGTGGTCGTTGTCAAACGTCAAATTCTTTGAGTGAATCTTTCTTCCATCGCAATGTATGGTTAGATTGGTTGTTTTGCCTTTCAGCTTGTTGCCGCTTACGGTTACCTCAACCGGAAACTCATTGCCAAGATATGCAATTCTGTTGAAACGCACATTTGATATTGTGGCATCGCGGTATTCGGTAGTGTCACCCATTGCTACAGTATATACGGGAAAAGGCAACGACGAGGCAGGCGTTAATGGGTTGACCCCGCTGTTGTATATACCATCGCTTGCAATAACTAATGCGCCTATGTTGCGGTGATAGTAGCGCTCAGAGACTTCCGTGAGTATTTGTGAAATGTCGCTTTTCTGCTCTGAAAAAAGTTGGGAAACCTCGTCTCTGTTCTGTACTTTGGCCCCGAACGTGTATTGATGCACTTCGTAGTCCTTGGCAAGGTTGTTTGCGAGTTTTTCAATATTTTTCTGGAATTCAGCGTGGTAGTATGCCGAATCAGTGCTGTGGTTGAGAGACTGGCTGTTGTCTTCTGCGATAACAATGATTGGTTTCTCTTTTCGACTTGTTTCCCGTTTGGTCAGAGGAGCAAGCAACAGCATTGCTATAGTGGTTACCGATAATGTGCGGAGTGTGAATAAAATAACCGTTGCTCTTTTTGAAAAAGTAAGAGTATCCTTTCTTTTGCGTCGCCCGAAAACTACCCATAAATAAAGTATATAAGAGTAAGCAACTCCTAAAAGCAGGCAGAAAACTATGAAATACCAGGGATAATCTATTATTAAAGACACTTTGTTTCTTATTGGAGACGTTACAATAACGCATACAGTGTTTTTTTATTATCCTGAGCGATTATCCTTTGCCGAAATGAGTCTTTCAATGATCTTTAACATTTACTATTTGTAAAATAAACTTGATTTTTTCAAAACATTTGTGCCTCTTTTTAATTTTTAATATCTTTGCAACATGATATGGGATTGTTTTTTGCGGTTTGATTCGATAAAAGTGCTAAATCTCAGCAGTATATAAACAATTTTATTTGCTAATAAAACCTTTTTTTATAAAATAAACAGATATGGTAAAAAAAATTGTCACATTACTATTATTGGTTGTTATTGCAACCAGTTCATATGCCGACGAGGGAATGTGGATTCCGATGCTTCTTGGCCGCAATGAGGCGGATATGCAGAAGGCAGGCATGCGAATCACTGCCAAGGATATTTATGATATAAATAATGCCTGTCTGAAGGATGCAATACTTCTTTTCAATCAGGGATGCACAGGTGAGTATGTCAGCAACGAAGGTCTTTTCCTGACCAATCATCACTGCGGCTATAGTTACATTACATCGCATAGCACTGTGGAACACGATTACTTGACCAATGGTTTTTGGGCGATGTCCCGTGACCAGGAGCTGCCTTGCCCTGGTCTCACTGCAACACGCTTGGTCCGAATGGAAGATGTAACTGATCAGGTTCTTATGGGTGTCAGCGGTGATACTCCTGAAAATGAGCGTTCTGCAATTATTGAAAGCAATATCTCAAAAATTACCGCTCGTGCTGTGGAAGGTACGCATTATAAGGCTATTATAAAGCCTTTCTATTACGGAAACCAATACTTTATGTATATTAACGAAGTCTTCACCGACGTACGTCTCGTCGGAGCGCCTCCGTCGAATATCGGAAAATTTGGTGGAGATACAGACAACTGGATGTGGCCTCGCCATACGGGCGATTTTTCAATGTTCCGTGTATATGCAGGGGAGGACAATAAACCTGCTCCATACAATGCTTCCAATAAACCGTACAAGCCGCTGAAGTATCTTGAAATATCTCTTGACGGTGTGAATGAGGGCGATTTTACGTTTGTGTTTGGCTATCCTGGAACCACACAGCGCTATGTCACAAGCGATGCTGTGGAATTAGCGGCAAATATTGAAAATCCTATCCGTATAGACCTTAGGACTATACGCCTGAAGCATTATAACAATGCCATGAATCAAAGTCCTGCTCAACGTTTGAAATATGCTTCCAAGGTCGCCAGTATTGCAAACGGCTGGAAGAAATGGCAGGGAGAAACGCAAGGAATAAACCGCCTGAAGGGAGTGGAAAAGAAAAAAGATTTTGAACGTAGCTATCAGCAATGGGCTAATGACAAACCGATGTATTATAATGTTCTGCCTCGTCTTCATGAAGCTTACAACAAATTTAGACCTGTCAGTGTTGAGTTTACATATTTTTCAGAGGCTGTGTGCGCAAGTGACCTTATGATACGAGCAAGATCATACAGTCAGCTGGCTTCTATGGATGCCTCATCGGATATCAATTCTTTTGTGGAATCGTTAAAAGTTGCCAATGCTAAATATTTCTCCGATTTTCAGCAGCACACCATTGTAGACCGTGCCATATTTGTAGAGACTTTCCTTTATATGTGGCAGGCAGGATATGCCCCGTATCTGGCAGACAATCTGGCAGACAAGTCTTCTGTTGAAAAAAAACTTGGTGAGATTTATGACAACTCACTAATTAATAATGAACAAAAACTAAAAAAATTCCTTGCTAACTATTCTGCAAAGAATGCTTCCAAATTGAGGAAAGACCCTGCTGTACAGCTTTACGACAAGGCTTATGCTAACGTTTATGATCCTGCCAAAATCGCCACTTATCGCTCTGCATACCGTGATATCCAACATCTGATGCGTCTGTATGTCAAAGGGATGATGGAGATGCAGCCAGATGTCAATTTCTTCCCAGATGCAAATCTTACTCTTCGTGTAGCGTATGGTCATGTGGAAGGATTCCGCCCTCGCGACGGAGTCTACTATAAGCCTTATAGCACGCTTAAGGGTATTATGGAAAAAGAAAACCCTGATATTTATGACTATGTCGTCGAACCTCGTTTAAAGGAATTGTACAATACTTCCGACTATGGCCGCTATGGTACCCCTGACAAGGAAATGCCGGTCGGATTCATAGCCACAAACCACACGACGGGAGGCAACAGCGGCAGCCCGGTACTTAATGCTGATGGTCGATTGATTGGTCTCAACTTCGATAGATGCTGGGAGGGAACGATGAGTGATTTGCTTTTCGATCCGGATTATTGTCGCAACATCTGTCTCGATATCCGCTATTGCCTATTTGTTATTGACAAATTTGCCGGGGCAGGACATCTTGTAAATGAAATGACGCTTGTGAAAAATTAAGGACATAATAATAAACAATAAGTTAGCTCATTAGGCTCTTGGGTCAAAGCAGGCTCATCAAGCTTGCCAGTCAAAACAGTAACTATGTGACAGATTACTTTATTGATTGTGAGTAAAAAATCTTTAAACATTAACCTTTAATCTTTACATAATTATGACAACACCTGTTTTAACCGGAATTATCGTGGCCGCAGTATTGCTGGTTGTTATTCTTGTTTCCTACATTAAGGCACCGCCTTCGGTGGCCTATATTGTCTCTGGACTCAATCGCAAGCCCCGTATCTATATTGGTAAGGGCGGTTTACGTGTCCCATTATTGGAACGTCTGGACAAAGTGTTTCTTGGTCAGGTTACTGCAGATATCCGCACCAGTCGTACTGTTCCTACTAACGACTTCATCAATGTCAATGTCGATGCCGTGGCTAAAATACAAGTAATACCCGATATAGATGGTGTTAGATTAGCAGCCAAGAACTTTCTGAATATGAGTGGTATAGAAATATCCAAACAGGTACAGGATTCTCTGGAGGGTAATATGCGTGAGGTTATTGGCTCTTTGTCGCTACGTGACATAAATATCAATAGGGACAAATTCTCCGACGAGATTATGAGCAAGGCTCAGAAGGATATGGAGGCCCTGGGTCTTCGTATCATCTCATGCAACATTCAGAATGTTACTGATGAAAAGAATCTTATAGAGGATCTTGGCGCCGATAACACTTGGACTATCCGTAAGCAGGCTAAAATCAACAAAGCAAATGCAGAACGAGACATTGCCAAGGCCGAGGCTGAGGCTCAAAAAGAGGCTAATGATGCTCAAGTGGATTCTCAGACACAGATTGCTATTCGCCAAAATGAGCTTGCTGTTAAAAAGAGTGAACTGACAATTATCGAACAGACAAAGAAGGCTGATGCAGATGCTGCGTATGAAATTCAACGTCAGGAACAGCAGAAAACCATTAACACAAAGACTGTCGACGCTCAGATTGAACAGACCATGCGTGAGCAGGTCCTCACTGCCGAACGTGTCAAAATTCGTGAGAATGAACTTGCAGCCGAGGTAATGAAGAAGAGCGACGCTGATAAGTATCAGGTGGAGTTGAAAGCCGCAGCTGACCTTGAACAAAGCAAGCGTGAGGCTGAGGCAGAAGCCTATCGTGCAGAACAGGAGGCTCGTGCACAAATTGCTCTGGCCGAAGCCAAAAAACAAGCTATGGTCCTCGAGGCCGAAGGTATTAAAGCCAACGGTGAGGCGGAAGCTTATAAGATTCAGTGTGCCGGTGAGGCGGAAGCTATAGCTATCGAGAAAAAAGGTCTCGCCGAGGCTGAGGCCATGCAGAAAAAAGCGGAAGCATATGAGCGTTATGGACAGGCAGCTATTCTCGACATGATGGTTAAAATCATCCCAGACGTGGCAGGTCGCGTGTCTGAACCTATTGCCGCTATTAAGAATATGAATGTCTATGGCACCAGCGGCGGTGATGCAGCCAGTATCTCCGGTGCAGTGCCATCTGTAATAAAACAGGCTTTTGATGTAATTGAAAGTGCCACGGGTGTTAATATGACCGACATTGTACGTGCCAACACGATCGAAGCAAAGGTGACACGTAATGTTACTCTTGATACAGATAGCCAAGTAAAAGTCGAGAATTAATTGTCAAGTAGTCGTATTTTTCAAATAATATTTGATAGAATTGAGTTTTTTCCAAAAGCTATTTAAAAAAAGAGAACCAGAAGACCTGTCTATGAAATACTTGATTGTCGGCCTCGGCAATATTGGCGACGAATATGAGGGAACTCGCCACAATTGTGGTTTTATGGTCATCGATCGACTTTTGAAGTCCTGTAGCCGCGAAGGTGGGGAAAAACCCACATATGTGCTTGATAGACATGCTTATCGTGCCGAGGTAAAACTAAAAGGACGTACTTTGGTTCTGATTCGCCCCACAACATACATGAATCTGTCCGGTAAGGCTGTTCAGTACTGGTTGCAGAAGGAAAAGGTAGATATCGGGAATCTTCTTGTGGTTGTGGACGATATTGCTTTGCCTGTGGGGAAAATACGAATGAAAAAACAGGGTAGTGGAGGCGGACATAATGGACTGAGCAATATAGAGGAACTGATACATACGTCAAACTATTGCCGGTTGCGTATCGGGATAGGCAACAATTTCGGACAAGGACACCAAATAGACTATGTTCTCGGACGATTTAGTGATAAGGAAATTGTAGAATTGGAACCGGCATTGGATCGTGCCGTCGAAGCCGTAAAGGCTTTTGCTACTCTTGGCCCTGACAGGGCTATGAATATGTACAACTAAATCTATGACTTTGCTATGTTTGTATTATGGCTCATCTGATTTTTGACATAGGCAACACACGTTCCAAAATGGCAATTATGGAGCATGGTAATATGCTTGAACAGATGGTTATGGAAGATGCCCCTAAGGTAATTGCCAATCTTTGCCGCCGCTATAATGTTGACAAGGCGATTGCTTCAGTTGTCGGTCATCAGCCTGATTTTGCAAAGCTGTTGCCAGAATACTTATATGCTTGCTTTCATCAGTTGAGTTATAATTCGATTCTTCCAATAACTATGGATTACGATACTCCGCAAACCCTCGGAATGGATCGTGTGGCATCAGCAGTTGGAGCTCGTATTTTATGCCCGGAAGGAGCTTTGGTAATAGTGGATGCAGGCTCTTGCATTACTGTTGATTTACTTGATGACAATAATTGTTTCCGTGGTGGGGCAATCCTTCCAGGCATTCAGATGCGGTTCCGCGCCATGCACGATTTTACAGACGCTCTTCCTCAAGTCGCTCTCTCACCCGATGAACGTAAAGGCCTTGTAGACACACCTATTACGGGCAACAGTACAAGAACTTCGTTGATAGCAGGGGTTTGTAATGCTTCATTGTTTGAAATAGAGGGGTTTATGCATGAATACTCCAAGAGATATCCGAATGTTAAACTTTTTTTAACTGGTGGTGATGCAGTTTTTTTTGCCAATCGATTATTTTTTCCGAACTTTGCAAATTCAGACTTGATGTATATCGGTCTTGATAAGATATTGGAACTAAATGTGATAGTGTAAAGAATTTGCTTTTCGAGGAATAGAATAGTTTTTTGAAGATAAATGAAATTAGAGAAAAAAAACATTGTTGCTATAAGCAGTTTAATGAGGCATTTGTGTATTCTTCCTATGCTATTTGCTGTGTTGGCTGTATCGGCTCAAAATGGTCTCAATTCGCCATACTCACAGTATGGAATAGGTTTTAACAATATGCCGTACAACATGCCGGCTTTGTCAGCACTTGGAGGTGTCGCCTATACTCGTTCTTCATTCAATTCACTTAACCCGTTTAACCCGGCTTCTTACGGTGCCATTAATATGGAGTCAATGGTTTTTGACATGGGACTCTATGTAGAGATGACAACGCTGCGTAATACGACAGAGCATCAGTTTGATGCTGATGGTAATCTCGGATATTTGGCTATAGGTTTTCCTTTGACGAAATGGTGGAAGACAGCTCTTGGTGTTATGCCTATGTCTGACGTGAATTACCAATCGGTCCAGACTGCCGATGCAGGACTTGGCGGCGAAGTGAAAACTCTATACGAAGGTATGGGCGGTGTTAGCCAGTTCTTCTGGGGGCATGGATTCAACATCTTGGGCGGTAATGACGGCAAGAAACCTCAGCTTCGCGCCGGATTTAACCTCAACTACCTTTATGGTAACCTCACGAGAGCGGTGACGTATGACTTTACGGCTAACGACACAACTTACTTTATGGATTCACGGAGCCAGAAAGACACATATATAAAAAACCTTACATTCGATATGGGTGTCCAGTATGAACAGCCGATAGGAGACAGGTATCATCTCGGTCTTGGAGTTAATATCAAACCACATCGTAATATGACTGTACGGGATAACGCTTTGGTATATACTTTTGTGACCAATGCGGCTACGGAATATATGCGTGACACAATCTTCCCACTCGATGGCAATAGCGAGTTTGAAAGTTCTCTCGAACAGCCTTTCACAACAGGTGTTGGCCTTTCTTTTCAGCACGACGATATGTGGCTGGTGGCTTTCGACGCCACTTTTGCACCTTGGAGCGGTTTGAAATACACCGAAAACAACAGCTACTCCATATTTGGTCAAAGCCCTCTGCGTTACGGTGGAAACCAGAGATATGCCCTTGGTCTCCAATTGATGGGAGATCGCAATGCGACAAATTACATTCGCCGCATAACTTTCTCGGCAGGCGGACACTATGAAAACGGTCGTATGCAGATGATGCTTACTGATGGAAGAGAATTTAACCTTCATGAATGGGGCATCGGCATGGGCGTTTCTTTGCCAATGCGAAAGGGACGTTCGGTATTGACAGTATCAGCAGCCTATTCCTCATTTGGTACATCCGACCTCCTGCGTCGCGACGCTTTTACAATAGGCATTTCCGTTGGTAGTTGTGAGAGTTGGTTTGTGAAACGTAAATTCAACTAAACCCTTAAAAAATCATAAACAAACAATTTTTGCTTTTTACACCAAACAAAAAATATAAAAGGAAAAAGAACAGAAAAAAATCAATAATAACAACAATGAAAACAATCAAATTTCTAACTCTGAGTCTGATAATGGCACTTACGGTACTGCCTGCAGCAGCTCAATTTAAGAATGCAGAAGACAGTATATGCAAGACTAACCGTTTCCTCTATTCGGAGGCTTACAAAAGCAAACAGTATCAGGATGCTTACGAACCCTGGAAAATAGCTGTCGAGACCTGCCCAAGCAGTTCAAAAAACCTTTATATCCATGGCGCAGTCATTCTTAAAAACCTCTTTAATGCCAATAAGAATGATGCTGAAAAACGCAATGCTATTGTTGATGAATTAATGCGGATGTACGACCTTCGTATACAATATTTCGGCGAAGCAGCCGAGGTGACTGCCCGCAAGGCTTACGACCTGAAAACTTTGCGTGGAAAAGCTGCCCTCAAGGAATATTATGCACTTTATGCCGAAGCAATGCGTCTTGACGCTTCTAAACTCGATGTGGCTTTTATCGAACGCTATTTCGACGCTACGGTTGATTATGTAATAGCCGGAAATGCAGACACTACTCTCATTGTCGACAACTATGACATCGCAAGTGATGCCCTTGAATCTTTAATCGCTGCCGAGAAGGATAGTGCCAAGCGCGCAGAAATACGTACTGTAATCGCTAATGTCGAAAATCGTTTTTCTCCTTTTGCTTCATGTGATGAACTGGTAAAAATCTATACCAGAAAGTTCGAGGCCAACCCTGAAGATTTGACTCTTTTGAAGAAAATCACCACCATTCTTCGCAAAAAGAAATGCATGAACACCGACCTGTTCTTCGCCGCTACTGAGAAACTGAACACGCTGGAACCCTCAGCATCCACAGCTTACCTTATGGCTCAGATGAATTACCAGCGTGGTGAATACAGCAAAGGTGCTGCATTTGTGACGGAAGCCCTTAAATCAGCCGAAGACAAGGATAAATACAACATGTACATTCTGCAGGGACTTTGCTACGCAAACATCAACAGCTACTCCAATGCCCGTGCTGCTTATAATCGCGCCGCCGAAATGGACGGTTCAAAGGGCGAGCCTTACCGCCTTCTGGCTCAGCTGTATGCCAGCAGCGTACGCTCTGTCGATGACGGTATGAACGGACAATCTGTATACTGGGTTGCAGTGGACGTCGCCCGTCGTGCCATCAATGTCGACGATTCCCCTGAAAATGTTGAGGCAGCCAATCGTCTGATAAGCTCGTACTCGGGTCACTTCCCAAAACAGGATAAGGCTTTCGAACTTGACCTTATTGACGGTAATAGTTTCACTGTACCTGGCTGGGTAGGAGTATCCACAATTGTTAGGACAAGGAAATAAAGCATTTCATCGGTCGTGCAGGATATGGACGATATGAAGAAATGCAAAAAAACAGGGAGGTGTGTATTCTGCACGCTTCCCTGCTTTGTTGTGTTATGTCTGCTCTTTGTCTCATGTCGCAATGATATAGAGAAAGTACATTTTTTCGACCGTAAAGACCTTCCTCAGCAGTCACTCGACAACGTAAAGGTGCTTCGTAGTGCTCAAGGAAAAATCCAGCTGCTGATGAATGCTCCCACTGTGATTGTTTATGACAAGCCTGAACGTAAAACAGTCTACCCTTCAGGAATTGTAATGCATATCCTATCTGCTAATTCCGAGGCAGTGGCCGATATTACCGCTGATTATGCCGTCTCGTTGGAAGAACAAAAAATCATTGAGGCTCGGAAAAATGTTGTTATCGTGGATTATCGCTCCGGAGACACCTCGTATCTTGAACACATTATATGGAACGCGATGGATCACCGTATTTACTCTGACAGTTCAGTGCGTTCAGTAAATGGCATGCGTGTTACGTATGGCGATGGATTTGAGAGTGACGAGAACTTTACCACTCCTCAGATTACAAGGCAACGCGGTACCATCTTGCTTAATGAGGAGTAGTAAATTTTAAGATAGTATGAATCGACCAACAAAAGGACAATGGAGAGGCTATTTGGTGCTATGCACCATCCTTGTTATTGCTCTGGCGATCTTGGTTTTTTGGCCTTTGGCGGCTCCTGCAGGAAATGGTAATGACGAATGCATGGATTCTCAATTTGTGTCAATTAAAAATGCAATTGCCATGTTTGAGGGCGATTCTCTTGATAGCAAAGAGGTATACTTACCTGAAAAAGGGGAATGTAGAAGTGACGGAAACCATTTTGAATATTCCACGTCGAAAAACCAACGTAAGTTTGTGGTTGAACTTAATTCGGCGGATACCATGGAATTACAACTGCTCTATGGAATAGGTCCTGCGTTTGCTCGCCGTATAGTGAAGTACCGCGCCCTGCTTGGGGGATATATACGATGTGAACAGCTTATGGAGGTCTATGGTATGGACCGCGAACGTTACGACGGTATAGCAGCACATATCTCGGTGGACACGACATTAATCAAACGCATCCCTGTCAACGCCGCTACGGCATCTGAGTTGTCCCGCCATCCATATCTTGACTACTATCAAGCCAAGGCAATAGTGAACTACCGTAGACAGGTCGGTCCAATCTTAAATGTTCAGGATTTATACAAAGTGACATTGATGGATTCTACAACGGTGACAAAAATAAAGGGGTATATACAATTTAAGTGATTTCTTTCCGTTATTATAATAATATATCTACCAACCTTAGGAACGATTAAATAATAAGTTAATACATCTATGAAATTTACCACCAGTCAGATTGCCGCAATGTTGGGCGGAAGTGTTCAAGGTGACACAAATGCCGAGATATGGAAGCTATGCAAGATAGAGGAAGGTGAACCTGGAGGTCTTTCTTTTTTGGCCAATAGCAAATATACTAACTACATATACGACACAAAGGCTACTGCTGTTATTGTGAAGGACGACTTTGCCCCGGAACATCCGGTGTCGTCGGCAATGATTCGGGTTGCAGACCCTTACCTTGCCTTCGCCGGACTGCTGAAAAAATACAACGAGATGCAACTCGATAAAAGGGGAGTTTCGCCACAGGCATTTATTTCTGAAAGTGCCACTGTCGGAAAAGACTGTTATATCGGCCCATTTGCCTTTATAGGTGAAAATGTCCAAATTGCCGACGGTGCAAAAATATATCCTCATACTTATGTCGGCGATAATAGTACAATAGGAGAAAAAACAACTCTCTTTGCAGGCGTTCGTATATACCAGAATATTGTCATTGGAAAACGCTGTATTATCCACTCCGGTGCAGTTGTCGGCGCTGACGGTTTTGGATTTGCCCCTCAGGCTGACGGCAAATACCAAAAAATAGACCAGATAGGCAATGTCGTAATTGAGGACGATGTCGAAATTGGTGCCAATACAACCATAGATCGTGCCACATTGGGTTCTACCGTTATCCATCGCGGTGTAAAACTCGACAACCTTTGCCAGATAGCGCACAATGTTGTTGTCGGGGAGAACACGGTTATGGCCTCACAGAGTGGTATAGCAGGCTCTGGAAAGGTGGGGAAACATTGCATCATCGCAGGTCAGGTCGGTATAGTTGGCCATATCGAGGTTGGAAACAATGTTACAATAGCCGCACAGTCAGGAGTGACACGTAACTTTCCGGATGGAGTGACTATTCTTGGCTCCCCGGCTACAGACGCCATCAAACAACGCAAAACTTACGTCTTTGAGCGCAATCTCGACCAACTCTATAAAAGAGTTGATGAACTTGAGAAAAAGTTGAAGTCGATGGAATGAAAATCTCATCTACTCTCAAATTCTTTCTTATTGTTGTGGCATCATTGATGCTGCTGTGTGTTGTTTTCCCTCGCAACGGTGTGAAACTGTTTGGCGTTACATTGCATTTCCCGAAACTTCATGAGGTCCTTGTCCGTGAAAAGGAAAAAGATATGGACGACCTTATTGTTCATAAGAAACACCGTGATTTTACAGGTGTACGTGATTCGATAGAGGATTGTTACCATGCTCTTTTTGAGGGTCCTACTCGTTTTTGGCTCCCTGATGACGATGTGAGCTCGTTTGACAAGTTTTTCCGCAGTGCAGAAAAGGCAGAATCCCAGAAACGCACTGTCAGGGTGATGCATTATGGCGACTCCCAAATAGAACAGGACCGTATAACCTGCCGTATCCGTGAACTTCTGCAGGCGAAGTTTGGCGGTGGCGGACCGGGCATGTTGCCTTTACGGCAGCCAGTGGCTACAATAACCTTCAGCCAGTCTTCATCAGGTTCCCTGATAGGACAATCTACATGGGGTGACTCTACTTTTGTTAGGGCTGCTGGCAACTATGGCCCTATGCTGCGTAGCTGGCGATTGACAGGTACAGCAACACTCTCTCTTTCTGCTGTCAATAATAAAAATGCCACCGAACGTGTAGGTCACTTCTCATCTGTCCGTGTGCTGTTTAACAATCGCCCGGGACCTCTCGCCATATCTATGCGTAACCGTAAAGGTGCGGGGAATTTTTCGGAAACGGTCACATCACAAGGTATACATGAAATAGCATGGAGATTGGATAGTAATACTACCTCGGCAGCATTGACATTCAATGGTACTGCAGATATCTATGGAATAATGGTTGACGACGGGTATGGTGTGGCGGTTGACAACATCGGGATGCGATCCACTTCCGGGCACCAATTCCGCATGGTTGATTTCGACATGTTGAAGGAATCCTATAGAATTCTTGACGTTGGAATGATTATTATGCAGTTCGGAGGAAACTCGGCGACATATCTTAAAACTCAAGATGCGATAAATAAATATTGCAACCAAATCGGTAAGCAAATCGATTATGTGCATAGTGCATGTCCAGATGCGGCCATCCTGTTCGTTGGCCCTTCTGACATGAGTACTATGGTAAATGGTAAGCTCGCCACACTTCCGATGCTGCCAACATTGATACATTGTCTCTGTGACACTGTCACTGCACATGGTGCCGCATTCTGGAGCATCTATGACGCTATGGGCGGGAAAAATTCAATGGTGGTTTGGAACAAGAATGGTTACGCTGGCGCAGATTATGTGCATTTTTCCATCAAAGGAGCAGCGTTGATGGGAGACTACCTTGGAGAGTCAATACTCAAACTGTACGAATTATATTATCTTCGTCGTAAACTTACCTCAGATGAATTTAGTCGGATTTGGAAAGAAATAAAGGATAAAACACCGAAACAATAACTATATGAAAATAAAAACTCAACTCATATTTTTCAAATATTTCCTTTTTCTACTGCTTCTTCTCCCTTTCTGTGGCTGCAATGCACAGTCTCATAAAGGTTCGGAGCAACACGAAGTGTTGGATAGTCTTTTTTTTACAACCATAGATTCTTCATATTCATTTATCCAATACGACTCTAACCGGTTTTTCTTTTGTGGTGACAGCAGTAGGATGCTTAAGTTTGCTGAAAAATTCTATAGTGTTCTGTCTACTGGGAAAGGCCATGTGAGTATAATGCATATTGGAGCTTCACATGTGCAAGGAGGCACTTTCCCTCATCAGATACGTCGCAACATTTTACTTGGTTCTCACAAGGCAATTAATTCCGATTCGTATTATCCTGTAGCTGAGCGAGGAATGTTGTTCCCGTATTCAGCCGCAGTCAAGTGCAATAATCCTTTCGATTACAAGGTCACTCGAACTCGCGCCCTTGACTTGACACGAAATGTGTATAAGGAACCCCAGGCTATACTCGGTCTTTGTGGAATTGCGGTTACAGCATCCGATTCATCGGCAGAAATCGGCATTTCTCTAAGCGATCCAGAATTATCTTTTCCGATAGATACTATATCGCTATTGGGCTATTCTGTCGGCGATGTCATACCTCGAATTCGTGTTTTCGATAACGGCGATAGTATATTGATAGACCCTGTTGAAATAGATGTCCAAAAACGCTGCTATCGGTATGCTGTCAACGTCCCTCAGTTCTCAATAGTCATTTCTTGTGACTCGGGGCAGGCATTTACATTGACCGGGGTGTACCTTGGCAGCGATGCTCCCGGTATTACTGTCCACTCGATTGGAGTGAATGGTGCATCGGTGGCTGATTATTTGAACAAATGTCCATTCCTTACTACCGATCTGCAAATGATTAACCCGGATCTGGTTATTTTTGGCATCGGAATTAATGATGCAGCAGGACCATCATTCGACTCGGCTGCTTTTCGACTTCGTTATGTGCAACTTGTTGATTCTATTCGCAATATTAATCCTGAATGTGCTTTTGTGTTTATAACAAACAATGATAGTTTTCGTGGAAGTGGACGTAGCCGTGTTCATAACGCCAATGGTTTACAGGCTCGTGAGGCTTTTTACCGTGTCGCATGTCAGTGTGGTGGCGTCGTTTGGGACCAATTTGCTGTAATGGGTGGATATGGCTCTATCCGGAAATGGACCCAGAATGAACTGGCTCAGCGTGACCTTGTCCATTTTACAAGAAATGGTTACCGTCTGCTCGGTGACCTGTTCTCTAATGCATTCTTCCATGCAATCGGTACCCTGACCGGCCGAATCAGTAATAATAGCAAAACAAATCCTCAACCCTCTGAAAAGGACGATAATGAGAGACATATTTATATTTCTTACTGATCTCTTTTCGTTTGATAAGGAGCATCCGCTGCTTTTTACTCAGTTTAACTTCTGGGCGTTTTTTTTGCTTGTCATCGCTGGCCTTTGTTTAATACAGAGTACTAAGGCGCGTATGACTGTTAATGGCTGGCTTTCAAAGAATGAAAAGGTTAGTTTTCGTTTCTCTGAGAGTCCCAAACTGGTTATTCGTAATGGATACCTCTTTATTGTAAGTCTTTTTTTCTATTTCAAAACCTCGGGTCTTTTCGTTCTTTTGCTTGTTTTCTCTACGTTCCTTGGATACTATTTGGGAATCAGACTCGATAAAATCGCTGAAAATACCGACGTTGAAAAACCGTCGTTTTTTAGTGTGGTATTTCGTCGTAAGGCATTGATGATTACCGGTGTTGTCATTAATCTATTAGTGCTTTTCTATTTTAAATACGCCTATTTCTTCACCGACATCTACAACAATATGTTTCACAGCGATATCCATGTTGTGAATCATCTGGCACAATTTGCGAATCATTTTACAAAGACACCTCGCTTTGATGCTTCCAAAATATTGCTTCCAGTCGGAATATCTTTTTTTACTTTTCAGAATATCAGTTATATCGTTGACGTATATAAACGTAAGATCCGCCACGCAGACAATGTTTTCGATTTTGGATTCTATACAACTTTTTTCCCACAACTCGTCGCAGGTCCTATCGTTCGTGCCGACCAGTTCATACCTCAACTTTATAAACGGTATTTCCTTAGTCGCCGTCAGTTTGGCATTGCCCTCTTTTGGATTATCAACGGATTGATGAAAAAAATAATCCTTAGCGACTATCTTGCAGTAGGTTTTGTAGATCGTGTTTTTGATAACCCATTGCTATATACCGGATTTGAAAATATCTCAGCTCTCTTTATCTATTCTCTTCAGGTTTATGCCGATTTTTCCGGGTATACAGATATTGCTATCGGAGTGGCTATGCTCATGGGCTTCTATCTTCCCAAAAACTTCAACTCTCCATACAAGGCAACTAATCCTGCAGGCTTTTGGAAACGTTGGCACATGTCTCTGTCTAATTGGTTGAAAGACTATCTTTATATACCTCTTGGAGGTAACCGAAGCGCTACTGCGGCAACATGGATTATACTTGGTGGAATGCTTGTCGTAGTTGCTCTAATGGCACAGACTGCATGGGTGACCCTGGTAGTGACTTCGGTTATCGGACTACTTGTAGCCGTGTATTATATCTTTCCCCGCCATCGTCGTGAGTTCGCTACCAATGTGAACAATATGGACACAATGCTCCTTGGCGGCATGTGGCATGGCGCAAGCTTTAATTTTATCACCTGGGGTGGACTTAACGGACTTGGAATACTTGCTTATAAATGGTGGAAAAAACAGGGTACTCGCGCTCGTATTGTAGCCACCGAGGTACTTTTCTTGATTCTCCTGGCTGCCGATGTTTTATGGCAGACGCCGGCACTTAATCTTTTCACCGTATGGAGTGGTATTATGTTTTTTGGAACTGCCATACGTTATCTTGTTGTCACACCTCTTTGTGATAAACACAATATTGATAAGGAACATTTCGAAAAACCGTGGAATATTTTCCTAACTTTTTTATTTATTACATTCACTCGCCTTTTTTTCCGGAGCGGTTCAAATCTTGATCCCGCAGAGGCAAATCAGGTGGCATGGAACACGGCTAAAAATATGGTGACACGCATAGGCGGCCATTGGGACACCTCGGTCATTCCAGAAATAATCGCTACCTACTCCGGAGTGTTTATTGTGTTTGTTCTTGGTATGATAATACACTGGCTCCCTGAATGTTTTAAGCGTAGATATCGTTTGGCTTTTGCAAGCATGCCGCTTTGGGCCATGGCGGTGGCTGTGGTAGTTGCGGTATTTATCGTTTACCAGTTCATCACGGCAGACCTTCAGCCCTTTATTTATTTCCAGTTTTAGCTCTCGGTCTCTGGATAGATTCTCTTTTTGCTCTGGCTTACTATATATACTCCGGTAAAGACCAACACTGCCGCAGCTATTTTGGTAAAGGTAAGTACATCCATGCCTGCTGCTATGGATGCTATTGTGGCAATTATAGGCTGCAGATAACCATACATGCTTACCAAGGTTGGTCGTATTCGTTTCTGCCCTATGGGTATTAGAAAATAGGCAATGAAGGTGGCAAAAAAGACGAGAAACGCCACTTCCCACCAAACCTTTGTCGGAATTGATACAAAATCAGTGCTTCCAAGTTTTGGCAGGGTGAATGGCAACGATAGTATAAAAGCTACAAGAAACATCCATTTCATCATGGTTATTGATGTGTACTTCCTTGTTAATGGTCGGCAGGTGCCTAAATAAAGAGCAAATACAGTACTGTTGGCAATACAAAGCATTATGCCGGCAGGCTTCGTTGCATGCGCACCTCCTCCTATTGCAACACTCTGCAATATAAGCCAAATGACACCTCCGAAACTGATTGCTACACCAATGGCTTTTTTCCAAGTAATAGGTTCTTTCAGAAAAATGGCCGCCATAAGCATTGTAAGGATGGGAGTAATAGTATTTATGACGGAAAGATCCACAGGAGTTGTAAGTGTTATGCCATAAAGAAAGGTCAACTGAGGAAGAAAAATACCTATCACTCCAGCGCCAAAAATCTTTATCAGATCACCACCTTCAACGGGCTCTTTCTTTGTAAGGAACGATGCCGTCCAGAAAAGCAGTCCGGCAAATAAGGCACGTATTGAAAACAATACCATCGGCGATAATCCTCCATAATTGGCTATATCGCGGCAAGTCACTATGTTTATGCCAAAAATGATATAAGTCGCAGCGCAGGCTAAATTACCGGTGATTGCCTCCTTGTTCATTTTGATTAGATAAATGTTTTGTAGCAGGTTGTACTATATTTTTGTGTTCTGAAAGATTTGCAAAATTACTTTTTTTAGGTCAAAAAATAATTATTTTTGTTTGATTCTGATTTTAGAAACAAAGATACTTTTTCATTTTCAGATTATTATTCGCATTATTACTTTTTTTACCTATATTTGTAATGTTGAAAGTGTAAAGTTGTTTCTATTCAAGATAGTTGATTCTACCCAAGTTAACCAAATATATCCAAGAAAAAGTCATTATTTTTTATTGTTGTCCTGTTGTTATCAATGGATTTGCAATCGCAGACAAGTGTATTATCGAATTTTTTCATGCCCGAATCCATAGAAAAAACGATAATACGGGAATATGTTTCCCCATACACCATCAGTTATATCAAAACCAAGAAAGACAGTTATTTCTGTTACTCGGAAGAAACAAACACATCTGTTCTTTTGAAAATAGATAAGAAGTCGAATACAATGTCGCAATCGACAGTGCGAAATCCCTATACCTTTGGTTTTACAACGGATTCATTTAATAGTATGACCGCTGCAAAACAGTCGCAGAAAATTTCGATTGACTGCGAGCAATAACTTGGTAACAACATAAAAACAGATATTATGAAAAGGAGTGTGCGACAGCGGCAATGCCAGCGAATGGACCGACACCATTCATTTCGGCATTCCCGGGAGCGGAGGTGGCGACGCCACAATAGATGAGGATGTGATAGGACTATATACACACCTGATGCCAAATCCCGCTGGCGACAGGGTCAACCTGATTTCTTCGTTCCGGATGCGAAAGGTGGAACTGTTCAATATGGATGGCAAACGGATAGCCTGTTATGAAGCAAACGGATTGTCAACAATACTGGACTTGTCGGGCTATGCTTCCGGCACCTATATAGTCAGGATTATCACACAATCCGGAGTGACAACAAAACGAATGATAAAAAAGTGACCCTCTCAAAAGACGAAGAGACACAGGTAGATTAACACTTTTTGTGTCACATTGAGTTTCTGACGGCATCTTCAAAGTTCTTAAGGTTACCGCGTAACAAATAATCTTGTTGTCTTTGCAAACCGTGTTGCATTGTAGATGTTGAGTATACAATGCAATGTTTTTCCCGTTTCCCATGTGGAATTCCAAAAAAAAGTGTATTTTAGCAAATTGATTAGGTGTACTGAAATTCTTTGATTTGTGGTTTTAATGCACTGATTGTTATATGATTATAGTTGTAATAATTTAATAATATATATATATGAAAATGTTCAAAAAAAGTCTTTTGCTACTTGCAATTTCGCTTTTTTTCACCTCTGCCGCTTTTGCGCAAACAAAAAGTATTGCTCAGAAGGCTGACGACCTTTTCAACCAAAAACAGTATATTGCCGCTCTCGAAAAATATGAGGAGGCATACAATAAGATTTCTTCTAATAAGGCCGAGAAAAACCGTTGCTATTTTCAGATGGGCGAATGCTACCGTCTTATGAACAATTTCCCCAAGGCGGAGCGTGTATACAAACGACTCATCAACCAAAAATACTACACAACCGAACCAAAACTTTATTATTACATGGCGGAGATGTACCGCTTTGAGAATAAGTTTGACGAGGCTGATGAATTCTATGGCAAATACCTTGAGTTGGTACCTGACGACAAATTGGCGCAACAGCGTAAGGCGTCCATTATCTATGTTAACCAACTTTTTATGAATCGCACACGCCATAATATCAAAAAACTTGAAAAATGGTCTACCGATTATAACGACTGGGCTCCACGCTTTGTTGGTGACGATACGTCTAAATTAATATTTACCTCCTCACGTTTCCCCGAAGGTGAACAGGATAAACACGACGCATGGACTGGTCAGGCTTTCTCGGACTTTTACGTTGTGTTTCAAGATCGTAAAGACAATTGGTCGGACTCTCCGGAACTATTCGATAAAAGCGAGGTTATCAATTCTCCGGTCAATGAGGGTGAGGCTTGGTTTTCCCCTGATGGAAATACTGTTTATTTCTCACGCTGCGACAGTCGTGAACATGAAACCCAGGGCTGCTACGTTTACTATTCTAAAAAGGGTAGTGCAGGCCTGGAAAACAAGCCCGGACGAAAAGCAAAAAAAGATGAAGCAGACAACTCAGGTAGTGAATGGTCTGAACCCGTCAAAATCAACCTTGGCGATACGGTGTTCAACTATCTTTATCCTACGCTGACACGTGATCAGCTGACAATGTACTTCTCTTCAGATATGCCAAATGGCTATGGCGACTATGACCTTTGGATGGTGACTCGCAAGTCTTTGGACGACGAATTCGGCACGCCGGTCAACCTCGGTAACACAATCAACAGTGCTGGCCGTGAGGTGTTCCCCGTGTTGCGCAACGACTCGACACTTTATTTCTCTTCAAACGGCCTGCCAGGTGTTGGTGGTCTTGATATTTTCCGCTCTGCAAAAAATGGACGCAAATGGACTACCCCGGAGAACTTGGGTATTCCTATAAACTCGTCATACGACGAAATGAGTATTGTCTATTATCCGAAAAGCGACCATTACATGATGGAACGTGGCTATTTCTCATCAAACCGTCCGTTTGACGATCCTCATAACAAAAAAACCGATAAGAAAGGCAAGAAAGTTCCTCCGATTAACGATGACCTTTTCTATTTCGAACTGCCTCCTCTGCTCTATAGCATAGAGGGTACTATCCGTGATGAAAAATCCATGCAGCTCGTAGAACATGCAAAGGTTCGCATAGTGGGTTCGGATGGCAAAGAATACGAGACGTACACCAACAAGCAGGGATTCTACCGTTTCGACCAAAAACAAATTATGCGCAATGTGGTGTATAAAATGTATGTCTCAAAGGTCGATTATTTTTCCATCGAAGGCTCTGAAAGCACCTGTGGCTATAATACCGACAAGGATCTTGTCCATGATTTTCGTCTTGAACCTGTGCCGAAACAGCCGGTCGTCTTGCCTGAAATCCGCTACGATTTGGCAAAATGGGATTTGAAAGAGGAGTTCATGGATTCTCTTATGGACCTCTATCTCGTCATGGTCAATAATCCAAATATTGTTGTTGAACTCCGTGCTCATACTGACTGTCGTCCGTTCTTGGGCCTTACTAACGATACCTTGTCGCAACGCCGCGCCCAATCTGTTGTGGATTATCTCATTTCCCGTGGCATTGAGCCGGAACGTCTTGTTGCTAAAGGCTATGCAGAACGTGTTCCCCGCACTCTTGACCGCAACATCACTGTACGCGTGGAAGGCAAACCATATTCGTTCTCCGAAGGTACTACACTGGAATGCGACTACATTAATCATATCACCGACAAGGGGCGTCAAGAGGCTGCACATCAACTTAACCGCCGACTTGAATTCCTGATTCTCCGCACGGACTATGTGTCAAAGACCCTTATCAATAATCTCGCTTCGGATACAAAGACGGTAAAACGCACCGAAGATGGCAAGGTTATAGACCTTGTCACCAAACCGATAACAGAAAGCGACTACAAACCTGAAATTATCCATGATGAGGGTACGATACCTGCAACAATGATATCTTCTGCCAAGGGCGAAATACAGTGCATTGTCAATGGCTCTATGATGCCGATGCTTATTGATGAACGATATGCGGAACCTATTGCTATTGCTTGGGAAGAGGCCATGAATTTTCTCTATCAGCGCCGTATTAATAAAGAGGACTTCCCTGATCGCGACAACGCTTTTGATCCGAATGGCAATATTCTTGACAAAACCACCATTATTTTCAAGGAGATGCAGATTGGTCAAAAACGCTTGACCAATGTGGAAGTGGTGGTTGTTAAGGGCGTAGACTATAAGTTCATTATTAACCGTGAAGGGCTTGGCCGTTTCGGAGCTTACCAGTTCGATAAACAGCGCGGCAAATTGACTTTCGAAGATTAATAGTTGTATCGGACATGCACAAGGCAAGTCCAGACAAACCTATACTACTGACTATTTTAGGTCCTACGGCATGCGGCAAAACCTCTTTGGCTGTTGCTGTTGCTGACCATATTGATGGTGAGATTATCAGCGCCGACTCCAGACAGGTGTTTAGGGGTATGGATATAGGTACAGGTAAGGATTTGGATGAGTATCGCTTGGAGAATCGTACAATTCCATGTCATCTTGTAGATATTCGCGATGCAGGCGAAGAATACAGCATGTATCAGTTCCAAAATGATTTCGTGAAAGCATTTCAAGAAATTGTTTCACGTGGACATCAACCGATAATGTGCGGAGGTACGGGTCTCTATATAGAATCAATAGTGCGAGGATACCAACTCCCGGAGGCACCTGTAGATAGTGCGTATCGTGAAACTTTGGCTAATTGTTCCGACGAAGAACTTACCAAGCGACTTTCTTCACTCATCAAATTGCATAACCATACCGATACCGAGACTCGCGATAGACTGGTACGAGCTTTGGAGATACAGGAATTTCGTCAAAAACACCCGAACGATGTTACCAAACTCCCCCCTATGTCCCATGTTGTAGTAGGTGTGCATTATCCTCGTGAAGTTGTTGTCGAACGCATAGGCATCAGACTGCGACAACGTTTGGAGAATGGTATGATTGAAGAGGTAAGACAATTACTTGACAGAGGCGTCCCTAAAGAGCGGCTTCTTAAGTATGGTCTTGAATATAAACATATTACACGTTATCTAACGGAGGATTATTCGTTTGAAGAAATGTATGAAAATCTTTACACCGATATTCGTCGTTTCTCCAAACGGCAGATGACATGGTTTCGGCGGATGGAACGCAATGGTGTTCAAATCCATTGGCTTGAAGGTAATAACCTTAATTCTTTGACCGACGAGGTGTTGAAATTACTTTTTGACGCAGAAAACGCATAATCAGCCTTTTGATATGTTGCAATTTTTTTTTAACATAAATTTTTGGCTTTTAACAAAATAAAAATGCGTTAATGTATACTAAAATGAAAAAAGTTGCGTAGATATTTGCTTGTATAAAATAATGTTTGTATCTTTGCAACTCGAAAAATAGATGTCTAACCAATACCATTGTCTTATCGAACAGAATTATCAGTTTTATTTGTTAACCAAAAAATTGAGACCATTATGGACGTAACAACTTGCACACTCACTGACAACGAGTTGATTTTAGGTTACAAAGAAGGTGATTATTCATGCTTCGAGGTATTGCTTACCCGTTATCAGTCTAAAATCTATGGATATATTTTCTCAGTGGTCAAGGACAAGGACATCGCTGACGATATTTTTCAGGATACTTTTTATAAAGTTATTTATACTATTAATTCCGGCTTTTACAAGGACGAGAATAAATTTGTCCATTGGGTAATGCGCATAGCCCATAATCTAATTGTGGACTATTTCCGCCGTGTCGGTAAAATGCCTATTGTTCCCAACCGTCCTGATTGCGATGTTGTCGACACCCTCAAGCTGCACGACGAAAATATCGAGCGTCAGATTATGCGTAAGCAAACTAATTCCAATATTCGCAAACTTATAAAAATGTTGCCGCCGGAGCAACGTCGTGTGGTTATCTTGCGTCACTATGGAAGATTCGATTTCAAGGAAATCGCTGAAAAAACAGGTGTGAGTATCAACACCGCTCTTGGACGTATGCGCTACGCTATCATTAACCTCCGCCGTTTGGCTAAGGAACATAACATGTACGTGGAGTTCTAATCCACTCTCTTCAACTCTATATATACTGGTAGGTGGTCGCTGTATCCACCAAGATATTTCATGGCAAGATATGTGCGGAAGACTTTTTTGCTAAGATTTTTGTCATCGTCAATTAATAGGAAGGGGGCATCAAATATGCCTCCTTCCTTTCTTGTTATTTTAAGTTGACTTTTTATGCAGGATTTGATTAAATTGGATGAAACAATTATCTGATCTATGCATGACCAATAACCCTGATATTGGTATGATCCGCGTCCAGTTTTAATATGCTCCATTAAATTCTCAAAATCCTCCTTTCCTTGCATCAACCCGTTACGTATCGATTCTTCATCAGGGGAAGCATTGAAATCACCAGTTACTATTATTGCTGCATTGGGATGTAGTAAGGAAAGGGTATCCATTGTGTATCGTAGTTTTTGGGCCGATTGCATGCGCCATTGCTCGGCTGTAGTGCCACCTCTTTTCGAAGGGAAATGATTGACAAGAACAATGATGGTGTCGCCTGCACGTGTAACGCCTTCGACCAACAAAATGTCGCGTGTATAGAAGCCTGCCGAACTGTCGCTTAATGAAATTGCCTGGCAAAAAAATGGTTGGTAAAAGGCCTTGCGGTATAGCAACGCATTGTCTATTCCTCGCCTGTCAGGTGAATCGTAGTGTACGAATTTGTAACCATAACGTCTCAAAGGTGTACCCAGGCACAGATCACGCAACACCCTGTCGTTCTCTATCTCGGCAAGGCCAACAATTATGGGCATTTCAAAACTCCCGTCACTATTTTCTCCCATCGCCACGAGTGTTTTGCATAAATGGTTCAGTTTTGTTCTATAGCGTCTCGCAGTCCAATGGTTTTCACCATGTGGAGTAAAGGCATCGTCATTGGTCGTACTATCGTCATATATGTCAAACAGATTTTCTACATTCCAGAAAACCAGCCGCATAATTGAATCTTTGGCGCTGTTCTGTGCAAAGGTTTGCGTGTCGCACAAAAATAAAAGTGTTAAAAAACATATTTTGTGCAATAAAAAATGTTTTTTTCTGTTTCTATGGCGTGAATATTTCCAAATAAGGGTATTTGACATATTGTTCAACTTTAAAAAGTGCTTATGACGCAGGAGTACGATTTTAAACAGGGTCACCGACCCGTAGGCACAAATACATCTTCGAATTCTGCGAGCACGTTACAGCCTTCTAAAAGGGCGATTCAAAACATCCTTAATTTTGCACGCTGCACCCAGTGTGTCAAGTCGGGTAAGTTGGGAATCAGATTATGGCTGAATTAAAGAAAAAGGGCGGAATGTGTTTCGGTTCCGCCCTTTTTTTATATTTTTTCCACCCATTCTTTTATACGTTGTTCGTCGGCAATACGGCAGACTAATAGTGAGTGATCGCGATAAGCTACCAGATAGCCATCAAGTCCTTCGACAATGGCTTCGGTGCCATCTTCAATATTAACGATACTGTTTTTTGTTTCAGTGACAAAGACTTTGCCTCTCAAAGCATTGAAGGAAATGTCTTTTTCAGCATGGGTGTAAAGCGACCCCCATGTACCTATGTCGCTCCATCCAAATTCAGCCGGAATTGTATAACGCTTTTGTGCACGCTCCATAACTCCATAGTCTATGGAGATGTTTTCACACTCTGCAAACTTTCGGTTGATGAAGTCCTGTTCTCCTTTAGTGCCAAAAATGGATTTACCCTCGTCAAAGAGTTTGGCCATGTCGGGGAGAAATGAATGGAATGCTTTCAGAATACCCTTCAGTGACCATATAAATATGCCGGAATTCCAGAGATAGTTGCCGTCGTTGACGAACTGAATCGCTTTTTCTAAATTGGGCTTTTCTTTGAATCCTTCAATGGCGGTGACCACACCTTCATGCATGTCTCCTTGAGGCAGTTCTATATAACCATATCCTGTTTCAGGGCGGCTGGGCTTTATTCCTATGGTGAGCAAAGCGTCTTCGTTCTCCGTTTTTTCCACAAATTCAAAACCGGTAGAAATGGTCTCTTGGAACTTGTTTTCGTTCAATACAAGGTGGTCTGCAGGTGTTACCGCTATAGCTGCATCATTACATTGCGACAGAATACGGTAGCTGGCGTATGCAATACATGGTGCAGTGTTCCTGCGCATGGGCTCACACAGTATTTGGTCGGGACGCAATTCGGGTATATGCTCGAGCACGGCATCTTTATATGCGGCGTTGGTTACAATAAGAAAGTTGTTTGCCGGTACTATAGGAAGAAAACGCTCGAAAGTGCTTCGAATGAAACTCTTACCTGTTCCAAGAATGTCAAGGAATTGCTTTGGGTAATTGTTCTTGCTCAAAGGCCAGAAACGGCTGCCAATCCCCCCGGCCATTATTATGCAATATTTTTCAGCCATATTTGATAGAGTAAATAGTTAACAAAAAAGGACTGCAACTGTTGCAGCCCTATCTTGATTCTCGGAAAACTCGTTTCCGTGCAATAAGAGCAGTTTACCGGAATTAGTTCTGCTGTTCAGTTTCGTTCTCGGTATTTTCATCAACGTTATCCATGACAACGGTGCTGTCAATGTTCTCATCGTTGTTGACATCGTTCTGGATGCAGGTGGTGTCCTCATTCAGAGTGTCGGTAGCCTCGGTGTTGTTACCATTGCAAGCTACAAAAGAGAACATTGCGACAACTGCTAATGCAAAAAATACTTTCTTCATTGTCTTTTTGAATTTAAATTGGTTATTTTTAATGTTGTTTCTAGGCGCAAAAGTACTACATTTTTTCTTCGTTGAACTAGAAAAAATATTTAAAAAATCTTAATTTGGCGATTGTGACCAGTAAACCAGTTTGTTAGCAGGATGTATTGAAACATATTTATCCTGTCAATAACTGTTGTTTTTTACCAAAAAAAGAGTTGTTTTTTAACATTTTTGGCCTTGAAAATCACGGTGTCGGAACAATGCCACCGAATCCCATAAATGCCATAGCGAGAATTCCTGCAGTAACAAGTGCTATAGGAACACCTTTCATGCCCTTGGGGACACCGGTTAGTTCCATCTGTTCTCTTATTCCGGCGAAAATAACAAGCGCTAATGTGAAACCGACTGCTATGCTTGCTGCGTAAATTGTACTCTGCAGGAGGTTCATTTCTTTCTGAATGACAAGTATCGCGACGCCAAGAACTGCACAGTTGGTGGTGATCAAGGGGAGGAATACGCCAAGTGTCTGATATAGGGCTGGAGCGATTTTCTTTAACACAATCTCAACCATTTGTACCAAACCAGCAATGACCAAAATATATGCTATGGTTTGTAAATAAACCAGATCAAATGGCAATAGAAGGTATTTGTAAATAAGATACGTCACTATTGTCGCAAGTAACATTACGAAAAGCACAGCTCCTCCCATGCCAAGCGAACTCTTTACGTCTTTTGAAACTCCAAGGAATGGACAAATGCCAAGGAATTGTGCCAGCACTACGTTGTTTACAAAGATAGCACCAATTATTAGTGCAAAAGGACTTAAAGGATCCATATTGTGTTATTTTGCTGTTTATCAAAAAAATTACCGTCTGGCAACTGGATGTAAGACCCAATGTACCAGACGGCAAAAATACAGATTATTTTTTAATTGTGCAAATAATTTTTAATCTACGGGCTCAATCCAACCGATGGTATCACCTTTTTTGACCATTGTTCCTTGAGGCATACAGGTGTCGGCGAGCTTGCCCCCTACAGTGAGTATAACTGGCATAAGGGCATAGCTGGATTGAATAGTGCAGAAGCTGTCCCCGGCCTTGTATTCGCGTCCGGGTGCAGGCGGTATCGACTTGTCATCAAAGTCTATCTCCCACAACAGTTGACCTGTGGCAGTGGCAACAACAGGAACAGCATTGCGATAACGCTCTTTCATATAGTTGGGCATTGTTCCAGGCTCAGGGAGCTGAGCAGTGGCACCATATGCGGCATTCTTCTCGGCGCGTAGTTTCTCCATCTCTTTGTAAAAACGGTCTTTGGCTACGCCACTCTTATAATCTCTGTATTGGCGGTCATGCATGGCAAGTTCGAATAGTTCTTCGTAATCCTCACCACGGTCCCAGCCGTTTTCCTCCATTTCCTTGATGTATTCTGGCAGCGCGTCCGGGTAGGCATCCTGGGGCACTCCATCGTAGAATTCAAGCCCTTGTTGTTTGGCAAGTTCAATGATCTCTGGGGCCAAAGGTCCAGGAAGTTTTCCTGCTTTCCCCAAAATCATATTCCAGGTGTCTTTGTCTATCTGGCTGAATCGTGGTTTACCTTGAGCCATGTTCAGCAAGTTTAGCACAGCGGTGTTTTTGTTGTACTGACTGAATGGAGTTACCAGTGGAGGATAGCCCAACATAGGCCAAATGTGTTCTACCTCCTGGAATAGCTGAACTGTAAGCTCCTCAAAACTGACTTCGGGTTTGCCGTTTTTCTTAAGAGCCATGTTGATGGCACCATGTACACCACGAAGGTCGCTCATCATCGAACCCATCATTCCGCCAGGCAACCCACATCCTACTAACAGTGAGGTGCTGATACGATTGCCGGGATTGATATATAACCCGAGAAAATCGTCAATGAATTCTTGGTTCATTTTTCGAGCTTCCATGTAAGCTTCCATGTTGATGTCCTTTACCAGAAATCCTGCATCTTTAAGCATGGCTTGTACAGAAATGACATCGGGATGTACCATACCCCACGAAAGAGGTTCCATAGCGCAGTCGATGACGTCTGCGCCAGCCTGAGCCACCATAAGTGTTGATGCCATTGAGAGTCCTGGACCTGTATGGCCATGATACTGTACAATGATATGGGGATATTTCGTTTTTATCTCATGCACTAATTTGCCAAGTGTGGCAGGACGGCCAACGCCAGCCATATCTTTGAGTGCTATTTCGTCTGCTCCAAATTCGACAAGCTTGTCAACAATTCCCATGTAGTACTCCACAGTGTGGACAGGGGAATGGGTGATGCTAAGAGCTGCTTGCGAAATCATGCCGGCTTCCTTGGCGTATTTTATTGAGAGTTCAAGATTTCGTGGATCGTTCAGGCCACAGAACGAACGCATTATATCTACACCTTGCGCTTTTTTCACTTTTGGCATCAGTCGACGTACGTCAGCAGGGACTCCATACATACGCAGTCCGTTTAGGGCACGTTCAAGCATGTGGGTCTGTATACCTGCTTTGTTGAACTCCTTGGTCCAAGCACGGACGGTCTTGTTGGGATTTTCACCATACATAAGATAAACCTGTTCAAATGCACCACCGTTGGTCTCGATGCGATCGAAGCAACCCATGGAGACAATGACAGGCGCGATTTTTGTGAGTTGGTCAATTCGAGGCTGGTATTTGCCCGAAGACTGCCACATGTCGCGGTAAACCAAACTGAATTTTATTTCTTTTGACATATATTATATGCTTCCGAATTTTTTGTATAAAATTGTATATAAAATGATTATGCGGATTAAAAAAGAAAAAATCCGCACGCAAATGTACAAAAAAAACAAATACTGCTTATTTTTTTATAAAAAATAAAAAAAATGATAAGAGGCGAGAGTTAATTTAGCTCTTTGAAGATGCAGCGGACGTTATTAGTGGTAGTTTCGGCTACGGTTTGAAGGCTACAGTTTGTTATGTCTGCAATTTTCCGGGCCACAATTTCCATATATGCACTTTCGTTGCGGTGTCCGCGGTAAGGAACTGGTGCGAGGTAGGGGGAGTCGGTTTCAAGAACTATATGTTCAAGGCCGACGGACTCTATAATGGCAGGCAGGGTGGATTTCTTATAAGTCACTACACCTCCAATGCCAAGGAAGAACCCCATTTTTATGGCTTGCATTGCATTGTCCAGTGTACCGCTGAAACAGTGCAAAATACCTCTATATTGTGTGCTCCCATGATGCTCAAGTAGATTAAAGAGGGTGGTGTAGGCGTCATTTTCGGGTTGGCAGTCTTTGCCGTTGCGCAGGTGTAACGATACGGCTTTGTCCAACTCCTCTGCCCAGCAGATTTGTTGCTTTAAAGCAGATAGCTGCTGTTTGCGAAATGAAGTGTCCCAGTAGAAATCAAGCCCTATTTCGCCTACTCCAACATATTTTTCGGGATGTTCAAACAAAATTTTTTGTACTAATCCAAGAGCCTCTTTATAGTTTTCTTTTACCGATGTCGGATGTAATCCTATCATCTGTCGGAATAAGTCGGGTCGTGAATTGGCAAGATTCTCCTGTCTCCCATAGCTTTCACTGTCTATTGCAGGTAAGATGATGCAGCCTACGCCGGCTGCCTCTGCACGTGCAATAACATCGCATTGGTCTTCATCAAACTCTTCTGAGTATATATGAGAGTGCGTGTCGATTAACATTTCACGACTTCGGTTTTTAAAGTATTCTTCTGTATTATTTCCGTCATAATGTCATACAGCTCAAGTAGTTTTGGATAGTCGGCTATCATGCGTCGTTGGTTGTCTATGGTTTTTTGATCTTGCCGACGTGCCGGTCCGGTTTGTTGTTGCCAAAGCCCTCCTTGTTTGATCTTGTCAGCTGTCATTGTGATAAGTGGGTGCAGTATTTCGAAGGGTATTTCGTGCTCTTTGAGTATATCTTGTGCTATGGCGTTGATGGCATTCCCGAAATTGTTTGTAATGACTGCAGCTATGTGTAGCCACTGGCGCTGTATGCTATCGACTTTGTAAATGTGAGATGAGACAGTCTCCACTAATTGTTGCAGCTGTTCTTCGGCTTCTGGCGTCGAGGCTTCAATACAGAATGGGAGGGTGCTATAATCCATTGCAACATTGCGAATAAAAGTCTGAGGAGACCATAAGACTCCGTGTCTGCGACTGATTGGCTGCAGTACTTTGAGTGGCACCGAACCTGCAGTGTGAATAACCAGCGCCTCACGAAACTTTAAATCGAGTGCAAGATCGAATATGGCGTCGTCGGCGACAGCAATAATATAAATGTCTGCGGTGGGGTATATTAGCTTTATTCTGTCTACCGGCTCGGCGTAGACTGTATTTGCCAAGGATTCGGCATGATCGTATTCACGTGACCACACCTGTAGTATCTGATGCCCGGCATTATGAAATGCTTTGGCAAGATGTGTGGCGACATTGCCGGAGCCAAGAAAGGTTATTGTTTTCCTTGTTTTGGATGTAGTCATCTCTTTATGTGTGTAAAATAAAAAGGACCGGACTTTTGGTGTCCAGCCCTATATTGTTCTGTGAGGGGATAATGTAGATGATGTGTGTGGAACAGGTGGGCTGGTTAAGGATTAATATTCATCTTCTTGAAAGAAAAAGTCCTCTTTTGTTGGATAGTCAGGCCAGATGTCTTCAATGCTGTCATAAGGATCCCCCTCATCTTCAATTTCTTGAAGGTTCTCTATAACTTCCATGGGTGCACCAGTACGTTGTGCGTAATCTATCAATTCGTCTTTTGTCGCCGGCCATGGTGCATCTTCAAGTTTTGATGCCAATTCAAGTGTCCAATACATAATTCAATCTTTACTTACCTTTTATCTTAGTTTAAGTTTTTGAAATCGTATTCTTTAGTAGAAAAAAAATAGAATTTGTTTTTCTTTTAACGTGGTCTTATCTTAAATATTATATGGCATTCCAAAAATTTTCTTTTTTGTTTTCCAATACCAGAATAAACCTTGATAAAACAAACAGATAATCAGAAGTCCTATTAATAAAATTCATTATTGACTCTTCTACGGGCTCTTCTTGTGCAAGTTTTACAATAGAACGCTCAGCCCTTCGGCAAACTGTGCGTGCAATATGTGCTTGTGCGGATTCAATACTGCCGCCGGGGATAACAAAACTCTTTAGTTTTGGCAAGAGTCCATCCATGTTGTCAATCAGTTTCTCGGTTTCCGACGTGGCTTCACTGTCAAGTGTAGTCAATTTTGAATATGTGGCTTCATCTTCGGTAGCCAGTAGAGTCTGAACGACAAACAGACGGTTTTGCAATTTCTTCAGTTGCTCGTAGAGCTTATAAAAATTATCACGGATATCAAAATCGGTCTCTTTGGATTTTGATTTTTCATATAACATCTCGGCGAGCATTCCTATGTGGGAGTTAAGCTCGTCAACAGTGCCATAGGCTTCAACTCGCTGGGAACATTTCAATACTCTTTGTCCTCCAACCAGCGACGTGGTGCCTTTGTCACCAGTCCTTGTATATATCATTACTATTCTGTATTTGTTTGTGATGGTATTGCCATTATACTCTCTCTACGCTCTTTACCTCAGGAATTGCCTTCTTGATGGCTGTTTCTATGCCCTGTTTGAGTGTCTGCATTGCATGTGGACATGAGCCACAGTGACCCTGCAGTCGCACCATGACTACGCCTTCATTTGTCATATCGACATATTCGACATCTCCACCGTCCTGCTGTAGGTAGGGACGTATTTGTGACAGTGCGTTCTGCACTTTTTTTTCTATTATCGCCTTTTTTTCGTCTGTCATAATTCTTTCTTTTTTTTCCGGCTATTGTTTTAATTTACATATTTCTTTGATAGTATTCTCTGCCAGATGGTCGAACGCTTCGCTTTCTGGTGTCGGGGTATCACTCCAAAGGGCGACGGGTTTTCCGTTGTCGCCGCTCTCAGCGATGCTCTGTACTAATGGTATCTCGCCAAGCAACGGTATTCCCATCTCCTTGGATAATCTATTGCATCCTTCTTTCCCGAATATATAATACTTGTTGTTCGGTAACTCTGCCGGGGTGAAATAGGCCATATTTTCCACGAAACCGAGTACGGGAATGTTGATGTTGGGGTTTTGAAACATTTCTACACCACGCACCACGTCGGCTAATGCTACCTGTTGAGGAGTGCTGACAATAATGGCTCCTGTGACTGGTAAGGTTTGTGCTATAGTCAATTGTATGTCGCCTGTTCCAGGAGGCATGTCTACTACCAAATAGTCTATCTCGTCCCACCAGGTTTCTGTGAGTAACTGTTTGAGTGCGCCACTGGCCATGGGGCCGCGCCATACCATTGCTTTGTCTGGATCTACGAGAAATCCGACGGACATTAGTTTTACGTTATATTTTGTTATGGGAGACATATATGTCTTGCCATTATGGTTCTCTCCGTAAATATCATGCTCTGTAATGTCGAACATTATTGGTATCGATGGTCCATAGACATCTGCGTCGATAAGACCTACCTTTGCTCCTGTCTTGGCTAACGACACTGCAAGATTGACGGCAACTGTCGATTTTCCTACACCGCCTTTGCCGGAAGCAACAAGTATTGTGTTTTTGATGTTTGGGAACATTTCTTCGGGCTTTGGTTGCTCAACTTTACGTGAAGTAAGATTGACAAGAACCTCGGCATTGCGGTCGACATATTCGTGAATGGCGTTTATGCAGTCTTCTTTCATTTTTGACTTCATGGGGCATGCCGGTGTGGTAAGTACAAGGTCAAAACTCACTTTCATTCCTTCTATGGCGATATTTTCAATCATTCCCAGCTGAGTAAGACTTTGTCCTAAGTCGGGATCGTCGACATGAGACAGAGCCATCTCAATCATCGTCTTGGTTATTGTGCTCATTTGTCTTTGTATTTTATTTATAATATTTTTTGAAGTATTTCCGCATGGTCGAAAGCAAGGGGAGGTAGGCTGTTGAGTGGAAACCAACGTGCTTCTTTGGCATCGTCACCGCTACGCGGTTTTACCATTGCAGGATCAACATGTGCGGTAAAGATTACGCTTATTGTTCGTCCACGAGGGTCCCGCCCTTCGCGTGAGGCAACGTAAGCCAAGGTGAGTTTGATGCCGGTAAGGCTGGTCTCTTCTTCCAATTCACGTGCAGCTGTATGTACTATATCGCGGTCTGTCATATCGAAAAAACCTCCGGGAAAGGCCCAACAATCTTTGTGTGGCTCATTCCCTCGTTTAATCAGCAATACATTTTCTTTTGTTAAGTCAAAGAGTATAATGTCGGAGGTGACAGCAGGCCTTGGATATTCGTAGCAATACATGACGAATTATTTTTTTAATGAAAAATGTAAAATATTGATGGTGTATGTTGTTGATTTAAAAACTTAACCGTTGCTTATTCTCCGAAAATTTCTTTCAATTTATTTGCTAATTGCTCTCCGCGCAGATTGCGTGCAATGATTCGTCCTTGCCTGTCAACAAGTACGGTGGAGGGTACAGATTTGATTCCATAAGAGGCACCTCCACTTGATGTCCATCCCCTAAGGTCGCTTACATGGTTTGGCCAAACCAGACCATCGTCATTTATGGCTGCAACCCACTTGTCTTGAGTGTAATCGAGCGATACACTGAATATTTCAAAGCCTTTGCTGTTGTATTTCTTGTATAGCCGTACCACGTTCGGATTTTCTGCACGGCAGGGTCTACACCACGAAGCCCAAAAATCAATTAGAACCACTTTGCCACGCAAATCGCTTAGTCTGCGGGTTTTCCCTGCAGGATCGCTCATCTCTATTTCAGGAGCCATGCGTCCCGGACCTAAGTTGCTTGTGACTTTTCCAGAGACATAGTTTACAAATTGATTGCCGGGGTATTTGTTTTTAAGTCCTTTCTCAATGGATTCAAAAAGATCTGCATAGGTCTCGGATTCATTGTCGAAAAACGAGACTATAAAGGCGCTCATAAGGACGTCGGAATTCGCCTCAAGCAAATGACGAACCTCAACATTCTGGGAGGTTATAAGTCTGTTTATCTGAAGGGAGATCTCTTGCTTTCTTTCCTCGTTTCTTTTGAGTTCATTGTCTGAAACATTTCTGCTTTCGTCTGCTTTGTTGAATTCGGAATCCAAAGGTTTTATTTGCTCCTGATAACGGCATAAAATATTATTGAATTGCTGATAGAGCTGAACGTTGCGTGAGCCTTTGGCAGAGGTGATTTTGAAATAGTTGATGCTGTCTATAAAAGTTAGTTGAATATCTATTTTGTCGTCAGGCTCTACCATTATATGGATAATTGAATGTTCATATCCTACAACATGAACAAGGTAGAGACGCTGGCTGGTTTCGGTATTTGTAAAAGTGAAGTCGCCTTTCTTGCTGATTGCAATGGTATCTGCCGGCAACACCTGATTGCCATTGACATAGTTGACTATGGCTTTTGGGGAGTTTCCTTTTATTCCTTGGATATTGAATTTGATAATTATATTCTGTGCCTGAGAATGCAGAGAGGAAAGTACAAGAAGTGTAAGAATTATTATTTTATGAAACTTTTTCATAATTGATTTTGGTTTATAGTTTTATGTTTGCGTTCAAGGCCTCTTTCAATTCGGGGTCAAATGGTAAAAGTATTCTGTAAAAAACATCTGAGGAATAGAGCATGTTTCCTATTTCAGCTTTTACTCGCGAACGTATCTCGTTTTTATAGTGTTTTAGTGTGTTTGTATTACGTGATATACCTGATTTGTCAGCCTGTTTGAACATTTCTTCGAGCATCGCGTCGCTGACGTTGTATTGGTTAATGAATGTGTCGCTGTCACGGTATTTTTTCTTTATTGCACCACCTTGGAGAGAAACGATTGAAAAAGCATAGTCTTTTACAATGCCTTTGTTTATCAGTTTGTTGTAGTAAACGATATTGGTGTCGGTTTTTATATGTATGATATGGTCGGGGAGTATGCCACCACCGCCATACACAGTGCGTCCCAGAACTGTATGGTATGGGGTGGAGTCAGATATTTGTGACAAGATGGAGTCATCGGAATACTCTTCCAAGACATGATTTACAAGGTCGGCATAGTATTCGTCAGTCCCTTTGTTGTAAGGTCTTTGAATGCATCTTCCCGAAGGGGTGTAATAGCGGGCGATGGTAAGCAGTACGGCTGTTTCGTCGGGTAAAGGGAATTGCTGTTGTACCAACCCTTTGCCAAAAGAGCGCCGCCCTACAATTATCCCCCGGTCATTGTCCTGTATGGCACCTGCTACAATTTCGCTTGCTGATGCTGAATATTCATCAATCATTACTATCAGTTCTCCTTCGCAAAATAACCCTCCTTTTTGGGAATGAACTTCCTCACGGCGATAATGGTTTCCTTGAGTGTACACTATCAACTCATTGCTGGGCAGGAATTCGTCACAAATTTTTGTTGCAGCCGACAAGACTCCGCCTCCGTTGTCACGTAAGTCAAGCACCATTCGTTTCATTCCTCTCTTCTTTAACGTGATGACGGCGTCACAAAACTCATCGTATGTCTTGTCGTTGAAAACGCTAAGACGTATATATCCGGTGTTGTTGTCAATCATACCGCTATACGGTACGCTAGGTGTATTGATAATGTCGCGAACCACTTTTACTATTCGGCTATTTTTCTCGGCGGGTCTCTTGATTTGTATGTCGGCAATACTCTTTCTAGGACCACGTATACGACAAATAACGCTATCAATGGGCATGCTTACGCCAGATACAGGGGTGCCGTCTACGGAAAGGATGCGGTCGCCCGGCTCCATGCCGGCACGCTCAGAGGGACCTCCGGCAATAATCCGGTCTACGCAAACAGTGTCATGGTTAATAAACAATACTATACCAACTCCTTCAAAATTACCGCGTAATGTCTCCTTCTCTTTTTTTAACACCTCTTTTGTTAGATATGCACTGTGGGGGTCAAGGGTGGAGAGAATGGCAGAATACACCTTGTCCATAACCGAGTCGCTGTTGACCGGATCCACATACCTGCGATCCACAAGATCCCATATCGCGTTTAGCTTGCTCCCGTTGAAGCTGTAGCTGTCAGCAAGTTCTATGTTGTGTTTGCGGAAAGCCGATGTGGTGGCTATTATGCCGACAAGACTGCCGACAAACATGGAGATGATTATTATGACTATTAGAACGTTTTTTTTCATTAAGGTGAACTAAAAAGGAATCAATCCTATGCCTAAATGCAATGATATTAGGTTATAGGCCCAGATATCGGCATTGAAATTTCTTAAGGTGTTTTTTTGATATGAGTAATCTACAATGCTCTCAAAGGGATTGGCAAATGTAAAGTTGTAACGTACGCCTAAATTAACCACGAACATGTCGGCAATAATACTGTTATGCCCAAATTCCATCATCAATCCTCCTCTTTTATAGTTGCTCTCAAGATGTGAAAGTTGCTCTGTGGGGTCTGATGGTGTTAGGTTAATATTGGTTAACGTTGCTCCGATACCGAAATAAGGACCAAGAGGAGCTATGTTATCACCAAAATAGTTTCGATAGTCAAGTCGCATGGTTAGCATCTTTGCATCGACTTTTGAAATCATATTTTTGACATTGAAGCTCTCTTCCCCCCAGTCGGCAGAAAATGAGAAAGATGAATTTCGGCCGAATACGTATTCCATCTCACCACCCCATCTTGTGGATATCATACTGTTGCTGTGACTGATGGCAATGCACGGGAAACTGATTCCTGCCTCTGCCCCTATGATAAAATGTTTACCCATGTAACCAGGTGCTTTTTTGGGACTCAGACCGTCATGCATGAGGGCAAATGTCTGACTGCGAACAAGCGATGGCGAGTCTGCTCTACGCACCATTGCACGACCATGGCCAATGATGGCTCCACTACGTGTATCAACAATGGTATTCTGTACCATCGTGCTTTCATGGTCTGTGCATAGTAAATAGATTATCTCGGGTGTCATAATGCCGAACAATGAAAAAAATATGGAATAACCTATTCCAAGTTGACTTCCTATATTCTCGGCATTGGTAACAAATCCTAAAGACAGTTTGTCGGCCTTCCGGCTTTGCATGATACGGTCCATGAGCGGTTGCGTACTGTAAATTTGAGGTACTCTGCCATGTGTTTGCCAGAATTCATTTGTCCATTCGTTTAGGGCGACAAAGTCGTTGTAAAATTCAGCATCGCTATGAGTACGCATTGCAGCATCTGAAAAGTCGACAGTCTCATATCCTATACCGTCGTTAACCGTTTTGATGGCCTCGGTTAAAACGCTCTCGCCTTTTTCAATATCCAATACTTGACGTTCGCCGGTTTTGTCGTTGTAGACATAATAGGACGGGGCATAGATGAAAGTGCCTTTGTCACCTGCTTTAACCTTTTCACGTGGCTTCTTTTTCATGGCTTCTTCAAGGGTGGGCATGAATTGGCTGTCATTCTGCATGTGTTGGGTAAAGACGTATCGATAGGCTTCCTGTTTCTGTTGCTGCCGACGGCGCCGTTTTACGTTAGCGTATTTACTGTTGTCGCTAACGCTGTCTTGCGACTCGACAGAGGTTGAGTCAACTGTTGGTGAAAAGTTGTCGGCGTAGTAGTTGTATTTGTTGTGCAAATCAGTCATTAGATCTTGCGCCATGGCTGTAATCCGTGGTTCGTCAGGCATTTGCAAATGAGTCTCCCACAACTCATTGATGGCAATCAAGCAGAGTTCGATTGGTGTACTGCGGCGCATTAGATGGAAAACCTGTTGTATTTCTCCCTCTTTGTTGCGGTAGTCGCTCAAATTCGAAGCGGCAGCAAATGTACGGTACTTGGCTGCACCGTAAATTGCTTGTGCTTTTGCCAAACGCAGATAGGGGTTGTCTGGATGTTGACGCAGCATGACGTAGCAGTTGTAGTATGCTGACGCATGCTCTGCGTAAATAATGTCCTGACGAATGCACTCCAAACGAGCCAGGGTTTGCAGTTCATTAAAACCGTTTTTGTCGCAAACCAAGTATTTTCTGCCTCCTTTGGCCCCAGCCAATTGCCTCGTTGTGGCGATACGCCGTTTTAGTAGGTTTGGATGTGTTGACAAACTATCGTTGTAGTCGTCGCGAGCTGAGATGGGCTTCACTTTTTGAAGGAATGTCCCATTTGAAACTTTGAAATATGGAGTATTGTACTGAGTTGTGTCGAAAATGATTTCGTCAAACGGCAGATAGCCATATTGAAGAACATCGAAGAAGCCTTCCGCAACACGTTTGTCGTATGGACTGTTGCGGTAGAACATTTCTATGCCCAGACTGTCGGCCTCGCTTTCCATTTCTCTACTGCGACTGTGGTAGCGTAGGAATTCATTGAGGCCGTTGTCGGTGGTGTCTCTATTAGGATTTTTGCGTGTCAGTGTCTCAAGCGTATGTTTGCGTACATAATGTACAATCTCATGGCTGAGGACGAAAGCAAGCTGAGCCTCGTCTTCTACCTGAGCTACTAATCCGAGATTTACAAACAGCATTCCTTGTCCAGTGGAAAAAGCGTTGACATTGGACGATTTTACAGTGTAAACACGTATTTCTTTACGTAGTTCGGGATTGTCAATGAGCAATGTGTCAACTATCTTGTTCAGCATTTGTGTTATAGGATCGCCGTACAGTATTCGTCCGCTCGACATAAGCCTATTGATATAGTATGATGCTGTTAGAACCTTGTTGCGATTGCGTAGTCTGCCATTGTTGTAGTCACGAACACGCTGTTTGTCCTCCAAATATAATTCATCAAGACTCTTTCGTAGGTCGGTAGGGACGGGACCTGCACACTTTATGCCCTCGAATGTTGGTGTTTTTTGTTGTTGGGCCTTGACATTCGTTGAAAAAAATACCATCAGCACCATTAGTACTGAAGCCAACAAGTGGAATATGTCTCTTCTTTGGGACCTCATCTTTTATTGTGTCAGTTGTTGATGCTCATTTTTATCATTGTGGCCCCTTTCCCGAGAGAAAGGAATCCTATATATTCGTCATCTACAACTTCCATGCTTCCGGCCAGGATCCCTTTTTTGAGTAAAAGTTCATTGTATTTGCTGATGGCTCCGTTAGCATCAATATGGTATACTCCGATTACCTTGGAACCTTTGGACACTTTAAAAGTTTTTTCGCTTTTCTTGATGTCGTATGTGGCAGGCCATTTTGGGTTTTCTGATTGTAGGAAGAAAATATCGTTACCTTTGACCAGTAGAGAATTGGCCAATAGTAAGTTGTTGTTTTTCTGCAGGCAGTTGGAACGGATTGGGTGGTGCCAAATTATTTCCCCATTGTCGTCAAGACCATAGACTATGGTGCCGCTCATATAGTATGTTACGCTGCACCCTCCGTTTTGGTTGCATATTTGTACGGCCCAGCGTTGTTGAATTGTGCATACTCCACCAAAATCCGTAGCCTTGCAGTGCCGCATAACGAGTGCGTCGGTTGAAGGGGTGATAACTCTCCTGCCAAGGTCAAAGTCGGAATAAACGTTCTTGTCGACGTCTGTAAGAGGTTGGTAGGAGATGTTCACAGTACTTTTTTTAGTGTCTAATACGAATCCGAAATATTCAACTCCTTCATTGTTGGTGGGTGTTACTCCAATACCGGTGCCAAGAAGCTTCCCGTTGTTATAGCTGATCAGGCGGGAATCAGTGATTGCAAGACGTGTGTCCTCTGAATAATCAGACGAATTGTCAGCTGTTATTAGACTGAAATAAATCTTGCTTGGCTGCCCTTTTTGCCATGCCGACTTGCCGAAAGTCAAAATCTCACCGTCATCGGATACAAAAATATTGCTTAAGGAATAAATCGGATATTCATGCCTCCATTCGACATTCATTTCTTCGTCAAGAAGCATTTCGTAGGCTTCAAATTTATCGCTTTTTCTGTTTGTAGTGATGTGGATAAAGCCTGTAAGCAAACCATTGGGTGACTGTTCCACCCAGTTGTAGTCGTTATCCTTTCTCTGTGTTTGATAACTGAGGATTGTGGTCGGTTCACCAACAAGGGTCATCTGCTTCGAATCTATAACATAACGTTGGAAAGTTACATCGTGTCTTTTTTCGTACTGGGTAAGAATGTATATTTTCCCTTCGTATATGGATGAGGCTACAATTGTGTGGTCTTTCGTCTCGGGTATTTCAAGGCTTCGAACAATATTTGTATTTTCGTCAAGTGCCAAAATCTGGCATTCTTTTTTTATGTAATTGCCTAATACGCTGTTGTATTTGTTTGTGACTGCTATTGTTAGACCATCGTCTTTGCCGAGAATCTTCATTCCGTTAATTTGGCCAACATTGATTTTTTTGTTTTCCTGGCCAATTGTTTTAGTGATATTTTGCGAACCTGCTGTATAAATTAACGAAACAAGTGCAAAAAATAAAAAAAAGCGTTTCATGGTATTGGTTTTTTAATTTATTATTAATTGATATATACAATGTTATATGGATAGAGTACACCTTGTTCCAAAAATACAAAGTTAATAACTTTTTTTTGATAAGTGAACGTGCATTTCATTGGGTGATTTTTCTGCAGACAGACCTGTTTGTAAGTTGTTGATAAGTTTGTCGGATTTTGAAAAAAACGACGTGCCAAAACCATCTTTTAGTGGGTGAAAAAACATCCTATTTACGTTGATTTATGTCTATTTTGTTTTTTGTAAGAAAATGTAATTCAGTTTGTATAGAGAATTTTAAGTTTTTTTAAGAATTATTCATTTCCGAATGCTTTGCCAGTATTGAAAATGGTTGTACTTTTGCACTCCATTTTATGGGCGTATTATGCTCGTAAAATAAAACAGAAAACACTAATTTAGAAATAATAATATTAAAATCGAAAAATGCCAACAATTCAGCAATTAGTTCGCAAAGGACGTCAGAAAATGGAGTACAAAAGCAAGTCTCCTGCTCTGGACGCTTGTCCACAACGTCGTGGCGTTTGCACCCGTGTGTACACCACTACCCCAAAGAAACCTAACTCGGCTATGCGTAAAGTGGCCCGTGTCCGTCTGACAAATCAGAAGGAAGTCAACGCTTACATACCAGGTGAAGGTCATAATCTTCAGGAGCACTCCATCGTTATGATCCGCGGCGGTCGTGTTAAGGACCTCCCCGGCGTTCGTTATCATATCATCCGTGGTGCACTCGACACCTCTGGAGTTGACGGTCGCCGCCAGCGCCGCTCTAAATACGGTGCAAAACGCCCGAAACAGGCAGCAAAGTAATACATGTAGAATGTTTTTAGCTTTATTTGAAAAATGAGAAAAGCAAAACCCAAAAAGAGAATTATCCTTCCGGATCCAAAATACAATGATATACTTGTCACAAAGTTTGTGAACAACCTTATGATGGGTGGCAAGAAAACCATCGCTTACAAGATTTTCTACGAGGCAATTGATGTCGTTAGCGATCGTACAAAAGAGGACGGTCTCGAAGTTTGGAAAAAAGCCCTTGCCAACATCACCCCTTCTGTCGAGGTAAAGAGCCGTCGTATTGGTGGCGCTACTTTCCAGGTTCCGACTGAAATTCGCCCCGAACGTAAGCAGTCTATTGGTATGAAGAACCTTATTAGTTTCTCACGCAAGCGTAGCGAGAAAACTATGGCCCTCAAACTTGCTGCTGAAATCCAGGCAGCTTACAAAGAGGAAGGTGCTGCTTTCAAACGTAAAGAGGATATCCACCGTATGGCAGAGGCCAACAAGGCATTCTCTCACTTCAGGTTCTAATATCTATTCTATAATATAGTATACAATAAATATATTTATTCATCCCTCATCTAAACAACTGCATTTCATGTCCGATCTACATCTAACAAGAAACATTGGTATAATGGCGCACATCGATGCCGGTAAAACGACAACGACTGAGCGTATCTTGTACTATACGGGCAAGAATTATAAGTTGGGTGAAACCCATGAGGGTTCCGCTACAATGGACTGGATGGTTCAGGAACAAGAGCGTGGTATTACTATCACTTCCGCTGCTACCACAGTTTATTGGGAATGGAAGAATAATCGTTATAAATACAATATTATAGATACACCAGGTCATGTGGATTTCACTGTCGAGGTGGAACGTTCTCTCCGTGTCCTCGATGGTGCTATTGCAATATTCTGCGCTGTTGGCGGCGTTGAACCCCAGTCGGAGACTGTATGGCGTCAGGCTGACAAATACAACGTACCTCGTATTGCATTCGTCAATAAAATGGATCGTGCCGGTGCTGACTTTTTCTCGGTTGTCAATCAGATTAAGGAGCGTCTTGGTGCCAACCCCATCCCGATTGAAATTCCCATTGGCCAGGAAGATCTCTATAAGGGCGTTGTCAATCTTATTACAAACAAGGCACTTATATGGGACGAGGCATCTAATGGCACTAATTTCTACGAGGTGCCTATGCCGGACGACCTCAAAGATGTTGTTGCGGAATACCGTCAGAAACTCATCGAAGGCGTAGCTGAGGAAAACGAAGAACTGATGATGAAATTCTTCGATGACCCCGACTCTATAACGGAAGAGGATATTATTTGCGAGATTCGTAAGGCCACGCTTGCTATGAAAATCACACCTGTGATGTGTGGCTCGGCATTTAAAAACAAGGGGGTTCAGTCGTTGCTTGATGCAGTGGCAGCATTTCTCCCATCACCTCTCGATATGCATGATGTTGAGGGAATCAACCCAAAAACAGAAAAAGAGGAATCACGAAAGATTGATGTCAATGCCCCATTTTCGGCACTGGCTTTTAAAATTGCTACCGATCCTTATGTCGGCAGACTATGTTTCTTCCGTGTATATTCCGGTGCTCTGGATGCGGGTTCGTATGTTTTTAATGCCAACACCGGCAAGAAGGAACGTATCTCCCGTATTATGCAGATGCACTCCAACAAACAGAACCCTCTTGACAGAATCGAGGCCGGCGATATCGGTGCAGCAGTAGGATTCAAGGATATCAAAACAGGACATACGCTCTGTGACGAGCATCATCCTATCGTCCTTGAGTCTATGAAGTTCCCGGATCCGGTTATCAGTATTGCTGTCGAACCTCTCACTCAAGGTGAAATGGATAAACTTACAAACGCTCTGCTTAAACTGGCTGAAGAAGATCCGACATTCCAAGTCAAGACTGATGAGGTCTCTGGCCAGACGATTATAAGCGGAATGGGTGAACTACATCTTGATATCATTCTTGACCGTTTGCGTCGTGAGTTTGGAGTGGAGGTAAATCAGGGTCGTCCCGAGGTGGCTTACAAGGAGGCTATTACCAAGACCGTTCAGCATCACGAAATCTACAAGAAGCAGACTGGTGGCAAGGGTAAATTTGCAGACATACTTTTTGAAATTGGCCCTGCCGATGATGGTTCTAAAGGTCTTCAGTTTATCAACGAGGTTAAAGGTGGTAATATTCCTAAAGAATATATCCCTGCAATTGAAAAAGGCTTTAAAGAGGCTATGCTTAACGGAGTACTCGCCGGATATCCCATGGATAGCCTTAAGGTTCGTGTGATTGATGGCTCATTCCATCCTGTCGATTCCGACCAACTTTCGTTTGAGGTCTGTGCCAAGATAGGATTCAAGAACGCTTGTCGCAAGGCTGGTGCGGTACTTCTAGAACCTATCATGAAACTGGAGGTTCTTACCCCAGATGCATACGTGGGTGACGTTACAGGAGACCTTAATCGCCGCCGCGGTATGTTGGAAAATATTTCCGCAAAGGTCGGGGTTCAGGCAGTACATGCAAAAGTGCCTCTTGAACAGATGTTCGGCTATGTTACTGCTCTGCGTACAATAACTTCTGGCCGCGCCAACTCCACAATGGAATTCTCGCACTATGCCGAGGTCTCCCGTGAACAACAGGATGCTATTTTGAAAAGTAAATATATTTATTCATAAAAGATCTCTAAATCAAAAAACCGTGAGTCAAAGAATTAGAATTAAACTCAAATCTTACGATCATAATCTCGTCGATAAATCGGCTGAGAAGATCGTCAAGACCGTCAAAATGACGGGTGCAGTGGTCAATGGCCCCATTCCGCTGCCGACAAACAAAAAGATTTTTACTGTTAACCGCTCAACTTTCGTTAACAAGAAATCCCGTGAACAGTTTGAACTCAGCTCCTACAAACGTCTCATGGACATCGAAATCAATGACCGTACAAAAACTATCGATGCCCTTATGAAACTTGAGCTGCCTAGCGGTGTCGAAGTAGAAATCAAAGTGTGAATTAACTCAGCCAATGCCTCTTCGGTTACAAGACCGTATGTATGCTGAAAACTAAAAACAACTAATCCATCAAAAAAAGAAATGTCAGGATTATTAGGTAAAAAAATTGGAATGACCAGTCTTTTTGATGCCGACGGTAAGCAGATACCGTGCACTGTTATTGAAGCTGGTCCTTGTGTCGTTACACAAGTTAAGTCTGTCGAAAAAGACGGCTATGATGCCATTCAGCTTGCTTTTGGTGAGAAAAAAGAATCTCATACCAATAAGCCAATGAAAGGCCATTTCGCAAAGGCCGGTACAACGCCGAAACGCTATCTCGCTGAGTTTACCCGTTTCGAGGAAGGCCACAAGAAAAAATATGGTGAAGTATTGACAGTCGATGTCTTCCAGGAAGGCGAATTCGTTGATGTCGTTGGAACCTCTAAAGGTAAAGGTTTCCAGGGCGTCGTCAAAAGACACGGTTTCGGCGGTGTTGGAGATCTTACTCACGGTCAGCATGACCGCCTCCGCGCTCCTGGTTCGATTGGTGCATCTTCTTACCCTTCGCGTATCTTCAAGGGTATGCGTATGGCCGGCCAGACTGGTAACCATCGCGTGAAGATCCAAAACCTTCAGGTTGTCAAGATTATCCCTGAAAAGAATTTAATGATTGTTAAAGGTTCTGTACCGGGACCCAAAGGTTCAATTTTAAAACTGGAAAGATGGAGTTAAAAGTTTATAACATCAATGGTAGCGAAACCGGTAGAACCATCACACTTGACGATTCTATCTTCGCAATGGAAACGCCCAATGATCACGCTATCTACCTTGACTGCAAACAGTATCTCGCAGATCAGCGCCAGGGCACTCATAAGAGCAAAGAACGCTCTGAAATAGCTCACAGTACTCGTAAACTGAAACGTCAGAAAGGTACCGGCGGCGCCCGCTCCGGTGATATCAAGAGCCCCGTTTTCGTGGGTGGTGGTCGCATATTCGGACCCAAACCTCGCGATTATCGCTTTAAGCTCAATATCAAGGTTAAACGTCTTGCCCGTCGCTCGGCTCTTAGCTACAAGGCTGGCGAAAACGCTCTGACTGTTGTTGAGAACTTTTCGTTTGATGCTCCCAAGACTAAATCCATGGTCAACGTGCTGAATAACCTCAACGTGAATGACAAAAAATCGCTTTTTGTGGTTGAGAATCAAAATAATTTCGTATTTTTGTCTGCTCGCAACCTGCAAAATGTTAAGGTTGTAAACGTGTCGCAGTTAAATACTTACGATATTGTTAACGCCTCACATATTGTCGTTTCCGAGGGTTCAATTCCTGAAATCTCACGCGTTCTGGCTACGAAATAAACAGTGTAACAAAAAAGATTAAGAATTTTTAACACTATGAATATTTTAGTAAAACCTCTTATCAGCGAAAAGATGACCCGTCTTACCGAGGCTGCCGCTGAACCTAAGCTCAACCGCATCCAACGTCATAAGGGTATCGAGCTCAAGCCGGCTAACAACCGCTATGGCTTTATCGTTGACAAGCGCGCAAACAAGATAGAAATCAAGAAAGCTGTCGAGGAGTTCTATAACGTAAAGGTTATAGATGTCAATACGATGAACTATTCTGGCAAGGCTAAAAACCGCTACACTAAAGCTGGTTTTATTCAGGGACGTACAAACGCTTTCAAAAAAGCAATCGTCACTCTTGCTCCTGAAAACGTAATCGACTTCTACAGCAGCATCTAAATTTTTTAATAATAGTTAGTTCAACTGATAAGTGAACATAAGAAAAAAGTAAAATGGCTTTAAAGAAAATTAAACCGACAACCCCGGGTCAGCGTCATAAAATCGTTGTAACCAACGAAGACATTACCGCTACTAAACCCGAAAAGAGCCTTGTGTACGGTATCCGCAAATCTGGCGGTCGTAACAATCAGGGTAAGATGACCATGCGCTATATTGGTGGTGGCCATAAACAACTTTACCGTTTTGTTGACTTCAAACGCAACAAAGACGGTATCCCCGCAATAGTAAAAACTATCGAATACGACCCCAACCGCAGTTCGCGTATCGCTCTCGTATGCTATGCCGACGGTGAGAAACGCTATATTCTTGCTCCTCAGGGCTTAAAGGTCGGTCAGACTATCATGTCAGGTAACGGCGTTGCCCCGGAAATCGGCAACACTTTGACTTTGGCCGAAATACCTTTCGGTACTCTTATCCACAACATCGAACTCCGTCCTGGCCAGGGTGCCAAGATGGTTCGCTCCGCTGGTGCTTACGCCCAGTTGATGTCCCGCGACGACAAGTATGCTATCATTAAGATGCCCTCTGGCGAAATGCGTATGATCCTCCAGGCTTGCCGTGCTACCGTTGGTATCGTTTCCAACCCCGAACATAACCTTGAGGTTGGCGGTAAGGCAGGTCGCTCTCGTCATTTGGGCCGTCGTCCACGCAACCGTGGTGTCGTCATGAACCCCGTTGACCACCCGATGGGCGGTGGTGAGGGTCGTCAGTCTGGCGGTCATCCTCGTTCGCGCAAGGGTATCCCGGCTAAGGGTTACAAGACTCGCGCTCCTAAGAAACAGTCGAGCAAGTTCATTCTCGAAAGAAGAAAGAAGTAATAACGATTAAAGCAAAGTAAAAGATGAGTCGTTCATTAAAGAAAGGTCCGTACATTTTCCATAAACTGGAAAAAAGAGTTATCGAGGCACAGCAGTCCAATAAAAAGGTCACCATCAAGACCTGGTCGAGAGCTTCCATGATTTCCCCAGACTTTGTCGGTCAGACCATCGCAGTTCATAACGGCAACAAGTTTATCCCCGTATATGTTACTGAAAACATGGTTGGACACAAACTTGGAGAATTCGCTCCTACTCGCATCTTCCGTGGCCACGCCGGATCTAAAGACAAAGGTAAAAAATAATTGAGATATCTTTATTCGATATCCTAAAACGTAAAAAGAATAATGGGACGTAGAAAACATAATAGTGCCGAAGCACGCAAAGAAGCCAATAAGAGCCTCTATGTTGCTAAACTGATGAACAACCCGACCTCCCCGCGTAAGACACGCCTTGTGGCTGACCTTATTCGTGGCGTTGACGTCGACAAAGCTCTTGCCATCCTCCAGTTCAACCCTAGAGAATCCGCTCCCAAAATGCGTAAGCTCCTCCTTTCTGCCGTTGCTAACTGGCAGGCTAAGAACGAGGGTAAACGAATTGAGGACAGCCAGCTCTATGTCAAGACTATTCAGGTCGATGAAGGCCGTACAATGAAACGTATGCGTACTGCCCCACAGGGTCGCGGCTACAGAATCCGCAAACGCAGCAACCATATCACTATGGTCATTGGCAGCCGTGCAGAAGAGGCTCCCGTAGCTACTAGCACTCAAACAGAAGAATAATTATAGTAACAAAAAGAAGTAATTTCAAGAATGGGACAAAAAACTAACCCAATTGGAAACAGATTAGGTATCATCCGTGGATGGGACTCTAATTGGTATGGCGGAAGAAAATTCGAGCAGAAATTGGTTGAGGATAATAAGATTCGCAAGTACCTCAACGCTCGTCTCGCCAAAGCCGGTATTTCGAAAATCTACATCGAAAGAACATTAAAACTCCTCACTGTCACCATTAATACCGCTCGTCCGGGTCTCATTATCGGCAAGGCCGGTTCAGAGGTTGACAAACTGAAAGAGGAATTGAAAAAACTCACTGGCAAGGATGTCCAGATTAACATCACTGAGGTAAAACGCCCTGAACTTGACGCCGTTCTCGTTGCACAGAACATCGCCAAGCAAATCGAAGGCCGTGTTCAGTATCGTCGTGCCATCAAGAGCGCTATCACCTCAACAATGCGCATCGGTGCAGAAGGCATCAAGGTATCTATCTCCGGTCGTATCGGTGGTGCTGAAATGTCTCGCACCGAACACTACAAGGAAGGCCGTACTCCTCTTCACACCCTCCGTGCAGATATCGACTATGCTCTCGCCGAGGCTCATACCGCCTACGGCCGCATGGGCGTAAAGGTCTGGATTTGCCGCGGTATTATCTACGGTAAGCGCGAACTTGTTCCCTCCACTGTTGGTGGACAGGCTACAAGGGACAGCAAACGCACCGTCGGAATGGGTCGCCCCACCGCTGGCCCTCGCAAGAGAAATAACAATAGAAATAATAACGCAAAATAAAGATATTTTTGATATCCGGATGTCCTCCTACCAAGGACTCACCCCCTGGATATTGAATGTCGCTTAAAAAAGAAGTAACAATGTTACAACCGAAGAAAACAAGATACAGAAAGCAGCAGAAAGGTAAAATTAAGGGCAATGCTTTCCGTGGCCATGAGTTGGCTTTCGGAACTTTCGGCATCAAGTCCCTGGAAACCTGTTTTATCACAGGACGTCAAATAGAGGCTGCACGTCAAGCGGTTACCCGTCACATGAAACGTGAGGGTCAGATTTGGATCCGCATCTTCCCCGACAAACCCATTACCAAAAAACCTAACGAGGTTCGTATGGGTAAAGGTAAAGGTGCTCCTGAATATTTCGTTGCCCGCGTTATGCCCGGCACCATGCTTTTTGAGTGTGAGGGCGTTCCCATGGACGTGGCAAAGGAAGCTCTCCGTCTCGCCGCTCAGAAACTCCCTATCACGACTAAATTTGTTGTGAAAAGAGATTATATTGAAGAAGCTTAACACAAATAAAAAGAAATGAAAAACCAGTTAGTATTAAAAGAGCTTTCAACCGCTGAAGTTAAGGAACGTTTGGAGACAGAAAGAGCTTTGTATCAGAAGATGCTGCTGAATCACGCTGTTTCTCCCATCGAGAATCCTAACAAAATTAAAGAAAGTAGAAAAAACATTGCCCGCTGCCTCACCGAACTGCGTAAACGCGAACTCGAAGGTCAGAAATAATAGGCAATTAATTCAATTCTGAAGATGGAAAGAAATTTAAGAAAAGAAAGAATCGGCGTAGTCGTGAGCAACAAGATGGATAAATCCATTGTGGTTCTCGTGGAACGCAAGGTGAAGCACCCTAAATATGGTAAGTTTGTCAAGAAATCTACCAAATTTATGGCTCACGACGAGAAAAATGAATGCAACATTGGCGACACTGTCAGGATTATGGAAACTCGTCCTCTCAGCAAGAACAAATGTTGGAGATATGTTGAAATAATTGAAAGAGCTAAGTAATCATGATACAACAAGAAACTAGAATGACTGTTGCCGATAACAGCGGAGCTAAAAGCGCTCTCTGTATCCGCGTCCTCGGTGGCACTAAAAAACGCTATGCATCCATTGGCGACACTATCGTTGTCGCTATCAAGGATGCTCTCCCGTCTGGCAACATTAAGAAGGGTGCTGTCTCTAAGGCAGTCGTAGTTCGTACCAAGAAGGAGGTACGTCGCACGGATGGTTCCTACATCCGCTTTGATGACAATGCATGCGTTCTGCTCACCGCTGCCGATGAGCTCCGCGGCACTCGTATCTTCGGCCCCGTAGCACGTGAACTGCGCGAAAAACAATTCATGAAAATTGTTTCTTTGGCTCCTGAAGTATTGTAAAACATTTTGTGTCTGGCACAAAAATTAAACCAATAAGAATAGAAATGAAATTGCACGTTAAAAAAGGGGATATGGTTCAGGTTATCGCCGGCGATGATAAAGGTAAAATCGCCAAGGTGCTTAAGGTCATTCCCGAAAAGAATCGCGCCATCGTCGAGGGAGTAAACGTCAATAAGAAACATACCAAACCCAATGCAAAAAACACTCAGGGCGGTATTGTCGATGTTGAAGCTCCTATTCATATTTCCAACATTATGGTGGTCGAAGGAAAAACTCCCACCAGAGTTGGCCGTAAAATTGACGAAAAGACAGGTAAATTAGTCCGTTATTCCAAAAAATCAGGGGAGGTAATCAAGTAATGGCATATATTCCGAATCTAAAGACCAAATACAACGAGGAAATCAAGCCTGCATTGATGAAGGAGTATCAGTACAAAACCGTCATGCAGTGCCCTCGCTTGCTTAAGATAACCCTCAATCAGGGTCTTGGTAAAGCCGCTATCGCAGACAAAAAAGTTATCGACAAAGGCGTCGAGGAAATGACTTTGATTGCTGGACAGAAAGCTGTTCCTACCAAATCCAAGAAGGATATCTCTAACTTTAAACTACGTCGTGGTATGCCCATCGGCGTCCGCGTTACTCTCCGCGGCGAACGTATGTACGAATTTCTTGACAGACTTGTGACTGCCTCTATCCCTCGTATCCGTGACTTCCGCGGTATCAACGACAAGGGTTTTGACGGTAAAGGTAACTATACGTTCGGTATTTCTGAGCAAATCATCTTCCCCGAAATCGATATAGACAAGATCGACCGCATTCAGGGTATGGACATCACCTTCGTTACCTCTGCAAAGACTGACAAGGAAGCTATGTCACTGCTCAAACAGTTTGGTTTACCATTTAAGAATCAGCAAAAATAAGAAATAAATGGCAAAGGAATCTATCAAAGCAAGAGAACGCAAAAGAGAAAGAATGGTGGCTCAATATGCCGCTAAACGCGCTGCCCTCAAGGAAATCGTCCGTACCGGAGAACCCGAAGAGGTTGAAAAGGCTGTAATCGCCTTGCAGAAGCTCCCTAAGAACGCCTGTCCTGTGCGTCTGCACAATCGCTGCAAACTCACCGGTCGTCCTAAAGGTTACATGCGTCAGTTTGGCATTTCGCGTATTAATTTCCGCGAAATGGCAGTCAACGGTCTCATCCCAGGCGTCAAGAAAGCAAGTTGGTAATATCATTATTTTCATAACAACAGCCTTGCGTGTTGGTTTTCATCCAAAACTACAAGACTGAAAAAACAAAGAAAAAAAACATGGTAACAGATCCTATCGCAGATTATCTGACTCGCATGAGAAACGCCATTATGGCTAAACACAGAGTCGTTGAAATTCCTGCATCTAATTTGAAAAAGGAAATCACCAAGATTCTCTTTGAGAAAGGTTATATCCTCAACTATAAATTCGAAAATGAGGGTAAACCTAACCAGTCCATTAAAGTGGCTCTTAAATATCATCCCGTAACCAAAATGTCGGCTATCTCGGAACTAAAACGAGTCTCCAGCCCCGGTTTGAGAAAGTATGTGTCTGTCGATGAAATGCCCCGCGTCCTCAATGGCCTCGGTATTGCCATCGTATCCACACCAAAAGGTCTTATGACTGACAAAGAGGCTCGTAACCTCAATGTCGGTGGTGAAGTTTTGTGTTACATTAGCTAATAAAGAGAGGAGATTATAGAAATGTCAAGAATTGGTAAATTACCTATAAAACTGCCTAAAGGTGTTGAAGTATCGATGTCTGATGACAATGTGCTGACAGTTAAGGGTCCCCTTGGACAACTCTCTCAGCAAATCAACCCCGCCATTTCAATGAATGTCGAAGACGGCGAAATTCATTTCTCTCGTCCCTCTGACTCTAAAGAACACAAAGCTATGCATGGTCTTTACCGTGCACTCGCTGCCAATATGGTGAAGGGTGTCTCTGAAGGTTTTAAGGTCGTTCAGGAAGTCATCGGCGTTGGTTATAAAGTCCAGGCAAACGGTCAAGTCATGGAAATGGACCTTGGATATTCGCACAAGATTTTCTTTGAACTGGCTCCCGAAATCAAGGTCGAAACGGTTACTGAGAAAGGTAAGAATCCTATCATAACCATGACATCTATCGATAAACAAATATTAGGCCAGGCTGCAGCAAAAATTCGCTCTCTCCGCAAACCTGAACCTTACAAGGGCAAGGGTATCCGTTTCCAGGGTGAAGTTATCCGCAAGAAAGCTGGTAAGGCTGCTGCTAAGTAACAAATAGTTGGAAACTGAAAAAACTTTTTCAAGCATTTCAACAAATAGAATGAAATATGGCAACAAAAAAAGACATAAGAAGAACTAAAATTAAATATAGAATTCGTCACAAAGTGTCCGGCACTGCCGAGATGCCCCGCCTGTCCGTTTTTAGAAGCAACAAGGAAATCTACGCTCAGGTTATTGACGATGAAAAAGGCGTAACACTGACCGCGGCTTCTACTCTGGAGAAGTCTGTTGAAAAGGGTGGTACGAAAAGTGAAATGGCAGCGAAAGTCGGTAAACTTATTGCCGAACGCGCAAAAGCTGCTGGTATTGAATCTGTGGTATTCGACCGTAATGGTTATCTTTATCACGGACGTGTTAAATCGTTAGCCGACGCAGCCCGTGAAGGCGGCTTAAAATTCTAATATAGTTATGGCAGAAGTAAACGTTAAAAGAGTAAAATCAAGCGAGATCGAATTCAAAGATCGTCTTGTCGCAATTAATCGCGTAACCAAGGTTACAAAGGGCGGTAGAACTTTCAGCTTCTCTGCTATTGTTGTTATTGGAAATGAAAACGGCGTTGTGGGTTATGGACTCGGTAAGGCTAAGGAGGTTCAGGCAGCCATCCAGAAGGGTGTCGACGATGCCAAGAAAAACCTTATCAAGGTCCCCGTGCTTAAGGGTACTATTCCTCACGAGCAGACCGGCAAGTACAGTGGAGCTCGCGTCTTTCTTAAACCTGCAGCTCCTGGTACAGGTGTTATCGCCGGTGGTGCTATGCGTGCTGTCCTTGAAAGCGTCGGTGTGAAGGACGTGCTTGCTAAATGCAAGGGCTCCTCAAATCCGCACAGCGTGGTCAAGGCTACTATTAATGCTCTGCTCCAAATGAAGGATCCTTATATGGTTGCTCAACTTAGGGGCGTTTCTCTCGACAAAGTGTTTAACGGTTAATTATAGGAGACTGAAACTATGGCAGAAAAAAAATTAAGAATTAAGCAAGTCAGAAGTAAAATAGGTCACCCTATTGACCAAAAAAGAACACTTGCAGCCCTTGGTCTGAAAAAAATCAACCACACCCGCGAAGTGGTCGCCACTCCGCAAATCCTCGGTATGATTGACAAGGTGAAACATTTAATCACTGTTGAAGAAATTTAATCTGTAACATTAGAAAGGAATAATATAATGAACTTAAGCAATCTTAAACCCGCAGAAGGATCCATCAAGCATTCCAAACGTATCGGTCGTGGTGCCGGCTCCGGCAAAGGTGGTACATCCACTCGTGGTAACAAGGGTGCAAAGGCTCGCTCGGGTTATCATAACAAAATTGGCTACGAAGGCGGTCAGATGCCTCTCTATCGTCGTGTGCCGAAGTTCGGTTTCAAGAACTTCAACCGCGTCGAATATGTGGGTATTAACATCGACTTGCTCAACAGCCTCGCTGAGTCCAAGAATATCACTGAGTTCAATATCGATGTGTTCAAACAGAATGGACTGATCTCTGCAACAGACAAGATTAAAATTCTGGGTCGTGGAGAACTCAATATGGCTCTCAATGTGACTGCTCACGCTTTTTCGGCTTCTGCCAAGAAGGCTATTGAGGACAAGGGTGGCGTGGCTACCATTATCGAAAAATAAATTAACTAATACACAATGAAGAGATTTATCCAGACACTCAAAAATATTTGGTCGATAGAAGACCTGCGTAAAAGAATACTTTACACGCTTGCGTTAGTACTCGTTTACCGCATTGGTTCTTATGTCGTCCTACCTGGTGTCGACCCCTCCCAGCTCGGCGCACTTCAGAAACAAGGCTCCGAGGGTCTGTTGGGACTCTTGAATATGTTCTCTGGTGGCGCTTTCTCTAACGCCTCTATCTTCGCTCTGGGTATCATGCCCTACATCACTGCCTCCATCGTGATTCAGTTGTTTGTCATGGTTATCCCTTATTTCCAGAAAATGCAGCGAGACGGAGAGAGTGGCCGTAGAAAAATGAACCAGATTACCCGTATTCTCACTGTCCTTATCACGGGTTTCCAGGCTCCTGCTTATATCACCAACATGATGTATCAGCTTCAGGGTTCGAGTACTGCTCTCCATCCTTTCGATGGCACAGGCCCCTCGACCTTTTTCTGGATCTCAAGTATCGTCATCTTAATCTGCGGAACTCTGTTCGTGATGTGGATGGGTGAACGCATTACCGATAAGGGTGTCGGCAACGGTATCTCTCTCCTTATTATGGTGGGTATCATTGCTCGTCTGCCTTTCGCTCTGGCAGCCGAATTCATGGCTCGTCTGACAGAAAGTGGTGGACTCGTGATGTTCCTCTTCGAAATCGTTGTCCTGCTTGCAGTTATCCTTTTGGTTATCCTGCTTGTACAAGGCACTCGCCGCATACCCGTACAGTATGCAAAACGTGTTGTAGGCAACAAACAATACGGCGGTGTCCGTCAGTATATTCCTATCAAGGTCAATGCCGCAGGTGTTATGCCGATTATCTTTGCACAGGCTATCATGTTTATCCCCATAACTTTCATGGGATTCAACAATGACACACCTTCTAAGTTTGCACTTGCATTTGCTGACTATAATGGTTTTTGGTACAATTTGGTGTTTGCAGTTTTAGTGATTCTGTTTACCTATTTCTACACAGCAATCGCTATTAACCCTAACCAGATGGCTGAAGACATGAAGAAAAACGGTGGCTTCATTCCTGGTGTAAAACCTGGTAAAAAGACCGCTGAGTATCTCGAGGATATCCTTTCCAAGGTTACTCTGCCTGGCTCTTTCTTCCTTGCAATCGTTGCTATCCTCCCCGCTATCATCCGTCTATTTGGAGTCAATACCCAGTTCGCCCAATTCTACGGTGGTACTTCACTTCTGATTATGGTGGGTGTTATCCTTGATACTCTTCAGCAAATTGAAAGTCACCTGTTGATGCGTCATTACGATGGTCTCACAAAGACTGGACGTATCAAGGGACGCACTTCAATGGCTATCCAGGCTTAATGGTTTATTAAGAATATGATTGTTCTCAAGTCCATAGAAGAAATCGAACTTATCCGTAAGGCTGCCCTCCTCGTCGGCAAAACGCTGGCAGAGGTGGGCAACCATATCCGGCCAGGTGTTACTACACGGTTTCTTGACCAGATTGGAGAACAATTTATTCGCGATAATGGCGGTATTCCACTTTGCAAGGGCTACGAAGGATTTCCTTCGGCTCTTTGCATATCGGTCAACGATGTCGTTGTTCATGGAATTCCGGGCGACTATTTTATCAAGGAGGGGGACAATGTCTCTGTAGATTGCGTTATTGAACTGGACGGATATGTAGGCGACTCGGCTTACACTTTTGCTGTCGGGGAAATAACACCGGAGATGCAGCGTCTTCTAAAGGTAACCAAAGAATGTCTATACCTTGGATTGGAGAAATGCAAGGCAGGTAATCGTCTTGGAGATATTGGCCACGCAGTGCAGGCTCATGCCGAAAAAAACGGTTATGGCGTTGTACGCGAATTGTGTGGTCATGGTGTTGGACTTAAGATGCACGAATCCCCTAACGTACCAAACTATGGTGTGCAGGGTACTGGAGTCTTGCTCAAGTCTGGCATGGTTATCGCTGTTGAACCGATGATTACTATGGGTTCAAAAAACGTCAAGTTCTCAAATACTGACGGATGGACTTGCCGTACCAAGGATGGTAAGCCTGCAGCACATTTCGAACATACTGTTGCTATCGGCGAAAAAGGTCCGGAGATTTTATCAAGTTTTGAATTTATTGAAAACAAATAACAGACGTCATTATGGCTAAACAGGCATCTATACAATTGGACGGCACCGTGGTTGAATCGCTCGGCAACGCAATGTTCCGTGTGGAACTTGAAAACGGACACGTTATTATTGCCCACATTTCGGGTAAAATGCGTATGCACTACATTAAGATTCTTCCCGGTGACAAGGTTCAGATAGAGATGTCTCCGTACGACCTTACAAAGGGTAGAATTACTTACCGCCACAAATAATAACTGTTGAAGCGTAGAAGAAAAAAATTAAAACTTTATTCATACAATGAAAGTAAGAGTTTCTGTAAAGAAAAGATCTCCCGAATGCAAAGTGGTCCGCCGCAAGGGAATCGTTTATGTAATCAACAAGAAAAACCCTAAATTCAAACAAAGACAGGGTTAATTAACAAAAAAAGTATTAACAATTTATGGCAAGAATTGCAGGTATTGACTTACCCAAAAACAAAAGAGGTGTTATAGGTTTGACCTATATCTACGGTATTGGAAGAAGCCTTGCCTCTGAGATTCTGGCAAAGGCCGGCATCGACGAGAACAAGAAAGTTCAGGACTGGACTGATGACGAGCAGAACGCTCTTCGTACCATCATCAATGATGAGTATAAGGTTGAGGGTGCTCTTCGTTCAGAGGTACAGATGAACATCAAGCGCCTGATGGACATTGGATGCTATCGTGGTGTTCGTCACCGTCTTGGTCTTCCTCTGCGTGGTCAGAGTACCAAAAACAACGCCCGCACTCGTAAGGGTAAGAAGAAAACAATCGCTAACAAGAAGAAAGCTACGAAGTAAATAATTAAGTAGTAGCCAACGGCAATAATACTGCCGTGAGAAAATGTAAAATCAAGCAAAAAAAATTATGGCAAAAACTTCTAAACCGACTAAAAAGAGAGTCGTAAAAGTTGAACCTCAAGGAAGGGCTTGCATCTTTGCATCCTTCAACAACGTCATTGTATCGTTGACAAATAATGCCGGACAAGTGATTTCTTGGTCGTCAGCAGGAAAAATGGGCTTCCGCGGATCGAAGAAAAACACTCCGTATGCTGCTCAAATGGCTGCGGAAGATTGCGGTAAAGTTGCTTATGATTTGGGCCTAAGAAAAGTCAAGGTCTTCGTAAAAGGACCTGGTTCGGGACGTGAATCTGCAATCCGCGCAATCAACGGCTGTGGTATTGAGGTGACTGAAATCGTCGACATCACCCCGCTGCCTCATAATGGCTGCAGGCCTCCCAAACGCCGTCGCGTGTAATTTTTTGGAATTAAGAATTTCGAATCCAGAAAGTAATTCTCTTCAAAATTCCTTTTCAACATTCAAAATTTGTAAAAAATGGCAAGATATACAGGTCCTAAAACCAAAATTGCAAGAAAGTTCCACGAACCTATTTACGGTCCGGACAAGAACTACGAAAGAAAACCTTATGCTCCTGGTATGCATGGTCAGAACAAACGTCGTGGCAAACTGTCTGAATACGGTATCCAGCTGCAGGAAAAACAGAAAGCGAAATACACTTATGGCATTCTTGAACGCCAGTTTGTGAAAATCTACGAAGAGGCTTCTCGTCGTGGTGGTATCACTGGTGAAGTCCTTCTGCAACTTATAGAGTCTCGTCTCGATAATGTTGTCTATCGTCTCGGCATCGCCCGTACACGCGCACAGGCACGCCAACTCGTGTCGCATCGTCATATATTGGTGAATGGTAACGTTGTTAACGTTCCTTCTTATTCCCTTAAAGAAGGTGATATCGTTTCTGTCCGTGAACGTTCGAAATCTTTAGAGATTATTAGCGACTCGCTGGCCTCCCGTGCAAACAACTATCCTTGGTTGGAGTGGGACGGTAACCTGATGAGCGGCAAGTTCATGAATTATCCTCAGCGTGCTGACATCCCCGAGAATATCAACGAACAACTTATCGTTGAACTTTACTCCAAATAATAGTCTTTGAAGGAGTAACTCAAATAAATTTTCGTAGATAATTAGAAAGTATTAAGAAATGTCAATATTAGCTTTTCAACAACCAGACAAGGTCGTCATGCTTGAGGCTGATGACTTCAGAGGGACATTTGAATTCCGTCCTCTCGAGCCTGGCTATGGTATCACCATCGGTAATGCCTTGCGTCGTGTACTCCTCTCTTCTTTGGAGGGTTTTGCCATCACTTCGGTGCGCATCGACGGTGTAGACCACGAGTTCTCCTCTCTGCCTGGCGTGGTTGAGGATATGACGGATATTATTCTCAACTTGAAACAGATTCGTTTTCGCCGTCAGGTGGAAGACACGGATTCCGAGAAAATCAGTTTTGAGGTTAAGGAAAAAAGCGTGCTTAAAGCAGGCGACCTTAACGAACAGCTTCAAGGTTTCCAAGTCCTCAATCCTGATGTTGAAATTTGCCACATGGAACCTTCGACAAGCCTCAAAATTGAGCTTACTATCGAAAAGGGTCGTGGTTATGTCCCATCGGATGAGAACAAAAAACCCGGTGATCCCATCGGAGTCATTGCTATCGACTCCATCCACACACCTATCAAAAATGTACAGTATGAGGTGAACGATTACCGTGTGGAACAGAAAACGGACTACGAGAAACTCACTTTTGATATCCAGACAGATGGTTCAATACATCCCAAGGAGGCTTTGAAAGAGGCTGCAACAATACTGATTCAGCATTTTATGCTTTTCAGCGATGAACGCATATCCCTTGAACTCGAGCCTAAACAGGTTGTGGAGGAATTCGATGAAAATACTCTCCATACACGCCAGTTGTTGAAGACTAAACTTATCGACCTTGACCTCTCTGTCCGCGCCCTTAACTGCTTGAAGGCAGCTGAGGTTGAGACCTTGGGAGACCTAGTTTCGTATAATAAGGCTGATTTGCTTAAATTCAGAAACTTCTGTAAGAAGTCACTCATCGAGCTTGAAAATCTCGTCGCCTCGAAGAATCTGGATTTTGGCATGAACATTTCAAAGTATAAATTAGATAAAGAATAACAACTATGAGACACGGTTGCAAAGTAAATCATCTGTCAAGAACTCATGCGCACAGAGTTGCCATGCTGTCGAATATGGCCACGTCTTTAATAATGCATAAGAGAGTGGAAACAACTTTGGCTAAGGCCAAAGCTTTAAGAGTATATGTCGAACCGCTGATTAACCGCTCAAAAGAGGACTCAATGCACAACCGCCGTATGGTGTTCAGTTACCTGCATAGCAAAGAGGCCGTCAATGAACTTTTCCGCGAGGTTTCTCAGAAAATTGCTAATCGCCCTGGTGGTTATACACGTATCCTCAAGACTGGCATCCGTAAGGGTGACAATGCCGAGATGTGTATTATTGAACTGGTTGACTACAACGAGAACATGCTTAAGGAACCCAAAACAAAGAAGGCAAAAAGCACCCGTCGTGGACGTGGCAGCAGAAGAACCGAAGAGGCTGTTGCTGCTACTGAGACTGTCGAAACTGCTACTGCCGAGGCTCCTGCTCCTGAAGCAGTCGCTACCGAGGTTCCTGCAGCTGAGTAATAATTTATTTAAACAGCAATGGAGTGCAGGCACATGGTTACCGGCACTCCTTTTTTGTTACTATGAAAGATAATGAAAAATATCTTATTCCTAAGGGAACAACACCGAGTGACGATACAGGATTGGGAACCTATGTCACTGGATTTAGAAAAGTGCTTTTTCAAAAATCAAAATGGGGCCTTCCTGTTTTTATTCTTTCCCTTATAGCACTCTTCTTTATGTACCGACATGTCATCAACAGCAATGATGTCCAACCTGTTTTTGTTGTTTTGATGGTATTCGTCACTTTGGTTTTTATGGCTGCTGGCCTTTCTCTCTTGATAAACAGGGATATAAGGAAAGAGGCAAAGAGGCCGTTTGACTATATTTTTGTATATACCAACGGATTTGTTTGGGAAAAAAAGCGTTTTCCTGTCGTTAATTTTGGAAAACCTATGGGTTATGGAGAGGTTGTGGAGAGTACAAAGATTTGTTTTGACAAAGTTGGCTCCATAGTGTTGTTCAATGTTCGTCATGCACCAACAAGGCTGGAAGCAGAATCAGGCTCCGATGGTAATATTACAACAACTTTCAAGGTGTTGGATAAGGATGAGAAGGTTATTTTCCTAAGGGAGAATGTCCATTCGTATGACCATGCGGATTTGCTTGCTTTTGAGGCAATCGAAAAAAGTTGGAATGGACTGGCACGAAATAGAGCTATGGCGGAATTGGCACAGACGGGATGTATAAAATTCGGTAATATTACGCTTGGACGCGACCTGTTTACTGTAGATGGAAATGACTATCTTAACGGAGTGTATAGATATGTGATAAATAATAATCTTCTTTTGCTTTATCCATTGGAGCCTGAACGTTCCCCGTATTATGACAAATTACGCAACCCGTCGGGGGCCTATGCTGTTTCTATCAGTGAAATGCTAAATAAAGAACTGTTCATTGAACTATTTGAGGAATTCTTCCGAGGCCGTTTTGGAGCGTAATTACAGAAACAGTTCATCTTTATACAATAATAGTTTTTTTTTTGCGTTTCTTATATACTTGCTTATGTAAGAGTTGGGTATAATATGTAAATTGTTTGATAATATATAAATAATTAACTACTATGTCACAAATTATAGGTATCAGGGGCCGCCAGATTCTCGATTCACGCGGCAATCCCACAGTCGAAGTCGAGGTTTTTACAGAACAAGGAGCAATGGGCCGTGCAGCAGTTCCATCGGGTGCATCTACAGGAGTACATGAGGCTTGTGAATTGCGTGATGGAGATAAATCCCAGTATCTTGGCAAGGGCGTCATGCAGGCTGTCCAAAACGTAAACAATGTTCTTAATGAGGAATTACGGGGAATGTATGTAACTGAGCAGCGCAGCATTGATCAGAAAATGATTGATCTTGACGGAACTGAGAACAAGTCACGTCTTGGTGCTAACGCTATACTCGGTGTAAGTCTTGCTTGTGCAAAGGCTGCCGCTATGGAATCTAATCAAGAACTATATCGCTATCTGGGAGGTGTCAACTCTTATACACTTCCTGTTCCTATGATGAATATCCTTAATGGCGGTTCTCATGCCGATAACAGTATAGATTTCCAGGAATTCATGATTATGCCGGTAGGCGCTCCTACCTTCACAGAGGCTCTCCGTATGGGTGCTGAGGTCTTCCATAATCTTCGCAGTGTGCTAAAGAGTAAAGGCATGTCGACAAATGTGGGTGACGAAGGCGGTTTTGCTCCTAACCTGAGTTCTAACGAAGAGGCAATAATGTGTATCATTAAGGCTATTGAAAAAGCTGGATACCGCCCCGGAGAGGATGTGTACATCGCCCTGGATGCCGCAGCTTCAGAATTCTATCTGCAAGAAGAGAATGTATATCACCTGAAATGGAGTAGTGGAGAGAAACTGACTCCGTCGGAAATGTGCGATTTCTGGAAGACATGGGTTGAGAAATATCCTGTTATCAGCATAGAGGATGGTATGGCAGAAGACGACTGGGATGGCTGGCGTCTACATACTGATTCTATTGGTGATCGCTGCCAGCTTGTAGGTGACGATTTGTTTGTCACCAATGTCGATCGTCTGCGTATGGGACTCGACCGTAAAGTGGCTAACTCGATACTTATCAAACTTAATCAGATTGGTACTTTGAGCGAGACGATTGATGCTGTGACGTTGGCTATGCGCAACAACTATACTGCAATTATCTCGCATCGCTCTGGTGAAACGGAGGATACTACCATCGCCGACCTCGTGGTGGCTATGAATACGGGTCTTATTAAGACTGGATCGGCAAGTCGCACAGACCGTATTTGCAAGTACAACCAGCTGATGCGTATAGAGGAGAGCTTGGACGACCAAGCATACTATCTTGGAAGAGATTTTAAATTTATCAAGAACTGACAAAAAAATCGGTTGAAAGGAATAAAACAGGATGTCAACTCTGGAATATCAAGAGGGAAGGACGGAACTGGACGACCTTGGTGAATTTGCTCTTATTGAACGATTGACAGAGGGTTTCGAAACCTATAATAAAACGACCTGCAAGGGTGTAGGTGATGACTGCGCAGTTATAGGAGAAGGCAATGTCAAAACTCTTGTGACAGTTAATACTATGGCTGAGGGGGTACATTTCGATATGATGTACACCCCTCTCAAACACCTGGGATATAAATCGGTAGCTTCTAGCTTGAGCAATATTGCCGCCATGAATGGCAAGGCGCGACAAATAGAGGTAAGTATCGCTGTGTCAAATCGCTATAGTGTTGAGGCACTCGAGGAACTTTATGCTGGTATTCGTCTTTGCTGCAACCGCTATGATGTTGATCTTGTCGGCGGCAGTACAGTGAGCAGCCGTTCAGGAATGGTTCTTACTGTGACCGCTATAGGAGAGGTACAGGATAATAAGATTTCGTACAGGTCTGGCGCTAAACTTCATGATCTTATTTGCGTCAGTGGTGATTTGGGAAGTGCCTATTCCGGTCTGCTGATTCTGGAAAGGGAAAAGGTGACATATCAGGCTAATCCCAATTTCCAACCGGATTTAGACTCTTATGATTATGTCCTCGAACGCTTCCTGAAACCAGAGCCCCGTCTTGATATTATCGCCATGCTTGCCGAAAAGGACGTAGTGCCAACGTCGATGATTGATGTGGCCGATGGACTTGCTTCAGAATTGTTGCATATCTGCCATTCTTCACATTGCGGATGCGAGGTATATGAGGAGAAGATCCCTATAGATTATCAAACTACCCGTGTTTGTACTGAACTTAGCCGTAATATGTTGCCTGTATCCAATGCCCTCAATGGCGGTGGCGACTATGAATTGTTGTTCACCATTGACCAAAAGGATTATGACAAGATAAAAGATATGGATGGAGTGCATATTATTGGACATATTACAGAAGAAGGTTCTCCTGCTGTGATGGTTACGCCTCAAAATAGCACTATTACGCTTGTGGCCCAGGGTTTTAGGGAAAATTGAACGACAATGGTTAAGGATTCTTTCAAACATCAGGGCTGGCGCAGTCAAATGATACAAATGCTGCGTGACAAGGGTATTGATGACGAAGACGTCCTGTCTGCTATGAGAAGTGTACCTCGCCATCTGTTTCTGGAGACAATGCTCGACTATATGGCGTATGAAGATAAGGCCTTGCCAATAAAATGTGGGCAGACAATCTCACAACCGTCAACGGTAGCATTCCAAAGCCAACTTCTTGATGCCAAACCGGAAATGAAGGTTCTGGAAGTCGGTACCGGCAGCGGATATCAGACTGCTGTCCTTTGTGCTATGGGAATGAAGGTCTTTACTGTCGAACGACAGAAGGAACTGTTCGATATAGCAAAAGAAAGGCTTATGGAATTAAACTACTATGCCAAATGTTTTCTGGGTGATGGTTATGCCGGACTTCCGGAATATGCTCCTTTTGACCGTGTTATCATTACTTGTGGTGCACGTGAGATTCCTATGGATGTCATGTCCCAACTGAAGGTTGGTGGTGTTATGGTTATCCCAGTTGGTGGAAAGAGTCAGGAAATGTTGCGTGTGGTGAAGACAGGTGAAGGACCGGAAGACTTTTTAAAGCAAACATTTGGTGACTTTAAGTTTGTCCCAATGTTGGAAAAACTCGATTACGGCAAGGTAAACAGATAGGGAGTCCCGGTAATTAGTCTTTTAGAAGAATATGCTGCTTTGACAGCTTGTTTGAGGTGAAAAACAATCCGTATTTATAACAATCTACGGAAAGTGTCACCTCTTTTTTTGTTACAATTTTATTCCACTCCTTCTCTGTTTCTTTGTTCTTATGTGGGGATTTGACGGCTCCAATCAAACTGCCATCTTCAACAACTGCTACGTACTCTGCATTCCATAAGGTGGAATTGACACGTCGTGCATTGTAATGGTTTGAGATTTTGAATAGCAGCTCTTCGAAACTGTCGCCATTGACAATATTATATTTTTCCCTTGTGCCCCTGTCAAGTTTTGGCGTGATGACGCAGCTGTAAAGCTCATAGAGGAAAGGGGATTGAATATTGTATTGTGTTTTAGCTGTTAATATGAAACGAATCCTGTTCAATATCTTTTTTTTGATGATGCAAAGATAATAAAAAAACAGCTTTTATGTTATTGTTTTTGATGATGATTGGAAAAAATAAAAAAATGAAGTTAAATAATATCTTTGTTCTCTTGACTTCTGTCATTTTGTTTGTGTCTTGTGGGACAGATGGATGCTATACTCCTAAACCCAAAGGATATATGCGTATTATATTTCCGGAAAAGAATTATGTGGAATATGATACCACCGCGTTGCCGTTTGCTTTTGAACGCTCTGTGTCGGCTTCCGTCGATTTGAAGAAAGATGAACGTCGTCTGAAATGGGTGGATATCAGATATCCTGACTACAACGGCATAGTTTTTCTTAGTTATATTCCGATCAGGAACCTGAACGATTTGGCAGGCGAGGTGGATACTTCTTATCAGTTGTTGTCGAAGCATTTTGACTACTCATCTGGCGTAGAAGAAAGGAAGTTTGTAAACGAAGATGCGAAGGTTTATGCAACGGTTTATTGCTTGCAGGGGCAGAACGTGGCTTCAACATATCAGTTTTGGGCTACAGATAGTGTCAGCCATTTTTTGCGAGGCTCTCTTTATATTGACTGTGTACCCAATAATGACTCATTGGCTCCTGTCCTTGATTATCTTCAAATGGATATAGAACATTTGATAGAAACTCTCCGTTGGCGTTGATGTAGAAGGTATATGAAAAACTATTTCTTTTCCTTATTATTATTGGTTTGCAGTTTTTCTTTCGGCTCGGCTACAGCTTATGCCCAACAGGCTATACCTTCCTCTTTCAATGGTCGTTGGTGGTTGGCTGTGCTTGAAGAGGCTTCACTTCCAATCAATTTGACTTTCAGTAAAGACAGTCCGTTGCTCTACAGTCCTATGCAGACCAAAGATCCTTTGTCTGTTTCTAAATGGTCTTTTTCTAACGATACTCTTCGTATTTCCAGTAAATCATTGGGCCTGCGAATGACGCTTGTGTGGAATGATTCCAATGGTACCTTCTCAGGAATTTTCCGTCAGGGGTTGTTGAGTGCGGAACTACGTTTTGGTCCTGCTGATAGTATGTTTAGTATTAATCGGCCACAGATGCCGATGCCACCCTTCCCCTATTCGGAAGAGGAGGTCACTATTAAACGTAGTAAAGAAGATGTTACTCTCAAGGGAACACTAACCATGCCGGAGGGCAAAGGACCTTTCCCCGCAGTAGTATTGGTCAGTGGTAGCGGACAGCAGAACCGTGATGAAGAACTATTAGGACATAAGCCGTTCCTTGTACTCGCTGATTATTTGTCTCGTAATGGAATAGCGGTGCTTCGTTACGATGATCGCGGCGTTGGAGGCTCGAAAGGCGATTTTGAAAGTGCTACAACGTTGGATTTTGCCGATGATGCAGAGGCGGTTTTCAACTTTATTCGAAAACAAAAAGGGATAGATTCTAAACGAGTGGGCTTGGTGGGACATAGCGAGGGTGGCCAGATAGCATCGATTGTCGCTGCTCGAAATCGCAAGGTCGCATTCATTGTCCTCCTCGCAGGACCTGGTACCTCAGGAGCAGAAATCCTTCTTCAGCAAAATGAACGTATATTCCAACTTGATAGCGTTCCACAACAGCTAATTGAAAAAAGGTTGGAGGTGATGCGCGCTTTTTTTGACGCGACTGACACTCTTCCTGTGGACAAATATCAGTCTTTCCTGATTTCTCTTATTGAGTATGAATGCAAGGACCTTGACGCAAGTCAGCGAAAAATTGTTGGCCTTCGCCGTGGTGATGCAATCTCTTTTGCCGCACAGATGCGTATTCCTTGGATGAGGACATTTATTAAACTCGATAATTCGGAGTATCTTGCAAAAATACGCTGTCCTGTTTTTGCCATAAATGGCGACAAAGATTGTCAGGTTCTCCCGTGTAATCTTGACAGCATTAACAATGCGACATCATCAAAAGCCATGACCTTTCTTATGCCGGGACTAAACCATCTTATGCAGCACTGTTATTCGGGAGCTGCAAGAGAATATATGTTCATTGAAGAGACGATGGCAAAAGAGGTGTTGGACTTGATAGTTAGATGTATAAGTGATTATTTGTAAAAAAAATCATGTCAAGAGCGAATATTATTCAAAAAATTTGTATCTTTGCACTTTATAATGAATAAATAATTAAATTTTTATTAATATGAAAAAAATACTTCTTTGCCTTCTTGCTGTTGCTGTTTGCTCTTTTACTTCATGTAAAAAAGACAATAACGGGACCGATAATACAACGCAACAGGAACAGACTCCTAATCCTGCAAAAGATTTCGAGGGTAATTATACTGTAACCACTCTTGCTCATTTGCAAGTCCCTGTCATTGGTGAAATGGATATGCCGCTTTCAGACATGGAGGCTGTTATTACATTGAAAGGCGATAGGGGAGAAGTCGAGGTCACTATGTCTGGTCAGACAACGACAGGCTATGTGAATGACGCAGGCATGCATATTGATCCCATTATTGTGAATCAGACAGTGGCTTCTATGCAACTTGCCATTACGGTTACATTCCCTGTGATACAAAAGCCTGTGGATGGAGTCGCTTCCTGGGTGGCAACGTTGACTGCCACAAGTGCTATGGGTGCAGTTACAGGCACTGCAGACATGACCGCTGTGAAACATAGCAAATAATACAAAGTAGAGGCATTATAATGTATATTGTTACTGGGGCAACAGGTTTTATTGGCTCAAATTTGCTCGCGGAAATGCAGGCCAGAGGCTATCGTGACATTGTTGCGGTAGACACGTTCGGTAACGGCGACAAATGGCGCAATGTGGCTAAGCGCGGGGCGGTGGACTTTGTGCTGCCCAACCAGCTGGACGATTTTTTGAAAAACAACGCAGATGACATATTGACAGTGTTTCATCTTGGAGCGATATCGTCGACCACCGAGACAGATGTGGACAAGATTGTGGAGAATAACTATCAGCTGACAATAAAGCTGTACAGATTCTGTCAAGAGGAGAATATACAGTTGATTTATGCTTCGTCGGCAGCCACTTACGGTGGTGGTGAGTTTGGCTTTGAAGACAGAGACGATATAGATTTTCTTTCGCAACTAAGGCCACTGAACCCATACGGTTGGAGCAAAAACAGTGTGGACAAATATATTAGCGAGACGGAGGGCTTCGATTACAGACCGGTTGTGGGTCTAAAATTCTTCAACGTATACGGGCCGAATGAATACCATAAAGGTATGCAGATGAGCGTGGTTCGCCATTTCTATGAGCAGTACAAAAAAAACGGAAAGGTAAGGCTTTTTAAATCGTATCGCGATGACTGTCTTGATGGGGAGCAGAAACGTGATTTTGTGTGGGTTGGAGATTGCGTTGACGTAATGATCTGGATGATGGAGAATCATTTGGCGAGTGGGCTGTTTAACGTCGGTACTGGTAGTGCGACATCGTACAATACCATTGCTGAATGTGTTGCAAGAAGCATGGGCATTGAGCCTGTGATAGAATTCATAGATATGCCCGATTCTGTAAAAAACCAGTATCAATACTTTACCGAGGCGAATCTGGACAAATTGCGGGAAGCGGGATATACCAAAGAGATGACCGGTGTGCCCGAAGGTGTGGAGGAATATGTGAGGGGATACCTGATGAATGAAGATATCTATCGGTAGAATTCCGAACAGAGTATTGCTGTGGCAATGGCTACATTGAGCGACTCGCATGTGCCGCCACGGTTGGGAATGGTGATTTTTTTGTTTATTATAGCCGCAACATCTTTTGAGATGCCGCGGCTTTCGTTTCCTACTACAAGTATTGCAGGATGCCGGAGTGTCGTTTCATACACGTTGTCTCCATCAAGTAGTGCACCGTATGTGGTGATGCCTGTTTGTGAAACCGTCGAGAGCCATTCAACAATATCGAGATACACTATTTCAGTTCGGAAAATAGCCCCCATTGTTGCTTGAATTACTTTGGGATTATAGCATGAAACAGTTTCGGGACTGCATACAACTTTGCGGATGCCATACCAGTCTGCTGTACGAAGTATCGTGCCCATGTTCCCAGGGTCTTGTACCCCATCAAGAACTAGCGTAATGTCAGACTCCTCATTTGCTGAGGAAGTGGACTTTGTTTCGGGACGCTCTACAAGCATCCAAACATTGTTCGGAGTCCTCAAACTACTGAGCCTTTCCAGCTGCATGTCGTTTACTTCGTAGCATTCAATAGATGATGGTATGCGGTTTTGTTGCTGTAGGAACCATTCGTTTGTTGCACATATAGCATGGATGCCAAAACCGGAACGTAGAGCCTCGTCGCACATTTTTATTCCTTCAACGACAAAAAGATTCTCTTCGTCGCAGTTTTTCTGGTTTTTGTATGTGGCTAACTGTTTTAGTCGGTTTTTTGATAGTGTTTCCATCTTTCTTGTGCTTCGAAATGATTGCTGTTATTCTCCTCTTGCATCATTGAGTGCGTCCTGCATGGCGCGGATTTCGTCACGGTATTTGGCTGCTGAAAGGAAGTCCATCTCCTTTGCGGCAAGCTGCATTTTGCGTTGTGTCTCTCGGATATCTTTGCGGAGCTGGGCTTTGCTTCGTGATTCTAATTTGTGCTCTATCTGTGTTGCGGTTGTTTTTTTTCTGACTATGGAATCATCCCAAGAATCTTCTTCCCCTGCCGTTGGGAGCGAGTTCTTTCCGTTTTTGTTGTTTGTCGCAGGGGTATTCATGGCGTATGGCGAAGCGGCAAGCATGGCTTCCTGCCCTTCGGCGGCGACAGGGAGACTGTCTGAAAGACCGTAGGGCGTGTCTGAAGCCGCCTCTGCGGCAGTCTCTATCACGGCTGTTTGTCCTATAATAGCCTCGGTGCTTTTTATAATCTGTTTTGGCACTATGCCATGTTCCATGTTGTATCTTATCTGCTTCTCGCGATGTCGGTTTGTTTCGTCGATTGCACGTTGCATCGAGCCTGTTATCTTGTCTGCATATAATATGGCACGGCTATGTACGTTTCGGGCGGCACGTCCTATTGTTTGTATCAATGCTCTGTCGCTTCGCAAGAATCCCTCCTTGTCTGCGTCAAGAATGGCTACCAGCGAGACTTCCGGGAGGTCTAACCCTTCTCTGAGCAGGTTGACACCAACCAAAACATCATATACCCCCATACGAAGATCACGCATGATTTCCACACGTTCTAATGTGTCAACATCGCTGTGAATAAAAGCTGTCTTTATGCCGAGATTAATGAGATAGCTGCTTAGTTCTTCGGCCATTCGCTTCGTTAATGTTGTAACGAGGACTCTTTCACCGTTGTCTATTGTATCTTCTATCTGTTCCAATAGGTCATCAACCTGTGTTACGGCTGGACGTACCTCTACAATAGGATCCAGAAGTCCTGTGGGTCGGATTACTTGTTCAATGATAACACCTTCAGCCTCTGCAAGCTCATAGTCGGCAGGAGTCGCACTGATATAGATCGTTTGCCCTGTAAGTTCATAAAATTCTTCGTAACGTAATGGTCTGTTGTCTAATGCTGATGGAAGTCTGAATCCATATTCCACTAAGGATGTTTTTCTGTTGCGGTCGCCTCCATACATGGCTCCAATCTGAGGAATAGTGACGTGGCTCTCGTCAACAATGAGTAAAAAGTCGTCAGGGAAATAGTCAAGTAGGCAGAACGGCCTTGAACCCGGTGCTCTTCCGTCAAAATAGCGCGAATAATTCTCAATGCCGCTGCAATATCCGAGTTCCTGAATCATCTCTATGTCATAGTTGACTCTCTCCTCAAGACGTTTGGCTTCAAGGTTTTTGTCAATTGAACGTAGATAGTCGCGACGTTCAAACATGTCATGCTGAATGTTGAGCAAGGCGGAGGCCATATTCTCTTTGTTGGTAAGAAAATTGCTGGCGGGGTAGATGGTAACATTTTCGCATGCCTCAATTCGCTGGCCGCTGATTGGATCGAATGTTTCAAGTGATTCAATCTCATCGTCCCAGAAACATATTCGATAGCAGAAGTCGGCAAAAGAAGGAAAAACATCTACAGTGTCGCCTTTTACTCTGAAACGTCCGTTTGTGAACTCTATTTCGTTGCGACTGTATTGACTGTCAACCAGGCGAAGCAGTAGGTTGTCACGCGTCATCTTGTCCCCCTGGTGTATATGTATTGTTCCTTTTTCGAACTCTGTGGGATTGCCTATTCCATAAATGCAACTCACGGAACTAACTACAATAACATCACGCCGTCCGCTGAGCAGCGCGGAGGATGCCCTAAGACGCAACTTGTCAAGTTCGTCATTGATTTGCAGGTCTTTCTCTATGTATGTATTTGTTGATGGAATATATGCTTCTGGTTGATAATAGTCGTAGTATGATACAAAATACTCAACTGCGTTTTTGGGGAAAAATTGCTTGAACTCGCCATACAACTGCGCTGCGAGAGTTTTGTTATGACTCATCACTAATGTTGGGCGACCAAGTTGCGCTATGACATTGGCTACGGTAAATGTCTTTCCACTTCCAGTTACACCGAGTAAAACCTGGGCACGTTGTCCTCGACGAATTCCGTCAACGAGCTCCCTGATGGCTTCGGGTTGGTCACCCATAGGTGCAAAATCAGATACAAGTTCAAAGTTCATTTTTCCTTTGATGTCTAATTAGTCAATGTTGATGCGATAAGGTCGATTGTATGTACTCCGTCCATTGCCGATGAAACAATACCGCCGGCATATCCTGCACCCTCACCGCAAGGGTATAATCCGGGTAGCATGGGATGCTCTCCGTTTTCCCCTCTTGGTATTCGCACCGGTGATGAAGTGCGGCTCTCAACAGCAAGCAGGCTGGCCTGTTCCGTATAGAAACCATGCATCTTTTTTCCAAAAAGGATAAAACCTTGTCTCAGACATTGTGTGACGAAGGGTGGAAGCATGATGTCAAGCTCTGAATGCACGTATTCTCCCATGTAGTTGCTCTTGTTTAGTAGTCCTGTCGCTCGTGACTCGCAGAAGTCTGTCAGTCTTTGGCCCGGAGCCTTGATGCCGCCTCCTGCCGCCTGGGAAACGCGACGCTCTACATCTTGTTGGAATCTGAGCAAAGCCAAAGGACCGTACTTTTCGTATTCCGGCAAGTCTGAAGGCGAAACGGTTACCGCGATGCCGCTGTTCGCAAATGCTGAACTGCGGCTTGCATTGCTCATTCCGTTTACTACTTGCTCTCCATCTGAAGTTGCAGCAGGAACTATTATGCCGCCGGGACACATGCAGAAAGAAAACACTCCGTGTCCGTTGACCTGTGTCTGGAGACTATATGCTGCCGGAGGAAGAAAGGGAGAGTGGTTTGCTCCGTGGTATTGGATGTCGTCAATTAGTTTTTGGGGGTGCTCTACACGTACACCGAGGGCGAAAGGCTTGGACTCTATCGTCCATCCTTTTCGGAAAAACAGTTCAAAAATGTCTCGGGCAGAATGGCCTGTGGCAAGGACAACAGCTTTTCCTTCTATTATGTCCCCGTCTTGGCATACAACACCTGTTACTCGTCTGTTTTTGATGACGAGGTCGTTCATCTTTTTCCCGAAAAGTATCTCTCCTCCGTGACTGATAATAGTCTCTCTCATAGTTGCAATGATGCCGCTGAGTCTATCTGTCCCTATGTGTGCATGTGAGTCGACAATGATGGAAGGATCGGCGCCATGTTCTATGAATTTTTTTATTATGTCGGTTGTGTTTCCCCTTTTGGTACTTCGTGTATAGAGCTTCCCGTCGCTGAATGTACCGGCACCGCCTTCGCCAAAACACCAGTTACTCTCACTGTTCACATTACCTGTACGCACTATTTGTGTGATATCCTTCTTTCTTTGTTCCACTGGCTTGCCTCGCTCAATAATTATGGGTTTTATTCCTATTTCCAGTGCATGAAGTGCTGCGAATAGCCCTGCAGGTCCGGCACCTATAATTATAACTCTGAGACCGGTATGACAGTCTTTGTATGGTGAATGGTAGTCCTGTGTTATTATCTCTTCACCGTTCAGAAAAACTCTGGCATGGGTGTGATAACATATCGAGCGGCGCGAATCGAGACTCCGGTGCAGTATTTCAATATGTGCTATTTCGTTGAACGGTATACCTGTTGCACGCGAAACTGCCTTGAATAGCAGCTCTTTGGTGAAGTATTCTTCCGGGAATAAAGAAATGTCTATTTCTTTCATTTTAGCCTTCGAAAGTGAACCCAAGCATAAAAGTACGGGTGTTTATATAGTCTATCGATCGTGTGTATAGATCGTCGTCCTCTATTTTCAGGTCAAGTATACCGAAGCTCATCTTCATCTCTATTGCAAATTTCACATAGCGCATATAGAAATCGAAGCCAACTCCCACCGTGTAACGCAAATCGCTGGTGTTTAGACGGACTATTGACTGGTCGTTGTTGTTTTTATTGTTGCGCAGTGAGGCAAAATCGAATCCGTAACTGGCTCCGGTGGTAAGATATGGTCTAAAGTTGTGATAGCGGAATGCTCTGAATTTGATGTCAAAGGGTATCTCCCCATAGACTGATTCAACACTGCGTTTGGCGTCGGCACCGTGATGTTGTTGTACATATTGTGATGTCCAGTTGTAATTGAAGGTGCGGTCAATAAGGGTTAATCCGGGCAATATTCTGAAATTGAAGTAATTTCCGAGACGAAAGTCGGCCAAAACAGCAAGATGAAATCCAGGAGTATAGTATGATGATGTGCCTTGAAGTGACTGGCGTACCTCATCATCTTGTGTGTATGCATCTTCGAATTTAGACTGTGTATAGCCCAATTGTATGCCATAGTGTATTTTTTTCTTGTCAAAACCGGCAAGATATGTCACTTGTGAAAAAGCAACAGAACACTGCACCATAAGAAGCAGCAACACGAATGGTTTAATATTGAGTGATAATGTTTTGTGACAGAGCATTCTGGGTGTAGGAGGATCAGATGTTGAGTTGTTCTAAATCATTCTTAAGACGTTTGCAATCTATAGGGACTACTCCGACTTGCTGACATACGATGCCTCCGGCGACATTTGCGCAGCGAACAGCATCTTCAAGTTTTGCCCCTGCTGCGAGGGCTAATGTGATGACACTGATAACCGTGTCCCCTGCACCAGAAACATCGGATACGGCCTGTACACAGGCAGGTATCAGCATCGAAACAGGCTTGCTGCCACGAAAATCACATGCAAACATTCCTTTGTTTGAAAGAGTGATAAGTACTATTTTCGTGTTTTGGCGTTTAAACAACAACTTTGAGGCTTCTTGCAAGTCATGTACCAGGCTTTCGTCGGTGCTTTCATCTATGTCAATGTTCAATCCCTCGCGTAGCTCTTTCAAATTCGGCTTAAAAAGCCCTACGTTTTTGAAAGTGGAAAAATTGCGATGCTTTGGGTCTACAGTTGTCAATATTTTTTTTCGTTGGGCAAGCGATGCCACTTCTTCAATAATACGTGGAGTAATGCACCCCTTGTCATAGTCTTGGAAAATAATGGCATCTATAGGCATTGCTTTTATTATGCGGTTGATACGTTCGAGCAACAAATCCTCTTCCATCGTGGAGAGACCGTGTGTACTCTCTTCGTCAACACGTACAATGTGCATGTTGTTGCCTATCACACGCGATTTTACAGTGGTCATTCGGTTGTCGGAAACGACTATGCCTCTACGATCCATCCCCGCATTGTACATTATTTGTTGGAAGTCTTTGCTGCTGTCGTCGCTGCCAAGCACCGAGCATATAATGGGAATGGCTCCCATTGCTTCAACGTTGAGAGCGACATTTGCAGCGCCTCCCAGACGTTTTTCTCTTTTGGTGACGGAAACCACCGGTACTGGAGCTTCTGGCGATATACGCGTGACATTGCCCCACATGTATGAGTCTATCATCACGTCACCAACTATCAAGACCCTCTCACGGGCTATTGCATCAAAAAAATCTGTATTCATCTTTCGGTTTTTCAAAAGTCATCGGTTTCTCCCTCTATTGACATCTCTCCACGTAGGCTTTTCCCTAGTCTGTCGCACACTTTGGCTTTGTCGTTAGGGAAGTTGCCGAGCAGATACATCATCTTTGTAACAGCAGCCTCGATGGTAATGTCGTGTCCTCCAATTACACCGATTCTATCCATATCGCAGCTGGCTTGATATTGCCTCATTCTTACCGCTCCCGCTTTGCACTGGGTTACGTTGAATACTATCACATCGCGGTTTAACGCCTCTTGCAACGCATCAATAAACCATGGCTCGGTGGGTGCATTGCCGGAACCGAATGTCTCCACAATGAGACCCTGTAATCCCGGAGTGCGGACAATAGCTGTCACAACCTCTGATGTAATGCCGGGAAACAGTTTCAAAACGGCTATCCTGTTGTCGAACTGTTTGCGTACTTTCAGCTTCCCCTCAGGCAATGGAAGGGAAAGGTGGCTTTTAAAACTGATTGTAATTCCAGCTTTGGCCAATGAAGGATAATTGAACGACGAAAACGCGTCAAAATTTTCGGCACTTACCTTTGTGCTGCGATTTCCTCGGTATAGGTGGTTTTCAAAGAAAATCATTACTTCGGGCATCACAACATCCTTGCATGATGCTATCTCAAGAGCACAGATAATGTTCTCTCTGCCGTCGCTCCTCAGCATTCCAAGAGGTAGTTGACTACCTGTAAGCACAATTGGTTTGGAAAGGTTTTTGAACATGAAACTCAGCGCTGATGCTGTGTATGCCATTGTGTCTGTTCCGTGTAGTACCACAAATCCATCGTACTCGTCGTATCTCTGCTCTATTATTGTGGCAATGTCAATCCAGAATTCCGGCGTCATGTTCGATGAATCTATAATTTTTTCAAGTTGGCATGAGTCTATAATATAGTTTGTCCTGTGGAGCAGCGGCAGTGCGTCATAGATTCTCTCCATGGCGAAAGGTTGAAGAGCGCCACTTTCGTCTTGCACCATGCCGATAGTTCCGCCTGTATAGATTAACAATACCTTGTTTTTTCTACTATTCATATATTGTTTTTGCTGAGATTCAGTTTAATACATGTCAATATACGCGTGCGCGTAATTCTATTATTGATTTGCAAAGATACACCTTTTTTTTTACGCTGAGTAGTGTTTTATTTATTGTTGCTTTAGTCGATGCTTCTCGAAAATCCTTTTTCGGCTGTTGTTAATTGTTGAAAACTTTCTTAAACGGATGTCTGAGTTACTATTTAAAAAATTGTATATCAGTGTAAAAAATGCGTTTTTGTTGTTTTTGCTCAACTACCTATGTTTTTTTGTATTTTTCGAGCCATGACGCATGTTGTTTTTGGACCTGTATGCGGGGTGAAAAAGAATTTTTGAAAAATATTTTGATATATAAATAAGTGGTGTACAGTGATTTGATGTGGTGATATAGAAAAAAGCGAAAAAAAATTTTGGTAGAAATGAAAATGGTTGTATTTTTGCACTCGCTTTTGCCGGAAAAGAGGGGTGTT
>JAGCUU010000007.1 GCA_017962665.1 Bacteroidales bacterium | reverse complement strand
TGGGCGAGAAGACCATATCATTCCTTTTGTTATCGAAGGTAATCCATTCTCCAATGATACCGCTACAGAATGCTATCCTGACTCTTTACGAAATCTTACCGGTGGAAAAGAACTCCTCGCCGCCAACATCAATGAGATGGGAAGAGACGCCGCTGCAATCAAAGTAGTAGCCAGAATGTTCAATTTGAAATTTGACACTCTATGGCAGCGGCACGAACGAGAGAAACGCCGTAGACGCAATTGGATGATTATTGCTGTTGCTGTATTTGTTTTATCAATCTTGGGTGTTGCAGGATATATTTGGATTTTAAATGGTCGACTAAAAAATGAAAAACAAGAAGCAATTAATGCCAAAAATGTTGCAGAGAAAGAACGTCAACGAGCCGAAATTGCAGAAGACAGCATTCGTATACAATATGACATTATTGAGCAGAACAACACCAACTTGACACGCATAAACGCTGCAAAATCCATTGCCCAAACCCGTGCTATTGCCGAGGCCGCCGATAGATTGGTTAAAGCCGGTGACTCCTATTTGGCAAGTCTTTTAGCATTAGAGTCAATTACTTTGAATGGTTCTTGCTCAATTGAAATAGAAAGAGCCTTAAGAAATGCTGATATGAATAGGTCTACTATTCTTAGAGGTCATACGGGTTCGGTGTTATTTGCATCTTTCAGTCCTAATGATAAGTTAATCGTATCATCTTCCGATGATACTACGATTCTAATTTGGGATGCAACTACAGGATTATTGAAGGTTCCTCCCATAAAGGGACATACAAAAGCTGTAAATACCGTATCCTTTAGCCCAGATGGGAAACAAATAGTTTCGGCTTCAGATGATGGAACTATTGGAATTTGGGATGCTGCATCTGGACAACCAATAGGAACACCGTTGAAAGGACATGATAATGAAGTGTATTCTGCTTTTTTTAGCCCCAATTGTCATCTTATCATTTCGGCTTCAAGGGATAGTACAATTCGCTTTTGGAATGTCAACACTAGAAAACAGGTCGGTTCCTCTATCAAATGGCATTCTGACTGGTTTACATTCGCTTCTTTTTCCCCTGATGGCAAACACATTGTTGCGGCGTCTGCTGATGGGTCAATAAGTATATGGGATGTGATTACTCGGCGTCAGATCGGTCATACAATGAAAGGTCAATCTTGTTATATCAGATCCGTCTATTTCAGTCCAGATTGTAAGCAAATTGTCTCGGCCTCATATGATGGAACAATCAGAATATGGGATGTTGCAACAGGAGAACAGATTACAAAGTTAATTGGTCATGAACATGATGCTATAACATCTGCATGTTATAGTCCAGACGGGAAAAGTATTGTTTCGTCTTCTTTTGATGGAACCATTAGAATTTGGGATACATTTACATGGGAACAATTATGTATGCCCTTAAGAAATCATAATAAAGAAGTGTCAACTGTTTCCTTTAGCTCCGATGGTAAGCGAATCGTATCGGCCTCATTTGACAGGACTATTAGAATTTGGGATATTCAAACATGTCGAGAACTTAGTAGGAGAAAAAGCCTTACAAGTAAAATCAGTTCTGTCTCATTCAGCCCAGACGGTAAACTAATTATTTCAGCTTCAGAAGAATCTTGGATTGTTAGTGTTTGGGATCATTTGACTAATCAAGAGCTTCACAGCTTAAAGGGGCACAAAGGACATATTAAATCTGCCACATTTAGTCGTGACAACAAATACATCTTAACGGCAGCAGCAGACAATACAATTAGAATATGGGATGTCAAGACTGGTCAAGAACTACGTAGGATAGAGGATAAAACAATGTATGCTGAATTCAGTCCAGATGGCAAATACATTGTTTCTGTTTCTTATGACGATATCATTAGAATTTGGGATGCAAAGACATGTCAAGAATTCCTTAAATTAAAAGGCCATACAAACAGAATTAATTCTGCAGTCTTCAGTCCGGATAGCAAATACATTGTTTCAGCATCAGCCGATAATACCGTTAGGATATGGGATGCCAAAACCGGTAGAGAACTCCGAAAGATACAAGGCCATACAAACAGAATTAATTCTGCAGTCTTCAGTCCTGACAGTAAATACATTGTTTCAGCATCAGATGATAATACCGTTAGGATATGGGATGCCAAAAATGGTCGAGAACTCCATAAACTTGAGGCGCATAAAAACGATGTCATTTCAGCATCATTCAGTCCAGATGGCAACTATGTAGTTTCAGTGTCTTTTGATAATTCTATTATTATATGGGATGTAAATACAGGTCAGGTTATATGTACTCTGAAAGGATATTCAGATTTGAATATGGAAGAAGGTACAGATTGCTTCAGTTCTGTTTCTTTCAGTCCTGATGGCAAGAAAATAATATCCGGATCATTGAATGGAATAATTAGTATTTGGGATTTCCCATCCCTCGACCAACTAATAAAAGATACTCGTAAACGCTTCAACACTCGTCATCTCACTCCTGAGGAACGCAGACAATATTACTTAGAATAAATACAAAAAAAATATTCAGAAAGTAAACGCCATAATAATGAAAAGAATATTGATACCTTGCTTAATATTGATACTCTTACCCCTCACTGTTCTCGGACAAGGTCAAGACACTCGGTACAACTATTTGTCGGCACAGATTAATAAATATCAAAAGCAGAATGATTACGTGCAGGAAAACAAGTACCACACTATGGCTATAGCTTATTTTGACAGTATTGAAAGTCAGATGCTGCAAAAGGGTGTCGCAAAAAATGATTCGTTGATTTTGATGATAGAATCTCTTATCAAAGGGCACCGCGATATGGTGACTGTAAACAACATCAATTTGGATTTCAATAAATACAACAACAAAAAAGAGGAAGACAAAACAGAAGAAGAACTGGAGTATGAGATTGCATGTCTAGAGCGAATGCTGGCTCATCTGGACACTGCATCGCCGCGGTTGCAGCTTCGGATTCCATTTATTAATAATACAATTGCCATAAAGGAGTCTCATATTGTGACAAAATTGATTGCCCAAGAGCAATATCAGATGGCAAAAGAGCACATAAGTCATGCTCTGAAGATGGCTCAGCCGGAAAGCAAGCCTTATTACGAGGCCAACAAATGGGCTGGATACTTGTTTGAACGTGAGGCAAGGGAATTGTCGAACAGCAAACCTCATTTGCAAGAGGCGATTGAATTATACAAACGCTCCGAAAAACATTTTTTGCTTGCACAGAAACAAGACAAGGCATTGAATTCAAAACTGAACCGAGCGATGTGTCTTATAGATTTGAGCAAAAAAGAAGAAGCCAAACGTCTGCTGAATGAGGTAAAAACCATTGGTAGAACAAATGATACCTTGATGCAATATGTAGGAGAGGCATCATATCGATTGGGACAAATGGCGAGAGATGAGGATCGATACAACGATGCATTAAAACTATTGGAGGAAGGATATACCCTCAGCAAAAAATCCGGCATAATGCATACAGCCCTGATGGCTGCCAACGAGCTGGCAAGTCTATATACACGGTATGTCCCAAATGAGGAGATGAGGAAACTCTGGGAGAAAAACAGTCGCGAATGCAAAATCGAATCCGAAGCACAGCAAGCTAAAAGGGATAGACTGATAGCAGAAAGAGGACAAAAATATGAACATAAACAGACCGATCACCGTATTAAAGCAACTGTACGATTGACTAATGGAATGAAACTCGTTGCCAATGGTCGGTTTCAAGAAGGTGTTGATTCATTATCCGTTTTAGCGAAGGATATTGAACGGAATGACGAGGTAATGATGGACTTGTTGTGCGAATGCTATAGCAGTCTCAGCAACGCCAAAATGAAGATGAAAGACTATACCGGTGCAGAAGAAGATGGGTTGAGGGCTTTGACATGTATGAATCAAATCGGAGAGGTTGGAAAAAAAACGAAGGCCACCGCTTGGTATAGACTATCTGTGATATACCAGCATGAAGGAAAAAAGGTGGAGGCTATGGAGGCGGCAGACAGCTGTGTGACCGTAACGGAAGACTTTTATGGTCCATTGCATACAGAGACACTGGATGCCTACGACCTGCGTGCCAACACATCTGCTATATGCGGAAAGAAAGAACGTTCATTGAACGACATGGCGCACTGCTTTGATATCGTACGAAACAATGTGGTGCACAATTTTGCATACCTGACAACAACTGAGAGAGCGACATATTGGAAACGATTCAGCGACAATATGCGTAAGATGGCCGTATTTGCCGATGGGCTGTCTGACTTTGAAAGCGAGTATACAGACGCATTGTATGAAGAACAGTTGCTTGCAAAAGGTCTATTGCTGACGGCAGAGAGTGAACTACGGAGAGCCATATCGGGTGATGCCACTTTGAAGAACGCTTTCGAGAAAATACGGGCTCTGCGCAAAAAGTTTCTTGATCCTCAAACGTCCCCAGCGGAGGGCGAGAAGGCATTGACAGAGGCCGATCGAATCGAACGGCAATTGGGGACACAAGCCAGCAGCATGCATCAGTTTATGGATTTTCTGAAAGTCGGGGTGAAAGATGTGAAAGCTCATTTGCCTGCAGAATGTGCAGCGGTGGAGTTTGTTGACTATCCAGGGAAAGATAACCTTACAAAAATTGGTGCCTTGGTTCTTCTGCCAGACAAACCTCACGTCCACTTTATTCCCCTCGTCTACGAGTCGGAACTGCGACAGAAACAAAACCAAATCGGAACGCTTGTGTGGCAGCCGATATTGGAATATATTGGTTTGTCTATACATGATATCTACTTCGCTCCAACGGCTATTCTATATCAATTGCCAATAGAATCAGCCACATTTCAAAATGGCGAATTTGTAGAAACTGCTTCTCGTAAGCTTCACCGTGTGTCATCGACCCGCTGGCTGGCCATCAGAGACAATAATCAAGAAGGCCATGATGCAGTTGTTTATGGCGGTCTGCGTTACGACGCCTCCGTAGCCGAGATGCGCGAAGATGCAAAGAAGTATGAGAAGTCGGAAACTGATTTACTGACAGTAACCGAAGGGAAACGCGCCGCATTGACGGAGCTTGATTACCTGAAAGGGACATTGGAAGAGGCTGACAGTATTACCAATGCGTTGAATAAAAAAATGACCGTGAAACGGTTTAGTGAGGCTAACGGGACCGAAGCCTCATTCAAGGCTTTGAGTGGACAAAGAAAACGAATAATCCATATAGGAACCCATGGGTTCTATGACGAGGAATCACATGTATCGGATTTTGAAAGTGCTCTTGACCGTAGCGGGCTATACTTTGCCGGAGCCGACAATAGAAGATTTGGCGAAGATATCCCTGTGGGTGTGGAAGATGGAGTCCTATCAGCCCGAGAAATTGAAGAATTGGATTTGCGTGGATTAGAATTAATTTCACTTTCAGCCTGTGAGACAGGTAAAGGTGCTGTAAATGGCGATGGCGTGTTTGGCTTGCAGCGAGGTTTCAAGAAGGCTGGTGCAAAGTCTATACTGATGTCATTGTGGAAAGTGGACGACAAAGCCACCTGTGTTTTGATGAGCGAATTCTATCGCAATTGGGCCAACGGTACAAATCTGCATGACGCACTGGAAATAGCCAAGCGGAAGGTACGAGGGACAAAAGGTTGGGAAGACCCCATATTTTGGGCTGCTTTTATATTGCTTGATGCATTTTAATTCATATGATAACTAACAGGACAGGACAATGTGGACATGAACTTTTATACACACAATATTTCCTCACATTCCTCCATGCATCTGTCACAAGTTTTTGATAAAGTAGCAACATCACCCGCAGAACTAGAAAAAAACGATTAACCACAAAACGAACCAAGTTAAAGAATACCACGAATTCTCTTCTAATAAGCATTAACTGATATTTATCCCCCCGTAATCTTTATACATTTAGATAATTGACAATAAAAACTTTGTATACAACAATGAATCATATTTTTTGTAAGTCTGGGAATATTATAAGAAATATGCATATATTTGCAACAGATTTGAAATAACAAAAATGGAAGACATAGAATTATCACCAAAGGCTTTTTTCGAAACCATCGCAGGACCGGTATTGTACGATGTTGATTCTCCCTACAAACTGATGCTGAAGAAACTAAACGATATTGATATTGACTATTTTCAAGGTGCTGTTGCACTCGGAAAGACTGTGGACAAGGAGATAGAAATTGATATTAAGCACCGGATTCTAAATGAATTTATTACTTATGGTAATGAATTGTTGGCGGAGAAGTCCGAGGCAATTGAAAAGACAGTCATTGACAACGTGAAAACATTGACAGGTCGGTATTGTGATCGGAAAGAAGCTCAGAAGGACTTGAATAAGGCTTTTGAAAATATGCATCATTTCGTTCGAAAACAACTATGTTTTGTGCCAACCCCAATGTATGACAACGCTGAGTTGCGCGAACTATATGCAGCGGCAAAGCAGGTTACATTTATGGAACGTGTGACTGGTAGCAATGACAATGACGTAATCAAATATTATCATGCCTTAATAGAGCACACTGTATGGGCTTGTCGTATGCTTATGCGCAGACGTGTCAGCCAGTATTTGATGCATTTGGTCGACCTGCTGTCTCACGAGTTCGACATTAATTCGCAATGGGCAACATCTTAGAGGTATGCATCGTGGGACGCCGTAACGCATTCAGAAATACATCAAAAAAAAGAATTCAGAGTAGTGTTTTATTCTTTTTTAGAAAACTATCAATCCAATATTTAACTATGATTACGATAACAAAAGATCTTATTTTCAATATCATTAATCAAGGAGTAAATAATGATAGCAGCCGTGAGTTAATGGCAAATAGTCTATACTATTATTGCTGTGGAAGTGATGCGACCCCGATAATTGCATTTGGTGGGAAATATCCATTGTATATTTATGTGGATACGGTTCAGTATGGTAATGGTGATTTTAATAATGAAACAAAAAAGCTCTATCTTCGATTGAGTAAAGCTGGCTTTCAGAAAACAGAAAATGTCCATATTGAAGAATTTGTCCAAAAAAATGTTCAAAGCAAACCTATAATAAAACAATTAGATTTAACAAGATGGAGTTCAAATAATGGCGACTTCTTTTATCTTCTATATGCTCAAGGAGATGCTCAAACAGTTTTTTGTAAATTGTATTCAGATGTCGATAGAGGGGGGAATAATAACTATATCCAGCCCAAATGCGTATGTAATTTCAGATATGAAATAGCGCCAAGCAATGTTGTTGAATGTTCAAAAAACAACTATAATCCAATAGATGTTCTACATCATGTAGAAAAACGGGTGGAATATATAATGGGAGAAGTACATGATGAAAAATATAAAAAGGTTGGAGATTACGAATACTATGGAGATTATGGAACTGGAGCCATTCCAATTTTTAAAAGAATATGCTATTACGTTTTTTGAAAAAGCTTCAATTAATTGGAAAGAATAATTAGGTAATAGCAAATCTAATTCCACAAAGAAATGAGCTAATGGGCGTTATCAAGGAACACGGGGGAATGCCCTTAGATGATTGAAAAATTCTTCTGGCAGAACTATATAAACCACAGAATGGACGACAATAAAGAATACTACGCATTCATAAGCTACAAGCGAGAGGATGAGAAGTGGGCGAGGTTGCTGCAGGAAGTTGGGAAAGACTTGAACAAATAAACACGACTAAACCATGGCAAAAAAGAAACAGAAAAAGCAGGGACAACAGTTTCTCTCGCCTGAACAATACCTGAAACAACGGGCCAGAACGCTCGAAATCGGTATATGCTACATGACCGACGTTGGATGAGGAAATAATGATGTACCGCGACACCATGACGGTAGGCGACTACCTTGTAGCTGAATAAAATATCAGTTTGACCTTCCCAAATCTGTCTGCTGTGACTCGAGACTTAATGGAGTGAACCTATTTCAGGGGAAGTTAGAACTTTACAAAATATTGATTATGAAAGAGCGTCTGATAATACTGCTTCGACTATACATCACCTTGCTGCTTGTCTTTGTCACCCAGAAGATAGTTTTCATGCTCGTGAACATCGGTTATGCCGGTGATGCTCCTTTCAGTAGCTGTGTCGCTGTCCTGTGGCATGGGTTGAGTCTCGACTCGGCGACAGCGTGCTACATTCTTATTATTCCATTCATAATCGTAATTGTCAGCTGCTTTGTCAAGCCGTTCAACATACTAAAGGCTTTGAAGCCATACTATTTTATTGTTGCACTGCTGATGTCGGTCATCTTCATTGCCGACTGCATCCTCTATTCTTTCTGGGGAGCCAAGCTTGACGCAAACGAACTGATTTATGCAGCCAAGCCGAAAGACATGCTGGCAAGCGTGAATTGGTGGGCCATCATTGCTGGTGTCATTGCCATCGCTGCTATTACATGGCACTACTTCAAACGTCTGTGTCACGCCACGTCACCTCTCATTTCCAAAAAAACAAAACAGGAGAAAAACCTTCTCCGACATGTGACGAACACGTCGAAGTACAAAACCGTACTCCCTAAATTTCGCAACAAATGGTTTGCTCTATTTTTTCTGCTTGTCGGCGGACTAATATTCCTTGGAATGAGATGCAGTGTCACCCAGTCGACTGCAAACCCTTCCTACGTCTATTTTTCCAAGTATAATTTCTGCAACCATTCAGCCCTCAACCCTCTGTTCAATATGATTCACTCGCTTTTCAAGGCAGAGGATCTTGAACATGAATTCAATTTCATGACATTCGAAGAGGCTGAGGCTATAGTCGCCCCTTGCTTTGCTACAGACGGCAATATCACTGACACTTTATTCAACACCACGCGCCCCGACATTCTGCTGATAGTTTGGGAAGGTGGCGGATGGTATATGACCATGAACGACAGTGTGGGGCCCAACATCACTCGAATTGCACGCGAGTCGGTGTGCTTCAACAACTGCTATGCCAATAATTTCCGTACTGACCGCGGCATGGTCTCCATCCTGAACGGCTGGATGGGTATGCCAACAACGTCGCTGATGAAGATGACCGACAAATGTCGCAAACTGCCGGCATTGGCAGAGACACTCCGCAAGGCAGGCTACACCACGCGTTTCACGTATGGAGGCGATATCGATTTCACTAACATGCGCGCATATTTAACTGAGACTGGCTTCGATGAAATCATAGGATATGATGCTTTCCCCGACAGCAAGAAGCTGAGCAGCTGGGGCTCGCCCGACGCCTACACTCTTGTCCCTGAGTCGTTCTCCTTTATGAATAAAAAAGGCAACAACCCAACGTTCGACGTGATTCTTACACTCAGCAGCCACGAGCCGTGGGAAGTCCCAATGCAGAAGCTCTCCAACCAGAGAATGAATTCGTTCGCCTATGCAGACTCATGCATCGGTGTTCTCATCGACAAGCTGCGCAACACACCGCAATGGAACAACCTGCTTGTAGTCATCGTTGCCGACCATGGCTGTTCCGATCCACAGAGCAATCTGGTGGTCAGAGACCCGGTGGTGGCGCACATACCACTGCTGATGTTTGGCGGTGCAATAAAGGAACCTCGTGAGGTAGATTTATTACTGAACCAGAGCGATATAGCTGCAACCCTTTTGTCACAGTTGGGCATCGACGCATCGCAGTTTACGTTTAGCCGCAATGTGTTCAGCCCGAAGTTTCAGAGTCTGCGTCATTTTGCCATGCATGCCTACAAGAACGCTTTTAATCTGATAGAACCTTCGGGTGTCACCAGCTTCGACTGCGTTGACTATGCGACGGACACTGTCAGCGGTACTCCTTCCAAGGACAGCCCCGAGTTTTCAAAGGCCCTTATCCAATATATCTATCAGCGAACCGCCAGACTTTAGTAAAGGTTTTAGATGCTTGATGTGATATGTAAGTTTTATTTTATTTTTTAGCGATTTTGAGGTGACCAAAGAGGATTCGTACCATTCGTGCTATTAGTGCAATTCCTGTTCAAAAAGAAGAAAAAGAAGATTCAGATTCAAGAAAGGTTTTCGTGCATTTCGTAATTTCCATAGTTTTCGCAATAAGTAAAGGTTAACGGTTTGCTCATCGGGCTCGCAGGCCTGCGGAGTGGGCAGAAAGATTATTCCCACTCATTATCAGCAAACTAATAATGATTATTGTTACACCTTATTTTTTTACCATTATTAAAAACATTTTTTTTGTAAATTTGCACATTGTTTTTTAACAAACAACGCACCATAAAAACTTTAAGAAAGAGAAATTCAAAATATTAGTAGAACCACACTCGTAGAGAAACCACCATCAATTGCCATGTTGATAGTTAACAAAAAATATAAAGACGCATTTTTTATCTCTGCCGAGAAGGAAAAAGGCAAAAAGGTCTTTGTCGAAGAGGACGACAACGCCATCCTTGGAAGATTGCGCGACGAGGCAGCAGAATACCGATGCGAGGAACATGACGGCAAACGGATGGAATGCACCTTGCTGTTCGACGACATCTCTTCGTGGTGGCAGGTATTGACGCTGGGGATTCCGGACGAAATATCAGGGAAAGCCGATGTCATGATTACCACCAAAGAGGATCTCATCGCCAAAACACTCCTGTTGCAACTGCCTGAAATGAGCCATAACTCTGCGTCGAAAGAACACACCCTATCGTCGTCTTTCCTTTTTCTGGACCGCGAGCCCCAATACCGCAACAGCAACAAGACCGTACACTTGGTGATATTCGGTTCGACAGCCATGGCTGAAGCGCTGGCAATAAATACCGCCTTCATCGCCCACTATCCCAACTACTGCCGCGACAACCGTCTGCGTACAAGAATCACCCTCATCGACAACGACATCTTTTCGTTTCGCAACCATATGCAGCAACGCTATCGCCACCTGTTCGAACACTCCTACCATCGCTCATTGAACCTCGACGAACGTGAGCCACACTGTGTGCTGCACCGTCCGATGTATGAAGGTAAGCGAAAAGACTTTGTCGACATTGAATGGGAATTTGTGAAAGCCGATGCAAGCAACGATGCCGTTCGCCAGAAATTGTCGGAATGGGCCACGACGGACACACAACAACTAACAGTAGCCGTCTGCGGCTCAAATCCGAACAGCAACGCCACCACCGCACTTACCTTGCCCGACGAACTGAATGCCAACAACATCCCCGTCCTTTTTCAAACTTTCGGCTCTCCCCATTTCAACTTTTCCGCAAACAGAAACATCATTCCCTTCTCAGAAGAGATATGTGACATAAGCACCCTCCACACTCTGAAGCAGATGGCTATGAGGGTCAACTACATCTACAACCACTGCTATTCGCTCGCCCCCGAGGAACCCGTCACCGCCCCAAACGACATCAACCTCGTCAAGATGGAACGGCAATGGGCAGAATTGACTTCGTTCGGAAAACGCTATTCCAATGTTTTGAACTCAATGACTTTGGCGACGAAGATGCATTCTGTAGGTCTCACTGTCGAAGACTGGAAAGCCTATTACGCATTGTCGAAAGAAGAAATCGACACCCTCTCCGAGGTAGAACACAACCGCTGGAGCGTGGAAGAGCTGCTGCTCGGTTACCGCCCCGTTACCGACGAAGAACAGGCAGCTGTAGACCAAGACATCAACTTGAAACGCAAACTGCGCGACCGCAAGATTCACTATGACCTGCGAGCCTTCAGCGACCTCCGCGAAGATGCTACCGGCAAAAACGTTGCTGTGTACGACAAGGCTTTGACTCAAGGTATTCCTTTAATCCTCAAGACATGTACTACAGACTGACATATAATAACTCTTGGCAGGGACACAAGGCAGGAGACGGTATCCTGTGCGCCAAACGTCCGCTCGACATAGGGCAGACCGCCGCATGCGATGTAGCCATACCTGAGTCCGACCTCTATGAGCCGCTGCTGTTTGCGACAATTCTTCCTTTGGAAAGTGACGGATGGTGCATTGTCCGCCGCACTGACTCCTTTGACATTACAGTCAATGGTAAACCGCTGATGTCCGCACTCCAGCTGCACGACGGTGACTCCATCTGTTTTTCAGGCTTTGGAAATGCCGTACAGTTCACCTTCAATATTCGTAAAGACAGCGACTATGACGATGCTTCAGGTGTGGTGGTATATCATCAGCCACGAAGACGAGCCCTTGCGATAGCCTCAATAGTGACCGTTGTCGCTCTGCTGGTGGCTTGCTATGCCATTTACAGCAGCCGCAACAACAATGGTATTCACAATGTAAATCTCGACAGTTACAATGCTTCGGTATACCATATTGTTACCGATTACGTAATGCTTGTAAAAGACACTATAATAGAGGGCGTGGTCGATGAAATTGTCGTTGAAAGCGCTGCCTTTGAAAACCCTCTCTCTGCCACATGCTTCCTGACCGATGACGGGAAATTTGTCACCGCCCGTCACTGCATAGAGCCCTGGGTGGCCGACGAGAGCTGGGACGGTGCCTTTGAGATGGCCATGCCTGCCGAGGTACGCCTAGCGGTGTTGGCCGAGACTGCCAACCGCAACGGAGAAGGCAAATGGAGGGTCAGAACACACTGCACCATCAGTCGGGATGGAGAAAGCTACGAATACCTGTCGGATGATTTCTTCATCAACCGAGAGCACGACTTGGTTCTACAGCTTGGTTCACGCGAACGCCCCTTGTGGCTTCGCACCATCATCCCTGTCGCCAACCGTCGCGACATGGAGCTCGGCGATCTGGTTTACGTAGAGTCTCCGAAGGGATTGAAGGGCGCCTTTGCAATGGCTGACATTGAAGACCTGAACCGTTTTGACCAGCAGACCAACCGCGACATCGCCATATTGGGCTATCCTCAAAAAGAGAATGACAATGAAGCACTGACACTCACATTCGGCAACAGCCAGCACATTGCCCTTGACGGTGTATCATCGCGCATAAAAGGCTGCATCCAGATGTCTGCACAAATCAACCAAGGTAATTCCGGAGGTCCGATTTTGGCTCTCATCGGCAACAAAATCAAGGTGATTGGAATTGTCTCAAAGGTGGATATTTACGCAAGCCAAGGCACCTTCTGGGCCGTTCCCGCCACAGAGATAACACATGCCACCCAGAGCAAAACAAATGATGACGAACTCTCATCCCAAGACTTATACAGGAGGTAGGTATTATGGAAAACATTCAACTAAAAGAAGTTGCCGGCTATCTGACTGAAAAAGCAGTATGGCAGATAATCAAAGATGAGGCTTCGACACAACAACCTGACGTATGGAGTATAGGAGCAACGGCTTTCTATGCCTTGATGGGTGTTGAAGTGTTCGCCGGCAAGGGACATGAGACACAAAACGCAAACACTCCTGTTCCACGCATCGGGGAGGCTCACTGCAGCCGGCAATTGAGCAACATTATCTATCGCTGTCTTTCGTTCAATGCCGAAGAGAGACCTTCACAGCAAGAGTTGCTCGCTGCCGCCAATGATGCTCTCGCGGCCAAAACCGAACCGACAAGACGGCTTTTCTCGTCTACCGGTAAAAGCTACAAATCCCCTATCACAAAATTCTGGCCCGAGGAGATGAACCCTGTCGTCATTATGCTGTTTCTGCTTATACTTCCCTTTGCAGCATTGACGCAAAACGCCCCAAAACTGACACAGGAGATGGAAACCCTCGTAAAACACGTCTGTGACCTGCGCAATCCAAAAAATTCGGTCCGTATTGAACGTGCCCTGTACGATGACCGCCAATGGACACTGATGGACGAATTAGAGATTGACAGCGCCGGTGAGTGCACCGTCCGCGACAAGGTAACTACATTGGGCCTCAACCAGATGGGATACCAAATAGCCAGATACAACCGCGGAGTGAGCAATACCGGAGGACGATTCCGCAACGGTCAAGACCCACGCTACAACTATTCTTTTATTGAAGTCACCGCCAAACGCAATGCTACATTGAAATACAACATCACCGGCCGTGAAGGAACTCAGACTTTTGCTGTGATACCATACAACCCTAAATCCATTTTCAGCGTTTCCCTGTCACAGAACAATGTGCCTATAGGGAAAATCCACGAAGTGGACGGAGTGAAATATATCACCGTTGACAAAAACGTCAAGACCAGCGATGTCCTGACCTTGAAAATTGTCAACTCCTCTAAGAGCAACCTATCGTTTGTCATTATCAATTACAACTCACGTCAGTCGACAAAATGAAAAAAATCCACATAGCTTTCCTGATTTGTATTGTTCAGTTGCAAATCCTTAACACTGTTGATGCGCAGAGCATCTTTAGTGATACGCTTTACAACGACTACAAGGCGGCCTATAACTTGAACGATGCCGGGAAATACCTTGAAGCCTACAGAGCCATGTCCGATGTCCGAAACCGGATGCTCAACGAGATGCGCGGCAAAACGGCAAAGATGTTGAGTGAAAACGACTTTCTGAACTATTGGTGGCCCATCAACAGAAGCATAGCCGAGACCGCTTACCGGTTGGGACTGTATAACGTAATGCTACAGGTGGCAGACGAGATGGATTCTGCCATGTCTTCCTTCCAGTTTCCTAAAAACGACTGCTATGCCCAGCTGATAAAACTAGATGCCGGAAGGCATTTCCTCACAGGAGATTTAGTCATCACGGAAAAAGAATTGCGCAAAGCGATGGAACTTGCTTCACCATACGAAACATCGTTTATAAGTGATTTGCACGACGAATTTGCACAACTGTATTATCGAAAGGGACTTTACCAGCAGGCATTGGACCATCTGGACAGCGTCTTGCCGAACCCGGAGCTTGCAAGCCAACAGGCTCTTTGCCTGGCACAACTGGGACAATACGACAAAGCTCTCTCGATGCTTGAGAGCCAAAAAGCAAAAACAGCTCGCAAGCGGGCCGAACTGTTGCGACAAAAAGCGAAAATCCTGATGCTTAAATATGACGCGACAGGAGAATACAGTCCTAAATCACGCCAATACTACACTGACTATCTCCAGCTTTCGCGGGCATACATCGAATCTCATTTTATAGACATGAACGAGTCTGAACGTGAACAATACTGGATGACCGAACAGCCATTTGTCACCGACTGCTACCGACTGGAGGACAAAGCCCCGGACTTATTGTATGACGTTGCACTGTTCAGCAAGGCAGTACTGCTGCAGATGGGCCGCAAATTCAAACCAGGGATGAGTAGCGTCGACAAGAAAAAAGTTCTTTCCAAAATCAACGTCACATGGCAACAGGTACAACGAAGGCTGCCCGACACTGCCGCTGCCATTGAATTCATAGTTTACGAGCGCGGACATGCCGACCATCTGGGAGCACTTGTATTGAAGAAAAAAGGCAAGCCCGTATTTGTCCCCATCACTCCGTTGAACGACCTATTAAATCATGTTCTGCCCAATGGAAAAACGATAGAAGAATTGTTGCCATGTACTGATGACATCAATGCCATAAACACCATCTATTACGACACCTCGTTTCACAAACTGATATGGAACGACTCCCTTAGGAATGCAATAAGAGGATGCCACACCATTTATTTCACTCCCGACGGGATATTGCACCGTATCGCCATTGAGTATATGTTGCCGGAATACAAATTTTTCCGTTTGACATCTACACGGATGTTGACTGAGACTACGCATAAAATACGTACCGACAATATGCTTATGGTTGGTGGCATCGACTATAAGAACGCACGTCCCGACAGAGAATCAAAACAAGACGGTGTAACAAATGATGACCTGGCCTACCAATTGCTTGCGCCTCTTAACATCCATCTAAAGGAACTGAAAGGAACATTGGCTGAAATAGAAGCTGTGGACAGCTTGAGAAAAGACAAAACAAACACATTATTGGTTGCAGACTCGGCCACAGAATCGTCGCTTCGCAACCTGATTGAGAAATACCATATTGTATTGCTTTCCACCCACGGATGGGTTGACCGCGCCGCAATTGTGGATTCCGACCTTAGACCTGCGACAACCGATGCCCAATTGTCACAAAGCTGCCTTTTCCTGGCCGGCGCTGAGCAAAATCTGTCAGACAGCACCTTTGACGCGGAAAAGCCAGACGGAATATTATCGGCCCGTGAACTGGCTGCAATGAATCTGTCGGAGGTAGATCTGGCCGTGTTGTCAGCCTGTGTGTCCGGGCTGGGCTTCGCCACACCCGATGGCATCTACGGCCTTCAACGCGGACTCAAGACCGCCGGTGTAAAGGCTGTCATTGTCAGTCTTTGGAACGTAAGCGACACAGCCACCAGCCTTCTGATAAAAAACCTATATGCCAACATTGAAAAGGGACTATCCATTCACGAAGCCTTTTACCAAGCCCGGCAACAACTTCGCTCCGAAAGATGGTCATATAGGAAATATGGCCGCACTAAATACAGCAGCTTTGACAGGCCATTCTTTACCGATGCATTTATCCTTATTGACGGATTAGAATAAAGTAAAAAACAACATAACAATGAAAAAAATTATAGTTTTTTTTGGAGCTATACTATGTAGCATCACAATCATGGCTCAGACGGTAACGTATACAGCCTTCATCTACACTGACGAAAGCCTGTCCAACGAAATCAAAAACTATAGCGATATGGTGTCTCTCCACACAGACGATAGGGGTGCTTTTAGCGACATGTTGTTAGAGGCTACACTCAATGCCGCAAAAGGTATTGGCGCCGGTTATGTCACATCGGTCTTTGATTTCGGAGTACAAGCTGTGGCAAATCTTATAACAAGGCAGCAACGCATCAAGCAGGAATGGTCACAAACCGTTGCGGCAGAAAACACGTTTTGTACACAAATACACACCATTACAGGACTTAAAGACTTTTACTCGACGACTTCGCTGACCAGTCCTCTCGACCCGTCGGGCATGAGGTTCAACGGCATCGGTGTTGTGCGCAAAAGCGGCAACGATACTTTGTTCTATATCTCAATGCATATTGACCGAAGCAAGATCAACCGCATCATTGAACACAGCAAGTTCGAACTGGTATTGGACACCTTGATCATCAGCCCCACCCATTCCAACCTTCCAAACTCGTCGTTTGACACCGCTTTCTGCTGGAATGAGAGGACTAACTATTCCATGAACATCAATCTAACAATCACCTCCTCATGGATGAATGAACTCACACAGATTTTCCGGGATGAACAGCTGGGTGAATTCAGCATCTATATTCCTGTCAGAAAGGAGGACCTGGATTCCAGTGAATTCCTACGATACGTACGTCATGGAAATGAGGAACCGAAGTACACCATTGTTGGAAGCAGTTTTGTGGTTCCACGCTCTTACTCCGGCTGTTTGGATGCACGAGGCGACGCCCACCCGGCTTGGGGTACCGGAGAATATCAGGTCTCTCTTGAACTCAGGGAGTCATGCAGTCTAACGTCCGATTATAGCAAAAACTGGAAACAAAACCGCAAAGAGAGGAAAAAAGCAGCAAAAGGGAATAAAAACCTGCTCTCCAACGGTTGGCAATTCATAACAATGCAAAACTGGGACGAAATCACAAAGTCCTGGGTCGTCACCGTTCTCCAAGCACCAGCCGAAGTCATCTCCAGCGAACTCATAGACGAACTGCACCTGTCCAACGAATAACAAAAAGTGATATCTTTTCAATGACCGACAAGGAAATCATACAAGGACTGATAGACCGTGACAACAAAGTGACGGAGGAGTTTTTCTTTGTCAAATGCCGGCCGCTGTTCTGCAGCATTATCCGCGAGGTCTTTAACTGCGAGGTGGACTACAACGAATTCGTCAACGAACTATACCTCTTCATAATGAAGGACGATGCAAGGAAACTGCGCAAATTTGAGTACCGGAGTTCCATCTGTCAGTGGTTGAAGATCGTAGCCATCCGCCACTTCGTTGAGAAACGCACCAGAATGATAGAAAAGAACAGTCACGAGACTCCATATAATGAGCACACTGACGAAATAGCAACCGAGACAAACCACAGTTTTGCAAGTGAAGATCTCAAAAGGCTTTTCTCGTTGATGCCCAACAAAAGATATGTCGACGTCATCCAAAAGCTCATCATCGAAGGAGTGCCTCCCGAACAACTGGCGAAAGAAATGAACATCAAAACGACTAATTTGTACAACATCAAACGGCGAGCCATGGAACAATTGACCCAAGTCGCCCTTAACGATATTAGAGAATATGGCAAATAACTATATTTCTGACGATTTGTTGGCTGCATACCTTGACGGCAATACAAACGAGGAGGAAACGCTCGCAGTGTTGAAAGCCCTCAAAACGGATCCCGTGCTGCGAGAAACTCTCGAAATTGCCTTACGGGTGAAAGAAGAGCCATTGTCCAATTTCGACATATTGCCTATGTTGCAAATGGCGGCGGAAAGCGGGGACAATATCTGCAGCGTGCTGTGTGAAGCTTATGTCCTTCATCGCCGCGACATCCAGTTCGACGAGAAAGAAATGCTGGATATCGCACAACAGAATAATTGGCTGACGCCGCAAGGCTCGCCACTTCACTCCATAGGGCAACTGCTGGCTCATTACGGCCTGATGGTTACACGAAAATACGATGCCTCGCTGGAAGATATACGCAAGGCGCTCGAATTGGACAATGACGTTTTGGTGGTGGTGGATAGCGACAAACTACATCCCGAATGTCCCGATATGGAAGATGCTCCAAACCACGCTATAGTTGTCACAGGACTTGACTCAGAATCAAACACAGTAACCATTTTCGATCCCCAAGACGGTAATCCATATACCGTTCACACCTCACATTTCGAGGCAGCATGGAAAGAATCGCGCAACTATATGATTCGGGCCCTGCAGTCGGTAGAAGACTACGAGCCACAGCCCATCAACCTTGAAAACATACAGATTACGGACGATCTACTGGAATTGAGAGAAGCCATAGCTGAAAACGCCCATGAAGTGTGGGCTGCGGCAAGAATAAAGGAGGGATGGACTTACGGTCCCGTGCGCGATGACGCCAACAAGAAACATCCCGACCTACTCCCCTACTCTTCTCTACCGGACAGCGAAAAAGAATACGACCGCATTATGGCCATGGATACTATCAAGCTGGTGAAAAAGCTTGGATTCGACATTATTGATAAAGGTTGAAGATGTGTGATGTATGATGGAAGATGTTTTATGGAACTTGTATAAAAATGCGAATTTGAAGAGAAGTGATGATATTTTTTTGAGGCGCCAAGGCTCTCTAATGTTGTAATAAACCAAAAAAGGAAAGAACATGAAAACCGAGAATTACATTCCGCAGCCCGTAGACACAAAGGATGTCCAGCTGCCAGAGGAATTGGGACCATTAGTAGAGAAGATGTCGAAAAACGTGCATGAAATCTGGGCTGAAACCCGCATCGAACAAGGCTGGACTTACGGGCCAGAGCGCGACGATGCCAACAAAAAACATCCATGCCTCATCCCCTACGAAGAGCTGCCCGAAGAGGAGAAAGTATACGACCGCAACACCTGCACTGAAACTCTAAAATTCATCCTGAAAGCAGGATTTGACATCAACAAACGATGACCGCGCTTGACAATCCAAGGGAAGAGCCACCCTTACCGCTCTTCCCTTGCTACACTGAAAAATGATCACAAAAACAATACCGTCATGAAAAAACTTAATCCAACCATCGAACTCGAGAAACAGATTGGCAGTCAAATCTACAACGCTCTGCAAGGACCTGTAGTAGAGGAGGTGCTCCGCAAAACAAAGATTTCCAGCAGCGACGCCTACTGGCGCAGCAGCATGGAGGGACACTGCCTCAAGGTGCAGCCAGAGTTGTTGCCTGACTTCTACCGCCTTTGCCAAGAGGTAAAGCAACAGCTGAACTTCGACGAGCCTGTGGATTTCTACATCACCGGCGACTCAACGGTCAACGCCTTCTCTCTGGCTGCCGAAGATGAAGGGCAGCCGCACATCGTCAATGTAAACTCTGGCCTATTTGACCTGATGACCCAGGACGAACTGCGTTTCGTGGTTGGACATGAGCTCGGACACCTTATCAACCGCGACACATCACTCAGCCGTCTTATTTATTTCGTCTTCCCTCCCAACTCCAATGTACCGGTCTCGCTCCAGTATAAGATCCGCCTACACGAACAGCTGGCCGAACTGGTGGCTGACCGCTATGGGTATATGGCCACGAACAACCTGAACGTCTGCGTGACAGCATTCTTCAAGATGGCCTCCGGTCTCGACCTGGAGAAGATGAGTGTCAGTATCGAAGCTCTTCTCGCCGACAACAACCGCCGACTGGACTACTTCCTTAACGACAAAGGTGTAAGCCGCGCCTCACACCCCGTCAACCCCATCCGCGTGCAAGCTCTCAACCTCTTTGCCAACGCCGATACGGAAGAATCATTGAAACAAGGCATGGACGAACTGATTGCAATACTCCTGAAAGTTGGTAACTCGGAACTTGACGAACACCTTGCACGCTTCATGGCTTCGGCAGGCATCATCGTAGCCTCTTCAGACGGAGAGATTAAAGATGACGAATTCAACCAGATTCTCGACACCCTGGCCAGCCTGCAGATTTTCCCACGCCGCTACCTGGAAGAGATTGCCGCAGGAGACATCGGAGACACCTTCAACAAAGCAGTAGGCAATATTCTGAACATCAACCCCGGCATGCGCGAAAGCCTGCTACAATACATGATTCATATCGTGATGAGCGACAAGAAAATCGCCGAACAGGAGGTAAATATGCTTTACAACTTCGGAGAAAGCATAGGCTTCAGCGAAATGGAGGTGGCTCAATCCATCGCCCATTCCATACAGAAAAGCTACGTACCAAGCCTGGAGTCAATCTGCTAAGCACGTCAACCAAGAAGTATTTCCATAAAACATTTTGACATGCTGCATGATTTATATCCAATAAGACAAAATAATAAAGAAGGATACATTGATGCTGACGGGAAAATTGTCATTAAGCCTCAGTTTGAGTTTGCAGATATTTTTTCCCGCGACACCGCTTGTGTTGCAATGATTCTTGACAATACCACCCCTATCAAAACTCTTCTTTCAGATTATTATCCGCCTACGTGGGGTTATATAGACTGTTATGGTCGTTGGGCCGCCGAGCCCAAATTTGACCATGATGTATCTTTTCCGCCAGAAAAGTCAATTGTAATGAATGGTAAAGATGGTAAATGGGGATACATCCGACAGAATTGTGATATCTCCGACCATTGGTCATTGAAGATTGATTTTATTGTAAATCCTGCTTTTGAAGATATTGGAATGACTTTCTCCGAAGACCTTGCATGCGTCAAGACAGATGGCAAATGGGGTTACATAAGTCTGAAAACAATTGAAAACAAAGATTTTTCCAATACTTTACATTACGGGACAAATAGGATTCCTATAGATATGACAGGAGAATATGCCATTACCCCTCAGTTCGACGACGCATACAATTTCCATGAGGGGCTGGCCCGGGTGATGATTGAAACCGAAAAGAATCCTTTATACGATTCGCCCTATATTCATTGGTATGTTAAACCTTCAAAAGGGAAATGGGGATTCATCGATAAGACTGGACAGTTTATCATTAATCCGCAATATGATATTGCGGGTAATTTCATCGAAGGGTTGGCAGCAGTCAAAATAGATGGAAAGTTTGGATATATTGACAAAAACGGAGAGTTCGCCATAAAGCCACAATTCGATACAGTTACAGATTTTTCTCAAGGATTGGCTTGTGTCAGCGCCAATGGCAAGTACGGCTATATAAACAAGAAAGGTGAGTATTTTATAAAACCATTATTCGACGACGCAGATAATTTTAACGATGGAATTGCCATTGTCAAAATAAACGATAAATGCCACTATATAACAAGGGATTCTCTACCAAAAAGGGCTTGGGGTAAAAGAATGTTTTTCCGTCGTTTATTAATAAGTATAAAAGGATTTGACGATGCAAAACCTTACAAAGAGGGATTTGCTGCCGTCAAAAAAAACGGGAAATACGGCTATATTAACAAAAAGGGGGAATATGCTATCAAACCACAATTTGACGAGGCACATTATTTCATCGGAAAAGTTGCTCCAATAAAACAAGATGGGAAATTCCACTATATCAACCAGAAAGGCGAGATTATATGGACAAGCGACGAATTCCCTTATATTTGGCTTCATTTACATGATTAATTTTTTATTATGATCAAAACATTTGACATTGACCTGTATGACGGCCATCTGATTATTATTATTGATGGTTTGAAAGTATTAGTAGACACCGGCTGTCCTGTAACGATTGCGAAACAAAGCTCCTTCGACTTTATGGGACAAGTGTTTAGCTGTCACACCTCACTGGGTGGAAAGGATATCAATAGCCTATCCCAACTAATGAATTATGATCTTGACGTCTTTATGGGGATGGACATCATAGAGAAATTCTATATCCTGACGGACTACAAACAGAAACAAGTGACGTTCAGCGACGAGCCAATCCCATTTGATGGCACCTGCTCGACACCCATTCTGCGTGGTCACATGGGAGAGGTTTGTATCAACATGACGGTGAAAAACACTCCTGTAAGAGTAGCACTTGACACAGGTGCAAGAATATCATATATAGACAAAACACTTACAGAGGGAGAAACACTGCTTGAAACGATAGATGATTTTAATCCCATGATTGGCAACTACAAAACACAAGTCTATACCATGGAGGCCTCCATTGAGAAAGAGACTTTCCCCGTCAACTTCGGAGTGCTGCCACAAGCATTGGAAATGCCTCTTAAAATGATGGGCATAGAAGGCGCTATTGGTTTTGATTTGTTTAACAGGTACAAAGTACTATTGGATTTCAAAAGCAACATACTACTCTTCTGATAAATATAGCAATAACAAGCATCGAAAAAGCTGCGCTGGATACGTTTCCGACGCAGTTTTTTTTTAAACCCCGATGATATTTTTTCCCCATTGCGGTATTCTATATTTAGTAAAGGTTAAAAAAATCGTACATTTACACCTTTACACCAATACACCAATTACACAACAAAACAAAAACCGCTATGGAAACAAATGAAAAAAAATCTCTTTGGAGAGGGATTAAGAAAGTCTTCTCTACATTAGTCGACTGGGTAGCGACTCTCTTTGGCATGAAAGACGAGACGAAGTACGGTCGCGTATTACGACGCATCGTGGGTACAGCCTTTACCGTAGTTGTTGTACTATGGACAGTAGGTATACTCATCATAGCAGGACAAAAAGTCTGTTGGATGGCACGAAACATCCTTGACCGCGGCGAAGAATACGGCGATGCCTATCTTTCCGAAACCATTTCGGAAAACCTTTCCTTCTACGAACACTCATACAACATCTATGGATATGTTGCAGACAGCAACGGGGAAATAGTGTTAAAGAAAATCACTTGGATATCGAAACCTATGGAGGGGGATTCGCTGGTGTGTTACAGCGACGGTGAGAAGCGTGGATACTTCCACATGCGTAACGGCCATATTATTGTGCCTCCGACCTACAGTCATGCATGGGTCTTCTCCGAAGGTCTGGCCGCGGTGGAACGGAACGGCAAAGTGAAATTTATCGACACAACAGGCAACGTCGTCATCAACCGTCATTTTGCCTACCGTACTGACGATGACGGCTATGTCTTCCATGGTGGCCATTGTGCAGTGCGCGACAACACGGGTACACATATAGGCCTCATTGACCGCAATGGCGAATGGGTAGTACCTCCTGTCTACCAGGAGATCGTACCGATAGACACTTTCTGGCACTTCAAGGCACTTGATGAGCAGACCATCCTGACCTTTAACATGGACACCGTCATGCCTCCGGCACATGCAACATTTATGATTTACGACACCGTAATCCTCGCCACATTTGCAGACCATATACAGAAGACATATTCGTTGCACGGCAAACTGATTGAAGCCTCACAAATCAGGAATATCACCCAACTTATGTATGAGACTCATGAGGTTCTGTATCCTGTCAACAAAGACGGCAACGAGTGTTCTGACGAATACTATAGCTACAGCAATCCCGCCCAACGGATGGCCATAGCAACATGTCTGCGATACGAAGCCGAATCCTACTGGTACGGTCTGATGACCCCCGACGGTCGTGCACTCACACCGCCCATCTACTCCAGCATCGAGGCTATCGACAAAGACCTTTACCTGTGCAAGAGCGATTACGACCGTGGCGTTCTGCTGAACAGCAAAGGGCAAAAGGTAGAGTGACTGGAACAACCTCCAAAACAATTACCGACACTAACTATCAACATATTTGATAGTTCGTGTTCCTGTTTAAGCTTTACATCTGTGTATATCAAGATTTTTATGTATATTTGCATTTGTAGAAAGACTACCGTTGTCACGGTTTTTTCTCTGTAAATAAGAAAGAAATGTGAGATTACCAAAACCATAGAATTCTCATACCCTACAATTATTCAACATTTAACAGATACACTATGCTTGGCGCATTAATAGGCGATATTGTCGGCTCAACGAGAGAGTGGCACAACATAAAGACAGAAGATTTTGAACTGCTGCCGGAAGGAAGTCGAGTCACGGATGACAGCATTATGACCCTGGCCGTAGCCAAATGGCTTATGGACGACCATGGGCATAGTCCAGAGACCCTTGTGGAGATAATGCAGGATTTGGGGCGCAAGTACCCCAACGCCGGCTATGGAGGCAGTTTTCGAAAATGGCTTGCCTCCGCCAATCCACAACCTTACGGCAGTTTTGGCAACGGATCGGCCATGAGGGTGAGTCCTGTGGGCATGTATGCCAAGTCGCTTGAGGAAGCACTGGAATTGGCAAAGATTACTGCATCCGTCTCACACAACCATCCTGAAGGCATCAAAGGTGCCCAAGCCATTGCCGCATGCGTATACATGAAGATGCATGAAAAAAATGATGTCAAAGAAAAAATAAAGCAATATATAGAAAAAACTTTCGGCTACGACCTCGGCATCCAGTTGGAAGAGATCCGCGACGGCTATAGCTTTGACGTGACATGTCAAGGGAGCGTCCCCATTGCCATCATGGCATACCTCCAACGGGACAACGCCTTGGACACCCTGCGTCTGGCCATCTCTATGGGCGGCGACTCCGACACTATCGGATGTATGGCGACAGCCATAGCCGACGCTCAACCTCTCTGGTTTTTGTCACGCAGCGAACTCCCTGACGAAATAACAGAACGGTGCAGGGCACTGGTTCCACCCGAGCTGATGGAAATAAATGATCAATTCGAAGCTTTTGTATACAGACCGTTATACCAGTCGTATTACCTTGGTCAAAATATCTTTGCCGGAGAATATCCAGGTAACAAGTTCACGGTGAAAGCCGACTGGAAGATTCAACAGATGCTCCATTTCGGTGTACGTCATTTTGTCGACCTGACCGAGGAGGGCGAATTAAATCCGTATGCGCAACTGCTACCCGACAACTGTACATACACAAGATTCCCTATCCCCGATGTCAGCGTCCCCGAGAGCGTCGTCGACGTGCACCGGCTCATACAGAAAATCTCCGAACTTTCGAATCGCGACGATGGATATATCTACATCCATTGCCACGGAGGTGTAGGCAGGACAGGAACAATAGCAGCTTGTTATCTGGCCGAGAAAATGGAAAAAACGTCGTTTGAAGCCGTCATGAAATGTCTTCGCTCACGGTTCTCCAACATGCCAAAGTCGGAATACCGTACAACACCGGAAACCAAGGGGCAGGAAGCGTTCGTCAGGAAGTATATAGAGGGCATGTCCGAGAGAGCGAAGCAACACGAAAAACAGCTGAAAGACCGAGTCAGAGGCAGCCTGATGGCGGGTGCCGCCGGCGATGCATTAGGCTACCCCGTGGAATTTATGGGCAGGAGCGAGATATTTTCACGTTTTGGGAAGAACGGCATTACGCGATTTGAGCTGGATTGCAACGGCAAAGCTTTGGTAAGTGACGACACGCAGATGACGCTCTTTACCGCCAACGGGATGCTGATGGGAGTCACTCGTGGCTACATGCGTGGCATCGGCGGACAACCTGAATACTACGTAGATGGTGCTTACCTGGACTGGTACTACACCCAGACTTACAAAAAGAACAGTCATACGGGAGATGGGGACTTCCATTATACCTGGCTGCGCGACCTGCCGGAACTGGCACACCGCCGGGCACCGGGAACCACCTGCATGAATGCCTGCGAGAGTCTTCTACAGCATGAACATCCGCAGAACAACAGCAAAGGCTGCGGTGGCATTATGCGTGTCGCTCCCATGGGGCTTTTCAATGCGGTACACGGCTTTTACAACCCCCTGGACCTGGCAGAGGCTGGAGCAAAGATTGCCAAGGTTACCCATCTGCATCCTTTGGGCTATCTGCCAGCAGCATTACTGGCATTACTTATTGAACGAATCGTTCCTCTCTCTCCCGACGAAGTGAAATCCACAATCCGTGAAATCATACAAGATGGACTTGATATCATGGCTAAGGTTGAAGGTGAACAGAATACAGCAGAGAAAGAAATTCTAAAAAATTTGACAAATACAGCCATTCAACTTGCAGACAGCGACACAGCCGACGCCGACGCCATCTGTCAGTTGGGCGAAGGTTGGACTGGCGAAGAGGCCTGGGCCATATCGCTTTTTTGCGCCCTTCGCCACATCGACAGCACGAAAGAGGCCATTATTGCCGCCGTAAACCATGACGGAGATAGCGACTCTACAGGTTCCATCACAGGCAACATCATGGGTGCCATTTACGGTTATGAGGCAATAAAGGAAGAGCGCCTCTTCTGTCCCGAAGGGAAGAGCTTTGAAGAGACCCTGGAACTCCACAACCTCATCCTTGCCTTGGCTGATGACCTGTTTACAGGCTGCATCATATCGGAATACAGCCCCATTGACACACCCGAAAAGAGGCAGTGGTATGCCCGCTACTGCGAGATGAAACCCGAAGGAATATAGCTGTCAGTCACGTGGACGCAGCTGCCAGAAAGCCACAGAGGCCGCAGCGGCGACATTGAGGGAATCGACACCCCGTTGCATGGGTATCTTTGCCACATAGTCACACACCTCTATTGTATCTTTATCGAGGCCGTCACCCTCTGTTCCCATAATTATTGCCAGACGGTCGATATTCTGCAAAACAGGATTGTCTATCGCTATTGCGTTGTCGTTAAGAGCCAGCGCCACCGTTGCAAATCCCAGCTGACGCAATCTCTGCTGTACGTCATAAAAAGATACACCACTCTCAGCATCGGTATATGTCCACGGCATCTGAAAGACTGTGCCCATGCTGACACGAACACTGCGACGGTTAAACGGGTCGCAGCAGGTTGGTGTCAGTAGTAATGCCTCGATGCCCAACGCTGTGGCTGCACGGAATATTGCACCAGTATTGGTGGAATTGACAACCCCGTCGAGCACGGCTATACGCCTGCAGCCATGACAGACATCGGAAAAAGAGGGAAGCTGCGGTCTACGCATAGCACAAAGGAATCCACGGCTTAACTCATAGCCCGTCAGCTGCGACAACAGTTCACGACTGCCGGTGTATACAGGAACGTCAATAATGCCATCTACCAGAGGCACAATCTGTTCGTTCACATACTTCCTCTCCGCCAGAAAAGAGAGCGGCTCAAATCCGTTTTCAAGAGCAATACGCACCACTTTTAGGCTTTCCGCAATAAAAACACCCTTTTCCGGTTCAAGACGGTTACGCAGTTGCGACTCCGTAAGTCGTGAATAGACATCCAATTCCGGCGACTCAAGTGACTCTATGTTGACAATATTCATGATTGCAAAATTACAAACAAAAGACGAAAAAACAAAAAAACGGAAGTGGAAAGATACAAAAAACGACAGATTCCACCTCTCGGTAAAGCCATTGAACAAAAGAAACAAATCCTCTATACAACAGCACTATACATCTAACCACGAGGATTTTTTCAAAAAAAATTTTGCCAATTCTGGGAAAAGTGGTATTTTTGCAAAACTTTTTCATAACGAAAGGTCGTTTGGCCGAGGGGCTAGGCACAGGTCTGCAAAACCTGCTACTCCGGTTCAAATCCGGAAGCGACCTCTCAATAGCAAGACTCGACAAACAAAAAGTTTGCCGAGTCTTTTGCTTATAACCACCACTATATATAAAAACGTCCTCACTATGAACAAGACACTAACTATTTTGATTGCACTTTGCCTGCTCGGAGGTTCCCTTTATGCCCAAACAAGCAAAAAAGATCGTAAAAAGAACATGGTCGTAAACGAATGGAACATCAAAGAGGGCTCCACAACCAGATTTCTCGACCATGTGACAACATACGACAGCCTCGGTCGCAAAATAGAGGAAATAGAGTATGCATCGTACGGACAGAAAAACCGCGTAGTGTATGAATATAGCGGCACGTCGCGAAAAGTGAGCCGCGAGATAGTGTACAACGACAAAAACAAACCCGTCAGAATCAAGAAATACGAATACGATGCAGAGGGGAACAAGGTGAAACAGACCAACTACAAGCCTAACGGCAAACGAGAATCTGTCAAGACTTTTGAATACAGTTACAGATAGCCATAATTCTGTCATGTCTGGCATCAAGGAGGAAATAGAACTGATTCTCACAGACTTCAAACCCATAGGACTTGAGGAGATGAAAGCCGTGCGGTTAATGAACCGCATCGACCAAAAATACATGATGTCGGTGGACAGACTGCCAGAACTGCTAGGGAACATTGCGGAAGACTATTATGTACAACGCATATATGGAGAAACCTTCGCAGACTATCACACCCTTTATTTCGACACTCCGAGACTGGATATGTACACCCAGCACCACAACAGCAAACTGACACGCCAAAAGCTCCGCGTACGCTGCTACCGTAGCTCCCGAACAACTTTCTTCGAGATAAAAAACAAGAACAACAAAAAGAAAACAAAAAAAATCAGGGTTGCCATACCGGCAGATTATTTTGACAACCCTTTTACAGTAAACGAGGTCCGACAATTCCTTCACGAAAAGACCCCGTATACAGAAAACGACCTTTGCCGACAATTAGAAAACAATTTCACACGAATAACTCTTGTGGACAACGGCTTCAACGAACGTGTCACCATCGACAGCGGCATAACCTTCCACAACTGTCAGACAGAGATTGACTACAGCCTATCACGACTTGTGATACTAGAGGTAAAGCACGAATCGGGTGCGCCGCCATCCGCCATAGAACGCTCTTTGCGCGACATGCGAGTACAACCGAAAAGAGTAAGCAAATATTGTATAGGCACCGTGCTGACCAACCCGTCGGCGAAAGCCAACAGGTTCAAGTCTAAGATGCGTTATATAGACAAGATTATTAACCAATAACATACCACATAATGATACAATCCGATTTCGATGCATCAATAGCTCAAGAGTTCGGCGGACAGGCATCAACCATGGATATCCTGGCAGAGGTGCCGTTCTTCGACGGTCCCAGCCTTTGGACCCTCATCATCCGCTTCTGTTTCAACCTGCTGGTCTGCTGGATCATCACTCACTTCCTATATTACCGCAAAAGCCATCGCCGAGAGTACTATTTCACCTATATCATCTTCAGTGCCACAATATTCCTGATTCTCTACCAACTTCAGGCACTAAAAATGGAGATGACGCTGGCACTCGGTCTTTTCGCCATATTCAGCATGATACGCTACCGCACCGAGCAGCTGCCCATCCGTGAGATGACGTACCTCTTCGTCCTTATCGGCATAAGCATAATCAACGGTTCCGGAATGACCTCAAGCTATACGGCGCTCATTGTCACCAACTTGCTCTTCATCCTTGTTATCTGGATTTTAGAGGCTGCCGGCATGTCGCGACGCAAAGCCACAAAGATAATTACCTACGAGAAAATCGAGCTGATAAAGCCTGAGCGTCACGACGAGCTTGTCGAAGACCTGAAAAACCGCACCGGACTGGATATTCTCGAAGTGCAGGTAGGCTCAATAAATTTCCTTAAAGACACCGCCTTCCTGAAGGTAACCTACGTGCCTGCAGGCGACACATTCAACGACATAGACATGATTACAAAATTCAAAAACAATTAGTCTTGCCGGCGACAATGCAACTTATAGCCAAAACCAATAAACCACTCTTCTACGCAACAGCATTACTTGCACTGACCATGATGCTGTTTTCGTGCACTCAACGCTATGATTCCGTTGATGCCTTGATGCGTTCGCGTGTTGACGCATTGAACAAAAACTCTTTCAAGGAACGTTTTAACGACGCCGCCAAGAGCGAGGTTTATGCCCGCCGCGCTCTCGCACTTGTCAACGACAGCCTCCCCGATTACCATGACGGAAAACTAAGAGCTTGGAACAACATAGCCAATGCCTACTACAACCGCGCACTTCACGACTCGGTGATGATATACGTGGATTCCATACTCTCTTATGAGATGAGGTCGGAGAACAGAGAGCTAGAGCAGGTGCTGGCGCATCTGTTAGAGTCTCGACTCAAACAGAGAAACTGCGATATAGCAGGATCCTATCAAATACTGCACAACCTCGAAGAATCCGGTCTGCTCAACAATAGACACATGCATGGCTCCCCCATGCTGCTTGATCTAGCTCGCAGCGAATTCTATATCACCACAACGACGCTCAACTACCATTACCGCAGCAAGTCACAATACGAGCAGAGCGAACTGCTTGCCCAGATGGAGGAATTCCGCAAAAAGCTGATGGTGGACTACGCTGAAGACCTATCGTTGAACTATGCCATCGCATACGGTTACTACGCACTCTGCAACGACACCGTCCACCAGTCGGAATATCTGGAAAAAGCACTGCTCTACTGCCGCGAGAACATCACTATACTCAGCGACAGCACACGTTTTTGTACATATCATTTAGGGAACACCTACCAACTGCTCGGCTTCATGCTATGGAGTCCGAAGATAGAGCAATCCTCGTGGCAAGACAACCAAAAACTCTTCGATGAAATTTGCGATCTGGTGGCCAAATCATTCCATTTCTATATCAAGGAGCAACAAGACCTTTGCTATGCTTTCATGCAGGAAGCCACAGCCCTTTTCTGGCTGCATAACGATCCCTACCAACGGCTCGGCGCCGTCGTCGCCACCGGGCGCTACTGCATGACTGCGGGCGATACAGCCGCCGCCCAGGTCTACTTCACCGAAGCACTTATTGACAGCACAATGACCGGCATAGCCCCAAAATTCGAAGCCATGCTGTATGAAGGGTTGCTGATATCCGGATGCGCACAGACAAGCGACGAAGTTACCGAATGGACTCGTCACGAGCTGGAACTTCTTTCATACATCAAACAGAACGAGAAAGCTGATTTCATGCTCCAGCTGGAGCTAGAGAAAGTGCGACGGAATAAAGAGTCATTCATGGTTTTCTCCATTGTGCTGTCGGCTCTGGCACTGGCGCTTCTCACCACTTTGCTGCTGCTCCGCCGACGCTCAAAAGCACTGCAGCAGGAAACCGCCCGCCTGCAGGAAGCCAAAAGACAGGATGTGGAACGCATAGCCAACGTGGAGACCTGTCTCTCGGTTTTACGCCATGACATAACTCCCTTTGTATCGTATCTCCAAAACGAGAAGCTGCCCGACGAGCTGCGGCACGAGGTTACCGAACAGCTGATACGTACCTTCGAGAACATCAAGAACTGGACCAATCTCTCCATACCCAGCGGACTGCAATTCCGCTGCTCGGAAACACCTATTCAAGCCATTTTCGACAATGTACGCCAAAGCGTGAACAATTTCAGAGGCACGGCAGTAACAATCACTTTCGAGAATACCTCACTTGCGGTACGCGGCGACAGGCTCCTGCTCGAAATCATGCTGCGAAACCTTGTAAACAACGCTGTCCAACATACCGAAAAAGGCAGCGTAGACATCATGGCAAAAGTATGCAACGACGACAGCCGCTTCGTGCAGGTCAGCGTCAAGGACACCGGATGCGGCATGAATGCCGACGAAGTTGAGAATCTTTTCAGAGCCGACAAAAAACCAAAACAGACATCAAAAAAACCTGAAGACGGCTCAACGGCGGAATACGGCACCGGATTTGGACTTATTCTTTGCCGCTACATCATAAAGAAGCATGACGACAACACTATCCGAGGGTGCCGTATATGGGCGGAGAGCAAACTCGGAGAAGGTAGCATCTTCCACTTCTGCATCCAACGGGCCAATGCCGACAACGACGAGAAGCAATAGCCAATAAACACCACATCACCTCATGACAGACAAAATAAAGCTAATGATTGTTGACGATGAGCCGCTTATCCGCAAGGCCATCAAGTACGAAATCAATGAAAGCCACACCATGATAGACTGCCGCATTGACGACGATGGCCATGTGCAGCAAAAAGAACTCGAGGTACTCGACACCTTTGCCAGCGGTCCACAGCTTTTTGCAGCCCTAAACAGCACACAGGCACAGCGGCCCGACTATCTGCTCGTAGACATGGAGTTCCAAGGAGAGCCTACAGGAGGCATCTTCATCACCGAACGCGTCAGAAAACAATACAAAACAATATTCGGCGAGGATATCAAAATTATAATACTTTCCGGACGTTTCGACAATCCTCTCGAAACAGAATCAAACAGGTTGCACAGATTAAAAGAGATAGGCGGAGTGGTATTTGAGGCACTTGACAAGGGAGCCAATGCTTTCGTGAGTAAAAACGCACTGGGAGGATTCTCCATCGAAAACATCGTCAGGGCTGTGTCATGCCTTGAACGAGGTGAGAAATACTACTTCAACTATCCGGTTATGCTGACGCTCATGGAAGCGGCAAGACTGTTTTTCGATCAAGAAAGCCACACATCTCTTGACGAACCCATCTCCGATGAGGAACGGGAAATCCTACTGCTCGAGGCTGCAGGATGCACGGCGCAAGAGATAGCACAGAGGCTGACACACTGGAACGAGAGCGACAAATCCATTCAGGAAAAACAGAAAGAGCTGAGCCGTAAATTCGGCATCGTCAATAAATCCGGCTCCCGCATAGCCAAAGCCATCCAGTACCGCATCATCAATCCAAAGGATATTGCCTACCTAAAGAGGACTATCTAAAGTATTGGTTATAAAAACGCCAAGACAAACAACACAAGAATTTCACCACCAAACTCCAATAATTAATATTTTTTTGTATCTTTGCGGTTCACAACTATCGGGTTCTTTTTGCATAAAAGAACACCGAAAGTATTGGTATACAAACATATATTCTCGATAAGGCAGAAATAAATAATTAATAAATACATAAAAACAATGAAGATTTACCAGACATCTGACATCCGTAACATCGCCCTCGTAGGTGGTGCTAAATCGGGAAAAACAACGATGGCCGAAGCTATGGCCTTTTGTGGCGGTCTGATCAACCGCCGCGGCACTGTTGACGGCAAAAATACCATCAGCGACTACCGCGACATTGAGTTGGACCGCAAATATTCGGTCGAGACAACACTGATGTACACCGAATTTGGTGGCAAGAAGGTGAACATTCTCGATGTCCCCGGTTTCGCCGACTATCAGGGTGAGCTCGTAAGCGCACTCAACGTAGTCGAGGCTGCCATTGTGGTTGTCAACGCACAGAGCGGCGTCGAGGTCGGCACCGAAATCGCCAACCGTTACGCTTCCAAGCTTGACACTCCCATGCTGTTCGTCATCAATCACCTTGATGCCGAGAAAGCCAATTTCGATGAAAGCGTCAACCAACTGAAAGACTTCTTCGGTGGCAAGTGCACCGTGCTTCAGTTCCCCACCAATGCTGGTCTGGGCTTCAATCAGGTGATAGATATCGTCAGCAACAAAATGTACACTTTCAAAGACGGCAAAGCTGAAGAGGCCGATATTCCCGCCGCTTTTGCAGACAAAGCCGAAGAAATGCGTATGGCCCTCGTCGAAGAGGCTGCCGCTGCCGACGACGAATTGATGGAAAAATATTTCGAGAATGGTGACCTCACCGCTGAGGAGCTGACCAAAGCCCTCAAGCTGGCCATTGACAAACGCGACCTCTTCCCCATCCTCTGCTCCTCTGCAAAAGAGAACATGGGAGTAGCTCGTCTGCTTGAGTTCGTATGCCAAAACGTCCCTGCCCCCAACGAGGTAGCCGATGCCAAGAAGACCAAAGGCGGCAAAGAGTTGAAATGTGACAGCGCCAACCCAACCGTCGCATTCGCTTTCAAGAGCGCCAAGGACAAAAACCTCGGAGAGCTCACCTATCTGCGTATCTTCGACGGCGAGCTCGCAGAAAGCCAGGATGTCATCAACGCCAACAACCAAAGCAAAGAGCGCGTCAGCCAGGTCCTCGTATGCAGCGGCAAAGATCGCCAACGCGTAGAGAAAGCTTGTGCAGGTGATATCGTCTGCACCATCAAGCTGAAAGACGTCAAGATCAACCACACCCTCACCACCCCGAAGAACACCGACGACGCCGTCGAGGAGATTGAATTCCCGACACCTATATACACTGTAGCCGTCAAGGCCGCCAACAGCAACGACGATGAGAAAGTTGGAGCTGCTCTGAAAGACCTCGTAACCTACGACCGCAGCCTCTCACTC
>JAGCUU010000006.1 GCA_017962665.1 Bacteroidales bacterium | reverse complement strand
GAGGGCATCCTTCTTGGCGCTCATGGTCATGCTGTCGGCGTAGCTGAACATCTCCTTGCATATCTCGCGGAGGGTCTTGTCCTCATAACCTTTTTCGCGGGTCTTGATGAAATAGGCGTTCTCGATGAAACGGGCACTGTCGATGTTGACCGGCACGCCGTATTTGTGGCAGAGTTCGCAGGTTTCGCGGATGTTCTGCATGCTGACGGGCTGGCCGCCGACGGTGTTGTTGGTGACGGTGAGGACGAAGAAGGGGACGTTGCCCTTGTTCTCCTGCAGGATTTTCTCCAACTTGGCGAGGTCGATATTGCCTTTAAAGGGGGCTTCGAGCTGGGTGTCGTAGGCCTCAGCGACGGTGACGTCGATGGCGAAGGCCTTGCGACTCTCGATGTGGCCCTTGGTGGTGTCGAAATGGGCGTTGCCGGGGATAATCATGTCGGGTTTTACCAGATAGCTGAACAGCACGTTCTCAGCGGCACGGCCTTGGTGGGTGGGGATGACGTATTCGAATCCGGTGATCTCGGTGATGGTGTCCTTCATGTGGTAGAACGAGCGGGCGCCGCCGTAGCTCTCGTCACCCATCATCAGGGCGCTCCACTGACGGTCGCTCATGGCACCGGTACCGGAGTCGGTGAGGAGGTCGATGTAGACGTAATCGCTTTTCAACATGAAGATGTTGTTGTGGGCTTCGAGTAGCCACTTTTCGCGTTGTTCGCGAGTGGATTTCTTGATGGGTTCAACCATCTTGATTTTCCACGCTTCTGCAAATGGGAGTTCCATAATTATTATTTTAGATAGATTATTATTGATAAAAATTGATTTCCAAGCTTATAATATGACAAAATGACACACAAAATGCATCGTGTGCCAGGCAGGAGACGCTATGTATTACGTCTCTAAAAAAGACAATAAACGTCTCTTTTCTTGATGTTTAAGAAAAGCAAACGGGCGTTTATGTCGGTGATAATCATAGTCAAGTTTGGAACTGCAAAATTACAACATTTTTTTATTCCGACAAAAACTTTTTACCCCTTGCAACATTTTGGGCGTTTGGGATAGTATTGTTTTCTAAGCGAATTAGGCAAGTTAGGCGACATAAAATGCCTAACTTGCCTAGTCAGCTTAGCTAAATAATCAAATCAGCCCCATAGATTTCTTGATGGCTTCGATTTTAGCATCGAGGTCAGCATTGGTCTGGTCGAAATACTCTTTCTTGGTGAGGGTGTCCTTAACGCCGAAGTAGAATTTTATCTTTGGCTCTGTGCCGCTTGGACGTACCGTCACTTTGTTGCCGTCCTCGGTGAAGAACTGCAGTACGTTGCTCGACGGGAGGTCGATTTTCGTTACGGCGCCGGTCAGCATATCCTTTTCCTCCAATGTCTTGATGTCGCGGATGCGTATAACTTTGCTGCCGTTGATCTCCTTGGGCGGGTTCTCGCGGTAGGTTTTCATCATCTGCTGTATCTCCTCAGCGCCGCTCTTGCCTTTGCGTACCACGCTGAGCAGCCCCTCTTTGTAGAATCCAAATTCCTTGTACAGGTCTACGAGTACGTCGAAGAAGGTCTTGCCTTGCGACTTGGCCCATGCGGCGATTTCGGCAATCATGGAGCAGGCGCCCACGGCATCCTTGTCGCGCACGAAGTCGCCAATCATATAGCCGTAACTCTCCTCTCCGCCACCGATGAAGGTCTCTTTCCCTTCCAGCTCAAGTATCTTGGCTCCAATCCATTTGAAGCCGGTGAGCACGTCGTAGACTTTCACGCCCTGCTTCTTTGCGATGTCTGCAGGCAGTTCGCTGGTGACGATAGTCTTAATGACGAATTCTTTGCCTGTGAGTTTGCCTTTCTCTTTCCACTCTTTCAACAGGTAGTATATCAGCACGCTCATAGTCTGGTTGCCGTTTAGCAGCATCCATTCCCCGTCGGGCTTTTTGACGGCTACGCCCACGCGGTCGGCGTCGGGGTCGCTGGCGAAGACGATGTCGGCGTCAATATCTTTTGCCAAGTCGACGGCCATCTTCATGGCAGCGTGCTCTTCGGGGTTGGGAGAAGGTGTGGTTGGGAAGTTGCCGTCAGGTACAGCTTGAGCTTTGACGACGTTGACATTGGTAAATCCCAGACGCTCCAGCATTGTGGGTATCAGCTTGATGCCGGTTCCGTGCAGGGGAGTGTAAACAATTTTGATGTCATGGTTGGCTTTGATGCATTCGGGATGCAGCACATTCTTTTCGATTTCCTGCATGAAGTCTTCGTCGACATCGGCGCCGATGGTGACAATGCGGCTTTCGCCACCGGTCCATTTCACGTCATCGAGAGATTTTATCTTCTCCACCTCGTCGATGACGCTGGTGTCGTGAGGCGGTACCAGCTGGCATCCGTCGCTCCAGTAGGCCTTGTAGCCGTTGTACTCCTTCGGGTTGTGCGAGGCGGTAAGCATCACTCCGGTTTGGCATTTCAGGTGACGGACAGCGTATGAAAGCTCTGGCGTTGGACGCATATCGTCAAATAGATACACGGTAAAACCATTGGCAGCAAGTACGTTGGCTGTAATCTCGGCAAACTCGCGACTGTGGTTGCGGCTGTCGTGCGAAATGGCGGCTTTCAGCTCTTCGCCGGGGAAGCATTTCTTCACATAGTTTGCCAGACCTTGTGTGGCCATGCCGACAGTGTATTTGTTCATGCGGTTGGTGCCTACGCCCATGATACCGCGCAATCCACCGGTGCCAAACTCAAGGCTGCGGTAGAAACTCTCGTTCAATTCCTCGGGGTTTTCGGCCTGCATCTTGCGGATGACGGCTTTGGTATCTTCATCGTAAGCTCCTTCGAGCCAAGTATTGACATTTGCCACAGTCGTGGCATCTAATGTAAACTGAGCCATAGTATACTATATTGATTTTTAATTTATTATTTTGACTTCTGATTATATCGTATTGGTTTTCTGTTTGCAAAGATAGCATTTTTTTCTTTTGCAAAATGTTAAAAAAACATTTTGCAGTTAAAACCACGGGCAATTTACAGAAATCCTCTAAAATAATATATCACATCTACAATGACACTTTTCGCAGACTACTCTCAAGGTTGAAAAGCGTATAGCGAAGGGAGTTGATTTCCGAAATACATGTATTCTTGAAATCAAAATCTTCAGAAATGGTGATTCTATGACTTTTGCAGAAGAGATGCAACTCCTCCTCGGCGGTGCGCAGCGGGAAGATCTTCAGGTATTGCAGTATGCGCAGGCCGTCGACGCGCTCATGACAGGCATGGATAAACAGCTCTTTCGTTTTGAAGTTCTTGCGTAGAGGCTGCCAAAGATTGTCTGTCTTTAATTGCTGGCGCAGGAAATCATTCATAGGGGTCTCTTGGTCGTATTCGTAAAGGTCCTGAAACATGCTGAATGTCCTTGCGACGGCTTCAAAACCCTCATGTGGATAAAAAGGATAGGTATCGTTCATATAATCAATACCTTTGGCAATAGCAGGGCCTGTTCCGAAGGGTACACGCGACGAGGGCCGTCCTTGTGGCTCAACGGTTTCGTTGCAAGAGAGTAATATCTTGCCGGTCTTGGCGAATTTCTGCATAAGATAGAAATCCTCGCCACCTTGCAAAGGTGTGATGCCCCTGACGCGTCGGTAGGCCCAAATAGGAAATACCATGGCGCTTCCGAGAGCCGTAAAAGCGTATGGGTTATTCGATTCCAAGAGGTTTATCAGGTAGTGGCGCATATAGATCTCATAACGTAGCATGGCACGGTCGTTGAGCTCGTTGCCGCTCAAAGGGTGATAGTATGGGACGCAAAGTGCGCTATGATTGTAGTGCTCGTTCATTGTGCAATGCACTGACTCCAAATAGGTGTCGCTGAACAATGTGTCGGCGTCAAGACTGACTATTAGCTCGTTGTCGTCGTGTTCCCGTTCGATGGCCTCGAAAAGTGTTTTCCGTGCCCATCCTACGCCATGCTGTTTGCCTTGCCATCCGTTGCCAAGGCTGCTGCGGTCTATTAATATAAGTCGGAATGATTTATTTTCTTTCGCTTGCTCCCGCAGGTATGACATTGCCTCCTGGTTGTCGAGGTACATATTCCTTTGGGACACGTCTCCGCTATTGCTCCATCCTTCGGGGTTGTTTACACAGAAATAGACATCGAAGTCGCGGAGGCTCTGATGCTGTAGCGATTCAATCAGTTTTGGCAGATTCTCCAACTCTGCCAGTATCGGTATTGCTACTGAGAGGTGTCTGTATCTCAAGATACTATCTTTTCACTATTTTGCCTGTTCGGTTTCCTGAGCGTAGGAAGTAGATTCCTTGGGGTAGTCCTTGCAGGTCAACGAGACGACTTCCTGCGGGCAGTTGCATGAGACGGATCCCCTTGATGTCGAACAGTTCGATTTGGTTTGTCAGCTCTTCGCGAATGAAGATCTTGTCCTTCGAGGGATTGGGGTATATGGCTATTTGTGTGGATGCAGGCAAAGATGTAACCTCTTCTATTGCTGATGAATTGTCGATGTTGTGAATTTCCTCGATGTAGTTGACAAGTGGATGTTGCAGAAAACGCCAGTATTCGGGTAGCAGGTCGCTGTTGAGTGTTTTGTCGGATGAAATCTCCATAGTCATCTCCAGACAGTTGTGGTAATGGTTCATATAATCCTGCCTGCCGTTGGAAATGACGTACCAGTCGCCGCCTGCGGTGTAGCCGCTGGGGTAGGTGTCGCGGAAATGCGAGTTGGAATATGAGCGGCTGGTGTCTATGAAGCGTTGGCATACGCTGATCCACCAATCTCTTTTGGGATGAGGCTGCTCATTGGAGGTAAAGCTGTCCCAAGGGTAGTTCATCACTTCTGCTCCGCCATGCAGGTTGGCACTCAGACGGAAGTTATGATTTGTCACGTAGTTGATCATCGCAGTATTTTCCGGCTGTTGGCTTTGCATCGGCTCTGTGCCGAACGGGTCGGGGTAGTTGCGGTTCAGGTCTACGAAGTTGGCATTGTATCGCATGGCATTGCGTACGGTATGGTTGCCGCTGCGGTAGGTGCCGTCGGGATTGCTTAAAGGGTTGATGCTGATTCTTGTGTGGTTGATTAATTCTGTATATTGTTCATTGCTGCCATATCCGTGCAGCAGTGTGTCAATCAGTCGCAGCATCATGACGAATCCTGTCACCTCGTCGCCATGCATGGTGGAAGAGTAGAAGAATTCAGGTCTGTATAGGTCGACGACGGTCTGGACTTCAATGTACATGCTGAGTATCTGTCGTCCGTTTACGGATACTCCTATTGTGTCGAGATGGCACAATGTCGGAAACTCTTCGGCCCATCCCTGCATCATTGCTATGTAAGTCTCGTATGTTGGGTAGCGGTTCCAGTTTGCCATATCCGCCACGGTCGATGCCATGTTGATGGTGGCTTTGACATCGTTGTTTTCGTCTTTTGGAGGAAAGGCATCGGCGCGAACCTTCAATGGCTCCTGTGCAAATAGAGAAGCCCCGAACAGGAGAAGAGACAGGGAAACAAAAAACAATTTTTTCATATTGCGAAAGTAAAGAAATTGTTTGCAAAGAAATTCCACAGCATCACCACACCTGTTGCAAATATTTTTGAAATATAGAAATTCATCTTGATTTTTTCGTTTAAGATGTATAGTATCAGGGTGTTGATTCCTAATCCAATAAGGGATACAATAAAAAATTTGGTGTATTCAAGGCCTATCTGTTCGCTCGTGCTTCCCCAGGTCCAGATGCGGTTGAGGATATAGTTGTTGGTGGCGGCGACAACAAAACCTATGGCGTTGGAGATAAATTTCGGAATATGGAATTTCTCTTTGCAAAGCCATGTGAGGCCAAAGTCGATAATTGTACCAGAAACGCCTACGATACAGAAACGCAGGAATTTTAGTAGGAATGCTTTTTCAAAAAAAGACGAGAGGGAAAACAGAATACGCATTTCGTCAGAATGTTACCTCGCTTGGGTTGTGCAGGATGCCAGTCTTGCGAATGCGTTGTGGTTTTTGCCTGTTCTTGGGCTTGCTGATGCGTGGGCCTGGCTTCTTGACACGCGGAATGTATTTGACGTCGCCGTCCTCGTTGACCTCAAGACCGTAAACCTTCTCGGTGTCAAGATTGACCTTGATGCTCCAATAGCGTCCGCATCCGCCCTCGGTACGCACAATGTCTTGTGACAACTGTTTTGCCACCTTGTCGTCCCACACGGCGTTAATCCAAATAATTCTGGCACCATTGATATCAGTGAAACCCACGTATTGGCGTGTGTATTTTGTAATATGTTCGTCAATGATAGGGCACATGCCTTCCTGATTTTCGTGGTTGCGGTTAAGGTAGGCTAACTTTTTTTGCATCAGCTTCTCAGCTTTTGCTATGTCGATATCTTCCGGTGTAAAGCGGCCGTCTTGGTTCTCAACCATGATGTCGACCTCCCAGTCTTTGTTGAAAACATAGCCATGGTAGTTGCTGCCGATTACTTCGGTGTGATACCAGACCTCTTCGGGAACAATATAGTCTTGAGCATATATTGCGCTGATTGCCAGTAGTGTTAAACTTAACAGTGTTGCAATTTTTTTCATATAAAAACGTGGTGTTTCGCGGTGCAAAATTACTTAAAAAACGATACATGACAAAAATTATTATCTGTTTGTAAAAAAAATCATATCTTTGCATTTGCTTTATAAAGGAGGAATATCGGCTTTGTTTTAGAGTAAAATCGTTGATATTTACCGCTTTATGTTGTAAGGAATAATTAATCAAAAAACAATATTATGAATAAATTCGTTTCTGTACAGCAGGCTGCCGAAAAGATACATGACGGTATGACTGTCATGGTGGGCGGTTTCCTTGGCGTGGGCAACCCTATTGCCCTTATAGATGCATTGGTCGAAAAGGGTGTCAAAGACCTTACCATTATCTGTAATGATACAGCTTTTCCTGATAAGGGAGTTGGCAAGCTCATCACCAACCATCAGGTAAAGAATCTGATAGCCACTCATATCGGCACCAATCCCAACACCATTGACCAGATGAATTCCGGTGAGCTGAAGGTGACCCTCCAGCCTCAGGGCACTCTGGCCGAGCAGATTCGCGCCGCCGGTGCAGGTCTTGGTGGTGTCTTGACCCAGACGGGACTTGGCACAATCGTTGAGAACGGCAAAGAGAAAATCACCGTCGACGGCAAAGAGTATCTTTTGGAGAAGCCTGTCCGTGCAGATGTAGCTATTATTGGAGCCAATATCTGTGACGAAAGCGGTAACCTCGTATACAAGGGCACCAGCCAGAACTTCTGCCCCATGATGGCAACAGCAGCCGACATGGTTATTGTCGAGCCTCAGGAGATTGTCAAGGATGGCGACATCGCCCCCGAGAACGTCAAGACCCCAGGCATCTTCGTCGACTTCATCATCAAGAAGTAAAGCGGTTTTTAACCCTCAATACTAATTCAGCGGGTCACCGTCATTGCGACAGTGACCCGCTGATGCTTTTGGATGTAATAAGTTTATAACTAATAAACGACTAACTAATATGCTATTGACGTTTAAGCCAAATGCCCATTATCGGGTCAGAGAGGTAGGTCTCTTTTTTTTCTATGGAAATAAGGTCTTTGTCTAAGAGTGATTTCTTGACGACGTTCACGTTTGCTGACGATACCAGATTGTACCTGCTAATGACTTTCGCTGAAGAAAGGCCTGTGTGTATGCCATCGGCAATACAGCGCAGGAGACTCATCTGATAGGCGGTAAGGCTTTCTGTTCTGGCCTCGAACACATCGGTGCACTGCTCCACAAGTTCTGTTAATGCATCAGAAAGGATGTTGTTATCGACTTTTTTGTCAGTGCGTTGAAATACATACCACGACAGCTGTTGCACATACGATGAGTTTCCTTCTACATGGTCTACAATCCAAGTTGCTTGTTTTGCAGTGATGCTCTTGCCCTCGCGACGGAATTTGTCATTAATGTATTTTACCCAGTATTCCATCGGTATGCGCTGAAGGTAGAATATGTCACCAAACTTATAGAATGGTTTGCTGCTGTCGTCGAAAAAGGTTTCCATCATGTGCTTCTTGCTGCCAAAAAGACAATATGATGTTGACTCGTGATGCTGCCACACCGACCGCAATTCTGTTTGGAATTGAAGACTGTTTTGAAAATAGCCTATCTGTTGGAACTCGTCGATACACACAACTACGCGAATCTTCTTTCGTTTCGCGATTCTTTCCGGCAATTGTAGCAGGTCTTCCATCGACTGTTCCTGCGGGGCAAATTGCAGTTTGAAATTTATTTCGCTTGAAGGGTCTGTGGAGGCATTAACGCCAAAGCTGAAACGGCTCAGAAACGTTTTTGCATTCTCCATCCACTCTTCCATCTTTGTGGATGTCTGAGTGAGTACGGCAGAAGCAAAACGTTCACAAAACTCCTCACGACTACGGCATAGATGAACATCCACATACACTATTTTGAGCTTGCTGTTTTCTGCAATGCCTTTGGCTTTCTTTACTAGTGACGTCGTCCCCCAGCGGCGGGGAGAGAGAAGAAATGTGTTTACTCCATATTGAAAGTTGGACACCAGTTTGGCAGTGTCTTTCTCGCGGTCGGTGAAAGCATCTCCGCTCACCGTCTTGCCGAATACAAACAGGTTATTCATATTATTTATGTAATAAATTTATAACTAATAAACGACTAACTAACAAATTTATTACGTAATATGAAAAAAAATTCAAATTTAGGGTAAAAAACTATCGCGGGGCAGCCGAATGGCTGCCCCGCAACTTCTATATTCATACCAGAAGGAGCATTGACATACCTTTATTCCTGACTTTCATTTGTGAAGTGTCCAGTTTCACGAATCGGAATAAGGCGAAAATGCGCTTTCTTTCGGCAAACGGATTTCTCCCCGTTTGAGATTGCAAAAATACACAAATTCTGTAACATGGCAAAATATATTTCTTCAATCCAAAGAAAAAGTGTAATTTTGCAAAAAAATAAAATATGATTATTTACCACGGAAGCGACAGACGGATTGAGGTTCCACAAATACTGGAGCCTAATTGGGCATTGGATTTCGGCAAGGGGTTTTATACTACTCTCAACGAGGTACAAGCTGATAGTTTTGCCCTACTATTTGATAAAAGACATACTTTTTAAATATTATAAATCAATAAAACACAACGATTATGGCAGTAAAATCAATGTTACGTGTTCGTATGAGCGCCAAGGACGCACACTATGGCGGCAACTTGGTAGACGGCGCACACATGCTTCACCTTTTTGGCGATGTCGCCACCGAACTCCTTATCATCCAGGATGGTGACGAAGGTCTCTTCTGCGCATACGACATGGTTGAATTCAAGGCTCCAGTCTATGCCGGCGATTATATCGAGGCTTACGGCGAGATAACTCATGTTGGCAACACCAGCCGCAAGATGAGTTTCGAGGCTTACAAGGTCATCAAGACCCGTCCCGACATCAGCGACAGTGCCGCCGACGTGCTGGAGGAGAAAATCCTCGTATGCCGCGCTTCAGGCACCTGCGTAACCCCCAAGGATTGCCAGCGCAAGAACAAGTAAGGCGCTTACAATCCAACAAAAAAAAACTGCAAGATTGACTTTCTAATCTTGCAGTTTTTTATTTAGAGGGCAGTAGATGGCAAGAAGGAACTGTCAACTAACCCCAAAAAGCTCCTTTAAATGCGAAAGCAAGGAGGAAGAGTACCGCGAAAAGAGTGTAGCGGCGGGCACGGAGTTCTTTCTGTTGACGCCCCAGCATCACGCCCAGAAAAGCAAAAAGTGTCATTGTGATTGCCAATGGTATGGTGGCCCGCCACACATTCTCTACAAATGAAATTCGGAATCCCAATGCCAGTCCCACAATGAGGGTGTTTATTCCTGTGGCTACCCCCAACAACAGGGTGGTGCTGAAGCGGCTGATGTCGTAGGGCTGTACTTGCCGGCTCTTTTTGCCGCTGCGGAACAGTAGTCGCAGGGCGACGAGAATCATCAATCCAAGGTATACGAGGTTGTTTGTCTCGCTCCATAGGTGTGACGTTGAGCTGTCCGGGTTTGCGTCAGGTGATTGAAAATGCAGCAAGCCTCCCATCACCATTCCAATGGCGAGCAGCAGGGTATGGATCACAGCTATTGTGGCGGACTCTGCGAGGCCTTTGGTAAGACTGATCTTTGTTTTCAAAGAGCAGCCATGCATGACGATGAGTATCTCGAACGACAAGGCTATGGAAAGTATGATGAATTCAATCAGAGACATTGGTGATTAGTGAATAGTGATTAGTGTTTTTGTTATTTCTACAAAGTCGGCTACCGAGAGTTGCTCGGCGCGCTTGGAGAGAACCGCAGCGTCGATGCCATCCAAAGGGCAGTTCAAGGGCTTCAAGGCATTGCGCAACGTTTTGCGTCGCTGGTTGAATGCCGTCTTCACAACCTGAACGAAGAGTTTTTCATCGCAGTCAAGTTGCTGTACATTGTTTCGTGTCAGGCGTATGACGGCCGACTTGACTTTAGGAGGAGGGTTGAAGACATGTTCGTGTACGGTGAAGAGGTATTCTATGTCATAGTATGCAGAGAGCAGTACGCTGAGGATGCCGTAAGTCTTGCTGCCTGGCCCTGCCGAGACTCGTTCGGCGACCTCTTTCTGGAACATGCCTACAACTTCAGGCACCAGGTCGCGGTTTTCGAAGACACGGAAAAGTATCTGGGATGAGATGTTGTACGGGAAGTTGCCGATAATCGAGATTTGTTGAGCTGTTGAGCTTTCATCGGTGAACAAACTCTTTAAATCGAGTCTTAAAAAGTCACCCTCGATGACTCGCAATTCAGGATAATGTACCGCCAGATAGTCAACCGATTCGCGGTCCAACTCGACAGCGGCAAAACGGTAACGCTCATCGCCAATAAGATATTTGGTCAACACACCCATGCCCGGGCCTATCTCTATCAGGCAGCGACTGCGACCTGTAAGACTGCGGGCAATGCGTTCGGCGATGCTTTCGTCGGTGAGGAAATGCTGCCCCAGAGCTTTTTTTGCTTTTACTCGTTCCAATTTTGGACTGTTTGTTTCAATCACAAACGTTGGACTTACCGTTTTATTGTATAAGTTATTATCCATCTGTGGCAATATTTTTTGTCAAATCAAGTTAATAAACCAGAAACAGGTATATGCTTATGGTCGTTTTTAAAGATTTGAAACCGCTTCAGATTTCTGAATTTTTGATTCTTGGATTGTCGGTTGCCCTGCTGCCGTACAGTTGGGTATTGACAATATATGCGATGTGTTTGCTGGCAATAAATACTCTGGCACGTATTGCAGTGGAACGTAAGGTGGGCAATCCGATGCTGTCAAAATGGGGGGTATGGTGCATGTGGTTGATGATAGCGTTCTTTTTATATCATATCGTGTCGCTGCTATATACCGAAAACATGGAGGTTGCGCGAGAGTTGATAATACGTCGTCTGCCGTTGATTGTATTTCCTCTGTGCTGTCTTGCGGTCGACATGTCGTATCTTTCCCGCAACAGGGTACGCATGCTTATGTGGCTCTTTACCGCCGCACTTGTGGTAAAGTTTTTTGTCCGGCTGGTTTTTGTCATTGCGACTTGTCACAAACTTGTTCTCAGCTCCACATTTGACCCGGTTCATCATACCTATATGGCGATGTATCTCATGTTTGCGATGGGCTTTTTGTATTCCGAGTGGTTTACCCATCGCGGTGAAATGTCAAAGGCTTTGCTGGTATCAACGTATGTTTCGATGCTCGTCGTTGCGGCATATATTTTCTTCGTGATGTCGCGTACTGGAGTTTTGGGTCTTGCGCTGATGTTCCTTGCCGTTGTTGCGCATCAGCTCTTTGTTGTAAAAAACATTAAGTTTGGCTTGTTGGTATTTGTGGCTGGTCTGTTGCTGGGCGGTTCGGTTTTCCTGTTGCTCCCCGATGGTAACAGGCGCGTGACAAACACTCTTGAGGAGTTGAGTGAGGGCAATACAAGCGACGCCCGCTATTACATTATGGGCAGTTCTGTCAAAGCCATTAAGGAGAATATGCCTCTTGGGGTGGGCATAGGTGACGGACGGGATGTTTTGGGCAAGGTGTATGAGGATTCTGGCGAAGAGTTTGCTATCAAGGCGCAATACAACTCACATAACATTTACCTTGATGTGCTGCTTACACTTGGTATACCAGGCTTGCTTTTGTTGCTGTCGCTCTTGACAGTCTCCGTGGTTTATGCATTGCGGCAGCGCGACATTGTGCTGCTGTCGTTATTTTTCGCCTTGGCGTTTTCAGGGCTCTTCGAAGCTGTTCTTAACCGCCAGATGGGACTTCTTTTTGCCGGAATGTTTTGGATGATATTAATACCCTCCCGATCTTAACAGGTTGTATTTCTTTCTTGCACGGTCTGTATACAGGCTTATTGGGTAGTCGAGAAGGATCTTTTCATAGCATTCTTTCGCCCGTGGCTTGTTGTTGAGTTGCTGTTCGTTGAGTTCGGCGAGCATGAAAAGGGCATCGTCGGCGAGAATGTCTTCCGAATAGTGGTCAACAATGAACTGAAGCAGAGAGTCGGCTTCGGTATATCGGCCTTGTTTCATGCGTATCTTTGCCTTCTGCATCAGTATCTCGTCGAAAAGCGAGTGATGCAGTGTGCGGTGTGTTATATCGTCAAGCAGTACCCATGCGGAGTCTAATTGTCCACGGTAAATCATCAGGTCTGCGGCGGCATAACGCTCCAGCATATCGTAGGTGCTGTCCTCTTCCATATTGTCGCTGATAAGGAGGGAGAGTTGCATGGCATCGTTGGCTATCAGTTTTGAGGTTGATGCGCGGAGCACATCGAGTTGCGATTTGGCCCAGAGAAAATCGTTGTTGTAGTAGCTGAGTTTTGCATTTTTGAATTTGGCCAAAGCACCTATCACGTCGTTTTTGTTAGCCTTCTCCACTTGACTATATAGCAGCGAGGCATCCCATGTCTCACCTGAGAAAAGCAGCAGGTCCCCAAGGTCGAGTTTCACTTCGCTGATGATATTGGAGGGTACTCTGGGCATTTCTATGATGTCGTAGAGCAGGTCTACAGCTTTTTGCAGCCTTTTTGTTTGAACGTCGTTATTCTGTGACATTACGTCGTTGCCATAGACAAGTAGATGCGAATAGTTGCGCATCAAGGTCACGGTTTGTGGGTTTTTGCCCAGTTCATCAATGCAGCTCTCGTATTCTCGTTCGAGTGCAGCTGCCTCATGTTTGTCTATTGCGTGTTGTTGGTTGATTCGTAGGTATTTGACATTCAGTATTCCCACCCTGCTGTCGAAATAGTATGGATGTTCTTTGCCTTTGGCGACGAGGTATTGGTATGCTTTCTCGGCCACATCGTAAGCCTCGTTGTTTTGGGCTATCTGAGCCACTCTCATCACCTGTTGTGCTCCTTGGTCGGGGAAGCGTGCGTCGACGGCTTTGGCCTGTGTTAATGCAAAGTCGAAGTCTTTTTGTTGCAGCGAGAACCATATCATCATTTCCAGGTATTGGTTGTTGTCTGGCTGCTTTCTGATACGTGAGACAAGTGTTTTGCGCAGGCCGTCGGCAAGATCTGTCGATGATGTCTCGTTCAGTGCCCTCTGTAGTGCGACCTGAACAGAGTTGATATTCCCGGGGGCATTGTCCAGAAGGTCAAAATATTCAGACATCATTTTCTCATAGTTTCCTGCCTTTTTGTACAGTGTGGCAAGTTCCATGATATAGATTGTCTGACTGTTTAGCTCTTTCCGTGAGTGCAGATATGTCTGTATGGCATAGTCGATAAGGCCGGCTTTCTCAAAGGCTGTGGCGAGGTCGTTGGTCTGTTTCGAGTCCCTTCCGAGTTTTTCTATTGCCGAGGTGTATTGCTTTTCCGCTTTTTTCTTTTCTCCACGCAGGTTGTACAAGTTGCCGAGGTCAACCATGAGATACAGCTCCCGAGGCTGTTTCTTTATACGTTTCTCAACCAGATGTTCCGCTTCTTTCAGTTGTCCTGTTTCCACGTAGCAACTGTAGAGCATTTGGTAGTAGAAGATGTTTTGTGTGCGTCCGTAAAGGTTTTCGTAAAGTTCTATGGCTTTGTCGTATTCCTTGTTTTGGTAGTAATAAGAAGCCATCTGCTCCGTCGTCTCTTGGGCGGAGCAGATGCTTGACATTGTAAACAGAGGCAGGACTATCGAAAAAAATGCAGCTAATAAGCTTGTTTTTTTTATTGATTTCATGATTCGAACGCCTCCGTATGCGGATTAATGGATGGCAATATTATTATTTCAGGTAGTATTCAACCGTGGTGACAACACGAACCTTCTTGACTTGTGGGGTGTTCTCGTCAAGGTCTTCGATCTCGAAATACCCCTGGGAGGCGGTACGCATCTTGCCGATTTTGCTGTGACTGTTTTTCGCAAATTCCTCAGCACTCTCACGTGCTTTTTCAAGGCTCTCGGCAATCATGGAAGGCTTGATTTCATTCAGGCCGTTGTACTCGTAGTTGGCGTAGGTGTTGGATAGAATATCCAGTTTCAGCAGGTCGGCATCGATGGTGTTCTGCAGTTTGCGCACGGCGTCCATGTTGGAACTGAAAACGCTGATCGTCTGGTTTGCGCTGTAGCGGAACTTAATGTTTGACGAAACGTAATAGTCGTCGTAGCGGTCGTTGAAGTTGGCCGTAGTGTATTTTATTTCGTTTTCGCTGATGCCGGCTTTTTTGACAAGGTCGATTATGGCTTTGTCGTTGTTTTCCACTGTGGTGCGAAGGTCGACGAGAGAGTTGTCCTGAGTGGTGTAGCTGATTCGCAGAACGACACGGTCTGCAGGTACTTCGCGTTCACACAGACCCTTGACGGAGACGGTGTCATCGAATGATTTCAGTGTGCGTACTGTCCATACTAACATGAGACCCAGCACAAATGCGGCGAGCACTATGCTTACGCCGATGATGTAGTTTTTCTTGAATGGGACTTGGCTTCCTTTCATGGTGATGGTGTTTTTTTAATTAAATATTTATTGAATTTTTGCGACATCTATAACGCAACATTTAGCTAAATATTGCAACATTTATTTAAAAAGTTTTGCCTGTCGCTACTGTTCGATGACATGTAGTCGGTGTGGCGGAATAGTGGGTATTTCAGGGGCTTTCAACCCTGAACAGTACTCATTGTTGCTGCGGAAAACATATATTTCGTCGTAAAGACCACTGGCGATAAAGGCGTCGAGGATTTGTCGTCCGCCTTCCACAATCAAGGATTGTATCTTTTTCTCGAATAATGACTGCATCACCTTATCAAATGTTTCGCAGTGCAGGTGAAGCCAATGTTCGGGGACATCGGTGAGACGACTGCGGCGGTCCAAGACTATGGGTTGCGGTTGCAACCCGCCATATAGCCGTGCTGTCAGCTGCGGACGGTCGTCGATGTATGTCTGTGAGCCGATAAGTATCGCCGCCTCCGTGGTACGCAGGCGGTGACTCATAATGGTTTGGAACTCGTTGCTGATCCAGTATTTGCCTTTTTCTGACGGAGCCATAAACCCGTCGGCACTTTCTGCCCATTTTAATATAATGTATGGACGTTTTTTCTCCATGAAGGTGAAGAAACGTCGGTTAAGCTCGCGACCCTCTTCCTCCAGCACATGACGCACCACCTCGATGCCCGCCTCTTCAAGTTTGCGGAATCCGTTGCCTGCCACCAACGGGTTGGGGTCGTCGTTGCAACAGACCACCCGACGGATGCCCTTTTCGATAATCAGGTCGGCGCAGGGCGGCGTCTTGCCATAGTGCGAGCAGGGCTCGAGATTGACGTATAGAGTTGATTGTTGACATTTGACATTTGACAGTTCGCTTGCGCGTAGTAGGGCGTTGCGTTCGGCGTGGTTGTGGCCGTATTCCTGATGGTAGCCTTCGGATATTATCTTGCCATCCTTCACAATAACACAACCGACCATTGGATTGGGTCTCACGCGTCCCAATCCGTTGGCAGCCAGCTGCAGGCACCGCCGCATGTATATTATGTCTATTTCTTCTTGCGTCATTTCTAAATTGCAAAAGTACAATTTTTCAGCAAGATGGCAAAATAAAATTTGGTCACGTCGTAGTGTGGGGCTATACGTGAGGTGGTGAGCATGCGTGCCGGAGGCACGCTACTATTTCACGATCTTTAGAACTCGGCGGTCTTGGGGGTGCGGGGGAAGGGAATGACGTCGCGGATGTTGGCCATGCCTGTGACGAAGAGCATCAGGCGCTCGAAGCCCAGACCGAAGCCGGCGTGCGGGCAGCTGCCGAAGCGGCGTGTGTCGAGGTACCACCACATGTCCTTCATGGGGATGTTCAGCTCGTTGATGCGGGTCATCAGCTTGTCGTAGCTTTCCTCACGCACGGAGCCACCGATAATCTCGCCAATCTGCGGGAAGAGCACGTCGGTGCCCTGTACGGTCTTTCCATCGTCGTTCTGCTTCATGTAGAAAGCCTTGATCTCTTTTGGATAGTCGATCATGATGACGGGTTT
>JAGCUU010000005.1 GCA_017962665.1 Bacteroidales bacterium | reverse complement strand
TGATTGGATCCATATTGACATCTACCTGAGGAAGGACGATGGCCTGGTAGTTGCAGAAATACATACTTGCAGAGACACCGAAGCCAAGCCCCCTGTTACCCGTGTGAGCGCCGGAACTGATGACGGGGTGGCCGTTGTAGGTGGTGGCATCGTTGAGGTGATGCCAGCAATGTATGTCGGCAGGCACCGTGTTGCTGCCGGTAGGCAAACCCTCAAAACCATAATGGAAGGGGATGCTAAGGGGTATGCAGGGTGTGGTGATAGTGACTGATGAGGACAAGAGGGTGTCAGTGCAGTTGGCCGATACACGGAACTCATAGATAGAGCCTTGCTGTAGGTTGGCAATTGTGAAAAGGTGTTCCGTCTCGATGGTCTCAGTGGCCACATTGATCCAACTGCCTGTATCGCCAGGGTTGACGATGCGATAGTCAACATTCCACGACTCTTCCTGATAGCTGGGAATCCATAAAAGCCGTAGAGACCCGTTGACACTTGAATCTATATCCACTATAGGAGGAAGACAGGTGGCCCATCCCGTACAGTGGGCTTCCTGACCTCCGGTGATGAGGCGTGTGTTGCTGCGCTTATCAAGATCTGCGATACCTGCCGAGTATGGCGTATAGTGATTGGGACGGATGCTCCAGCTGGTCATATTGTTGTCGGGTGTTAACTCGTGGCGGAACGTGCGGTTCGTGGGTGCACTCCCTCCGCGGTTGTTGACAATGGTCACGCAGAGGTTACTGGTGCCGTCATACAAAAAGGTTCCTTGGTTGAATTGGGCGTAGTTCCAGCCTTCGGTGTTGAAAGAGAGTGTGCCGCTAAAGACCAGCTGCCCATAGCTGGTAAGGCTACCCGACAATTCTGTGAGTGTGGTATGACCAAGATAGATTTCGCAGTTGCCAACTTGGTACGGCTCAGAATAGGCATAGTCGAAGCCGATGCCGTTCAGCATTGTCGGTCCTGTGACCGGTATCTCTGTCGAGAGGAAAAGATGCTGGACTATAGAGAATGGTGCGCTTGCGTGGATAGGTGTCAGCGCGTTGACCTCTGTTCCTGGGGAGCCCAGCACGAGGGTGTCCACCGGCAAATCAACGGTGTCCCAGCTGATGCAAGGCAGCGCCTGGGTGGTGAAAAGACTGGTGTCGGCTCCTCCGTTCAAGCCGCCGCAATCGGCTACAACCGAGATCCAGTAGGTGGTGTTGGTGTCGAGACCTGTCAGCAGCAAATCGTTAGAGGTTGTGGTCATAGTGACGAGAGAATCGGTGGGGTCGTCGGCATTGCGGTAGCTGACAACAAAGCCCTCGGGCGAGCCAAACTCGGTGTTGTAATTCCACGTAAGGCGTGCTGCCGAGGCTGTAGTTTCAGCGTGTATTGCCTCAATCTGTGGGCAGAGGTTGGGTATCTCTTCGAGGACAATGTCGTCGATAACGAACATATTGGACGACTCCGACTTGAATGCCACATGGCCGTGAGGACCGTCGTAATTGGCAAATCCTATCGTGAAACGCTCAAAGAGCATAGACCCAGAGACTGTGACGTTTCTTATCGGCACAAAGGTGCTGGTGTCTGAGGGGTTGCTCATCACCCCAACGGTGACATACGCTACGCGTGGTGAGTTGTTGACGCGGAGGCTCTTTGTCCAGAACGACACCTGCAAAGAGGAAAGAGGATATGTGGTTGCGTCGATAAGCGGCATGATGGCGTATTGGTTCATGCCGCTGAATAGCATAGCGTTGACACCGTTGTGTACATACGACTGATCGGTGTACACTGTGTACGCATTATCGGTGTACACAATAGGACCGCCGCTGGTGTTTGCGGGGTAGCCGGGATTGTAGTATAGCCAGCAGGGAGGCAGATTGTTGACTCTCGAATAAGTGCCGGCGAATCCATTTACGCCTTCAAAGCCTTCTGTCAGAGGCAGTATGTTAAGAGGAGTGCACAGCGTGTGGAACCGCACAGGATACGATGCATCGCTCAAGCCGTTTCCGCAGTTGGCTTTCACCACCAGCTCATAGTCGGTGTCGGGACTGAGGTTGCCAATGGTTATGCTGTTGCCATAGACATTATGTGGAGTGAATGTGCTGATATCCGCTCCTGGTGTGCCGATATACACTATGCTGCTGTCGGCTTCGGTCACATCGTCCCACTCGGCAGATATTGTGTTATGAGTTATATAGGTTACCCTGACATGCTGCGGTGTGAGGCATGGGTTGGCCACCTTGAGGACGACATTGTCGATAATGAAGCTGTTATAGGTATTCGTTGGCAAGCTGTCGGGAAGCTGTGGGGCGAGGAAGGTGATGTATTTGCCGCTGTCTGTATAGTTATCAAACCTCACGGCGACGGGATGTATGGAGTTGATTGCCTCGTCGCTGACATCGATGGTGTCGACGGGGACAAATGTCTGTAAATCGGATTGTTCAAAAGCCTGGATGTCGGAGACGACGCCCACGACGAGACGGCTTATGGTGTTTGTCTGGTTGCTGCGTCTGATGAGGAAATCAAGTTCCAGGTCGGAGACCTCCACCGAATTGTCAACCCTCTGCAAAGCCGCCCAATTGAAGGATGTCGGCGAAGAGCCCATACTCAGACCCACGGTGTCGTTGTCAACTATGCAATTTGCTGGGTATGGGTAGTTGGTCAGCGGACGCGAGTCGCCTTTGTGCCAGCAGGGACTGATGTCATAAACATGGTAACCGTAACTGTATGCCTCGAAGTCCTCGGTGTAGGGCAGGTCGTCGTAGGTGAGCGGACGGCATTCCGTCTGGATACTGCCTCTCAACCAAGGACTAATCCGTCCATTACATTCGGTGGCTACAGCATATTCATACACTGTGCTGTCTGAAAGACCCACAAAGGTATAGAAAGTGTCTGTAACCCCTGTGACTGTAATGTTGTTTAGCCCGACGGTGAAACTGCTACCTCCGTTCCCTTCCCAAGTCAACGATACCTCGTCGTGGGAAGCAGTGGCTCTCAGGTTTGAAGGTGGTTCGCACCATTGGTCGGTCAAAAACAGATCATCGAGCACTGCCCCAAATGACGATGGTACACGCGGGCAGCGGATAGCAATGTATTTGCCCGTACCGGTATAGTTAGCGAAACTGACTGAAAAGAGCGTGACTGTGGTAGTAAGATAGACAGTGTCGACAGGGACAAAAGTAGATGTGTCGCTGTATTGATCCATCACTCCAACGATAAACATTGGGAACGGAGCCGAATAGATTGAGGATTTAGCGTAGAACGAGAGGTGGAGGTCGGTGATGGAGATATGGAGACTAGTGTCGATAGTAGGCAGTACAGCGTATTCGTTATAGGCGTAGTTGCTGTAATTATAATGGTAAAAGACCATACTCTTGCTGCCATTGATGACATTGTCGCTCTCATTGCTAATGTAAGGGAAATAGGTGCTTGTTGTGCCATCATTGATACGAGTCCAGCACTGCGGAAAAGCCTCATTTCGCGAGGTTCCACCGATTTGATAGTGAGGAGCATTCTCAAAGTCGTTGAAATAAGGGAAACTAGTAATAACGCAGGTGTCCTGCCCCTGCGTCATCCACGGCATCAAAAGCATCGCTATATAAAATATAACAGAAAGTATGCTCTTTATATGTATTTTCTTCATTTATCTGGTTGTAATTGGGATAAAATCGTTATTTATTCACTTGGCCCCATATATGGGGGGGGGAATATATTAATAATCAGCTAATTACATGCACAATTCATACAATCACTCATATCTATCATAACTGCAAATATACAAAAAAAACATATCTATAAAAAAAATCAGGAAATAAAAACAAAGAATCGCCATTAATGACATCGTTTTGATGCGTTTTGCGCAAATGTTCCAGCCAGATTCCGGCTATAAATTGAGGAACATCCGAGTTTCGTTTTTTTTCTTACCTTTGTAGTTTGTTTTGCAAAGTTGACAAACAATTTAATATTGTGAATATCAATACACAACATATATTATTTTTATCATTTTATGGACACAAAGTACATCTTCGTCACTGGCGGAGTGGTCTCTTCGTTGGGTAAGGGCATTATCTCAGCCAGTATCGGCCGTCTGCTGCAGGCACGCGGCTATAAGGTCACTATTCAGAAATTCGACCCCTACATCAACATCGACCCCGGTACACTGAACCCCTACGAGCATGGCGAGTGCTACGTGACGGATGACGGTTTTGAGACCGACCTCGACTTAGGACACTACGAGCGCTTCACCGGCATCCACACCACACGCAACAACAGCATCACTACCGGCCGCATCTACAAGACCGTCATCGACCGCGAACGCCGCGGCGACTATCTCGGCAAGACCATCCAGGTGGTGCCCCATATCACCGACGAAATCAAGCGGCGCATGCTGCGCGAAAGCGATAATTCTGCAAGCGGGAACTCCTGCGTACCAGAGGAGCAGCTGGACTTTGTCATCACCGAGGTGGGCGGAACCATAGGCGACATAGAGAGTGCACCGTTCATGGAGGCTATACGTCAGCTGCGCTGGCAGCTGGGACGCAATGCCGTCAGCGTACACCTGACATACGTGCCTTACCTTAAGGCTGCCGACGAACTAAAGACCAAGCCCACACAGCACAGCGTGAAAGAGTTGCAGGGCATGGGAATCCAGCCCGACATCCTCGTGCTACGCACCGAACGCCACCTCGACGACCACATCCGCATGAAGGTAGCTTCGTTCTGCAACGTCGACCTCGAATGCGTGGTGCAGAGCGAAGATATGCCCAGCATCTACGAGGTGCCAGTGAATATGCAGAAGCAGGGATTGGACGCTGCCATCCTGCGAAAGATTGGCATCCCTGTGGGCGAGACACCGGAAATGAAAGCCTGGCACGACTTCCTCGACAAGCAACGCAACGCCAAGCGCGAGGTGCATATCGGTCTCGTAGGCAAGTACGACCTGCAGGATGCCTATAAGAGCATCCGCGAGAGCCTCAACCTGGCCGGTATCTACAACGCCGTGAAGGCCAGACTGCACTTCGTGAACAGTGAGGAGATCACCCAAGAAAATGTAGCCGAGAAACTCGATGGACTGGCAGGCATTGTCATCTGCCCCGGTTTCGGTACACGCGGCATCGAGGGCAAGATTATTGCGGCCGAATACACACGCACCCACGACATCCCCACCTTCGGCATCTGCCTCGGTATGCAGATGATGGTCATCGAGTTTGCCCGCAACGTGCTGGGTTACAAGGATGCCAACAGCCGAGAGATGGACGAGAAGACTCCGCACAACGTCATCGACATCATGGAGGGGCAGAAGAGCATCACACAGATGGGCGGCACCATGAGACTGGGCGCCTACGACTGCGAACTGAAAGAAGGCAGCCGCGTGGCGGAAGCCTATAGCAACTCTCAATTGTCAATTTCCGAGCGTCACCGCCATCGCTACGAATTCAACAACGCCTTCAAAGAGGAATACGAGTCCAAGGGTATGAAGTGTGTGGGTATCAACCCTGCCGCCAACTTGGTGGAGATTGTTGAGATTCCCGAAAAACGCTGGTACATCGGTACCCAGTTCCACCCAGAATACAGTTCGACGGTGTTGAATCCGCACCCGCTGTTCATGAGTTTCATCAAAGCTTGTGCTCAATAATTGTCAACTTTCAACTATCAATTGTCAATTATTTATGGAATTACTGAAGCATGAATGCGGCGTGGCGATGATTCGCCTGCTGAAGCCGCTCGAATACTATGCCCAAAAGTACGGTTCATGGGCCTACGGATTCAACAAACTCTATCTGATGATGGAGAAGCAGCACAACCGCGGCCAGGAGGGTGCCGGTATCGCCTCGGTGAGCTTAACTAATGAGCCCGGCGCCGAGTATATGTTCCGCGAAAAGGCCGAGGGCCAGGACGCCATCACGGAGATTTTCTCTCGTGTGACTGAGGAGATGGCCGGCGAACTGATGATTGGTCACCTGCGCTACTCCACCACGGGCAAGAGCGGATTGCAGTATGTGCATCCCTTCCTACGCCGCAACAACTGGCGAGCCAAAAACCTGTGCCTGTGCGGCAACTTCAATATGACCAACATCGACGAGGTGTTTGAGTTCCTCACCGCCCAGGGCCAGTCGCCACGCATATACGGTGATTCGTACATCACTCTGGAACTGATGGGACACCGCCTCGACCGCGAGGTGGAGCGGCTGTTTGTAGAAGCAAAAGCAAAGGGATTAGAGGGTATTGACATAACCCACTATATCGACGACCATGTGGAGATGGCCAATGTGCTGCGTACCACGATGGAACACTATGACGGCGGCTACGTGATGTGCGGCCTGACCGGTAGCGGAGAGATGTTCTCTGTTCGCGACCCCTGGGGCATCCGTCCGGCGTTCTACTATCACGACGACGAGATCGTGGCACTCGCCAGCGAACGTCCTGTATTGCAGACAACCTTTAATCTTCAATGTGATGACATTAACGAGTTGAAGCCAGGCGAGGCACTCATCGTTCGCCGCAACGGCGAGAGCCATCTGGAGCAGATAATGCCTACCCGAAAGTTGAGTGCCTGTTCGTTTGAGAGAATCTATTTCAGCCGCGGTTCCGACCGCGACATCTACCAGGAGCGCAAACGGCTTGGTGAGCAGCTGACTCCTGCCATCCTTCGTGCCATCGACGGCGACATCAAAAACACCGTATTCTCCTACATCCCCAACACCGCAGAGGTGGCTTACTACGGCATGACGGACGGCTTCAGAAAGCTCCATGACGAGATACGCACCGAGAAGGTGGTGTGGAAAGACATCAAGATGCGCACATTTATTGCTGCGGGCAGCGCACGCAACGACCTCGCCGCTCACGTCTACGATATCAGCTACGGCTCGCTGCAGCCCTACGAGGACAACCTCGTCATCATCGATGACTCTATCGTGCGTGGCACCACGCTCCGCGAGAGCATTTTTAAAATCCTCGACCGCCTGCACCCAAAGAAAATCGTGATGGTGTCGAGCGCACCGCAGATACGCTACCCCGACTACTACGGCATCGACATGCCACGACTGGAGGAATTCTGTGCCTTCCGCGCCACAATGGCTCTCATCAAGGAGAGAGGCATGCAGCAGTTAGTCGCGGATACCTATCAAGCCTGCAAAGAAGAGTTGCAGAAGCCGAAAGAAGAGATGCAGAACCGCGTGCGTGCCATTTACGAACCCTTCACCGTCGAGGAAATCAACCATAAGATTGTCGAGATGCTGCGTCCTGAAGACATGCAGACTCCCGTCGAGCTCGTCTTCCAGAGCATTGAAGGACTGCACCACGCCTGCCCCAACCACCCGGGCGACTGGTACTTCACCGGCAACTACCCCACCCCAGGCGGCACCCGCCTCGTCAACCAGGCTTTTATACTCTACATTGACAAACGACAGGAAGATTTTTTTAAAGGCTGAAAAGGTTTGAGGAGCTATCAATTGACAATCTCCACACCGCTACGTCCCTGACCTTTCTTCTTGACAAGAATTTTAACGGGGATGCGATCTTCGAGTTCTTCGCGATGCGAGATGATACCGACACGACGATTGGACTGACCGGCAATATCTTGCAGTGTCTCTAATGTCGACATCACGGATTCGAGATTTTTCTCGTCAAGGGTACCAAAACCTTCGTCGATGAAAAGGATGTCGACATTAAGGTCAGGACGGTTGAGAGAGGATAGGGCAAGGGAAAGCGCAAGAGAAATCATAAAACGTTCACCACCGGAAAGGACAGTGGCGCTGCGTACCTGCCCTTGGTTATAGTTGTCCAGCACCAAAATTGCAAGTTGCTCATTCTCTTCGCTGCAGGTCAGCGTATAACGATCGGTGATTTTTGCAAGATAGATATTGGCGTTGTTCAGCAACGGCTGCAGAATATAGCTCTGGACAAGAGTGCGGAAGCGTGTGCTGCCGAAGACATCGTTCAGCCTTTTCCATTTCTCGAAAACAGTTTTAGCGTTATCCATCTCTTCCTTTGCCTTGTCGCGTTTTTTTACATTGGCATTGTAAGTCTCTATAAACCCTTGTATTTGACCAATCTTTTGGTTGAGTTCCTGCAGTTCGTCGAACAGCAGCTTGCTTCGTTCTTCCAGTTCGGCCTTGTCAGGTAGAACATCATCACTTCCACCCTTCAACAGCTGCATTTTCGCAGCAATTTCATCGTTCGCGTTCTTGATTTCGTCTTTTTTCGACTTACATTCGCTATAGAAATCCGTCCAGCGTGACTGAATATTGGAGCATTCTAACGGCTCCAATTTTATCTCCATCCCGTTCCATTCAGGACATAGTTCAAGCACTTTGACACGTGTTTGCGAAAGGACTGCCATTTCTCGTTTTATATCACCAAGCTTTTTGATATTATTCTCGTAGTCTTTTCTTTTTTCGACGTATTCACTTGAATCCCTTTTCAGCTTTACGCGAGTGTCATCGATATTCTTTTCCCATTCGGGATATATGTTGTCGAGCAACGCATGCAACTCGTCGAGTAGCGGCGTGATAGTGTCAGAGGCATTTTTGATGATTGTCGTCTGATTGGCGATGTTGGTATAGTTCAGATTCAATTTCGATTCAGCATCTTTTCTTGCCTGAATTGCACCAAGTAATTTATTGTCTATAGTTTTGTCATTGTGCAATTCATTTATTTGGTCCTGAATGATTTTTGCATTTCTTAAAGTCTCTTCCAGTTTCCCGATCTCGTTGAGGATAGATTGACGCAACGGCTCGATTTGCGGCAACAGAGGTTGTTGTATATCAAGGCCCAGCATAATGGCTTTGGTATTCAGCTCTTTTTTCTTTGCCTCGTTGTTAGCTTTTGCCTCCTCGTTTTTTCCTTTATTTTTCGAGATCGATGCCTTTTCATCGTTATATTTTCCTGTTGCCTCTTCTTTGATTATTGCTGCCTCTTTGAGCTTTTCAGCCGTCTCCTCCTGTTTTTTTTGCAGAGGCGTTACTAGAGCCTTGAAATCGTCATCGACATGCAGTTCGCTGATATGCTGTCCGCACAGAGGGCAGGTATCGGTATGTTCCGCAGCGAGGCGTTTACGCAGGTTGACCAGCGTATCCTCGACACTCATCTTCATAGTGGTAAGCAGCTCCCGAGCCTCCTTGTCGGCCTTGTCGGCTTTCTCCCAGTTGCTCTCCGCTTCGTCCTTTTTCAACAGCAACTCCTCGTTGAGCTTTTTCTCAGCTTCCTTAATCTTTTCACCCTGCTCCGTCACGGATTTGACAGCCTCGGCCAAATGGTTGATGCTCTCCTCCAAGTTTCCGAGTTCCTTCTTACGTAAATCCGCCGAGTTAAGTGACTTGTTAGCCTCTTCCGGATTCAACTCATTCCGTTGCTCTGTGAGTTTTTTTATTTTTTCCTGTTTCTCATCCAGTTTTTTCCGGGCATCCTCTTCTTCGGTTTTCCTTGCCTCAAAATCCTTTTTTAAATCGTTGGTCAAGGCCTCCAACCTATTCTTTTCCTTTTCGCCATTAGCCTTGTTTTCCTTCGCAGTTTTCAGATTGCCCAACTGTATATCGTTTTTCCCTGCAGATTCATAAACGGCTCGTTTGTCTTCACGTTCCACAAGCCATTTGGCCGGCTCTACCAGACTCTCCTCCAACCTCTTGCAGTGTTCATACTTCCAGAGCAGGTCTGAGGATAAAAGACGGTATGTTTCCTTGAACCCTTCAAGTTTCTTCCTTGCCGCCTCTATCTTTCCTTTTTCAGCTTCGATGACGCCGATAATTCCAAGCTTCTCGTCAACTGTCTTTTTCTCGTCTTCTTTTTCTTTCCTTTCGGCATTCAACTGTTTTTGTTCCTCGTCCTGTTTTTCATTATCCACTCCTTTCAACAGTTCATCGATGGTGTTATAGGCTTCATTTGTCAACTCTTTCCTTTTGTTTGCCGCCGTGAAAAGCCTACTGATAGCCTCTCCGTATTTGGAGAAATGCTGGGTGTCGGTAAGTGTCTCGAGAATCCTCTCACGTTCTGTTTTGTCTCCTGTGAGGAAACTGGCGAACTGACCTTGTGCCAGCATGGCCATTCGGCTGAACTGTTCAAAGGTCAGACCTATAGCGCTGAGGATGGGCTCCCCTGTCTTTTTGTCCACATCCTGCTTAACCTTGTTTCCTATTGTCACTTCCCATTGGGGGTCTTTGTACTTTATTGGTCGTAGCCCGTTAGGAGTGGTATTGCCCAGATAGACGCCAAGAGTAAGTCTCGCACAATATTCCTTGCCGTCGTTGCCTTCAAATACAACTTCGCTATAGCAGTCGTCAGCAGGGGAAATGCCCAGACGAGTGTATTGTCTGATATCGAACACGTCGACACTCTCGCCTTTGGCGTCGCTGAATTTATTATCTCTTTTCTTGATTACTTTGCCTTCCGGATCCACAATCCTCGGAGTCTTTTTGTAGAGCGCCATTGCTATACCGTCAAGGATAACAGACTTTCCCGCACCTGTATCGCCATAGATAAGAAAAGTTCCAGCAGGCTTGCCAGTGACGGCATCGTAAAGCCCGTGTTCAAAGTCAATATCCGCCGACTCTATGGATGCTATATTTCTAAGAGAGAGTTTCTTTATTTTCATATAATTTCCAGATTGCTTATTTCTTCTTCTTTGCTGTTTCAACCGCCTCTGCAGCCTCATGCCGCTCTATTTCAGACTCCACCTCTTTGAAATCCTCACGGATTTTTTCCAGGTCAAATTGTGGATACAAATGGATTATTTTCTCTATAAACTCCATCGGGTCGTCCATCTGCTGCAAGTCTGCCACTGCAAAAACAGGTTTGTTAATATTCTCGGTGATGACGGTCTCTACACCGGTCTCGATAATCTTCGGGTTATAACGGACCTCGTCGCCAGTAACGGCAAGAATGTCGTATATCTGTTGGATAAAGTCCGACGGACGCGGAGCTTTGCGGTCAATACGCAAACGGATATAGCCCGACCTGTACTTGTCGCAGAAATCCTTTACCGCAACCAAGGCCTCCTCGGTGTTATTGAAGGAGGAGCCGTCAAGTGGCAGTTCATAGAAATGTCGCAACTCGTCGATACGTAGCTGACGGATATTCACATTGCCGCCATGACGGTCAATATCCACAACACTCACCGTATGAGGATATTTCTCGTCGCAACTGACATGGAGGGCACTTCCTGAATAGCGGGCCACAGGAGCGGTATAGGTTACCTCGTCAAGCATCGAATCATCCTGATGTCCTATAGTCTGCGGCTTGTGTATATGGCCCAACGCCAGATAGTCGAAGCCACACCCAAACGACGACAGGTCCTGCGTTTCCAATGTTCCTATTTCATACGAGTGGCCAGTAACATCCAATCCAGTGACAGCAGAATGAGCCATCATGACCACTGGTTTCCCCTCCCTGTTTTCATCCGCTATCTTGTCCAATATGGATTGCAGCATTGCCTTACGCTCGCCCCTCACGAAAGGTATGGCAACTATATAGCCTTGTTTAAGACGAACAATGTGTTGTTCCATCCATTCCTTGCCGTCATCCACGGAGGGCATCATACCGACAAGACGCATGCCTGCACATCCCCAGATGGCGCTGTCGGCCTGGATACGCGAAGCGGAGTCGTGGTTGCCGGCAGTAATGACTATGGCCATATCCGGACATTCTCTGTGAAGACTTACAAAAAAGTCATTAAATGCTTTTTTTGTGGATGATGACGGCTGCTGGATATCGAACACGTCACCCGACAACAAAAAAACATCAGGATGTTCATCTTTGCACCACTGCATCAGCTGCTTGAAGTAATGCGCATGTTCGTCACCACGTTCGTAGTTTTGATATAATATCTGACCCAGATGCAAATCTGCGGTATGCAATACTTTCATGTAACGGTTATAGTTTTAAGACTTGGTAAAGGTTAAAGATTAACGGTTAAAGGTTAAAGAATTCATACTTCAACAATTAAACATCACTATTCACTAATCACCAATCGGATCGAATTGTAATGTCCATTTAACTTCCAGCGCGAAGCGCGGTAACTTCCCTTAACTTCTTCCACGACGAGAAACAGGATAGCGCTACTTGCGTACTATCACGCTGCCGCTGCCCTGATGCGTTGCAAGGATAAGCACCTCTGCCACCTGCACATGTGCCGGAGCGTTGGAGGCGAAGACTGCCACATCGGCTATATCATCGCCCGTCAGTGGCTTGATACCTTTATAGACATTGGCGGCACGCTCGGTATCACCATGGAAACGGGTATTGCTGAAATTGGTTTCCACGAGTCCGGGTTTAAGATTTGTGACGCGGATAGCTGTATTTGCCACATCGAGACGGAGTCCGTCGGTGATGGTTTTGACAGCAGCCTTGGTGGCGCAATAGACGTTGCCGTTGGCGTATGCAGCATCTCCGGCAACAGAGCCGATGTTGATGATGTGTCCACTGTCACGTTTTACCATGCCTGGCACCACGAGACGGGTCATGGTGAGCAGACCCTTAATGTTGGTGTCCACCATGGTGTCCCAGTCGTCATAGTTCCCCTCGTATTCTGGTTCCAAACCAAGGGCAAGACCAGCGTTGTTTACAAGCACATCTATATTTTTCCATTCTGCAGGAAGTCCCTCTATGCACTGCGTAGCCTTTTCACGATCGCGCACGTCGAATAGCAATGTCAGGACCTCGACACCTTTGGATGTGAGTTCGTTGCGGATTTCCTCGAGACGCTCTGCATTGCGTCCGGTGAGTATTAGGCGGTCGCCGTTGGCAGCGAATTTTCTGGCACATCCGAGACCGATACCGCTCGTTGCGCCCGTAATCAATACTGTCTTGTTCATTATTGTCAGGTATTTTCAGTTATTATTTGATTTCTGTATACTAAATAACGTTATCTGATTACTATTATTACATATAGCAAAGGTTAAAGTTTTACGGTCAACATTCAAAAACATTTTCTTACTAACAATCAAATAGTAAAGATGTGCGATGTATGAAGTATGATGTTGTAACGGTTAAAGGTAAAAAAAAGAGAAGTTAAAGGGAGATGGTGTGGAGTTAAGTGGAGTTAAAGGACAAATGTATCTGGTCGAATTGTATTGTCACTTTAACTTCCAGCGCGAAGCGCGATAACTTCTCTTAACTTCTTTAACTTCCCATTAATAACGGTTAAAGGTTAAAAATGTTTGATGTATGATGTATTTAATCCACAAAATATATACAACAATAATCTGTCGTTTTATTCGTTATTGAATATAAAGTAACAACATAATTATGAAGAAAATATTTTTCCTTATAGCGGCATGCATTATAATGACTGCCCACGGAAACAACATAAACTGTCAACTATCAACTATCAATTGTCAACTGTCAACTATCAACTGTCAACTGAATATAAATAAACACACCGATAACAATACCCTAAAAATTATGTACGCAAAAGTAAAAACCGAGAATGGCGCTCCAATTGCCGACGTCGCCATAAAGATTTCAGGCCGTCCAACATACATCACCAACGACGATGGTTTTTTCTATTTTGCAGCAGACAACAACCAATTCACCATTGAACGTATCGAAAAAACCGGCTATAAGCTAATATCGCCCAAACTGCCCTACACGGCAACTACAGACATAAACACATTGACAATCATAATGACACTCGACGAAAAGCCACAGCAGACCTCTTTACGCGAATATGGCCAAAAGCTGAAGGATAACGCCTTGCAGCTTGAAAGCCAGCGTATGTACGGTGACGCTGCCGACAGCCTCATCAAACGTGCCAATCTCGATACCGAAAACGTCCGCTGGCAGATTGAGACAGGAATGTATATGCATAAATATGGCGACTATCGCACAGCGCAAACTTTCTACAACCGAGCCATAAAGAAGGCACAAGAACTATATGGCGACAATAACCAATGGCTTGCAGAATGTTACAATCTGTATGGCGACAACTACTTTGTTTGGGATCCATGGGGTGCCAGCGGAATGACGAGCAGCGCGATGCACTTTGCCGACGCAAAGACCTACTATAATTATGCACGCTCCTGTTGGATATCGCTGCTTGGCGAACAATGCAACGCTGTAGCCAACAGCTATCTTTATATTGGCCGCTGCTGGCGGAAACTCGAAAATGACACTATGGCCATGCAATGTTATGAAAAAGCGCTCGATATCCTGAAATCGCTCCCCAACCCAGACCGCAACATTGAATCGGCAGTATATGTTGGCCAAACCCACATCTATTTCAACAGGAATGACTATGCCTCGGCTCTATCCATGCTCGAAAAATCCTTGGCCATACAGAAAGAGCTCTACGGCGAAAACAGCGAAAACTACCAAGCTGTAATGCAACAAATAGACAAACTTAAAAAGATAGCCAACCAATAGCAGCGAAAAACAGCCAAGAGACAATGGATAGGCACGGCATTACAGGAAAAGCAATAGAGCACACTATATGCGAACAGTAATCATTATAACAATATTGGCAACCCTCCTGGTTCTGGCGGGCTATGTTGGCTGGCATCTGTGGCGAATCACCCCTGGCGGATGGAAATGGGTTGTACTGGGCTTATTTGTCCTTTGGACCCTTAGTTTCTTTGTGTGCTTTGCCATAATGGAACATTTGCCCTTGGGTGTCGCCACTGTGGCATACGGGGTTGGAAACACATGGCTGATAGCATTTCTGTACCTTCTCCTACTGTTCGCCGTAGCCGATATTGCCGCCTTATGCCATATTCTGCCGAGTACAGTCCTAAAAGACAGTGCGACTGGCCTGTTCTCCGCTGTGGGAATCGTGGCGGTCATCATGACAATTGGCGCCATCCACTACCACCACAAATACCGCGAAGAGATGACCATTGTCACCGACAAGCCATTAGAAAAGCCTCTTACCGTAGTGATGGCCAGCGACCTGCACATAGGCTACCATAACCGCAAGGCGGAACTGGCTCGCTGGGTAGACATCATCAACAACGAAAAGCCGGATCTGGTGCTCTTTGGGGGTGACATTATCGATCTGAGCCTGCGTCCAATACTGGAGGGCAACTATGCGGAGGAATTCCGTCGCATCGAGGCTCCTGTCTTCGCGGTTTTAGGGAACCACGAATACTTCGGCAATGTGTCGAAAGCAGAGCGGTTCTTTGCCGATGCCGACATCGCGCTGCTGAAAGACTCTGTGGCTCATTTCAAAGGTTTGGATATCATAGGCCGCAACGACCGCACCAACACCCACCGTCTCACCCTTCAGCAACTGCAACATGAATTTTCAATTTTCAATTCTAGATTTTCAATTCTCCTCGACCATCAGCCCTACAACCTTGAAGAGGCAGAAGAGGCTGGAATCGACTTCCAGTTCAGCGGACACACCCACCATGGACAGATTTGGCCATTATCATGGGTAACCGATATGATGTACGAGAAAGCATGGGGACATCATCAGCGCGGAAAGACACAATACTACATCAGCTCAGGTCTTGGCATCTGGGGTCCTAAAATACGCATCGGTTCCCGCTCTGAATATTTGGTATTGCATATTGAAAACACAAATAGGAAGTAAAGGTTAAGTAACGGTTAAAGATTATGTAACGGTAAAAGATTAAAGGTTAACAGTTTGCTCATCTGGTGTGCCCCGCGAACTTGATGAGCGAAGTTCGCAAGCCTGCGAAGCAGGCAGAAAGGTCAAAGTTTAAAGATACTTTATCATTCAAGGTCAACAAAATAAATCATCACAAAATGAAAAAATCATTATTAACAGGTACAATTCTTTGCATCCTCGGAATCATGGCTGCCTGCAACGGAGGCAACGCCAGCGACAACGACACCATTACAGCCGACACGACAAATCTGTCATGGACATCCATCAACGACAAACTGATAGATGGTACGTTCCTTACCGAGGAAGAATGTCTTTTCATAATAACCGACACAACATTGGACGATGGCAACAGCGAAGGTGTCGGGAATAGCCTATTCAAATTTTTACGTAGCAACAAACAAGCGAATGAAATGTTCTCAACTGCCATATACAAAGGAAATATTAACACTGCAGCGCTGAGGCTTATGGATTTGATGTCGATAGACATTTTCTTTAAATATAACAATTACAATGACTTCATTGCTGATTTTCCTGTCTTTTCTTCCTTCGATGCGTGTAAATATCATTTCTACCAAAGATTATTAACAGAGAAACTGAGCGAAACTGAATAGTCTCATCAACAATGGCAAAATGCCGACAAGTGAGCAATTATGGAGAATACAATATTCACACCTTGCAAGATTGGCCCCATCGAAATACGTAACCGCAGCATCCGTTCCGCAGCCTTCGAGAATATGTGTGTCGACAACCGTCCATCGCAGATGTTGTTTGACTACCATACCGCCGTCGCCCGTGGAGGTATAGGCATGACCACGATTGCCTATGCCGCTGTAAGCCGCAGCGGTCTGTCGTTCAACGGTCAGCTGTGGATGCGCCCTGATGTTGTTCCCGAACTAAAAAGGCTTACCGATGCCATACACGCAGAAGGGGCAAAAGCATCGATACAACTTGGCCATTGCGGTAATATGACGCACAGATCCACCTGCGGCCAGATGCCGATAGGGGCAAGCTCTGGATTCAACCTCTACTCGCCGACGCTGGTGCGCGGCATGAGGGAAGATGAAATCATGCAGCTGATAGAAGACTTTGGTACCGCAGTGACATTGGCGAAAGAGGCAGGCTTCGACTGCGTCGAGATTCATGCCGGACATGGATACCTGATAAGCCAGTTTCTTTCACCTTACACCAACCATCGTCACGACAAATGGGGTGGCTCGCTCGAGAACCGCATGCGATTGATGCAGTTGGTGATAAAGCGCGTCATGGAGGCTGCCAACAAAGAGATTGCAGTAGTGGTGAAGACCAACATGTACGACGGTTTCCGTAACGGAATGCAGGTCGACGAATGCATTAAGGTAGCTCAAGAGCTTGAGCACTGGGGTGTGGACGCTCTGGTGCTGACAGCCGGTTTCGTCAGCAAAGCTCCCATGGTGGTCATGCATGGAGCAATGCCTCTGAAAGCCATGACACACTATATGGACATGAAAAAATTCTGGTGGTTGAAAGCCGGTGTGTCGCTGTTCGGACGTATAATGGTGCCTACGGTGCCTTACAAAGACCTATACTTTCTGGAAACAGCAAAAAAATTCCGACAAGCGCTAAAGCTGCCACTGATCTATGTAGGCGGTGTCACATCAAGAGAGACCATGCAGACCGTCCTCGACGAAGGCTTTGTCGCCTTCCAGATGGCACGAACCCTTGTACGCGATACCGACTTCATGAACAAAATCAAAAACGGTGAGCAGACTTGCAGCGAATGCGGACACTCCAACTACTGCATCGGCCGCATGTACTCTCTGGAGATGAAATGCCACACCTGCGTAGACAATCTACCTGCAAAACTCGCAAAAGAGGTGGACAAGTTAGAGTCCGACGTGAAAAAGAGCAACAGATGAAAGATATCAAAGGTTATAATGCACTTGTCACTGGAGGAACATCGGGCATGGGATGGGAATACTGCCAGCAGTTGGCCGCCAAAGACTGCAACATTCTGATAGTGTCGAACCAGCAGGAACAACTTGAGACTTTTCCCCAAAAACTCACAGAAATATATGGTGTAAAATCCTGGGGCCTATACATGGATCTTGCATCCGATTCGGCTGCCAACGATATATGGAACTACTGCCAAGAACAGCATCTCGAAATAGACATACTGATTAACAACGCTGGAATGTTCTTCTTCCACGAAATCGACTCCTCCATGAACGACAAAGTCTTTGCCATGTTACAACTTCACGCAGTGACACCCACACGGTTGGTGATGCTCTTCGGAGAAGCCATGAAAGAACGCCGCAGAGGATTCATAGTCAACATGTCGTCGATGGCCGCACAGCTACCCACGCCAGGGATAACAGTATATTCAGCGACAAAAGCCTATCTTAAGAGTTTTTCCAAGTCCATCTATTTTGAGATGAGGCCATACAATGTCGGTGTCACCACCGTACTGCCTGGAGCAATTGCAACGCCTCTATACCATCTGAAGCCAAACCTTATGAAGCTCGGAGTCTCTGTAGGCCTGATACGTACCCCGCAGTGGCTAGTGAAACGGGCACTGCGCGGAATGCTGCATCGACGCCACGTGGTCAAGCCTGGCGCGATGAACTACTACCTGCCAGTTATGATAAAGCTTCTGCCGAACTGGCTGGAAACAAAAATCTGGAAGAGGTTCTCTGTTCAATAAAACACATCGCAAATGTATACCATCATCGTCACAGGTTGCACAGGAGCTGTGGGTAGCGCGGCAGTAAGGATTTTGCATGAAAAAGGCCACATTGTAATCGGAACGACACGACGCGAGCCCAGAGAGAGCGAACGCAGTCTGGATCTCGGCTCCATAGCATCAATAGTAGCTTTTGTCGACAAACTGAAAACCGACGGCATAAAGGTCGACTGCCTGCTCAACAACGCCGGGACTATGGAGCGACACTTTGAACTCAACGACGACGGCTTCGAGCGTGTCATCGGGACCAACTACATCGGCACTTATCTGCTTTCACGCCTCATGATAAAAGCCATGGGTACGGGGCTTCGTATTGTCAACACCGTCTCACTTACCTGTTACACAGCACGTTTCGACAAAAACTTCTTCAATGTCGACGAACACAAATACAGCCAACTCGGCACCTATGCCAACAGCAAATACGCCGTGATGCTCTTCTCCCAAGAACTTGCACGTCGCACATGCAATCCCGTCAACATGACCGACCCAGGCATCGTCAATAGCCGTATGTTGCACATGGACCGCTGGTTCGACCCAATCGCCGACCTCCTCTTCCGCCCCTTCTGCAAAAGCGCGGAGAGCGGCGCAAAACCTGCCGTCCTCGCCGCAACAACCGACTGCTTCATGCAACTCTTCAGGGGCTCAAAACACATGGAAATACCACAACGATGGAACAAGCCAGAACTGGCCGCTTGGCTCTATGACGAGACAGAAAGAATTTTAAAAGAAAAAGGGATAGAACTATGATAGAATATCTGCTAGGCAATTTCAATTGGCTACTTATAGGAATGAGTATCACAGCGTTAGTGGTGTTCGTCTGCCTTTTTTTTATCGATGCAGGCTATGGAAAATTCTACTCAAAGAAATGGGGCCCCGCTGTTGGCAACAAGATTGGATGGGTTTTGATGGAAGCACCCGTTTTCATACTTATGCTGACCTTCTTTTTCCTATGGGAAAAACCTGGGAGCAACTCCCCCACCCCTCTCATTTTCCTCTGCCTGTTCCTGACACACTATCTCCACCGCTCGTTCATCTTTCCATTCCTGATCAAAGGCAATAGCCGAATGCCATTGGCTATAGTACTCATGGGTGCGGTGTTCAACTGTCTGAACGCCTTTATGCAGGCAGGATGGCTTTTCCTTCTGTCCAAGAAAAGCATCCCATACCCCTACACCTCAGACTGGCTACTCTCTCCTCAGTTTATCATAGGAACTATGATATTTCTCACCGGCATGGGCATCAATATGCATTCCGACCGCATCATACGCCACTTGAGAAAACCTGGCGACACCAAACATTACATGCCAAACAGAGGTCTTTACCGAAAAGTTACAAGTGCCAACTACTTCGGCGAATTTGTCGAATGGTGCGGTTTTGCAGTGCTCACATGGTCATGGAGCGGCGTCGTCTTTGCACTTTGGACCTTCGCCAACCTTGCACCCCGCGCCCACCGCATCTACAAACGCTACCAGACAGAATTTCCCGACCAGATGGCCGCACTTCCACGCAAACGGCTTATACCCTACATCTGGATGTTCCTTCCTCTGATAGCAATAGCTCCTGCCAATGCACAACAGCAACAGCAACACAACACAACGCAAAGCGTAAAGAAATATCTCCCATACGGCAAATTCGAAAGCTGGTGTGTACGCGACATCAAGGAAAGCGCCATTATCGGCGGCAACACAAAACGCATATACAACATCGGTCCAAAAGACACAATACGAGAAAACAAGGTCTACCCTTATACTGCCAGAACTCCGTGGAGCTCATCCAACGCCTATGCCCGTGTGGCGGGGGTAACCAAAGCGTCATGCACTGTGGTGCCCGACCGCAGTTGGGACGGCTCCATCTGCGCAAAACTTGAAACCAAGTATGAAGAACTCCGAGTGCTCGGCATCAACATCAAGATTTTAGTAAGTGGATGTATTTTCTACGGCAACATCTTCGAGCCCATCCCCACTGCAAACAATCCCTACTCTCTAATGAATTGGGGAGTTCCATTCGTTGGACGCCCTAAAGCCCTGGTGCTCGACTACAAGTCGGCAATGCCCAACAAGGGAACAATAACCAAATGCAAAGTCACAAGCCATGAAACAATCCCTGGCAACGATGCACACGAAATCACTTTCATACTCCAAAAACGATGGGAGGACAAAGACGGCAACATCCATGCACTACGCGTAGGCACTGCAATGACCCGCATAGAACATCCTTCCTCAGGATGGGTAAAGAATTTCCGAGTGCCGGTAATCTACGGCGATGCAACACGTGATCCTGGCTACAAAGACTATATGAAATTAGGTCCAAAAGGGCTTACATACTATGCCAAAAACAGCAAAGGCAAGATAGTAAAAATACAGGAAGAGGGATGGGCCAAAGCCGATGAGACACCCACACACGCCATGGTTATCATGACAGCCTCCATCCACGAAGCTTTTGTCGGTACCATTGGCAATACACTCTGGATCGACAATATCGCTCTGGAATACTGAGTAACGATTAGTAACGGTTAAAGGTTAAAAAAAGAGAAGTTAAATGGAGATGGTGTGGAGTTAAGGGGAGTTAAAGACAAATGTATCTGGTCGAATTGTATTGTCACTTTAACTTCCAGCGCGAAGCGCGATAACTTCTCTTAACTTCTTTAACTTCCCATTAATAACGGTTAAAGGTTAAAAAAAGAGAAGTTAAATGGAGATGGTGTAGAGTTAAGGGGAGTTAAAGACAAATGTATCTGGTCGAATTGTATTGTCCCTTTAACTTCCAGCGCGAGGCGCGATAACTTCCCTTGACTTCTTTGACTCCCCATTGTAACGGTTAACGGTTAAAGATAGAGAAGTTAAAGGGAGATGGTGGGGAGTTAAGGGGAGTTAAAGACAAATGTATCTGCTCTGATTGTATTGTCCCTTTAACTTCCAGCGCGAGGCGCGATAACTTCCCTTGACTTCTTTG
>JAGCUU010000004.1 GCA_017962665.1 Bacteroidales bacterium | reverse complement strand
TTACCTTCGATAACAAAAGGAATGATATGGTCTTCTCGCCCAAGATCGATGAATGTTTGCGCCTCCTTGCACACCCAGGGACTCTTGGCACTACGTGGAGAGCACACAACGATCAGCCATTGGGAATTGTGTAGGGCATTGCTTATTTCCTCTGCCAACAGTCCAGGCTTCAAGTCTGTGACATCGCGGAAGGTGGGACGGATATTCTTTGGCAGGTCAGTACGGCCATTAAGATTTGTTGGGAACCGATAATGTTCCAACTTATCCTGCAGCCACTTCGCCCATTTTTCATCTTCCCGCTTGTAGCTTATGAATGCGTAGTATTCTTTGTTTTCCGCCATTTTGTGGTTAATCGTTTACTATATTAATTCAGCAAGACAGCCTGTGGAGTTATTCAATCATCTAAATACATGCGACATTTCTTTCTCAGTCATTCTTTCTCAGTCATTTTAATTATCCACGGGATATATAGTGCAAACTCTTTATCCAATTTCTTGATTCCATCTAATTTATCGTATGGTCTTATGTCGTGATGGATGAAACGTCCCTTGTTCCGGTTTAATTCCTTTTTGAATGCAACATTTTCATCAGCATATTTATCTTCTTCGCGACGTGGTTTACGGAATCCCATTAATAGTTTTTCTACATTCCAACGATTGTGCTCCATACGAGCTAACATCTCCGCTTCGTTGTCAGAAATAGAGCATGTGTCGTGGCTAATGTCATCTTGTCTAAGCCCTCTCGATACTCTTAAAATGACTAATTTTATTCTTAAATTATAAGCATTATAGAGATTGGACCATTTCAATGCAACTGAGAGTCCTTCCCAGTGTTTGTTGGCCTCGGTTTCTATTGCATCCTTTGACATGGTATCCAACTCCAATATACTCTGGAAATGACCTGTTGGAAGCATTGTGCAATAAAGATAATTGATAAGCTTGGCTCGTTGTAGTGATTTATCGTCGGCACTGTATGCCGTCTCGTTCATTCCAAAAGGATAGATGTTGGAATATCGGCCAGGTTTATTCCTTTCCTCTACAAGTTTTCCTGATTTGACAACTGAATATACATTCTTCTTGGGGTCATTCTTGATGGCTTCATCAGCTTCGCGCAAGTCACTTACAAAGTTATCAGAACGGTCTTGACGAATGAATATAGGAATCTCGTTGTTATAAACATCATCCGGCATATTCATGCTCATGACAAAGTTCTGCCGTTGATTGGTCATAGCAAGGAAGATAGATAGATACTGTCCTTTCTTGTCACTCGCCCATTCACAGATAAGATTCTGAACGGAGGCAGAAAGGATATCACCTTTTATGAATTCAAATTCCACATCCAAGAAATCATAATCGACGTATCTTTCATATCCTTGTTCTTTGTTAAACACTGTTGGTTGCCGCCAAGGTAATGATGAATATGAACCAGTTTTATACTCGCCAGACACATCAATATAACGATATTGCTGCACTTCAAAGAAATGACGGTTGCGCGTGATGAACTCTCCCATCTCCTTATCGGCATTCAAATCAATGAAGGTGATGCGGGTGGCTTTTTTGTTGCCATTTGGGAAGTGTAACACATGAGCAGCCTCCATTGCAAAAGCAACGGCAAAATTGGTGGTGCCCACAAATACCAAATGAACGTAACGTTGATCGTTCTCAGTTAGAGCAGTTTTGTCATTCTCACTATATCCTTTGCCATAAACCGCAGGATATGCAATTTCTTCACCCGGTCTATCCAAGTCCTTATGGAAGCCCTTGACAAAAACCTGCTTGGCCCATCCTGCATAAAAGTTATAGGGGACGAATTCTATACCAAGTTTATTGACTTTACCAAATATTTCCGAAGTCTTGAAGGCCGAGTAGGTGTCCAAATCATCAAACACACAAACAATACGTTTTGGGTGACCTTCCACCTCAGGCTGATTCAGATAGGCGCAAATGCTATCGACGCACTCAACATTGATGGCATCATGAGCGGGCAAAGAACGTTTTCCGACAATATATACTTGTTCTGCTGCCTCAATATGTATGTCTTTATAGTAATCCTTCGACATGCGATGGCCAAAGTTGATAATGATTTTCTTTATCTGTTTCTCATTAAATACTTTACGCAGTCTCTCTCGGATGTTATCGGCTTCAGCGGCACTCATCAACAACACGTATGCATCTTTATCTTTGTCGAAAATGTGAGTGATGATAGATGGAACCATGTCATCCCATCCCATCACCACATAGTGGCCTGATTTCAAATAGTGAATGTGACCTTCTCGATGGTTTTGAACACGGCGTTCAATGGCATTGGTTAGGACGGATATAATCATGCCATTGAATATGAACAATCCAATTACGTAAATTATACTGCTTACGAATAATGCCCATCCATGAACACCATTGATGTAAAGGTTGTTAAACGCATTGGAATCAATAAGTAAATAGAGCGGCAACAAGTATTCGGGTATGTTATTATCCGTAAATTGCTCCCATTCACATCCTGACAACTGCAGAAAAAACCATGACAACAGAAACAGTACAACCAAGACGATAGTCAAAAAAGCAAACTGTACTATCAGGTTCTTCGACAATAACCTATCGAACCAGAGTTTTATTGATGAATTTGTTTTGTCCATAATTGATGCTATTTGGCAAATTATTATATTGCATCTTTGATGGTACTAATAATGTTTGATGAAATTATGTTCTTTTTATAATTCTCCCAAAAATATGATTCAACTTCTAATTATCTCGTATTTTTTCCCACCAAACCACGTTTACGCAATTGCTCATAGAAAGGAGTACTACCATAGTAGCCAAGGAAGTCGGGGGCAATTTCCAGAACTTTATTCCACATTTTCACCGCTTCCTGAGTGTCGCCTTTCATCAGTAGAATTTCTCCCTTAGAATCATACTTGCTGGCATAAGCAATACGAGCCATTTCTATGGATTTTTCAATGGTATTCAAGGCTGTATCAAAATCCCCATTACGGGCATATCTATAAGCTTCATTATTAAGCATAGCCGCTTTATCTCTATACTGTAAAACGGACATTTTATATCTTTCCCGAGTTAGTATATCGTATAGCTTAAATACTTGTTCCTCATTCATAATATACCACAAGTTAAACCATTCCTGTTTGTCATGAATAGTACTCAGGGATTGTGATTTTAATATGAGATATACAAGCCCAGGATCGCTTTCAATCATTTCATCATTAATATCAAGTGTTTTCAAAGAGTCATTTAAAAGTTCAGGTATTTTTTTTCGACATACTTCTTCGTTCAATGACTTCCAATTATCCAAATCGGATGGCTTAAAGATCCCATATCGTGGATACTTTATACCATCATAAATGTATGTGATATTCATATCAGCGCCATTAATATTATTCTCATTGTCTACTTCATACATTGTTTCGTATTTATACAGTTCTTCCGTCTTCTGCGCTAATGCAAATTGTTTCAACCCATACTCTTCATTTATCTTCTCTAGTTCTTGCTGTTTCAACAACAACTCTTCTTCTTTTTGCCTGATGGCAGATTTCATCGTATCTAATAAATTATTAGCTTTTTTCAAAGAGTCGCGCTCTATAGCAATGGTCTTTTTTTGAGAAGCAATGGTGACTTCATGTGTCTGGTTTCTAGAATATAAATAAAGTATTGATCCAATAATTCCAAGCAATATGATAAATATGGCCGCTATAGTAGCAATCAATTTAATTCTATTCCTCCGTTCGCGTTTTTCTCTAAGATGTACCAATGGCTCACAAAAAGAATCATGAATCAGTTCTATCCTGTTACTACTTCCATCGGATGATGTACTTATTTTTTGGAGAATTCTGGCATTCCCTTCCAGTAGTCTAGAACCATTCTTTACATGAAGCAGGAAGTCGCTTTCCGGCAAGGAGTTGCGTCGCCCGGTGCTATCAACAAAATGATCTTCTATGTAGTTCTTTTCGCGGTTGGAAAAACCATGGGTGGCCTCGTTATAAAAGTGCTCAAAAGGGTTGTCCTTAATAAAATTGTCAACGAGAGCTTGATTAATATGATCAAGATCTTGTCGGCGCTGGTACTCCACGAATATGCGATTGCAGATGAGAGACAAAAGGTTCGTACTAATGCTTTGATCTTCCTTATTTCGTACAATATTGATAATAGTATTGACGATTTGATCTTGCTCTTCATCACGGAAGAGTCCTTTACCTGGAATGAGAATCACTTCCCGTGCTCCCTCTTCTGAAAGGCTACGAAGGCGGTATCGGCAGCGTTTTAAGGCAGGGAGGTAGCAGTTGTCGATGCTGTCTTCTAATCGGTAGAGGTCATCCTCCCGGATGGAAACGACGAAGCGAAAGTTCTGCTCATGACGATAAGACTGACCGTCCACTTCGCAAATATCGAGGGTATGGTCTTTGTCATTGAGATAATCCAATTGGCGAAGCAAGGTCCCTGCCTCATCGCGATGGCCACGGAACACCTCTTCAAACTGGTCAAAGACGATAACAGGAGTGGTCGGCTCATCGTATTTGTCATAGAATCGATGACGGGCAAAGTAGTTCCAAAGGTAGTCTAGGGATTGCTGGTCTTGCTGTTCGCCAATGACGTTAATGGTTTCTACTCTCGTGACAACCCGTTTTACGGCTTCAACTATCATGGTCTGATAGCTCTGGGGCTGTTCCTCGTCCCTCCTTCCAAGACGGATACTAACAGGTGTGTATTGTTCCTCACGGAGTTCCGGGAATACACCTGCATTGAGAAGGGATGTTTTGCCGATACCACTCTTGCCATAGAGCGTCACAAAAACATTGCCTATGATAAGACGAGCCAGGTCATAGCTGTCATCATCACGTCCACAGAACTTCAGTTTTCGCTCTGCAGTTTCCGGGTCTTCGTATGATGCCAGACCAGCCCAAGGGTTCTGGCTGTCGTCTATGTCTTGCTCCTTGGAATGGGAAATCCAACGCTTGAATATATCAATCATGGCTTACAGGTGTTCGTTAATAGAAGTGATAAGTTTAGAGAATCCGTCAGAGTCCATCAAGTCTATGCCTGAAGGCTGCTGAGTAATAATAGACTCATAAACCTGATGATAGTCTGAACGCAAGTCGTAGCCATTAATAGCCAATGGTATAATAGTCTTATCGTCAAATTGCTGGGCTATACGCCATTCTTTGTTGTAATAATGGTCTGTGTCTCCTAGCTTCAGGTCATCTGCCACATGAGCAGAAAGCACTGTGATGACCACCTTAGCGGCATTTATGGCATCGGTAATCCCACTCTCATAGTTGTCTCCACCATACAACCGAGCATTGTCAATCCACACATCATATTTTTTCTCGCAGAGTTGGAAGAACAACTGACTGGCAGCCAAAGCATCCTTGCTGCAATAGGAGATGAAGATACCCCCACGCCGACGGCACTCCACAATCTGCTGACGGAAAGGAGCATCGTCACTGTCTTCGGTCAGTGTCTTAGTGATATTGGTGATGAAAGTCGTTGCATCTCCAAGAATGCAAATGTCTGTGCGGTCAAGGAACTGAAGCAACTTGCCTTCGGTCTTGTCTGTTTTATCAAGAGAGAAGGCTACCTCTCCACGTCCGTCATAAGCATTCTCCTCGCTACTCTTGTTCACACCGGTCATCACATACCAGAAGAAACGGAAGTACCAGTTGTCGTATTTGCAGCCCAAGGCAAGAAGACGCTTGCTGCGGATGAAGTCGAGCATTTCGTTGTTGGCTTCCACATCCATGCGCATCCACTTCTCAATAAGTAGGATGGCATCGGCATCAGTTTTGATATATTTCTTGGCGAGGTCGTCTATATCCAATTTGCCGAATACATAAATCAATGTAGGCTGGTTGTATTTCTTCCCTCTGCGACAAGCCTTCAAAGCCTTTTGTAGTTCATCCACAGTTTCCTTATCATAGATGTTCACCACACGAAGTTCATTTCCCCACACCTTTCGCATGGCTGCTTCAAGAAACCCATCCGTAGTTGTAGTCAGTACCGTTGTAAAGAGGCGTGTTTCAAGCAAGGCCATCAAGTCTTTAGATACATCCTCTGCACGAAACGTGATGTCACCATCTTCTATCAGTCGTCGAATAGGGTTGATGCGTTCGTTTTTGTCGAGTGCAATTTCATGATAGTTCTCATACTGCACATTTGAGTTCTCGTTTACCTTTCTAAGGAAATATTGGTGAATATCAGCAGTGGGCTCAATCTTGGTATCAAGAATAATCTCATTGCCAATGACAAGGGCGTACTTGTCATTGAGTACATCCTTGATAAATTTCTTCGTGTTAAATTTGCGGCTCATTACAATTTATTATCTGAATGCGAAGAATTGATCTTGTGTTTTTAGGACTTTTTTCTGTTAGGCTGTATATCTTATGGATATTATTTTCGGTTCAGATAGAAACGAATGTTATCGTTGAGTTCTTGACCCAATTCGTCGAAACTATTCATATCTTTCAGTTGTATCCAATGCCTGTTGCATAAGTCGTATTCAAGACTCTTGTTGTATGGTGAATCGTCAATTCTTACAGGAAGGATTGGCTTGTTGCTGTTCTCGGCAATACTGACTTCCTTGATTGTATTACGTGAATTGTTGGAGTTTGCTGATGAAATGAACAATAAAATCTCGGACCTTACAATGGCATCAACGATGTCCTCTTTGAAATCATCGCCATGTCGTACTCCTTCACGATCTATCCAATAGGTGATTCCATATCCGGACAGTATTGTGCATATTCGCTCTGCAATTTCCTTGTCTTGATGAGAATAGCTGATAAATACGTTGATGTTGTTTTTGTTTGTAATGTGAGATGTCTCCAATTTGGACATTGCGGAGTTGACTTTGTTGTTTAATACAGTCATGTCTGACTTGGCTGGAACACGCAAAGCGAACTGCTCGAAGAAACCTATATAGTCCATCATGTCGTACTGCTTCGGGACATTCCAAATACAAAGCTCTACTTTATATGTTTTGTTTGTCTTTAGAAGAAAATCTGCAATGACCTCCGACATAATCATTCCTACCCTTTCAAAGGAAAAACCTGCGCGGTTGAGACCAATGCAAGGAATAGAGATGGATTCAAGATCCATAGCGGAAAGCAATCTAAAGCATTTTGATAATGAATGTCGTATGACATACTCTTCCATCTCCTCACGCATAGACTCCTGTGATTCGGCGTCGGAATTCTTGAACATTTGGTCTTCAGGGACTGTTATACAGTGGAAGATGAACTTGTGAGGCAGTTTCCCAGCGGTAGACACGACAACATCACCAAGTTCAACATCCCTTTTTTTTATCACGTCATTCATTATTTCTTGCCCTCCTTTTTCCAGAATATAGCCGGAGAGCCCGTCTTTCATGGGAAGCAAGTAATCGTCTGAGTTTACCAGCACGTCGGTTTCTGTTTCGATAATGTCCCCGAATTTAACTATCAATAACGAGTTGTTGTATGTATAATCTCTCTGCATTTTCATGATTTGTACGATTATTTGTTTCTTTTTGTTTTTTCAAGAATCTTGGGTATGGCCAGCATCAGAAAGCTGTCGTATTTCATATCGTCAGGATTGACACGGCGAAGGGTCCTGTATGAGCAAAGATCGATATGGGCAGGGTCTTTTGCTCTTTTTTTCAAGTTGTCGCGATATTCTTTCCTTCTTTTTTTATCGTATGCTATACTTTCGTCTTCAAGCCTTTCCTCCTTGGTAAGGGGACGAAATCCCATAATGAGCTTCTCGACAACCCAACGGGCATGTTCGCTCTTGGACAACGCCTCGTTGTAGTTGGTCCATAGTTCGGCGGTCTTTTGTTTTTTGTCCTTCCGACATAACTCGATGGAGGCCTCTCTTGACTCAAAACAATCGGCACAAAACAGATTCGAAAGTCCGTTTCTTACGCTTGCCTGGTTGTTTTCCCATTCCGAGCTGTTTATCAAATTGCCTAATGGGTCTTGAAGTTTATTGAATTGAAACACATCAAGAGCCAACGAATAGCGACTTGCATCGTGAATGTTCTCGGCAGGAAGATTTTCTATAAGTGTTCCGAGATAATACATTCTGTCTGCGTATTGAGCCTTTCGTGTGTCTATACTGTAGATTTCGTCTTCGGATTTGGAATTGCAGTATGAGTCTACCTCTTTTTCTTGAATCAGAATCTCGTTTTGATTTTTTTCGTCTATTTTCGGCAACTCTGTCGCAACTTCAAACTCAATATCAATATAGGAGTCTTCGTGCTCAGGTGTGTTGTTGACAGTGTATTTGCAAAGGTCTAATAGGTTGTTCAGGTATTCCTCTTTTTTTAATTCTGCAATAACCTCTTCCCCTTTGGAGCTAACAATGGTTACAACTGTTCGGTTGAGCATCTTTTCTTCATCGTAGTTGATATAGTGGGCCGATAATGCCAATTGGCGCACTACGGACAACATTAAAGGACTGTCGCCATTGACTATTACATGCAGGTGTGTGTCTTCATCGGGTTTGAATGCAATTCCTTTTAATCTATCCAATATGTAGGCGCGGGCTTTATACCAGTTGTTGACTGTCGTCTTGGGGAATTCACAGCCGTCGTTTCCTCTATAAAATTCAAAGGGCTTTTCAATACAATTAGTCATGGTTAATCTCTTTTGTGTATGATGCGGGTTCTTGGGTGAGGTATATATTGCTGTTGCTTGCATCGTATGCCGAAGGACTCTGGTATAAGCGAAGTCCAAACCAGTCCATAGATGTTAGTATGTGTTCTATAATTTTGGATTGTTGCCATTCGAACGGGACAAAACCTCCATCTGTGATAAAAGTGTACACTTCAAGCATCATGCCACCTTCCGTGTGATCTGTCCAATGTACTAATAGACTGGGCTGTTGAGAGATGTGTGGATTGTTCATAAGCCAATGATATATGTACATGCGATATAGCTCTGCATTTAGCATACCTTCCCGAAGCTCTTTTTCGAAGATGTTTTGGATGATATCGTCTCTTTTCCCCTTGTCTATAGCCTCATTCCCTTTGATTTTTTCTTTTATGGAATTGAGTTCGTCATTGGTGAGAGGACGAAACCAGCTGGTATCAAAGATGAATGTTTTTTTCATCCTGCGCCCATAGGTCCTGTTCTCCGTCATATTCTGGAGGTTTTTGAAATGACCGTCATGAAGCGCATAAATGGGAATTGTAGAAGTGGTGGTATCCCAATTGTATATGGTTATAGTAGTGAGTGTTATGTGCTTGACTTCTCCGTCAACGTCGTAAGATGGAACCATAATCCAATCGTCGATAGAAAGAAGATGGTTCATGCGGAGATGGAAAAAAGCAACGATACCTTTTATTCTGTCTTGGAAAATCCATCCAATCATGAGACCGACAATACCAAAGGCCGCAGCAAATGTGGGATTGTTCTCGATGTCAAAGATGACAATAAAGCCGAGAATCCATAGTCCTATGGCTATGAGGATAATGCTTTGGCAGAGGGTAATGTTCGATTCTTTCTTTCGAAGGCTGAAGGTGTCGGTCAAAATACTACATACTTTCACTGTCAACCACACGATGGCGGTTAGTGCCAGTAACTTATAAGTTGCTTGGGTGACTTTGGGTGAGAGAACATAGGTTACACCCCATAGAAGTAAGGATACAAATATGAAAACAATTAATTGCTTTGTACGCCATTGTATCAAAGCTCCAAATATCTGACGGAAAATGTTTTCTGATGCAAGATTTTTCTTGCTGAGTTTTGTGATAAAAAACATGCTTGTATATTCTTGTATATTTTCTTGAAAAGTAGGTGCAAAGGTACAGATTATTTTCCTTTTTTGCAAATGTAAACATTATTATATGTTCTAAAAGACGGATATATAGAATATTATCTTGGTGTCAAAAAACGGCTCTGTTTGTGTAATTATCAAATCAGAATAGCATTTAGTTCTGTAAATGTAGGAAGTAAACAAAAAAAAGATAGCCAGAGAAATGTCTCCGGCTACCTTTTTTGTGGTTGTAAAGATTTCTTTACTGGACTATCTTCATCTCTTTGATGAGGTTGGTTGCACCTGCATATTTGTCGATGACAAAAAGCATGTAGCGAGTGTCAAGGCAGATGCAGCGCTGCAGGTTCTCCTCGAAGTCGATGTCGCCCGACATGGCTTCGCTGTTGCCATCGAAAGCCAGACCGATGAGGTTGCCTTCGGCATCCATGACGGGGCTGCCGCTGTTACCGCCGGTGATGTCGTTGTTGGTGACAAAGCAGGTGACGAGTTCACCTTTGCTGTTGGCATAGGGACCGAAGTCGCGTGCCTCGTACAGGTTCTTCAGGCGCTCGGGCACTGCAAACTCGCTGCTGGTCGGATCCTCTTTTTCCATGACGCCCTTGAGGGTGGTGTAGAAGCTGTAGGAGACGGCATCCTTCGGGTCGTAGGCCTTTACGTTGCCGTAGGTGAGGCGGATTGTTGAGTTGGCGTCGGGGCAGAGTAGTTTGCTGTTCTTGTTGATCTGCAGTATGCCATCGGTGAAGTTGCGGATGCCGCGTTTCAGGCCGTCTGACGACTCTTTGGAAACCATACTGTTAACCTCTACGTATTTGTCGTATGCGCTCTGGCCGGCCAGATAGAGAGGGTCTTTTGCAAGTTTTTTCAAGTCGGGTTTCTGCATGAGTTTCTTGAACGACTCGGCCGTGGAGAATGCGGACTTGGCAAACATATCATCGACATATTTGGTGAAATCGCCCTTGTATTTTTTGTCAGCGGTTACGAGGAACTCGGGCATAAACTGCATGTCCATGTTTTTGTAGACATATTCTAACAGGGCTGCCAAGACGCGTTTCTCGGTATCCATATTGTAATCTTTGTAGAACTCGTCGGCCATTTTGTTGATGCCATCGGCAATTTCGTCATGATAGTCTGCGTAACGAGGATCGCTGAGAGCTTCAATGTTGCGGTAAAAGCGAACGGCCTGGAGCAGCATTTCGGGGCCTGACAATAGACCTTCGGCGAGATATGTTGTGGCGGCCTCGTATGGTGCGCGGTCGGCATAGCCTTTCTTGATGAGTGGCAGTGCCTCTGCATATTTGGGATCTTTGTCTTTCGCCCAGCTGTTGTACAGACGCTCGATGTCTTTCTTTACACCCATGGTGTTGAGGTTCTTGAGGGCCTTGTTCTGCTCGTTGCTGTATTTCCAGTAGTTGGAGCAGCTTGCATATTTGGAGGCATATTTAATGCGTGTTTCCTGGCTGGCAGCCATCTCTTCGCGCAGGATGTTGATTTTGACGGTGCGGATTTCGTAGCGCAGCTTGTTGGTGATGTTCATAGTCTCCTCAAGGCCATAGCTGGTCAGGAAACGGTCGGTGGTGCCGGGGAATCCCATAACCATGGCGAAATCGCCATCCTTCAGCTCGCGGTTGCTGACGGGGAGGAAGTGCTTCGGTCTGAGAGGAATGTTTGCATCGGAGTATTCGGCAGGGTTGCCGTCGGGAGCGGTATAGATACGGAACATCGAGAAGTCGCAGGTATGACGTGGCCATGACCAGTTGTCGGTGTCGCCGCCGAATTTACCCATCGACGAAGGAGGTGCTCCGACGAGGCGGACATCTTTGTAGATTACATGTACGAAGAGAAAGAACTGGTTGCCGTTGAACATAGGTTTGACCTGTGCGTCATAGATGGTTCCTTCGACGGCCTTTTTGGCGATGCGGTCGGAGACCTCTTTGATGGCACGTGCACGCTCGTTCTCGCTCATATCATCGCTGAGTGCGGCGTTGACCTGCTCGGTTACATCCTCCATGCGGACAAGGATCGAAGCGGTAAGTCCAGGATTGGGAAGCTCCTGATCTTTGCTGTATGCCCAGAAACCGTCACGAAGATAGTCGTGCCCTACAGTGGAGTGCTCCTGAAGCTTACCATATCCACAGTGGTGGTTGGTGGAAATCAGACCCTGGTCGGAAATGATTTCACCAGTGCAGAAGTGCCAAAACGGGCTGCCTTCGTTGCCAAGTCCAACGATGGCATCCTTGATGCAGCTTTGGTTGACGCTGTAGATGTCTTCGGCGGTGAGTTTGAAACCGGCTTTCTGCATGTCGGCATAGTTCTTGCCAATCAGCGAGAGAAGCCACATGCCTTCGTCAGCTCTCGAAATGCCCGGCAAAACGAGCGCGAGAGCCAGTGTAAGTACTAAAGATTTGAATTTCATTGTGTAAATATTAATTTAAATTATTGTATTTCAATTATTTATGTATTGATATAATTGTTATTGCAAAATGCAAATATACTAAAAAAAAACGAATTTGATAAACTTGTTTTGGCTTGAAACGATTCCTGATTTTCTTCATTGATTTTTTTTCCGTCATTTATTGAAATCGGAAAAAGTTATCAACAACTATTTTGGGCATGAAACAACCCCTGACAAGGTATGCAAAAATGGATTTTTAAGATGTGTAACATACTTGTTCCATGTTTTTTACAAATTATTTTCATTGTTTTGAAACCTTTGGTTTTCTTTGTCGTAAAATAGGGGCAAAAAGGGATTGTTTGGGTTTTTTAAACAAATTTTGGAAATTTTTGGTTTTTTTTGGGAAATAATTGCTATTTTTACAAATCCAAACATATTAAGGATAAATGTCGTTAATCGTTGGTATAGAGTATTGTAAGCTTGATAGCAATGGCCGTTTCAAGCTCCCAATTGCGATAAAAAAGCAATTGGAGGGTGAAGACTGCCGCTTTGTTTTCAGGTCGAGCATCTATGCCGATTGTTTGGAGTTATGGACATACGCCAGTTTCGAGGCGGAAATAGCTCATCTACAAAAAGAACTCAATCCCTACTCCATCGAAGACCGCAAGATGTTGCGCGTTCTCAGCGCCGGCAATATTGTGGAGATGGACACTAACGACCGTCTGGTCATCCCTAACGAACAACGTGAGCGTATCAAGGCTTCGAAAGAGCTTGTGTTGCAGTCAACAGGCAAATTTATGGAAATCTGGGACCGTGACACGTACAGCCGTATCTTCAGCGAAGCGGCGGATTATGCCATAAAGGTTGACGAACGTTTAGGGAGGATCAAAAATGAACCAGGGGTTTGACAGCTACCATATTCCTGTAATGCTCCACGAATGCATGGAGGGTTTGGACATACGTCCGGAGGGCGTATATGTTGATGTCACCTTTGGAGGTGGCGGCCATTCCCGTGCCATACTTGAACGTCTTGGCTCTGAAGGAAAACTCTATGCTTTCGACCGTGATGACGATGCCTTGGCAAACGCCATTAACGATCCGAGGTTCTGCCTGATTCATGAAAACTTCATGCATGTCAAGAATTTCTTGCGTCTCTATGGTGTACGCCAAATAGACGGGCTGCTTGCTGACCTTGGCATTTCAAGCCATCAGATTGATGAGGCTGAACGCGGTTTTTCGACACGTATGGACGGCCCCCTTGATTTGCGAATGGATCGTCGTGAAGGTATGACGGCTGCCGATCTTGTCAACTCTGCCGAGGAAAACGAGCTGGAAAAGATTCTCCGTCTTTATGGCGAGTTGCCGAATGCAAAAGCTCTGGCACACAATATTGTCTTGGCTCGAGAGGGTGAGCCGTTGTCAACCACAGGGCAGCTTGTCGAGGCGGTGCGTCCCTTGCTTCCACGTGGCCGGGAAAACAAGGTGCTTGCAATGCTCTTCCAAGCATTGCGTATAGAGGTGAACGGCGAGCTGGAGGCTTTGAGGCAGATGTTGACGCAGGCGGCGGAACTGCTCAGCGATGGCGGAAGGATTTGTGTCATGTCGTACCATTCGCTCGAAGACCGTCTGGTGAAGAATTTCTTCAAGACAGGTAATTTTGAGGGGGAGCTGCACAAGGATTTCTATGGAAATATACAGGCTCCTTTACGGATGGTAACTCGCAAGCCGATTGTCGCCTCGGAAGAGGAGCTGCAGGCAAACAATAGGGCGAGGAGTGCAAAACTAAGGATAGCGTGTAAGAATAACAAGATTGACAAACAATGACAGAAAACAAGAATAAAAAGGGAAGAAGTATCTCGGAGTTTCTGGGCGGCGACGTGCTTGGATCACGCGCTGTGCTGAGACAAATACCGCTGCTGTTGCTTATTCTGGTGTTCTGTCTGATTATGGTTGCAGTGAGGTACCGTGTGGAAAGCCTGAACAAGGAGAAAGCACGGCTGAAACAGGAGGTGAGTCGCATGAAGGAAGAACGGGTGCAAATGCAGCGTCAGTATCAGTATTCAATCCGAATCTCCCGCATCGACCGCGAACTTGACACAATCGGTATCGGCCTCGTTGCAGGACCTCCCTATGAGATAAAAATAAAAAATAACGATAAACAATAATAATATAGTTGGCACAGAAAGAACACATGTCGGACAGAGCTAAAATAGGTATCCTATTCATACTCCTTGTATTGGGGTTTGCTACGGCCATTCTTGCGTCGGCTATCAAGGTGACTTGGGTGGACGGCGACATGTGGCGTTCCCGTGCCGAGGATTTGACAAGGGATTTCAAACCGCAGAAGGCCACACGTGGCAACATCTATTCCTCGGATGGAAAAATCCTGGCGACCACTGTGCCCGAGTGTGACCTCTACCTTGACTTCATGCGCAAACCTCTGCTTGACAAGAGGGGTAACATCCAATATGTCGAGGGAACAAAGGATACGCTTTTCTATACCGCCATCGTTGATAGTAACTACAACAAATACCTTGACTCTGTCTGTCTGATTCTACACAATAATTTCCCTGATACCTCTGCTCAATGGTTCCATGATTTTATAGATTCCGCCCGCAAGGCTAAGAAGCCCAAGGGCTGTGTGAGAATCCGGCAGCATGTGCCGTATTCCGACTGGATGCGTATCTGCAAGTTCCCCGGCTGGAGGAAAGGGGTGGTGAAATATGTGAGTGGAAAATCAGTGATTCACTATAAGCGTTTTAAAACTTATGGCAATATGGCCGAGAGTGTCATAGGTTTCGAGACGGGAGTGGAAAAATACAGCGGTTTGGAAGGTTACTACGACTCCATCCTTCGTGGCAAAGACGGTCTGGTGCTTCATCGTCGTCTGGCATGGGGCTCATGGATTCCTGTTGGCCGCCGAAGCAATATTGCTGTGTCCTCGAGCGATAGTGTACGCACTGACTCCATTCCGGGACATCCTGTAATCAACGGTCAGGATATTGTCTCGACTATCGACACCAGACTTCAGGATATTGCCCACTATTCGCTTGAACGTTCCCTGAGGCGCTACGGCAGTACGGCAGGATGTGCTATCCTCATCGAGGTTGAAACGGGCAACGTGTTGGTTTGCTCGAGTCTTGTGCGCGACACCGCCGGCAGATATCGCGAGTCGGCAAACCGCAATGTGCCGTTAAGCGACCTTTATGAGCCAGGGTCGATATTCAAGCCCGTGTTGCTGACAGCAATGTACAACGACCCCAAGGTCGATTTGGATACCGCTATGCTTTTGCCTGTCGGCACCAAGAGGTTCAGCACCAAGAGCGCTGTGGTCGTAGATCACGACTCCAAGGGCAATGCTATGGTACCGCTTTGGAAGGCTGTGGCCACTTCGTCGAATGTGGCTTTCTGCGAACTGGCATGGCGTTACTATGAAAAACGTCGTGACACGCTGCTTTCGCAGGTAGGTGCCATATTCCCTTATAACCCTATTGGCGTTGATATCAAGGGCCCTGAATACAAAGGCACAACAAATACACTTATCTACGACAACAACTTTGTGCGTTTCTGCTACGGCTACACCAGCTCTGTCTCTCCGCTGCGCATGGCTACATTCTATAATGCCATTGCCAATGGAGGACGCATGGTGAAACCGCGTTTCTGCAAGGGTGTGATTCGTAACGGCAAGTTAGAGGAATTCCCGATACAAATGTTGAACGAACGTATTTGCTCAGAGGAAATTGCACACACAATACGCGACATGCTGGTCGGCGTCGTCGAGGGGGGAACTGGTGACAATATCAAGAATGATACCTATACCATTGCCGGCAAGACGGGAACTGCTGTTGTGTCGCCTAATGCCCATACCAGCAACGCAACCTTCGTGGGCTTCTTCCCTGCAGACAAGCCGAAATACACCTGTCTGGTGCTGATGCGAGATATAACCCTTTTTGGACGCAACGCTGCACCGGTATTTCTTGATATTGCCGACTGCGTGGTGTCGCTCGACAAGGAGCTGGATTGCCGCCCGACGATACAGAAGCTTGCGGAAAAACGTAAAAACGACAAAAACTACAATGTATATGCTTTGCCTACAGTAACGAAAGCCCCTCAGGCCGATATCCGTCAAGACTATCGTCTGCTCGGCATCAACTACGGCAAAATATCGAAGCTCACTCCTTGGTGTATCTATGACGAGGCTGACACCCTTGCTTCCGAAAAAGGATATGAACCCTATCAGATAAAAAACGATTTAGTGCCCAACTGCTATGGAATGACCATCAAGGACGCACTGCTGTTGTGCCGCAGCGTCGGACTGGATGTTACATTCGAAGGCCACGGCAAGGTGGTGTCGCAGGAACCTAAAGGTCGCACTCCGATAGGGAAAAACAAAAAAGTACATCTTAAACTAAGAACCAAATAAAAAAGCTCTTTTGATGAAGCTGAAAGATATATTATATAATATTGAATATAGTCTTTCCCTTGAGGGACAACTCAAGGAGGATGCCTCATGCGATGTGAAGGCGATAACATTCGACTCGCGTAAGGCTGGGGAGGACACAATGTTTGTGGCTCAGAAGGGAGTGCATACCGACGGACATAATTTTATCGGTATGGCAATCGAGAAAGGCTGCAAAGTGGTCATGTGCCAGGAGCTCCCGCAGCCGCAGCCTAAAGGGGTCCTTTTCGTTAAGGTCGCTGATTCCGATGTGGCCTTGGGACGCGCTGCTGCAAATTTCTATGGCAATCCGTCCCGGCATCTGTGTCTGGTGGGCATCACCGGCACCAATGGCAAGACGACAACGGTAACGCTTCTGCATCGTATGATGCGCGATATGGGTATCCATGCCGGTCTGATTTCGACCATTGTGAACCGTATTGACGACGATGAGCTGCCGGCAACACATACAACTCCTGATGCCATTGAGCTTAATGCTCTTATGGCACGTATGGTTGAGCATGGATGTGAATATTGTTTCATGGAGGTGAGTTCGCACGCCATAGTGCAACGACGCATTGAAGGTTTGCGTTTCGCTGGAGCCATTTTCAGCAACATCACGCACGACCATCTCGACTACCATGGCACAATGGCCAATTATATAGCTGCCAAGAAAGCTCTTTTCGACAATCTTGACGAGAGTGCGTTTGCGTTGACCAATATCGACGATAAAAACGGTCTTGTCATGGTGCAGAACTGCAAGGCCAGAGTAAAGACCTACAGCCTGCAGACCGTTGCTGATTTCCGTTGCCGCATAATAGAGAGTGGCATGCAAGGACAAAACCTTGAGATAAGTTGCAGCATTCCTGTCGGGCAACAGTCTGGAAGCAGGGAGTTTTGGACTCCTCTCGTAGGCCGTTTCAATGCCTATAATATCACTGCCATTGTTGCGACTGCGGTACTTTGCGGCTTTGATATCGACGATACGCTGCGTTATGCGAGCAATCTCCATGCTGCTCCCGGACGTTTCCAGTACCTGCATGGCAACGGCATCACCGCCATCGTAGACTATGCACATACCCCTGATGCCTTGCAGAATGTCATTGACACCATCAACGGTGTCCGCTCGCGTAGTCAGAATCTGATTGTCGTGGTCGGCTGCGGTGGCGACCGCGACCCGCTGAAACGTCCTGTGATGGCTCGCATCGCCGCTATGGGTAGCGACCGTCTGGTGTTGACATCCGACAATCCGCGAAGTGAAAACCCGGAGGCAATCCTCGACTCGATGGAGTCGGGGCTCGACGATGAACAGAAATCAAACACTGTGCGCATCTCTGACCGCCGACAGGCTATCAAGACGGCAATAATGATGGCACACGAGGGTGACATTGTACTTATTGCAGGCAAGGGCCACGAAACATACCAGGAAGTGCAGGGTGTTCGTCATCATTTTGATGACTGTGAGGAGGTAAGAAGAGAATTGAAAATAGAGAACCGATAATTAAAAGAATAAAAAATGCTGTACTATCTTTTTGACTGGCTTGACAGAGCATTTGATTTCCCTGGTGCGGGAGTGTTTCACTATATCTCGTTCCGTGCAGCCATGTCGGTAATCACTTCATTGATTATCATGTTGATTTTTGGACGTCCATTCATCAAATGGTTGCGCAAAAAACAGATTGGCGAGACGGTGCGTGACCTGAAACTCGAAGGACAGAAGGAGAAAGAGGGCACACCTACAATGGGAGGTCTGTTGATATTGGCCGGTATCGTTATTCCGACAATCCTTTTTGCCAAATTAGACAACATCTATGTGCTGATTATGTTAGGCACCACGCTGTGGCTGGGTCTTATCGGTTTCATCGATGACTATATCAAGGTGTTCCGCAAGCATAAGGAAGGGCTTCGTGGCAAATACAAGGTGATAGGACAGGTGGCTCTCGGCATAGTGGTTGCTCTTTTAATCATGTACCATCCTGACATTAACACATGGGGAACTAAAACCACCATCCCCTTTGTGAAAAGCAACGAACTGGACTATGCAAAGATTATCACCTGGATGGGAGATTGGGCAAACAACTGGGTTTGGCTGGTGTATGTGTTGATTGTTATCCTCGTCGTAACAGCCACAAGCAATGGTGCTAATCTTACAGACGGTATTGACGGTCTGGCTACAGGCACTTCGGCAATTATAGGCTCAACGTTTGCAATTCTTGCCTGGGTCTCAGGTAATGTTATCTTTTCCAACTACCTAAATATAATGTATCTGCCAAATATCGGCGAACTGGCTATATTCATTACGGCCTTTGTCGGTGCCACTCTCGGTTTCCTTTGGTACAACACCAATCCGGCTGAGATATTTATGGGCGATACAGGATCCCTCTCCATTGGCGGTATCATTGCTGTGTTTGCACTTCTTATCCGTAAGGAGTTGCTGATACCGATAGTATGCGGCATCTTCCTTATGGAGAGCCTGTCGGTGATAATACAGACCACAGGATGCAAACTGTACCGCCGTCGGCACAAGCTTGCCCCCGGTCAGTTGGTGCCTGTAGAGAAAAGGCCTTTTCTTATGACGCCGTTGCATCACCACTACCAAAAGAAGGGCACCAAGGAACAGAAGATTGTGGTACGTTTCTACCTTGTCGGAATTCTTCTTGCAATAGTAAGTATTGTCACATTGAAACTCAGATAAAATAAATAGAATAACAAAAACATCTACGAAATATGTATGAAGCATTAGCAACTCAGGGACGCGAAAAGGTTCACACCAGTCTGGCGGGGATTGACAGCTCCCGCCTTAAGAAACTTCGCAACACTCACCTTCGTGAATGTTTTAGCCTGATTGATGAGATGAGGCATAAACTGGAGTTTGTTGCCCGCATCAAAGGCATCTCATTCATCGACGATGCCGCATCACGCACTACGATGTCTACATGGTATGCCCTTGAGACGGTCGATAGCAAAGTGGTGTGGATTGCCAACGGCGCTGTCGCCAATTCCGCCCGTGCAGCGGATTTCCGCCGTCTGCGTCAACTTGTCGAAAACAAGGTCTGCATGATTGTCTGTCTTGGAGACAGCACCCTGTATCAGTCGGTCTTTGGGGACCTGGTGAAAGAGATTTATTCGGTGCAGTCTATGCGCGATGCCGTCACCAAGGCATTCTACAGCGAACGTGAAGACATAAAGATTCTCTTCTCTCCCGCCGTCGAAAACGGCATCTCATATGAAGAACAGGGAGAATCATTCAAACGCGAAGTAAACGAATTGTAAGACGTTTTATGTAGAGTATCGTGACGATGGAAAAAGAGAAAAACAACATAGCCCGCAAGTTGCTGAACCCTTTCAAGGGTGACAAGGCGATATGGTTCATCTTCATTGTATTGGCCATAATATCGCTTGTGTCGGTGTTCAGCTCCATCGGCTATGAGGCGGAGACTACGAGTCGCACAGTGGGTAAAGCCTTTGTGAGACATCTTGAGTTTGTGTTGCTCTCTTTCTTTGTCGTGGTGTTTATCTCGAATTTCAACTATCGACGCTTTGCTCCGGCGTCATGGATAGGCTATCTCTTGTCAATAGCCTTACTCGTGGCGGTGCTTGTGTTTGGACACAAAGAGACTGCTGCCGGATCGGGTATGAATCGTTGGCTTGAGCTTCCGTTGCTTGGCAGTTTCCAACCGTCGGAGTTCGCCAAGATAGTTCTGATAGTGTATCTTTCGAGACTGTTGGCTCAGAATAAGGAGCATCTGAAAGAATGGCCTGTTTTCCGTAACATTGTCATTGCGGTGCTTGTAATTATCGGGCTGATTTTTGCCGAGAACCTGTCGACAGCGGTGATTATCTTCTTCGTATGTTTCGCGATGATTCGCATTTCGCCCATCACCGCAAATCATTGGAGACTGACAATCCTTGCCCTTGTCGCCTTTGGTTTGATTGCAATTTTCCTTGGAAACCAGTTGCATATCCCACATCTCGAACGTTCGGGCACCTGGACATCGCGTATTGACAACTGGCTCCATTTCGACGAGGATAAGCTCACGCAGGAATCGATGGCCCGCATGGCTGTCGCCACGGGTAAGTTCTTCGGCGTTGGCGTTGGCTCGACGATACAGGCTCGACTCATGACGCAGGCCAATAACGATATGATATATTCCATTATTGTCGAAGAGACCGGTATGTTGGGAGGAACGATTGTGTTTCTTCTCTATTTGTTCCTCTATATAAGATGTATCAAGATAGCATGGGGGTGCAAGGGAGATTTTGGCCGTATGACGGTGGTGGGGCTTGGTACTTTGATATTTTTCCAGGCAGGCATTCACATGTGTGTCTCTGTGGGAGCCTTGCCGGTGACGGGACAGACCCTTCCGTTTATCAGTTCGGGAGGTTCGTCATATCTGTGTATGGCAATGGCTTTGGGTGTGATTCAGGCTGTTGCATACGATGTCAAAAAAAATGAATCGAAAAAAGAACAGAATACAAATGAAAGCAATAATTAGTGGAGGAGGAACAGGCGGACATATTTTCCCTGCCATAGCGATAGCCAACGCTATCAAAGCACGTTATCCCGAATCGGAGATTCTTTTTGTGGGAGCAGAGGGACGTATGGAACTGGAGAAAGTGCCTGCCGCAGGCTATAAAATTATCGGGCTTCCTATTGCAGGCCTTGTCAGGAGTCTCTCTTTGAAAAACCTTCTGTTGCCGTTTAAGATAATCAAAAGTCAGCATTTGGTCAGGAAGGTGTTGCGTGACTTCGCTCCTGATATTGTTGTCGGTGTCGGAGGTTACGCAAGTGCCCCCACACTTAAGGTTGCCGCCAAGATGGGATTCAAGACACTCTTGCAGGAACAGAATTCGTATCCCGGGCTTACCAACAAGATGCTTTCAAAAAACGCGGATGTCATCTGCGTTGCATACGACGGCTTACAACATTTTTTTCCTGCCGAAAAGATAGTCGTCACAGGCAATCCTGTTCGTGAGGTTATAGAAAAAATGGATTGCTCGCGTGCCGATGGCATCAGTCATTTTGGTCTCCGCAACGACAGACCCACGGTGCTTTCGGTGGGAGGCAGCCTTGGAGCCCGCATGATTAACCAGATGATTCTTGACCATTTGCAGATGTTCAAGGAGAATAATGTTCAGTTGATATGGCAGACGGGTAAGTCCATGTTCGAGGAGGCGCAGCGTAAAGTGGAATCATTGGAGGTAGGGGAGTGGGTCAAGGTCCATCCGTTCATCAGCCAGATGGAGTTGGCTTATGCCGCAGCCGATATTGTCATTTCACGTGCAGGAGCCATAGCAATCTCGGAGCTGTGTATTGTCGGAAAACCGGTTATACTGATTCCGTCTCCGAATGTTGCAGAAGACCATCAGACTAAGAACGCCATGGCATTGTCAAGCAAAGGTGCGGCTATTCTTGTCCGTGACAACGAATGCCACGAAACGGGTGTGCAGACCATGCTCGACCTTATCGCCAATCCGACGGCTCGCGAACAGATGAGCAGAAACATCAAACAGATGGCACGTCCTCAGGCCGCTGAACGAATCGTGGATGAAATAGATAAACTGATAAACACTGGAAACTGATATGACATACTACTTTCTTGGCATAGGAGGTATTGGCATGAGCGCAATAGCCCGCTTTTTCAACAAGGGTGGGCATGTGGTCTGTGGCTATGACCGTACGGAGAGTCCGTTGACCCGTAAATTGCAGGAAGAGGGTATATTTGTACATTATGACGACAATCCCGACAAAATACCCTCGAATGTCGACATGGTAATCTATACACCGGCAGTTCCTCAGGAGACCAAGGTGTTCCAGGCTGTAAAGGAAAAGGGTCTTCCTATTATGAAGCGTTCACAAATGCTTGGCGAATTGACAAGAGGCAAGAAATGCATTGCTGTCGCTGGATCTCATGGCAAAACCACAACGAGTGCAATGATTGCCTATCTGCTTAGCAAATCTCCCATGGGATGTTCTGCTTTCCTTGGAGGAATAGCCAAGAATTTTGACAGCAATCTGTTGGTAAACAACGAGAGTGAATATATCGTTGTTGAAGCCGATGAATACGACCGCTCGTTCTTGCAGCTACATCCGCTCTATTCCGTCATCACTGCCACCGACCCGGATCATCTTGACATATATGGCACTCATGAGAATCTCGTTGAGGCTTTCCAGCAATATGCCAACCAGACTCGTCCGGAGGGTGCCCTGATTCTTAAGGAAGGTCTTATGGCTCACCACCACGGTCACGACCATGATGACGGGGATGATGACGACAAGCTGCTGTTACATGTGGGAGAGGAGATAAGATGCTACTCATACTCCGCCAGATCAATAGAGCCGGACTACTATGCAATCAATGTTCGCAACTATAACGGCAATGTGTTCTTTGATCTGCGTACTCCGGAAAAGGTGCTTTATGATATCGAACTCCAGAACTCATGCCTTTACAATGTTGAAAATGCCGTTGCTGCGGCTGCCGTTGCTTTGCAGTGCGGACTTGACGAATACCAGCTGCGTTTTGGCTTGAAGAGTTTTGCCGGCATCCGTCGCCGCTTCGATGTGCGTGTTAAGACAAAGGATGTCGTCTATATAGATGACTATGCACATCATCCCAAAGAGATAGCGGCCACTATCGAGTCGGTACGCTACCTCTATCCCGATAAACGTGTGGTTGGTATTTTTCAGCCGCATCTATATAGCCGCACCCGCGACCTTGCAGACGATTTTGCCGAGGTTCTGGGACGGCTTGACGAGATAATCCTCATGCCTATCTATCCCGCCCGTGAGAAGCCTATACCAGGAGTGTCGTCGGGAATGATTCTGCGAAAAATAAATACTATGAACAAATACCTCAGCACTCCTGAGCAAATCCCAGATCTGGTGGAAGCGCTCTGCCCCGATGTGGTGCTGACAATGGGTGCCGGCGATATCGACCGCCTTGTGCCTGTCCTTGAATCAAGATTGAGCGAGTCATAATATAAAAAAAAACTATTCTTTGGTAATCAGAGTAAAACATATTATCATCTTCCTAATGCTTGTGGCTGTCGTGGTTGCATTCCATATCGTACGCCGCAATGCCACCATGCGAGGTATAGAAACCACTGTCTCGTCGTCAGGCACTTCGTCTCTGATGACGGCCGACGATGTTGACAGTATTATAGTTGCCTCCTATCCTGATATTATGAAAACAGATATTAAGGATGTCGACAAAAAAGGTATTAGGAAAATTCTTGCCAAGCATCCGTATGTGCAGGAGGTCGAGGTCGGAATGTCGACGGGTGGCAAGTTGACGGTTGATGTGCTTCTCAGGCAGCCTGTGGTGCGTATGTTCTATCAAGACAACGAGTTCTACTTGTCGCGGCAGGGTACATTTATGCCATTGTCCAGAAATAACTATTGCAATATCCTGGTGGGAAGTTGTGAGACAAAGCAGCCTAGGTTGTTGAGGCCGACGGCGCTGAACCTTACCGACACCTCCATCCGTCGACAGCCGTCAGCGATAATGAAGATATGGACTCTCGCCGCCTATCTGTACGACAACCCGGAATACGGTGAAATATTCGATCAGGTGTGTATTGATTCCAATGGGGACCTTGTGCTTGTACCAAAGCTTGGTAATACAACTGTGATTGTGGGCGACACCATGCTGCTGCAAGAGAAGTTTGAGAACTTGTGGGCATATTTTGACCAAGGTGCCCGTCAGGTTGTGGGTTGGGACACATACAAGACGATAAGCCTCAAATACCGCAATCAGGTGGTGTGTGCAAGAAAGTGATTATGAAATAAAATAATAAAACTAAATATCATACAATCATGAACAACGAAAACGAAATTATTGTTGGCCTTGACATCGGAACGACGAAAATCGCCTGTTTCATTGGTGCCCGTGGCGAAGGTGACAAAATCAAAATTATTGGCTTCGGCAAGACCGAGTCGAAAGGTGTGGAGCGCGGTGTTGTAAAGAACATCAGAGATACCGCGGCTTCTATCACAAAAGCTGTCGAGGTGGCCTCTGAACAGGCTGGTATCGAGGTGAAAGAGGTGTATGTCGGTATTGCAGGACAGCATATCAAGAGCATCCAGAATGTCGGCATGGTGGTCATCCCAGCAGAACAAAAAGTCATAGAGCAGCATGACCTTGACCGCCTTATCGAGGAACAGCACAACATCAACCTTAACCCTGGCGAGGATATAATTCATATTTTCCCTCAGAATTATGTGGTTGACGGCGAGGAGCTGAGTCCGGAGGTGGAGCCTGTTGGAGTCGCAGGAAAACAGCTGAAAGCTAATTTCCATATCGTGACGGGAAACACGATGAACCTGCTCAATATCCACTATAGTGTGGAGCGTGCAGGACTTAAAATCAAAGGAGTTGTCCTCGAACCGGTGGCATCGGCTTATGCTGTGCTTGACAATACGGATAAGGATGCAGGAGTGGCTCTGGTGGATATCGGCGGTGGTACTACAGATATCGCCATCTTTAAGGAAGGCATTATCAGACATACCACAGTGCTTCCTTTGGCTGGCAACGCCATCACCAACGATATCAAGGATGGTTGCAAGATCATGCGTACCCAGGCTGAGGCCCTTAAAACTCGTTTCGGCTCCTGTCTGCCACAGAATGTTAATGAGAACGATATCATCTCTATCCCTGGAATACGTAAACAAGCTGCACGTGAGATCAGCATGCGCACCCTTGCCGGAATAATCAAGGCACGTACAGAAACTATTCTTGAACAGGTTGACTATGAAATCAAGAAGTCTCATCTCGAGAAGGATATTTTTGCTGGTATTGTGCTCACAGGAGGTGGTGCTCAGCTCAACCATATCAAGGAACTTACCGAATTTATTACAGGAATTGACACACGTATTGGTTATCCCGACGAACATCTTGACAAAGATACCGACAAGGAAATAATCAACACCATGTACGCTACGGGTATTGGACTTGTTCTTTACGGATTCGACGAACTCGACAAGTCGGGTGTAAACAACATGGTCGAGGATGAACCGGAAGTGCAGGATAACGAGCCTGTTGTGGATACTCCGGAAAATGAATCTCAAAATCCTGATGCAACCGAGACGGAATCCCACGCTGATCCTATATTTGCACCTGTTGAAATAGAAGAAACTCCTACACCAACGGAAACTACCACGACACCAAGCACGAAACCTACGGGTGCAGGACGCCGTTTCGGCTCCCAGCTTACAAAAGCGATAGAAAAATATTTCAACAAGGTCTTCAATGACGGGACAATCCGCAACGAAGGCAACGATGAACTTGATCTTTAAGCTGCGTTAAAAACTTGTTGAAAACTAACGTGCGACATATATCGGCATACGGGTATTAATGAGTATTTTTACATCAATTTATACCGCAGGAGTATATAACGTATATTATTAATAATCAATAATCTGATAAGAAATAAGTACACATGGAAGATAGCACATTTTCTTTTATTCCCGACAATCAGGAGCAAAACAGCATGCAGTTTATGGAGGAAGGACCGGCCATGCAGTTTGAACCTCTTCGTGAAGGCCCTGCAAAAATAAAAGTCATAGGCGTTGGCGGTGGCGGTGGTAACGCAGTGAACCACATGTACCGTCAGGGTATTCACGGTGTAGAGTTCATAGTCTGTAATACCGATGCAAAGGCTCTGGAGGCAAGTCCCGTCCCCAACAAGATTGTGCTTGGCAAACTTGGAGCAGGCAATGTGCCTGAGCGTGCCAAACAGCTTGCGCTTGAACACAAGGAAGAAATCAAACAGGCTATCTCCAACGATACTCAGATGCTCTTTATTACCGCAGGTATGGGCGGTGGCACTGGTACAGGTGCTGCTCCTGTTATCGCCGAAATAGCCAAGAGCATTGAACTTGATGACGATATGGTCAAACGGATACTTGTTGTGGCAATTGTCACCGAACCTTTCTCCTTCGAGGGTTCCATACGCCGCAATCAAGCTGCCGCCGGCATTGAGGAATTGAAGAAACATGTAGATGCAATTCTCGTTATCAACAACGATAAGTTGCGCAAGTACGGTGATGTTCCTCTGAAACAGGCTTTCAGCAAGGCTGACGATGTGTTGCTTACTGCTGCCAAGGGTATTGCTGAAATCATTACGGTGTCGGCATACGTCAACATCGACTTCCGGGATGTCAACACCGTTATGGAGAAAAGCGGTACCGCCCTTATGGGTGCTGGATTCGGCAGTGGCGAGGATCGTGCCCAGAAGGCCATCGAGACCGCTACGACATCGGTACTCCTTAACGACAATGATATCCGTGGCGCCAAGAACATCCTGCTCTATTTCTCCTGTTCACCGGAGAAACAGATTACTATGGACGAGCTTGGCACGGTGACGGATTATATTACCAAACTTACAGGCAATAATGGTGCCAATGTCATTTGGGGTATAGGCGACGACGACAGCCTTAATGATGAGCTGCATATCACGTTGATTGCTACTGGTTTTGAACCTCTTCCAGGTGTTGTGATTCATGAACTGGACAAAGTTGATGAAGCAACTCCCAAAGCCCCCGAAAATAATGTACGTCCGGCAGAAACCGTGGTAATTCCTCGCGATGTCCATGAGCAGCCTGTCGATGAAAGTGGTATGCATATTGTACACAAGGCTACTACTGCAATGGCTACAGAAGTTGCTAATGCAGCCGTTGAGGCTTCTCATGCAGAGGTGCCCCAACAGCCACAGGCAACGGTTCCTCAGTCCAATGGTGGATATGAGAATCCTTTTGACACCATGCCTACAAACCAGATTGGCAACCGTCGTTATATAACTTTGGAATCTCCAGCCGTAGAGGAAGTGGAAGAACCTGTTGCCGTTGAGCTTCCAGCGGAGGAGCCTGTACAGGTTGCTTCCAACAGCCATCTGGACGAAATCAGGGTATTCTCGAAGCCTCGTGTCCAGCAAACAGCAGAGCCTGTCAAACAGGAACCTGTCTTCCATATCCAGCACACTGAAGTGTTTGAGGCACCGGCACCTGTTGAGGCGCATCAGTTATCTGAACAGCAGACTGCTGAGCAGCAGATAGCTCGGGCGTTCACTCCTCGCACCGAAGAAAGTATTGATATGAAAGTGCGGGAACGTGCCGAACGTATCAAACGCTTGAATGATATGCTTCTCAATGATCCGGATGGTCCCCGCAAGGTAGAGGATATGACTACAGCCCAACTTACAGACGAGCCTATTTTTGAATCCTCGCACTCCTCTGAAAGTGATGCGGCTCGTACTCAGCTGCGCAGTGATGGTTCTTTTGGACAAGGCATCCGATTCCTTGAAGATCTCCCTGATTGAAAAATACATCTTTGAAACACACATAAATGAAGCGCCTCCATTAGGGGGCGCTTTTGGTTACAATTTTTTTCCTACTTTTGCAAAGCGATAAGAATGGTTTTCTTTCTGTTTATAGATTGAAATATAGGAGAATATATTGAAAATTAATAAAAGAATAATTGGAACGATATGCGGTATCGGCGCAGCGGTTTGCTATGGCACAAACCCGTTGGGGGCGCAGTTGTACCGTGAGGGCATGGATCCTGGCAGTGTACTGTTCTGGCGCTTTGGATTGGCATGGATTATCATAGCTATCGTCATGCTGTTTCGCAAAGAGCATATAAGGATTTCTCGCAGGGAGTTTGGCTCTCTCACTTCGCTTGGGCTTCTTTTCCTGGCTTCGTCACTGACTCTATATATGAGTTTTAAGTTGATGGATGTGGGTGTAGCGTCAACGATACTCTTTGTTTATCCTGTCCTTACAGCCGCCATTATGGCAATCTTTTTCAAAGAGCGCATAACCGTGGCTACTGGAATATCCATAGTGCTTTCGTTCATAGGGGTTCTGCTGCTTTATTGGAATCCAAGCGGTGGCACATTGTCCACCTCTGGGGTGTTGTTGGTGTTGGCATCTGCATTGACATATGCAATTTATATAATTGTGATGAACAGGGCAAAACTTAATATGTCATCTTTCAAAATCAACTTTTATGTTTTGATTTACTGTACGCTGGGCAATGGCCTCATGGCGGTATTGTCTACTGGCAAAATAATTGTCCCTCAATCCTGTGAGAGTTGGCTTTGTGTTGCATGGCTTGCAGTGGTTCCTGCCATCCTTGCTTTGGTAATGATGGTCTATGCTGCCAAATACATAGGTTCTACTCCTACTGCCATCATGGGAGCACTGGAGCCCCTCACTGCGGTAATGATCGGTATCTTTCTTTTCGGAGAGCTCTTCTCTTTCCGTTTGCTTGTAGGTATCGCGTTAATTTTTGCCGCAGTGATAATAATAGCATTACATAGCAATAAAAAACAGGAAACCACGTTAGAAGTACAACAAATTAGCAATAGTCAAGAAGAAAAATAATGTCCCACCTCACTTTATTGTTGTTGTTTTTGTTCGGAGCCATGGGCATTTCCTTTTTATGCTCAATACTCGAGTCTGTGTTGATGTCGACACCTCTGTCGTTCATCACTATGCGCGAGGATGCCGGATACAAGTCAGCAAAGCGTTTCAAGGAATATAAGACCGACAATGGCAAACCCATCGCAGCCATACTCTCCCTCAATACCATAGCCAACACCATCGGCGCCGCCGGCGTCGGTGCACAGACCACACAAGCCTTCGGTAGCCAATGGTTCGGACTTGTCTCTGCCGTGACAACAATTCTGATTCTTGTCTTTTCGGAGATAATACCAAAAACGATAGGAACTACCTACTGGAGACGCCTTATGGGTTTCACGGCACGTACTATCCGTGTACTGATAATATTAATGTATCCTCTCGTTCTTCTTATTGGTCTGCTGACGCGTCTTTTCTCCAGCAAGGATGAGGAGACCTCGGTGAGTCGCGAGGAGGTGGCGGCAATGGCCGACGTGGGTGAGGATGAAGGAGTGCTCGACGAGGATGAGAACAAGATTATCCAGAATGTTATCAAGCTCGATGACGTTAAGGCTTACGATGTCATGACCCCGCACTCGGTGGCTGCCGTAGCCCCTGAGTCTATGACTCTAAAAGAGTTCTACAAGGTTGAGGAATATAGTCACTTTAGCCGCATTCCCGTCTATGCCGACGATCCTGAGTACATCACAGGTTACATTTTGCGAAGCGATGCCCTCGAAGATCTGGCTGAAGACAGGTTCAATAAGCGACTGAAAGATATTAAACGCGATATACCATTGTTCAACGAGGAACAGTCGGTAAGCGAAATATGGGATTCGCTACTCAAACACAAAGAGCAGATTGCTATTATTATTGATGAGTATGGTGGATTTCAGGGAATACTCACGCTTGAAGATATCATAGAGACAATTCTTGGCCTTGAAATCATTGACGAGAACGACGAGGTAAGCGATATGCAACAATTCGCCCGCGAACGATGGAAGCAGCGTCAGCGTCGTTTTAAGAGCATACGCCTGCCGGAAGAAGAGGAATCCGAGAATAAGGAGGAGGAAAAATGAATATAGCCGCACTCGTCTCTGGCGGCGTCGACAGCTCTGTTGTGGTGCATCTGCTCAAGGAGCAGGGTTACACGCCTGATATCTTTTATATCCGCATCGGTATGGAAGCTGAGGAGGGTTATATCGACTGCCCAGCAGAGGAAGACATCGAGATAACCACCTATATCGCCAAGAAATATGGATGCCGCTTCGAGGAGGTAAACCTGCATCGCGAGTATTGGGACAATGTTGTCAGCTATACCATCGATTCGGTCAAGAAAGGCCTTACCCCCAATCCCGACGTGATGTGCAACCGCATGATAAAATTCGGTGCCTTCAACGACAAATGCGGCAAGGACTACGACCGCATTGCCACTGGTCACTACGCCACATCGGAAGTCCTTGACAACATCTCGTTTCTTGCCACTGCCAAAGACCCCTTGAAAGACCAGACCGACTTCCTTACGCAGCTAACCTACCCGCAGATAGAGAAGGCAATGTTCCCCATCGGGCATCTGATGAAAAGTGAAGTCCGTCAGATAGCCCACGACGCACACCTCCCTTCCGCCGACCGAAAGGACAGCCAGGGCATTTGCTTCCTCGGCAAGATAAACTACAATGACTTCTTGCGACGCTATCTTGGCGAGAAAGAGGGTAAAATTGTCGAACTGGAGACCGGCAAGGTGCTTGGCACACACAAAGGCTATTGGTTCCACACCATTGGCCAGCGCAAAGGCCTTTTCCTCAGCGGAGGGCCGTGGTTTGTGGTGAAAAAAGACATGAATGAGAATGTGCTGTATGTGTCGCAAGGATATACTCCCGAGGCACAATACGGCAAAGCAATAAACCTTTTAGGGTTCCACTATCTCAGTTCCGACATTTGGAACACGCCGTCCGACGGAAGTCCTGTTGATGACTGGAATGTCGATGTGAAGTTCAAGATACGCCACACTCCCGATTTCGCGCAAGGCCATCTGACCCGTGTTGTAGACCCCGTCTATGGGACACTGTTCCATCTCAGCAGTGACACAAAGATTCAAGGCATCGCCGCCGGCCAATACGCCACAATATACGACAACGACGCCCATCTCGTCGTCGCCTCTGGAATGATAATCTAATTGTTTGACTTGTTTCTACTTTTCAGGCTGAAATGTTACGTTGACCGTTTTGGTGGCTGTGCCTTCGTACCACGATTGGGAGGGTATCAACCTACCGAGGCTTTGAGTTTTTCGGCGTTCTCTGCGAGTTGGAGGGCTTCTATACATTCCTCGATGTCGCCATCCATAAAGGCAGGCAGGTTGTGCATAGACCAGCCGATGCGGTGGTCGGTGACGCGGCTCTGGGGATAGTTGTAAGTGCGAACCTTCTCGCTGCGGTCGCCGGTGGCAACCATGGTCTTGCGCTTGGAGGAGAGCTCTTCCATGTACTTGTTGTACTCGCGCTCGTAGAGGCGAGTACGAAGGATACTGATGGCTTTCTCCTTGTTTTTGATTTGTGATTTCTGATCCTGCATCGAGACAACGATTCCGGTGGGAATATGCGTCAGTCGAACCGCCGAGTAGGTTGTATTGACACATTGGCCGCCGGGACCTGAGGCGCAGAAGGTGTCTATACGCACATCGTTCATATTCAGCTCAACGTCGAACTCCTCGGCTTCGGGCAGAACTACCACTCCGGCAGCTGAGGTGTGGATACGTCCCTGTGTTTCGGTTGCCGGCACACGCTGCACACGGTGTACTCCGCTCTCGTATTTCAACAAGCCATAGACGCCTTCGCCCGTAACGGTGAAAGTGATGTCCTTATATCCGCCGGAGGTACCCTCGTTGAAGTCAGTGACCTCGACTTTCCAGTGCTTCTTTTCACAAAAACGGGTGTACATGCGGAAAAGGTCGCCGGCAAATATGCATGCCTCGTCGCCACCCGTGCCGCCACGTATCTCGACAACAGCGTTCTTCGAGTCCTGCGGGTCGGCGGGGATAAGGAGGATGCGTATTTCCTCCTCCATCTTCTCGCGGCGTTCCTGGCTGGCAGTGAGTTCCTCCTTGGCCATCTCTTTAAGTTCAGGATCCTTTTCGTTTTCAAGCAAATCCTTGCATTCATCGATGGTTTCGAGCAGAGCCTTGTAGTCCTTGTAGGCTTTCACCACAGGCTGCAGGTCTTTGTAGTCTTTTGAGAGTTTAACGTAGCGTTTCATATCCGCAGTGACCTGCGGGTCGTTCATCTGTTTTTCAATCTCACAATAGCGGGAATATATGGCTTCGAGTTTATCTAACATGCTGTAATATATTGTATTATATGTAATAGTTCTCGTTAAATACGATTTGCAAAATTACAAAAAAAATATTTCTTATCCAACTCATGGAGTCAATGTCCAAATAGGGAGACAAAAAGCGGACAGTATATTTGAAAATCAGGTAAAAAAAACATTAATAATTTGTACTAATAAAAAAAATGTTGTAACTTTGCATCGCAAAATAATAACTATTTAAGTTGCTTTTTTGTCATATTCAATAATTTAAAAATAGAATCACCTAAAACATGATGGCTATGAACAATCTTTTTAATAATCAGAATTCAAGAGATATCGAGGAAATCAAGAAAACCCTCGAAGAAATGCAGAAAAACAATGCAGAGTTATTGAAAAAGAATGAAGAGATTGTAAAGAAAAACGAGGAGATTGCTCAGAGAAATGAGGATTTGCAAAAAGCAAACGAGGAATTAAAGAACCAAAACAATCTGTTTCAAGATAAACTAAACCAACTGGAAAAGAAAGCCGACGAGATTGTTTCCAGTGCCAAGCCGGTTGAAGAGTCTAAACCAGAGCCATCTCCAGTGCCTGATTCGGCACCTGCTTCTGCCCAGTCCCAGACAGACCAACCGGTCGCCCCAGTTAAGGCAGAGCTGCCCAAAGAGGTGACAGAGATGTTGAAGAAAATCGACACCTACCTTGTGGAAACCACATACAAGGATGGATTAATCAAAGATATCCATAATGAACTGCAACAATATAAGACAGGTCTGCGTCAAGAGATTGTGAAGCCTGTGATGAAGGACATCATTCTTATCTATGACGCTCTTGCCGAATTGATGGCAAAATATCCCGAAGGTACCAGCGAGGATGCCTCTTTTGTGGCTTTGCGCAAGGAGGCCAACAATGTGATGCTCTCTATCGACGACTTGCTGTATGCCTATGATATAGAGATTGTGAAGACCTCGGTTGGCGACCCATTCGACCCTAAAGTCCAGAAAGCAATGGACAAGCGTCCTGCACCCACCGACGAGCAAGACAAGACTATCGCCGTAGTACTAAAGACTGGATTCAAAAACAGCGCCACCGGTCACATGTTCCGTGACCCACAGGTGATTGTTTATGCTAAAACAGACAAATAAAAGAAATTTAAAGAAATAAAAACATAAAAACACGTAACAATATGGACGAAAGTAGACGCGTTTACGGTATCGACCTCGGTACAACCTATTCATGCATTTCATGCATTGACAAGCACGACCAGCCTGTTGTGCTTCAGAACATCGAAGGTGATTTGACTACGCCCTCGGTTGTATACTATGAAAGTGAAAAAGCCACCGTCGTAGGTAAGGAAGCCAAGAACCAGTTGGCTGTGGAACCTGAGAAGACTGTTTGCTTTATCAAGCGAGAGATGTGCAACGATGAATGCTTCAAAAAACCGACGAAGCATCCATTTGGCGAAGACCCCAGTGAGATTTCGTCACGTATCCTTCGCAAAGTGGTCAAGGATGCCAATGATAACCGCGACCCCGGTGAAGAACCAATTACCGATGTTGTTATCACATGTCCCGCTTATTTCGGAAACAATGAGCGTGAGCGTACGCGTCAGGCCGGAATCATGGCAGGTCTTAATGTTATAGATATTATCAACGAGCCTACAGCTGCCGCCATCAGCTATGGTATCAAGGCTGACAGTGAGCAGACCATTATGGTTTACGACCTTGGAGGCGGTACCTTCGATGTTACCATTATCCGTGTCAACGGTGGCCATATCCGTGTTGTTGCCACCGATGGCAAGCACGACCTCGGTGGCGCCGACTGGGACGAATGTCTGGCCGAATACATGCTCGCCCAGTTCAACGCCGAACATGGTACGTCGTTTGGTCTGCATGACGACAGCCGACTATATTATACCTTCATGCTTGAAGCCGAGCTTGCCAAGAAGGCCCTTACTCCTGAAGCAAAGACCCAGGTGCGCCGCACCATCAGTTGGGATGGCAAGACTTCTCGTATCGAGGTGTCGCGTGACACGTTCAACGCCCTTACTGAAGATAAACTTCAGATGACTATCGATATCACCAACCAGGCAATTGATGCAGCAAGACAAAAAGAGGGCTCGCTGAAGATCGACGAGGTTTTGTTGGTTGGAGGCTCTTCTCGCATGCCGCAAATCAAGGCTCGTGTTGACAGTGAGTTCCACTGCGATGCCAAACTCAACGACCCGGACCAGTGCGTCGCCAAGGGTGCCGCCCTTTACGCTATGAATGAAAAATACACCGACATGGTTGTGAAATACGAGGATGGTGATGCTCCTATGCCGAAGACTCTGCCAACCTCTCTCCGTGCCCATGTGGTTAATGTTACAAGTAAGACCTATGGTACCGACGTGGGATCGGACGAGGTGTTCAATATGGTCTTTGTCAACGACTCGTTGCCTGCACACGCCGAGGCCAATTTCTCTCTGATGGAGGACAATCAGCCACAGTTCGGCGCTATGGTCTTCGAATCGAATGTTCATGACCGTGAAAAGGATGTCAAGATTAAGAGAGACCTCGCAAAGTGTCTTTCCGACAAGATGATGCCTGTTAAAGGAAAATATCCCAAGGGCACGCCCATCAAGATGGTCTTCGACCTCGCCGAGAACGGTATGCTCTCTGTGCATGCAGAAATCGAGGGAGAGATTCTTGACTACGACCTTGAGGTTACAGGCGTCCGTTCCGCTGAGGAACTGGCAGCGACAACTAAACGTCTGCTTGGCTCAGAGGTTATTTAATCAACGAAGAAACATCCCATAATAATTAGTGTCCCGAGGACTATATTTGTCTCGGGACACCTTTGTAGGTTAAAAAAGCATAATCTAAAAAACTATTCAAAACTAATACTTCTATCTTTTTGTCATGGCCATTGATCCGAGCGTTGGAGCAACACACATACAAGCCATCATAAAGGCACTCAACACTATCAGCAAGGAGTTCGAGTCACTGCAAAGGGAGGATATGGAGACATTCATCTTCCTGCTTTCAGTACAGAACCGTACTCTTAATAGCGAGTTGACAAAAAACAAAGCCTCAGAATGGAAGCAGTCCAGTCACCAGAAATATTCTACGGCACATAAGGAACTATGTGAGGCTATTGGCGCCTTTGCAGGAAAGATAACCATCATGACCAAGGATGCCGACCACTTTGCATTCTACAAACAGCAATGTCAGAGCAACGCCCAGTTGAAATCGGCTCTTCGGCAGTTCTTGTCAGACGATGCTGCACCTCAGCAGCCACGTCCCCAGCAGACTCAGCAGCGTCCCCAGCAGTCGGCTCCAAGGCAGCAGGGAATCGATCCGAGTGTTGCAGCCACTCATATCCAGGCTCTTATTCGTTCACTCAATGTCATTAAACGCGATTTTGGATATCTGCAGTCTACCGACTATGAACCATTGAAATTTCTGCTTACTGTGCAGAACAGGCAACTTGATACCGAAAATGTCAAACGTAAAGCTTCTGAATGGAAACAGCGCAGTCATCAAGTTTTTTCCACTTCGCATAAGGAGCTGTGTGAGGCTATCGGTACTTTTGCCGGGAAAATAACGGTTTTGACCAAGGATTCGGATCATTTCAGCTTCTATAAACAGCAATGTCAAAGCAACGCACAGCTTAGGCAACTATTGGCTTATTTTCTGCAATCCGGCCAGCGCCCGTCAAGTACCGGCACCCGTACTACAGGTACAACCACCCGTACAACAGGTACAACCACCCGTACAACAGGTACAACCACCCGTACTACAGGTACAGGTACCCGTACAACGGGAACAGGTACGCGCACTACAGGAACAGGCACCCGGACTACAGGAACAGGCACTCGAACAACAGGAACAGGTACAACGCCTCCACCGAAAAAGCACAGGTGGCTTAAAGGTTGTCTTTGGATTATCATCATTGTTATCGCCATTCGTGTTGTGCCTGCCTTGTTCCGTTCATGTGGCGACGGCAGCAATCTTGATTACTACAACAGGGTTATGGAGATGCCTGTATTTAATGAAAGTGGCAACTATGAGGAACAGATTAATGTTATTAACGAGTATATGCCCGACGCAAACAGAGCATCGAGAAAGAAACTGTTGACGAAACGCCACGATGTCGAGAGCCAATGGCTTGTAGTAATCAAGGAGGAGCTACAGAAAAACTTTAACAAGAACAATGGTTCTTCGATTGTTGAAACTGCAGCCAAATATAAAGCCCTCGAAGGACTTGGCCATGTCAAGAAACTTATTGAACAAGGGTATAGTCTTGATGGTAACGACTACGATATTGAAAACTACAAAAGACAGTTTGAGAATATCTTGTCGGCGCATGGCATAGATTATGATAATCTAACTTATAATTAATTCGGTTTATCGATTAACTAATACGATATGAATTTTTTTAGACGAATATTGACATTGGTTTTCCTTGCCTTGCCGTTGGCAATGTATGGCCAGAGTACAGAGGATCAGGCAAAGAGTGCCTTTTCGCAGTGTAAATACAATGATGCTGCCAATCTGTACGATCTTGCAGCTCAGATGGCTGAGAGCAACAATCAGACTTCAAAGGCAAAGAACCTCAAGGCAAAGGCAAGCAATGCACGCAAGGCCCATACGTTACAGCAGCAGGGAAATGTTGCATGGAACAATAAAGACTATTCAACGGCAGAGACAAAATACCGTTCGTTGCTTAAGATAAACAGCGGAGACAAGACTGCCAAATCCCGTCTCGCAACCATTGAAGGTATGCAGGGCACGAATAGCAGTGGCGGCAGTGGCGGCACTACTGGCGGTAATAAGGGAAACAAAAAGGTTAACAATGACTCAAACACAAACGCTCCAAGTGGTAACGCTGAAGACAATAATAGCAACACCGGCGGCACCAACGACTATGCAAAACAACTGGAACAGGCACTTTACTGGTATGGCGAGAAGGAATATGAGATGGCTATGAAGTGCTTCAATAAAGCCGGTTCTTCTACAAACTGGAACAAGCAGCAACTTGACGCTTGGCGTGTCTGCAAGATGGAATACGATTACCTGCAATGGAAAAAAACTACCAATCGTCAGGAAAAACAGACGAAGGGTGAGAGTTATTTGACTAGCTATCCTTCGTCGTCACATTGCGATGAGTTACATAAATACTTATATGATTCTTATATGCAAGATGGTACATCTTCTTCGTATGACAAGGCTCTAAAACATGCATTTACTACTGAACAGAGAAATAAAGTTGAAACGGCAAAAAAACAATACAAAAAGGATATTGCCAAAATGAACCGTCGAGACAACTTCCTCAAAATTTTCACTTGGCCTGCAGATCTGCCGTGGGGACCTAAATTAGGGGTTTCTCTCGAAGTGGCTGGACTTATTAACGAGACAGGAGAATTGGCAATGCCTCTCGAGCTGCAACTGTTCGAAGCGGAAAAAATGTTCAATATCAGTATCGGAGGCCGTATCGCCCATCGTGGCAACTTCTTGACAGGATTCAGCATTGACAGCACCATCTACAGTGGTGTCTCAACGTCTTCAGCGACACCTTACGAATATAGCTACACTTACTGGCAATTGTCGCCATATCTCAATATGAAATTGTTTTTGACCACAGACCACTCTTCCAGCGGATTCTATATCTCTGCCTTTGGTCGTATGAACTACAATTTCGGCTACAGTTGGAAAGATGTATCGACAGGTAAACTACTCGATTTCGGCGAAGGTGACGACAGGGCTTTGAATGATATTACCTTCAGTGTGGGCGGTGAGTTTGGAATGGGTGACGACAATGTTCAACTCTATATCTATTATCATCACGATTTGACTACGGCAGTCAATTTGAAATACAACTCCTCTTCTGATCAGGCTTGGAGAAGGCCGTTGGCCGAAGAAATAAACAACAACCATGTCAGGTCAGGTTTCCTTGGCCTTGGTATGAGAGTGTATTTGTAATCGTCATTTGCGGCGAAGCAGTTTCGCCAACAGAGCGTCGATATCCTTCGATATATGAAGTCTCGAGACCGCTATAGTGCATACCACCAGCATTATGGCGGTCTTTATTGTCGCATCCAATAGAGCCGCAGGCAGCGGTGAAAGGCCTGCAGCAAAAAGTGGCGAGACGTAACTGTTCCATAACAGACCAATTGCAAACAATACAAGGATGAAAACGAAAACTGTAATATGCTTTACACAGAACAGTCCAACATTCAGACGACTGCGTAGGAATGCCAACAGGAATACAAAATAAATGATGTATGAGAATAGAGTTGCGCAGGCTGCTCCATCAATATCCCATATAGGGATAAGAAATTGGTTGAACAAGATGGCCGATATCGTAAGCAGGGCGATGAAGATTAATGAAAAAGGATATTTACGTGAATAGTTGAGAATGTCAGTGCCTATAGAGAGTGATGAATTGATTATCTTCGCAAGACCAAGAATCACAACTACACCCATGCCGTCCTTGTATTCCGCCCCATGAGGTATGACGGCAAAGAGGGCTCCAAGGTTCAGCCAGATGAAAAACAATATCAGAGCGCTGACAAGGAACTGGTGCAATGATACCTGTTGCCCCAAGCGGTTAACTTCGCTCCAATTGTTGTCGCGCACGGCCTGTGAAATCATCGGTCTTGATATTGCTCCCAAAGAACGGTAGGGAACTTCGACAATATTGGCGATATAGAATGCAATGGTGTATACACCTGTTAGCTCCAATCCCGCTTTTGCTCCCAAGAACAAAGAATTGATTAATGGAATGTTGCCGGCAAGTATTGTGGCAGTCATAAACAAGGTGTAGAGCAAGATTTCTTTGATGCGTGTGCGGTCGATAAAATGCCAGTCGATGCGGAACGATATTTTCCCCAAAGAGAGCAGATAAAAAAAGTTGATGAGCATTGCGACTGCATAGCTGAGGCAGAAAAGCAGGACGAAGCAATCGAGCGATATAAGTTCGTGTCCGTATAGCAGATAACATATCAGGTTGAAAAGGCGAATTCCAACCTCCCGTACCAGTCGTGGTACGGTGATGCGTAGCAATACACTGGCATTTGTCTCAAATACGGTAAGATAGAGAGCGAAGAATGTCAGAGGCAACAGTAGATAGAAATAGTCGGCAATAAGCGGAGACTTTTGCGAATAGACAGTGATGATGTTCTCCTTGAAGATAAAGAATAGAGTGGCGAACAGGCTGAACCCGATAAACGGAATAAGTATTGACCAGCCAAATATGCCGTGGTTCTTTCCGTCGATAGACTTAAAGAAAGGAAAGAAACGGATTATGGATGCGTTTGTTCCTAACTGTGCAAGCCCGGAGAAGAGCATGGCGGCATCGACCATTACGCGGGTAAGGCCGATTTCTTCTTGTGAGAGGCAGTCGGTAAGCACAAAAAAGGTTGTGAAAAAACCTATTGCTACTCCCAGATAATTTGCCAATGCTCCTCGTATGCTCTGCCGTGCTATAACGCCCATATTGTTTTAGTGTTTACGGTTGCTTTGAAGATAGATTATGCTTATTATCAGCAGTATAATAATCAAAATGTATGTGCCGGTACGGAATACCGACATGGAGCTGTTGAATGGGAAAGCCTCGTTCAGCATTGAGAACAAATCCCAAATTGTGGAGCAGATGGTTATGACAGCCAGAAGTGTAAGCACTCGGTTCATCTTGTCATCGCTCTCTTTTTCGTATACGGCGCTGGCTTGTGCCACTGTCGAGTGTAAGTTGGCAGAGCTCTCGCGCAATTCAAGGGCTCTCTCCATAGCACGTCCAATCTCGATGGGAAGGAAATTGAACGAGAAACGGTCGAAACAGTATCGGCGTTCAAAGAGTAGTATGTCGGATTCAAGACTTTTGATGTCGCACCCCTCTTTGCGGAAAAGAGACTCGTATTGGTAGAGAAATGCTTGACGGAAGAGGATATAAATATATATCATGCGGAAATAGTCTGAGTTCCACATGTCGCGTCGAAAATCCGGCAGGGGGACGGTCATCATGGAAAAAGTGTCGAACAACGCCAATGCTCTCCACCCGTCGAAAACAGCGATACGCCCGTTCTGCATAACTCTTTTGTAGTAGTCAGTGTCTGTGCATGCAAGACAGTTGCTGTCGTCAATAGGCATAAGACATCCCATGCTGTATAGCATCGCATCGAACTTCTCCCCGTCGGTTTCGGCAACAGAGTCTGTTTCATTTATTTGGAACAATTTTAGTTTATTGCCGTTTTTTGTCAGCTCTTGATAGTTGGATGTTCCGACTTTGACCTCTGTTGTACTTAAAATATTGCATATTGGAGTTATGGCGGCATCAATGAATTCTCCAACAAGAGATTCATCGTAATGGCAGTTGTCACGAATTAACTGCAGAGCTGCAGCCAGATGGTTATAATCGATATCCTCCATGGTGAGATCGACAGAGAATAGCACAATATTGAAAGGGGCAATATAGACAGTCAGCTTCTCGATATGCAGTGCGACCTCGTCGCCGCTACGTGTACGTACCCGTATCTTCCGATTGATGGTCTTATTGTAGCGTACAAGTCCTGAAAGAGCGTCTTTATGGGATTTCTTTGTATTGAATTTGGAAATGTTGCCATCACCGTGAAGAGTGAATTCCACAAATTCGCTATAGTAGTAGTTCTTGCAACTATCCAACACCTCTTTCCCTATCTTGTCGGCCACCCATCCTTGCTGCTCAAGTCGTGTGACAAGGGATGCTCTGTCGTTGATGAGGAAATGACCGCACAGATGCGATGTGTTTTTGAGAATCTTCATGATAAGCATAAACGTTGAAAATGAAAATAAATTTTGCTGTTAGATACAATTTTCGTAATTTTGCAAAAAAGTATGCAATATCTTCCTTCCCAATGACAACATTGATAAATAGATATGATAGTGAGAGAGAGAGGGAGTATGTGGAGCTGGTGGAAAAATCCGTCGAGGGGCTGCCTTTCACAATAGGACATCCTCTTGCACAGCTATACGTCACTGTTGAGCAGGGCAGCTATGCGAAAGCAAAGGACTATATCCTCGAACTGTTTGAGTTGTCAGCGCAATACATCTCAATAGTATTGTTGGCGATGTTGCGTGAAGGTGGTGTAACCTCGCAGCAGCTGGTCAATGTGGTACAAAAGATAGACAACAAGAGGCCGCTCTCTTTTGGTGATTGGTGTAACGACATCCTTCCTCCGCTTACAGCGACAGCTTTGGAGGCTATGCCTGACGCACCTTTGTCGCGCTCATTGTGTAATTATACAACCTCTAAAAAAAATATCTTCATTGGAGGCAAAAATGAGATGTCGATAGTGGCATTACGCAACCAATACAAAGGGCATGGCACTATGCTTACGGATGAGAAATACCATGAAGTGGTTGCATTGTTGGAGCCACGACTGATGCAACTGCTTGAGGCGATGGCACCTTTGTGTGAAAGCACAACATTGACTCAAGAGGGGCATTGCTGGATGGAAGGTGGAATTGGGATAGACAAGATGGATATGTATCCGCTGGTCTTCGCAGACAGCAACAACTATATTTATCTTTTCCAGTCCTTGAACGATGAAAAGGCATACTATGTGTCGGCCAACGAACAGGCAGAATCATTACTGACGACTAACTATAATCCTGACATTGACGCTTTTTTCCAGTCTTTTGTTCCGGCATTCGATATTGCAAAGCGCCGCAACTGGACAGAATGGAAGAGGATGCTCCATGCTGAAAGCAACCGTTTTTTGCAAAACGTTTATCGAGAGAAGAGATATAACCGCGAGATGTTTGTGGAACGCGAAGAGCTGACATCCCGACTTGCGGAATTTTTGTCGTCGGGAGCAACGCTATTCCCGTTGCCTGGCGAGGCAGGCCAAGGTAAAACAAGCCAGTTGTGCTTTTGGGGAGAGCAGATAGTCGCAAATTCCCGTTTTGCAGGAGGAGATAATACCGGAGTGCTGCTGCTTTCAGGCGCAGGTCTTTCGGGGACGAGCCTGGAAGCATATCTGCGACAGGTTTTCGACCTTTCGCCTCGAAAGAAAATCACAAAAGTACTCGATGAACTGCATGAGGCTGCGGAAAACGACGGAGCCTGCATGCTGATACTTGTCGACGCACTGAACGAGTGCGAAAACTATCTCTCAATGAATAGGGAGGAGGAGAACACAAATGCCAGTGAAGGGTCTGCAGCAGCGTTACTTCAAGACTTGTTGGCGTTGTTCGTCGGAGAGAAATATACTCGTTTCAAGCTGTTGTTTACTTGTCGCAACTACACATGGAACCAGATACTGAAGCCTCTCACTTCCGATTTGCCTGAATCGTTTTTTTATACTCCTAAAGGCGACAACGCTACAGTGGTGCGGGGATTCAACGATGATGAACTCGGAAGGGCTTATGCAGTCTACAGCGATTTTTATAGCATACACACACCACTCTCCTCATTGTCGCGTACTCTTGCCATCAGGCTCAAGGATCCATTGGTGCTGAAGATAGCCTGTATCAACTATCTTGGAACCTCAATGCCTGATCAGACCGCAAGCCTGACATCGCTTGCCCTATGGGGACAACTCTACGAAAACATCCATAATGCCTATGCAGGTAGCCGACAGGTGGAGATTCTTGACTTGGTTACGGAAACAATACTTGACGGCTATATTGGCGGCAAGGCGGAAAATAGTGTCTCGGTGCCTGAATTATATAAAGCTTACGATGACAGACATCATCCGCTTCACCGTCTTGCCAAGCTTGTCTTTATGCGGCAAAACGACAAGTATGCCATTACCATAGCTTTTGCCGAGCTTATCAACCGCCCGGAGCGTCCTGTATTGCGTTATGCTGAAGAGGATAAAATCCAGTTTGTCTATGAACGTTTCCTGGAGTATATGCTGGCGTTGGCCATAAGGAAGAGCGAAAGCCATTCTGTTGACAACCTGGTGTCATTCCTTTCCAGAGTTAACCCTGACGAGGTTATGCTTGGAGCTTTGCGCAACTTGCTAATAATGGATTATGTTGAGTCGGGCGACAGCACAACGATACGTACACTGATAGCACAGCAGAGCGACAATCTGCTCATGATGAATGTCCTTACCGACGTGATGAATGTGCTTGTACGCGAAAACTATGAAAAGGAACTCTTCAATATTGAAAAAGACTTGGTGCTTCGTTTTCCGGAACTCGATACCGATAAAGGTGATATCCAGTCAGTCATTACTGAATTCAACAAGCTCTCCAAATTGATAGCCACCAATAAAGGCACCGCAGAGGTTATTTCCCGATTCAACGGATTGCACGTGCAGCTGATGCCACTGATACACATGCGTACTATGGCAATACAGACTCTGCTTGGTGGCATATTTCTTACCGACTATTTCAATGAGGAACTTTATAGAACAGATCCTTTCGAACTGCTATGGATGCTTACTGACGATCCGCTCGTAGAGGTGAAGGATGCTGTCTGTCTCCAGTCTTACTATGTGACTCATCAGCATATAACCATCGGAGGCACACCGATAAAGAAAAATCTCTCCGAACTCATAGCGTCGCGTATGTTCGACTGGCTTGACGGGCGGTCATTGCCACGACTGTTTGTTACAGGAAATTCGCGTCGGCGTACCATCACTTTCCTGGAAACGGCAACACGTCTGTTGGTAATGCTGATAATCGATGTGTTGCTCACAGGCGACCAATCCGAACAGCAGCGAGTGCCACAGATGCTTGACCGGCTTCGTGCTACAGTGCGTCACCTTACGCTAAACCACGTTCTTATCCGTATTATATTGCCAGCACTCAATATCGTGATGCGCAGGCAGCTGACATTCCAAAGCGATTATGTGAACAACGCTATTGAATACCAGCGATTCTGGACGGCAATACCCGATAGTGGCGACTGGTGCCGCTCCGATTTGCCGGAGATAATGCAGCATATTTACCAGTATTCCCGCTACTATGCCAAGTCAAATGCTTCCGACGCACCGGACTTTGCCAAATATGCCGATAAGATATATGCAGCCTATAGGACAGGAGACAGCCTTTCCTATTTTGTCCTGGAACGTCTGTTGGTGATTAATGGCGTCTGCTCATGGCAGTCTGTTGAACCGTTGCTCACTCGTTTTGATTCCGAGTTCTGTTCCGGTGAGACCGATGGAGGAAATATCCGTGACACGCAGTGGTGGGACTATTCACAAATGTCTATTATATACGTCCTCTATCAGCTTGGAATGAAAATGCCGGAAATGCCTGAACAGGTGTTCGATATGCTTGGACGCTGGTGTGTGGACTGGACCCGCAGACTGAAGGGGCTTTTTGTAGCGCCAAACAGCCATATCGCCAATCCTCGGCAAAAATACAAGCGTAACGTGATGACATGGTATGCGATGGTATATGCATATCGTAACGGAGACCGTCGTCGCCAGCCTTATCAGTCGGCACCATTGTTCTATGAGTTGATTGACGAGGCAGTGGCTAACGATGACGGTGAGCTTCTCGCACACATGCTGGACAATATTTCTGAACTCGTGTCAGATTCCGGATATATTCACACAGCACTCGACCTGATGTCGCATATACTTTCCAATGTCTCCTCCAATGCCCTGGTAGAGGTGGTAAACTCGCGGCTTGCCACATTTTTAAGCACTGCCAAATCTTATGCGCCAGCTGAAATAAATACTTTCCTCACAAACGAGATGCCGCATTTCCAGTTTCCGGGAGTTGCCAACTATCGCGACGAGATTCTCAACTACACACCTTGCGGAGAGAAGTTGTCAGACCTGCTTACACATCGCTTCGGTAACTTTGTGATATATGCCCTCATCCATCAGGAACCTGTCGATGACTTCTGCTATAATGCAGCACAATACGTTGACAAGACGAAGGATTTTTCCGATTGGTTCGCCATTGTTGTGCGTATGTTGCTTCGGGATTTGTTAAAAATCAACATCAAAGTATCATGAAAACCTCATTAGCTTTTTTAAAACTACTAATGCTATCGCTTATGACTATTGCCTGCACCAACAACACTCCTACATTAAACCCAAACAAGCCTCTTATCGTAGCTCATCGCGGTGGCGCCGACTTGGGAATGGAAAACAGTCTGTCGTGCATCTCCAAGGGTATCGCGGCAGGTGCCGATATGGTGGAGATAGACGTACATCTTACAGCTGACGGTGAGGTGGTGGTATGCCATGATGCTACAATTGACCGCACCACCAATGGAAAGGGCAAGATAGAGAAACTCACTTTGAACCAGATTCGAGGTCTCAGGTTGCTGAACGGCGACGGCACACCTTCGGACGAGACTGTCCCTACATTGGAAGAGGTGCTACAGCTCGTAAAAGGACGCTGTGCCCTTTTGCTCGAAATAAAAAAGAAGAAGGATCAATATGAAGGAATAGAGCAAAAGGTGGCTGATCTTATCGTGAAATATGACATGCAGGAAACAGTTGTTGTCCAATCTTTCAATGACTATGTCCTGAAGGAAATGCACCGCTTGTTGCCGGACTTGAGACTTGAACTGCTGTCGTTTACCAAGGTCTCCAATGTCGAAGACTATCCTTTTATAAGCTCGTTTAATATCTGTCGTTATTTTGTCACGGCCCGCTATGTGGAACGTATTCACAGGCAGGGTAGGGAGGTGAAGATATGGACTGTGAAGAGGCCTTGCCGTGCTTCACGACTTCCTGTCGACGGCATCATTACCAACGACCCCAACCTTTTCTTATAAAACATCAACAAGAACCTCTTACATCATACATCTAACATCTTACATCAAATGCGTTACGAAGTAGATTTTTTAGTTATTGGCTCTGGCATTGCCGGCCTTAGTTTTGCTCTAAAAGTTGCCCCATACGGCAAAGTATGCATCCTTTCGAAGGGTGAAGCTTCAGAGGGTTCTACAAAATATGCCCAGGGAGGCATAGCCGCTGTCATGTACGACACAGACAGTTTTGACAAACACATAGCCGACACCCTTGTTGCCGGCGATGGAATATGTGACCGCGAGGTGGTGGAAATGACTATACGCGAGGCCCCACAGAGAATACAGGAGCTGGTTAAGTATGGTGTCAATTTTGACAAGGAGAGTGGCGGACGTTTCGACTTGCATCGCGAAGGAGGCCATTCAGAGTTTAGAATTCTTCACCATAAGGACAATACCGGTGCTGAGATCGAACGCGGACTGCTCCAAGCCATACACGACCATCCAAACATTGAATTGAAGGAGAACCAGTTTGCTATTGATATCATCACACAGCATCATATGGGACAGCGTGTCACTAAGCACACGCCAAATATTGATTGCTATGGTGTTTATGCCCTTGACTGCAGAACAAATCAGATTGATACCTATCTTGCCAAGGTTACACTTCTTGCCACCGGAGGTATGGGCAATGTATATACCACCACTACCACTCCCATTATTTCCACTGGTGACGGCGTGGCAATGGTTCACAGGGCGCGTGGAGTGTTGAAAGATTTGGAATTTATGCAATTCCATCCAACAAGTCTTTATAACCCTGCTGAAAAACCGGCATTCCTTATCACTGAGGCAATGCGTGGTGCCGGTGCTATACTGAAAGATCGCCAGGGCAAGGAGTTTATGCAGAAATATGACAAACGTCTGTCTCTTGCTCCGCGTGATATTGTGGCACGTGCCATCGACAACGAGTTGAAACTTGCCGGTGTTGACTATCTATGGCTCGATGCACGTGGAATAGGCAAGAATGAACTCATTAATGGCTTCCCGACAATATATGCCAAATGTCTCGAGCTAGGTATTAATATCACCAAAGACATGATTCCTGTCCGTCCTGCTGCACACTATCAGTGCGGTGGCATTAAAGTTGACCGTAACGGACGTTCATCAATACTTCATCTTTATGCTGCCGGTGAATGTTCATGTACAGGTCTTCATGGTGGCAATCGTCTGGCAAGTAATTCGTTGCTCGAAGCTGTGGTGTATGCTCATAATGCTGCTATGGATGCAATTGACCAGTTTGCCAAGAATAATCAGAGCGATCTTTACAACAAAATTCCCGATTGGAATGCTGAAGGTATGGTGTTCAATGAAGAGATGGTCCTTATTACACAGACAAAAAAAGAGCTGCAGGAAATCATGTCCAACTATGTGGGTATAGTCCGCAGCGACCTGCGTCTTCAGCGAGCTTTCGACCGTCTAAATCTTATCTTCCGTGAGACGGAGGAACTCTACAATCGCAGCGTACTCACTGAACCGCTTTCAGAGTTGCGCAACCTTATTGCCTGTGCCTACCTTATCATCAAGCAGGCAATGGCTCGCCGTCAGAATGTCGGCTTGCACTATTCTATCGACCTCATTTAGAGAGTTACTATTTCAACAATTTCTAACCTCCGATATACAATTGACTTGTCAAATTGTGCAAATCTACCATATTTAGAGCGCGTGACTTCCGAATAAATCAGAGAATCCCTTTTATAAACAATGGAGTACATGTTAAGATAACCATTCCATCGCTTTTAGGTTGTGAAATTATGATTTGTATAAATGTAAGATAATTAGATGTTTTTGTATATGGCGTTTTTAAAAAGAGATTACTTCGGGATTTTTAGATTTGGTTATTAAAAAAAAACTTGTAAATTTGCATATTTCTAACGACTATAGGCCTGATGTTATAATAGGTTGATAGCACGATATGTATGGATTCTTTTATTATTAATTTAAATAAAGTATTATGTCACTATTGTCAATCCTTTTGGAAATGTCTGCCGAAGCAGCAAAATTCGTAGGCGTACTGGGTGCTGGTATTGGCGCCGGTCTCGCTGCCATTGGCGCCGGTCTCGGTATCGGTAAGATTGGTCAAGGTGCAATGGAAGGTATTGCTCGCCAGCCTGAGGCTGCAGGTACCATCCGTACCACTATGATTATTGCTGCTGCACTTGTAGAAGGTGTTGCCTTCTTCGCTGTGGTTATCTGCCTTCTCGCAGTGCTCGCATAATCGGCAAATCGGTCTGTCTCCGACGGCGATGGGCTTACGGGGACAGACCATTTATTATTATGTCTTTTTTGATGAGAAGTTCTCAACTACTATAATAAGCTCTAATATACAAACCATTATATCATGAATAATCCCTTAGTAAGTCCTGGTCTTGGTGTTATTTTCTGGATGCTTATCTCATTTGGTATCCTGGCGTTCATCTTGATGAAATGGGGCTGGCCGATTATACTCAAATCGCTCAAGGACCGTGAGAAGGCAATCAGCGATTCCTTGAATGCGGCAGAGGTTGTCAAGGCTCAGATGTCACAGCTTAAAGCCGATAACGAGAAACTGCTTGCCGAGGCTAAGATTCAACGTGACGAAATACTGCGCAATGCACGGCTCGCAGGCGAACAGATTAAAGAGGAATACCGTCAGAAAGCAACATTGGAGGCTGATCGTATCGTTGAAGCAGCCCGCGAGAACATCAACTACGAAAAACTCAAAGCTATTCACGATCTCAAGAACCAAATAGCCAACCTGTCTATTGAAATCGCCGAAAAGCTTATGAAAAATGAACTTTCCGACAAGCAGCGTGCGAACGAGATTATCGCCAAAGAACTTGAAAATGCAGACTTGAACTAATTTGAAAAGTGGAAGACTACAGAATTAATACCAATTATGCAAAGGCTCTGTTCCTTGTCGCCTCTGACATGGGACAGCTTGATGCTGTAGGGGAGGATATGAGGCTGGTGAATAGTGTGTGCATTGAGAATCATATGCTTAATACTGTCTTTGCAAATCCTTTCATCCGTGAAGGCAAAAAGGTTGCAATCCTCAACGAGCTCTTCGGTGCACATGTTTCAAAGGTTACCTCTTTGTTCCTCGCATTTGTTGTCAAGAAACGTCGTGCGGTGAATTTGAGAGGTATTTCTGATGCTTTTATCGGATTGTACCGTGCTTACAAAAATGTTGTCCTTTCCCATTTTGTAACCGCAACAGAAGCTGATGATGAGGCCAAGCAGGCCGTATGCAGACTGGTTTGCGAGTATACGGGCAAGGAGGTGGAACTGCAGACCGAAGTGGACCCTGATATTTTGGGTGGGTTCAGCATTGAGTTTGACAACAATATGTACGATGCCCGTTTGAACACCGCTATTAACAAGCTGCGCAAAGAGTTCAGCAAAAACGTTTACGAAAGCAAACTTTAAAAAACTGATTTCAATTCTCAATTTAAAAATATTATGTCAGAAATAAAACCTGCCGAAGTATCAGCGATACTAAAAAAACAACTGGCCGATGTCGACCTTGATGTTGCTCTTGAAGAAGTCGGCACTGTACTTACCGTTGGCGACGGTATCGCCCGCATTTATGGCCTTAACAACGCCCAAAGTGGCGAGTTGGTCGAGTTTGCGACAGGCGAACAGGGTATAGTCCAAAACCTCGAGGAGGACAATGTCGGTGTTGTTATGCTTGCCGAGTCGAACTCCATCAACGAGGGTGACACTGTGAAGCGCACCAAGCGTATCGCCTCTGTAAAGGTGGGAGAACAACTTGTGGGTCGTGTCATCAACACTATCGGGGAACCTATTGACGGCAAAGGACCTATTGAAGGCGAGCTCTTTGATATGCCTATCGAGCGCAAGGCCCCTGGCGTTATTTTCCGCCAACCGGTCGAGCAGCCGCTTCAGACTGGTATCAAGGCCATCGACTCTATGATTCCAATCGGACGCGGTCAGCGCGAGCTTATCATTGGAGACCGTCAGACGGGTAAGACTGCCATTGCCATAGACACTATTATCAATCAAAAGAATTTCTATGATGCCGGCGATCCTGTCTATTGCATCTATGTGGCTTGCGGCCAGAAAGGCTCCACTGTCGCCAATCTGGTGAAAAACCTTGAAGAAAAAGGCGCGATGGACTATACAATAGTTGTTGCAGCCACTGCTTCCGATCCTGCTGCCATGCAGTTCTACGCACCTTTCGCCGGTGCCGCTATCGGAGAGTATTTCCGTGATACAGGCCGCAACGCTCTCGTTATTTACGACGATCTCTCAAAGCAGGCCGTAGCTTACCGTGAGGTCTCCCTTCTTCTCCGTCGCCCGCCAGGACGTGAGGCTTATCCTGGTGACGTCTTCTATCTCCATAGCCGTCTGTTAGAACGTGCAGCACGTATCATACAGAGCGACGAGATTGCCCGCCAGATGAACGACTTGCCAGCAGCTCTAAAAGATAAGGTCAAGGGCGGTGGCTCGTTGACGGCTTTGCCAATTATTGAGACCCAGGCCGGAGACGTTTCCGCTTATATTCCAACCAATGTCATCTCCATCACGGATGGACAGATTTTCCTTGAGACCAACCTCTTCAACAGCGGTGTTCGTCCTGCCATCAATGTGGGTATCTCCGTGTCTCGAGTGGGAGGAAAGGCTCAAATCAAGTCGATGAAGAAGATTGCAGGTACGTTGAAACTTGACCAGGCACAATACCGCGAACTTGAGGCTTTTTCAAAGTTTGGAAGCGACCTTGATGCCGCCACCAAGGCGGTACTTGACAAAGGTGTTCGAAATGTCGAAATCCTTAAGCAACCGCAATACTCTCCAATGCCTGTCGAGGAACAGGTGGCCATTATCTTCTGTGGCACGAATGGGCTTATTCAGAAAGTACCGGTCGACAAAGTACGCAATTTCGAGACTGAGTTTGTATTCTTCTTGCGTCAAAACCATCCGCAGTTGCTGGCAAACCTCAAGGCTGGAAAGTTGTTGGACGAAGACCTGGATACTATGCGTAGGGTTGCTGCCGACTTGAGCGTAAAATATTCAAAATAAAGAATACTGAAAGAAAAGATTAGTAATTCATTTTACTCACCTCTTCGAATCATAAACATCTAAAAACCACCAATGGCAAATCTAAAGGAAGTCCGCACACGCATAACGTCGGTCAGCAGCACACAGCAGATTACCTCCGCTATGAAAATGGTATCTGCTGCCAAGTTCCGTAGAGCGCAGAATGCCATACTTGGAATGCGTCCCTACGCGGCACAGCTGGGCGAAATTATTGCTGATATTGATGTCGAGGACGGAGTGCAGACCCAGTACCATGAGATACGCGCGGTAAACAACGTGTTGCTTGTCGTGGTAACCTCCAACAAAGGTCTCTGCGGTGCATTTAACTCAAATGTTATCAAAGCCGCTACATCGCGCATTGCCTACTATTCTGGTGTCAAGACACAGTCCGATAGTCCCAAAGTCAGCATGCTCACAATAGGGAAACGTGGAACCGAGTTTTTCTCCAAACAAAATGGTCTTGTCGTCGGAAATCATGATGAATTGCTCGACAATGCCACTTTTGATGCCGTTGTTGATGTGTGCGACAATGTGATGAATGCTTTCTGCAATAAAGAATATGATTGTATTGAAATTATTTATAATCAATTCAAAAATTCCCTCACACAGATTCTTTCCACCGAACAGTTCCTACCCGTTAAGACTAAAGCTGCCGGTGAAGGTGCCGGTAAATCGCGCAACGACTATATCTATGAACCTGGCAAGGAGCAGATATTACGCGACATGATACCGATGACGTTACGCTCCCAGTTCTATCGTGTTATTCTCGATTCGCTTGCCGCGGAACATGGGGCTCGTATGACCGCCATGCAGAAAGCTACCGATAATGCCACCGAATTGCTCAAAGAGCTACGCCTTTCATACAACAAAGCACGTCAGGCTGCCATCACCAACGAAATTATTGAGATTGTCAGTGGTAGTGAGGCATTGAAAGGATAGTGTGACTGGTTATGAATGACAAGTGATTGACAAACAAGAAATCTCTTAAACCTTACCCGTGATATGGAGAAAAAACAGAATTACATTATTCCCATTATTGTGATGATATTGCTCTTCGGAATGATATCGTTTGTGACTAATTTGGCTTCGCCAATGGGAGATATCCTCAAGAATCAGTTTACCATACCTAACTGGCAGGGTACATTAGGCGTTTTTGCCAACTTCATAGCATATGCTATTATGGGTATTCCTGCTGGTAATATGCTCCAAAAACGTGGTTACAAGCGTACATCGCTTGTGGCTGTCAGTGTGGGATTCTTAGGAGTTGCCATACAGCTTTGCTCCGGTCTTGTCGGCAGTTTCGGCATTTACCTGATAGGAGCATTGGTTGCCGGTTTTTCGATGTGTCTGCTCAACACTGTCGTTAACCCGATGCTTAACCGTCTCGGTGGCGGCGGCAACAAGGGTAATCAGCTGATTCAGTTCGGCGGAACATTCAATTCATTGTGTGGTACAGCTGTTATCGTGATTACCGGACTCCTGATTCCGAGTATCGTCGATGCAAAAATCAGCGACACCTTCCCGTTAATGTATACGGCACTTGCCATTTTTGCTTTGGCTTTTATTGTCATTCTGTTAACCAAAATACCAGAAAAAGAGAGTACACAAAATGCTGATACGTCAGTGTTGACTTATAAGGGTCTGTTCCAGTTCCGTCACTTTGTTCTTGGTGCAATAGCCATATTCATTTATGTAGGTGTTGAGGTTGGCGTTCCTAATGTACTTAACAAATGGCTTCAAAATCCCGAGATGCATTTCTTTCAAGAAGGTGTCAGCGCTGAGGCTGTGGCAGGTAGTGTGACGGCATTCTACTGGCTTCTGATGCTTGTGGGACGTCTGATTGGTGGCATTGTCGGCAGCAAGGTGTCACCAAGGACTATGATAGCTACAGTAGCAAGTGTTGCTATTGCGCTTGTCGTTGTTGCAATATTTATTCCTGCAACGACAATGATTAACTTCCCCGGTTTTAATGGTGCCAAAGGCTTTGGAATGAATCTTATTCCGCTAAGCGGAGCGTTGCTGGTATGTGTTGGCCTATGCACCAGTGTGATGTGGGGCGGTATATTCAATCTTGCTGTTGAGGGACTTGGCGCATATACAGAGCGTGCCTCGGGATTGTTTATGGCACTGGTCTGTGGAGGCGGAATATTGCCGTTGTTGATGAACGGGGTTGTTGACATATATGGTGCCACTGGATATCAGCCAAGCTATTGGATTGCTGTTGCGGGATTCGTCTACATCCTTTACTATGCTTTGGTTGGTTCGAAGATTGTCAACAAAGATAATCCTGCAAAATAGAAAAAATCCAATTCATTTTGTTTGCTTTGCATATGAGCAACAGATATTTAACCTTTAATTTTTTACTATGATAAAGATTGAGACACATCCTGCGGATAACCCGTTGTTTGGTCAAAGCAAATGGTGGGGGCAACCTGATATGCCCGAAGATTTTGTTTATCCAGAAGTGCCGATGGTTGACGAAGATGGTGAGGAATATGAAGACCCGCTTACCTTTGTCTGTCAGTTGCGTTGCGAGGAACTTGCCCCATTCGACCCAGAAGGACTGTTACCGCATACGGGTATGCTGTACTTCTTTGCAGCATTGGACTATTTCTTCGGCAACTTCGATACGGCGGACAGTCCTGGAATGGGACTTTGGCAGAAAAAACACTACAAGGTCATGTACTCCCCGACATGCGACAATTTGCATACGCATAGCATAGTGTTTGAAGACGGATCGCCGTTTGGACTGCCGGCAGAGTCTATTACTTTCAGCTCATGTGAACGTGCCGACGATGGTAACCGCCTACTGGGCAAGCCTTATTTGGAAGAGGTTTGTGAGGAATTCCCAGACATGATTTCGCTGCTACAAATAGACGAGGAAGATCGTTGGCACCTTGTTTTTTACGATTGCGGCATGGTTAATTTCTTGGTCAAACCCAGCGACCTCCGCGAACGAAAATGGGACAAGGTCTGCTGTCATCTTTACTCATTCTAACTCAGTACGAGGAGTTTTTAGAAAACGACCTTGACGAGCTCCTTTTTCAATTCACTTGACTATCTTTGATATTGTTTTGTGAAAGTGTGGTTATTATAATGATAAAAGACTATGAATGAAGATTTTCTAGAACCTTGGTACGCGCCTAAGACAGGTGGGAGTGGTCGGACTTATTATAACCGTTCCATTTCGGCGGTGAGGATATACAAACCGAAACCAACACCTAAGTACAAACCAACACCCAAGGAGGAGGTCGCTTCTTCCCCTATTATTGTCTATAGAGATGCAGATGACGTAATGATGGAACTTACGGTTAAGATAAGGAAAGACCTTAACCATTCGACTCCATTCGAATGGCCTGACGATTTCTATCATTCTTTGTGTACCTCATGGTATGAGGAACAAAAAAAGAGAAGTATCAAAGATATAGCTTTCCTATGTGGCGAGGAGGCGAAAAAGGCAATGAAAAAGCCTTATGATTTTTGCATTGTGTGTTGGTATTTATGTGACGATGCAGCATGCTTCATACCTACTCAAGAGTACAAAGATGGGAAGACAATACCAGTGTTGAAACAGGAAAAATTGTCCCAACGGTATTATAACAAGCCGTTCTTTCTTGACAACGCAACAGCATTCAAGGATGCATTAAAGGCAATAGCAGCTTTTTCTCCATTCGATGGATGGACGAAAATATTCCAAAAGGGACTCTCGATAATGCAGAGCGACAATGTTGAATATAGTGGCCAGGAGGATGTTTTTGACATTCCAAAGCCATATTTCAAATACCTGCTTGCTGCCAAGAGTACACAACTTGGTGCCGGAATGGGTTCGTGGTTCGACCTTCCGATATCTGGATCTAAAGAGTTTAAGTCGGTATCCGATAATTTGATTGTCGAACAAGGTAAAGCCTTGATGTATGCCATTAACAACTGCTGACCTATGACAGAATACACTTTATTTCCCATTAAAAAGTCGGATGTTGACTGGCCTCTATACTTGATGGTTAGTTGCTTCTTGAAATACGAAGAAAATATCGAAGCAATTCCTTGCAACAATCTCTTTCAAGCTTTCCAAAGTGATAAAGATAATGAGGACGATACAAAATTCTATTACTATTTTGTGTTTCCTCAGGAGGATTTGACAGTAAGCTATGAAGAGGAAATGCTCGCGCATGAATACTTGATAATAAAGAGATATTTTCCAATTGAACATGTAAATGGCGAACCTTTTATTTCTCCCGACGACGAATGCGTCAGACCTGAAGATTTGTGGTTTGAATATATTCCGGCTGAGTATTATTATTGGAGTGGAAGCGATTCCAACATGAAAATACAGCATGCAGTATCTCAGATTGTTGACGACAAACCCTGCTTTCCGTTTAATGGCGATGACTTTGTTGGTGCTTTGAACGATGTGCTTGTTTTTTTGCAGGACAGGAATATGACAGAGACTCCATGGTTTGAACGTTTGCAGATGGTAAAGCGAATGTTCGATGGTAATGCCAACGAGTTGCATATTCTTCACAATGCGGGATTGTTCGACCATGCTTCTTTGTGGCAGTGGATGAAAGATAAGGGCATTCCTCAAGTCGACATCGACAAGATAAAGAATCGATATGTGTCTGAGCTGAAAAAAATGACAATGTTCGTGCTCAATGAAATCGACTTTAATTACGGAACGGTTATCGACGAGCATGATCGTGAAAAGAGATATGGTTTGTATAGCCCCTTTTCAGACGATGATATTGTAAGGATTGAAAAAGAACGCAATCGGCGGCGCGAAATGGAAATACAACGCCATAACACGCCAAATGTCCATGGCCGACAGCATGAAATAACTTCAGACATCCCGCTAAACACACCCCGACAGGAATCTATTCGGCATGAGGTAAAAAACTATCAACCTAATCCAAATCCGCAAAAAAAATCGAACGATATTAGTCAAAGACAGAGTATACCTATAATCAATCCAGCACAGCCTGTCAAGCAGGAGCCTGTGAAAAAAATAGACATAGAGGAAAAAATAAAAGAGGAGACTTCGACAAGATTTAGAATTAAGGTTATCCTTATTATTGCGGCTGTTGCTTTGGTGGGATGTGTGGTGGCGTCATTGATGGATTTGGACTACCATAAAACAGGGGCGTTGTATTTTGCTTTAGGCATGGTTTTCTTCTTTGTCTCGTTGCGTCTCTCGGTGACTGCAAAAGGCCAAAGTCATCAGCATCCCATGAGTTTCAATATTCGACTCTTTGCTGTTTTGGCTGCCTTGATACTATGTTGTGTTGTTGCTGGTCCTTATGTTATGCGTGAATTAACTCCCGGCTTGAAAACGGAATTAATCTTCATCTGTGGATTTCTGCTGGCTGATGCGTCTGTCGGTGTCAGTGTTATCAAGCGTCGCTCTTCACCAGATGAATGTGGTGCACGGCCATATACTTGGCTGTTACTCATATCTGTTTTGGTCGCTATTGGCAGCTTGCTCGCACTGCTGATCGCCGCTACTAAATAGTAAAGCAATACTTGGATTATTATACTGTTTTGTCTGCAAGTTGATTGACAAGACTTTTGTCTGCAGGAAGCCAGTTGACACTCTCCAATTTGTCAGGTTTTAGCCACCGCGCCGCCTCGTGTTCTTTCAAGGTAAGGGTTCCGCTCTCCACATGGCACCAGTAGCAGTGCATAGTGAGATGGAACTTCGGGTAATCCCATTCAACCGTCGCCAACAGACGCTCGATGACGATGCTTGTCTCCAATTCTTCCCAGATTTCGCGCCGCAGGGCTTCTTCATGGCTCTCGCTGGCCTCTACCTTGCCACCAGGGAACTCCCACCAGCCTTTCCACTCACCATATCCACGCTGCGTGGCGAATATGCGACCTTCAGAATCGTGTATTATGGCTGCAACGACTTCTATTTGTTTCATGGTTCAATATAGTTGGATGGTGTAAATGAATTCGTAGCTCTCCTTGGGCGCCAAGCGATGGATGTACTGGCGCTTGGAGATGTCGTCGGTGAAGCCTTTCGCGTCGCAGATGCCACACCATGGCTCGATACAGATGAAGGGGCAGCCTTCTTTATTGGGAGCCCAGATTCCGAAGGCCTCGGCCTGCGGACAATGCACAGCCAAGACTGGTTCACAATGTCTGTCATACAATTGCACCGCTCCCACTTGTCCCTGCTCAATGATAAGAGCGTCATGGGCAAAAGTGTTGGGCATAAGAGGCGTCTCGTGAAGCAGGAAGTTATTTGCACCTTTCGGAACTCGGTTGCCGTCCTCAAGTCCTGATGTGAGGGTGGGGTTTATGCGTTTCCCTTCTTTGCTGTAGAAGCGAACAGACCCGTTAAACATTCTTCCTGGTTCGTAATCGGGCAATATAAAACCGGGATGGGCGCCAATCTGGAAGAAAGCCTCTTTGTCGTCAAGGTTCTTCACAGTCCACTTTATCTCCACATCACTGCCATCCAAGCGATAATAAGCTTCCAACCCCAGACGATAGGGATAACTGTCACTGAGGGAACTCTCCTTCATGCGCAAACGACCCTTGTCGATGACCTTGAACTCGCTGTCGCGAGCGTAGCCGTGCTGTTTCATAGGATAGACCTTGCCGTCTACATGCAATTCGTTGTTATAGGGTTTCCCGACGGCAGGGAAAAGTATCGGTGCATGACGGTTCCAGAAGGCTGCATCACCTGTCCACAGGTATTCGCGGCCACCCTTTTTGAGACTTACCAGTTCGGCTCCATGTTCAGCCACCTCAATGGTGATGATATCGTTGCTAAGTTTCATAATATTACATTTGTCGTTTTATGGGTTGTACACCCCTTGGTCGATACGTTTGAGTATCTCTTTAGCTTGCTGTAGTGTTTTTGGAGGGATCTTGTAAGAGAGTAGGCTCCATGTGCGTTGAGCGAAAGCCTGTTCGCGTTCGGAAAGGTCGTGTTTGAACACCTCTTCATCGAAAACCTTGCCCTCTCTGCGGGCTTGCAGCGCACCCTCGAAGAATGGTCTCCAACGCTGTTGCCAATAGTAATCTTTTAGCAATCCACCCCATAAGCGGTTGGCGTAGTCGTTGAGTACGGGACCGCCCCAGACGGTGAGCAGGGTGTGGGCCTGAATGCCGTAGTAGTCGCATAACACTTTGTCGTCGCCTCCCCACTGGCGGGCAGCGGAGACCCAATGGGAGAAGCTGTATTCACGCTTGGAACAAAGCAGCAGGTCTGCATCGCACATCAGCCGCTCGGCGGCACGGTAGGCTTGCTGCATGGCCATGGTGTCGCCCGCCTTGTAGGCCTCGGTGAAGGCGTTGCGGATGTCCATAAAATGGTTGCCCATCCACTGGGAGAGGAGGTTGACGATGTCGTACTCATATCCGTAGCGGTCGACGGGTTTCTTCATCAGCAAGCGTATGGCCTCCAGCAGACGGTCGTTGTTGTAGGAATAGTAGGGTTTTGTGTAGTAGGTGCCGTGACCCTCGAAGTCGGGTCGCGCCACCATCTGCGTTCCTAGTCCGTAGAACGACCAGTCCTTGTAGACGCTGTCGGCAAGCAGGTGCCAGGCTTTGCGTACGGTCTTATTCTCCTTGCCGTAGCGCATATCTGCCCATTGGTCGACGAAGTTATTGGCCGAAACACCCCATACTGACGAGAAAAGGAATTCGTATGTCTGAGGGCTGCAATCAAAACCCTCGAGCGTTGAGCCTACACCGATGAGGTTGCGGTTCGACTCGTTGAGGGCTGACCTCAACTTGTTCTCCAGAGCGTAAAGGTCGCCCACCAGCATGGTGTTGCCTCCAAAGTTGCCAAGATAGCACCAGATGAAGGGCTGTCCGTAAAACCCCTCCGTCTCGCGCCACACCTCGGTCTTCTCACAGAAATAGTCGAGCAGCACGAGGCTGTCCTGCGGCACAGCGGTAAGGTAGGCTTTGAGCCGCTCTGGAGTCCACTGCTTGCGCTTGTAGTAGAAGACCCAGCTCATCTGCAGCCATCGCGCCTCAGGGTCGGATTGTTGCAGGGTGCGGTAGATGCCATTCGACACCGCCGCCAGGTAGTCGGGCTCCCACGAGGGCGGATCCATCTCGTTGAAGGGGTCGACACCGTAGATATGGTCGGTGCCGTAGAGCGCCTCCTGCTTGGCAAGGTAGCGCCGCTGGATGTCGGCGAAGAGCGGGTCAGTGGAGTTGAGAAAGCAGGTGGGCTCGAATCCGCACCAGGGCGAGAGTCGCTTTATGTCGGCCTTAGGGCTGAGCTCCGCGATGCGCGACGGCACATGCCCCGCAAAGGCGGGCAGCACGGGCGTCATACCGAGAGCACGCTCGCGCTCCAATATCTGCTTCTGCAATTCTTTCTGGCCGTCAATCCACGACTGCGGCAGGGGACCCCCAAAGCCGTCGAGGTTGGCCATGCGGTGCCAGGGGAGGTGTGCAGGCCCCGAGAAGTAGGCGCGTATCTCGTCGTCTGTCATGTCCATCTCTCGCCACACCTCCTGCCACACGGCCTCCTGTCCCGTCAGCGCCAGCGGCATATTGATGCCGTTGAGCGCCATCCAGTCGATGAAACGCTCCCATTGAGGCCACTGCCACCACACCATTGTGTAACCGTAGGTACAGTAGTTGAGGAAGAAGCGTTGCGGTACCGCAGCCTTGCCGCCCTCTTTGCATGGAGGCAGTGGCCATTTCTCGGGCAATTGTAGGGGTTCGGTGTTGAACCACGAGACATGCACTTTGGCATATTTCCGCAGGTAATAATTCAGTCCTACGGCCATGCTGATGTCGTTGTTACCACCAATAAGAATATATTTGCCGTCGGCACTCGGCGCTACGAAGAAGGTGTCGCCCGAGGCCTCTGAAGCAGGTATCCCACAGAAAACGAAGTGGCGCACCTCGTTTCCCAGCAGTCTCTCGGCCAATGCTGCTGCCCCCTGTGCGGTGCCAACTATTGGCAACACCATCAAAAGCAGAATTATTAATGCATAACGCCTATTCATATATTACGGATGTTGAAGAAAATATTATTCATGTTACAGTCGCAGAGGGGCAAACTATTTAAATTTTATTTCAAACTCCCAGGTTCCGGCATCGACCGTTTGTTCGTGCGAGGTGCCGGGGAATACCGTGGCCGATGCTCCTTCAGGGACTGTGATTTTTACCTCTTCCCTTGTAATCTCAACACGAATGTCGCCGTAGAGGGTGGGCTTGGAGCATTTCACCCAATCAATGCCCTCGCATGGCTGCGGGTCGAGGAAGAAGTGCTTATAGCCGGGCTGTTCGGGGTCGGGACGTATACCGGCTAGCGCCTGGTAGAACCAGATTCCTATGCCGGTGTAGCAGTTGTGGACATGGCTGCGGTGGCCGTCCCACGACTCCCAAGTCGTGGTGGCACCGTTGTTAATCATGTGGAGATAGCCAGGATAGTCCTCTTGACGCAAGATGGTGGCCATCAAGTCGGTTTCCCTTTCCTTGATGCACCATTCGGTGAAGACGGGTATGCCGACAAGGCCCACGGCGATATGGTCGCGGTACTTCCCGTGGCAGTCTTTGAGCAGCTGCGCCTTCACCGCGGCAGTGGTGGCGCTGTCAGGAGGGATGCCCATCAGCAGGGCGTAGGCTTGGTCGAGAGGAGTGCCGTTGGCATAAGTATGTGTCTCGGGGTGGTAGAAGTGGCGATGGATGGATGCGTTGAGATTTTTCCGCCATTCGGCAAAGTGCCGTGCGTCATCGTGATGGCCGGTCATGATGGCCATCCGCTCCATATCGTACAGACATTCGCTGATGAAGCAGCTGTTCACATGCAGCACGCTCTCGCCCTTGATGTCAACCCCTTCGGGAGCCAGCCAGTCGCCGAGGAACCATGTGTGCCGCTCGTTGTCGGGCCAAGGCTGCAGGATATAGTCATCGCTGTTGCGCTCGATAAACTCCAGCCAGCGTTTCATCTTTTTGTAGTACTCGACGATGAGGTAGCGGTCGCCGCAGTTGAGGTAGGTGCGCCACGGTGCTTTGACGATAAAGCCGCTCCAATAGGGGCCGCCGCCGGTGCGGAAGGCTGGTGCCACGTATGGCAGTTCGCCATCAGGTTCCATGGCGTCGCCCCAGGCCTGCATCCAGTTGCGGTAGGTGTCGCGCACATCCCAGATGGTCTGCAGCGTCATGGTAGAGGAGTTGCCGTCGCCGCCGTAACCCATGCGCTCGAGGTGCGGACAGTCGACCATATAGCCACTAAAGGTGAGGTTGCTGAGGGTGTACTTCACCATGTCGTGGATAGTGTTCATCCGTTCATCGTTGCATTCGAAGTTAGCGCCCTTATTGGGGTCGACGGCTGAGATTTGCAGGGCACGTGCACCAACGATACCTGCCCCTTTGATGCGAACATAGCGGAAGGAGTGGGTGTGAAAACGGTTACAGAAGAGGTCCTTACCTTTGCCGTCGGAGATGTATATGTCGGTTTCTGTGTGAGGCGGCTTGGCATTTATATGGTCGAGATACTCTATCGTCACCTCGGTGCCAGCAGGCAATGCAACGGGTTCGTCATCTTCCGTCTCGGTGTACTGAGGCACGAACACTGCCACGAACCATCCCGTGACCACCCGTCCAAAATCAAGCAGCAAACTACTGTCGGGCAGCAACTCGAAAGCCTGTATCCCGACAGTATCAACGATACGGTTGCCCTTGAACTCCTGACGCGATACAACAATGTCTTTTGCATCAAAGACTGAGGCTGGCCGCCAGTTGGGCTTTACACGGGCATCGTACCGTTCGCCTTCGAACTGCAGTGGCTGCCAGCTGCCTGTATAGCTGTATCCAGAAGGGGTGGCCTCCCAGGTGCTGTCGGTCCATACGACATAGTCGCTCAGGCCGCATTCATCATCAGACACCGCGCGCATGACTGCCGCTTTCACCACTGCCGGAGTGCCGTAGATGCGCCCCCAACCCTGGCCTAACCTAAGCATTATCTCGTTCTTGCCTTCGTGTACAAGGTCGGTGATATCGTAGGTTACCCGGAGGGCGCGCTTGTTGAGCTGCGACACAGCGGGTTGCAACACCTTGTCGCCAACCCTGACATTGTTTACATAAACCTCGTGGTATCCCAGCGAGGTAACATCGACGGTGAATGTTAAGGTTTGGAAGTCGTAGTGTTTGAAGTCGCCTTCCTTCAGCGTGAATATCTTGCGTAGTATAGGTGCCTCGGCCCAGCTGCTGTCGGTGCGGCAGCCGATAAACTCCTGTGCACTGGCAATATATGCCAAAACCAGCGAAAACCATAATATGATACTCGCCTTTTTCACTGTATGCTTATCGCTCGAATATCTTTAACAGTCTCATCTTGATTTCCCCCTTTTTTCCTGAGTAAGGGTGCTCCCTTAGCGGCAGGTTGAAGCGGGTGCTGCCTTTAAGGACTGTCTGCGGATGCGTGAACTCGCGGAAGCCCCACTCGCCGTGGTAGGCACCCATGCCGGAATGGCCGGTGCCGTTGAATGGTACGCCTTTCACCATCATGTGAATGCACACCTCGTTGATGCATCCTCCACCGTATTGCTGCGTGCGCATCACACGGTTGGCCCACCGCATATTCTTGGTGAAGAGATACATGGCCAGCGGGTGCTCGCGGTCGGCGATGGTCTCCATCAGTGAGTCGACTTCAGAGTCCTTGAACGGCACTATGGGAAGCAACGGACAGAATAGTTCGTGCTGGACGATATGTTCATTGATATCGACAGGATATATCATCGTGGGGGCGTAGCGACGGGTATCCCTGTTGCCGACACCACCGAAGACGATGCGGTCGCGGTATTCGTCGGCAAGTCTTGCACATTTGTCGTATGCTCCGTCAGTGATGAGTTTGGGGTATTCCGGATTTTCTTCGGCATGTTCCCCTATCTGTGTTACAAAGGCCTTTTTCAGTTCCTTGATAAATGTTTCCGCAACCTCTTCGGCAACGGCTATCTGGTTGATGTTGATGCATATCTGTCCGGCATTGGTGAGCTTGAAGAAGGCTACCTTGCGTGCGGCGTCCTTCAGGTCGGCGTCCTTGCGCACAACGCACCAGTTACCTGTCTCGCCACCCAGTTCCAGCGCCACAGGGGTGAGGTTTTTGGCGGCTTCGGTAAGGACATGCTTGCCCACCGCTGGCGAGCCGGTGTAGAAGATTTTGTCGAAACGCTGTGCCAAACACATGTCGGCCACATCATGACCTCCGTCGATGAGTGTGACATATTCCGGAGGGAAGAGCTCGGCGAAAAAGTGCTTGAGGGCTGCGGTGCTGGCAGCCGACTTGCTGGAGGATTTGATGACCACCGTGTTGCCGCCTGCCATCGCCGCCGCCACAACTCCAATGGTGAGAAGGATGGGGAAGTTGAATGGGCTGATGACTAACGAAACGCCATAGGGCATCTTGTATACTTTGGTAATCATGCTGGGGAAGCACATCAATCCGCTGAAATGTCGTTCAGGACGTGCCCAGCGGCGCAGGCCATGGAGCATTTCGTTGATTTCGGTGACTATTGGTCCGATGTCGCATAGATAAGCCTCCACACGGCTTCTGCCCAAGTCTTTGGCAAGTGCCTCTTCAAACTCCTTCTTGTGTGCTATGACTGCCGCTTTAAGTTTTTTAAGTTGCTTGATACGCCATCGTATTGGGAGGGTGACTCCTGTGCGGAAGTATTTCCGTTGTTCTGTTACGATTTTGTGTATCTCGTTTTCGTTAAACGAAGCTTCCGTCGTTTCTGTCGTTGTAACAGAGTCGAGCAGGTGCTTTATTTCTTCGTTGGACAAAGTGACAGGAGAGGAGTAGTTGATAGAGTCGGAGGCGATCATCGGGATAAGTTCCTCGTGGTCGCATAATCTCACGGGTGACTCTATGGTCTCCATGCCGCACTGCGCCATCAGGTGCTTTATGGCTTGAAGAAAGAGTTCGGCAGCTTCGTTGTCGGAAGTCTCTTTGCCAGCGATGCCGCAATATCGGGCCAGCATAGCGTATTTTTCTAAGCAGACCTCTTTTTGGAATTCCAACACAGGCATGAGCATCAGTGATATGGCTTGACCATGTGGCAGATGGTATTTTGCACCTATACTGTGGGCAAAGGCATGCACATATCCTGCCAGTTGGGTGTTGATGGCGTTGCCGCCATACATGGCTGCACGGCACATTCCTAAACGTGCTTCTATGTTTTCCGGTTCAATGACAACAGAGGGTAGATGTTGCAGTATGAGTCGAACCCCCTCAAGTGAGAGTTTCATATCCTCTTCGTCTACATCGACATCACTCACGGCTCCTTCGATGCAGTGGCTTAGTGCATCCATGCCGCATGCGACTGTCACTTGGTTGGGCGCGTGTATTGACAGCTCGCTGTCCAGAACCACATGGGTCACGTTGAGACCTATCAGTACAGTGGAACTCTTTACTCCATGTTCGTTTGTCACAACCGCACCTACTGTTACCTCTGCTCCTGTACCAGCCGTGGATGGTACAGCGATGACAGGCAGCGTACCGCCTCGCACAGGAAGGAATTTCAGCAGTAAAGCTTTTATTGGGAGATGGTGCATCTTTACGCTGGCAGCAATCATTTTGCATGTGTCAAGCACCGAGCCTCCTCCAAGTGCGATGATACATTCTGCTCCGCATTCCAGTGCCTGTTTCCGTCCTTCTTCTATGATTGCAATTGTTGGCTCGGAATTGATGCCGTTGAAGAGAGAGTATTTTACATGAGCCATCTCCAGAGATTCTGCGATGGCTTTTTCATAGCCCATCGAGCTGAGTGTCTGGTCAGTGACCAGCAGCACTTTCCGATAGCCATTTGTGCGGCATATCTCACCGATTTGTTTACGTGCGCCGTGACCTTCGGTTACATCCGGTTCCGGGAGTGGAATGGTGTGTATTACCTTTCCTGGTAACTTGTGTATTCTTTTTCTGAAACGATAAGTATCCATAGTAAAGTTTAAAGGTTAACGGTTAATGATTATTCATTGCTCATTATCAGCAAACTAATAATAATTGTTGTTATTGCTTTGGCCTGCGAGCTTCGCTCATCAAGTTCGCAGGGCACACCAGATGAGCAAACTTTTTTTACCATTTTTGTTAGTTTGCAATGCCTATCGCACTATCAGTTTCTTGATACTTGCCGCCTTGTTTGTTGAGGCTCTGAGCATGTATATTCCGGCTGGCAGGTCGTTAATGTCAATGGTCCGTTGTTGAGTGCCTTGGATATTGATGTTTTTCATTTTCTTGCCGTCAATGCTGAATATATCTATATTGACGTTGTCTTCAGGCATTGAAAGTGTTATCGCCCCTTTGGCTGGATTGGGATTTACCTGGAAATCGAAAGACGTCATGTCGTTGATGCTCTCTGTTCCGTCCCATGTGAAGATACCGTCAATCATCCAGCTGAATTTCCAGTCTTCTTCTGGTGTCAGGTTTTCTCCGCTTAGCATGCCGCAATTATTGCCTCCCCAAATGGAGAAGACGCCAGGAGTGTCTATCTCGGTGCATTTGAGTACAATCCATAGTGATTTGGAATCAGATGGGGTGATGACTATCGGTTCTGGCAAAGTATGGGTATGCCAAGTGTAGTCATAATCAAGGCTGTCGACGAATGTGGCACTGTAGAGTGTCTCGGCATTGGCGGGAGGCGTCTCTTCTTCACTTTCGGCGGCAAGGATTGTGAGTGTGGTGGTAGCCTGTTTGCGTCCCATGAAACGTACTGCGGTCAAGTCGTGGTGCCGACGCAAGGCACTGACAGGAATCTTGATTCCCCACACAGAGTCTGTACCCAAGCCTGCAGGTACGTTTGAAGCTCGATTCATGGCGTTGCCGGTAGTGTAGAATCCTATTGTGTCACTTTTAAGTGGTGCAAAAATAGCAGTGAATGACAGATCTCCTCCAGTAGCAACGGTGCTGCGTGGGTTGTATCGACAACCATCGCTCCACTGTACGAAACGTGTGTACTCATTTGTCGCTGTTGCCGTGAGGGTAAGAGTGTCTCCGAAATTATATGTACCGGCTCCCGTGACAGTGCCGTCGTTGGGAGAGGCACCGCGGATGCCTTCGACAGAAGTGGTTACAGTGGTGGATGCCATACCGAATAGCTCATAAGGTTCGATGCCGATGGTGGCGGTGGCAAAGAGGTCAAAATGATAGGTGGTGTTTTTAGGGTTCAGGTTGGTGATGGTATACCATCCATCTGCGCTACCGCCCCATCCCCAATTGATATGGAATGTACCGTCGATGCTTTTATAGCCGTCAAGGACGAAGGCATGTCCGGATTGGACTTCGTCGTATCCGGCATATAGCACAGGCCTTCCTGCGATAATTTCATCTCTCAGCATGTTCTTCCAAGCGAGATCGCCATAGTCGCAGCGGAAAGCAGTCCATATATAGGGACTGTATTTGAAATTGTATTTGTATGCGTTTTCAGATGCAGCCTCACCGCCGTAGCCGTAGCTTGCCGTTTTGCCTCCGCTTCCATTGGCACTATAATCCATGCTTACAGCTACTCCGCAGTGGTAGATGATTGTAGATACAGCGTCAACCTGGCCGGTTGTACTGTTGGCGGAGAGCTTTTCAGGCATGCTGTCCCACAGATAGATAGTGTTGCCGTAGTCAGCGCTTAGTGGACCGAAATTCTTGTGAATAAATGTACAGCTACCATATCCTTGTGTCGGGTGGTTGAAATATTTCATTATCTGAGCTGTGGCCACTGCTGTGCAGCCACTGACGGAACGTTTGCCAGCTGCATTGTCGTATGGGCAGAGGGCGTTGTAGTAGGGGCTTTGGTTCCATTGGGTGGTAAGCATGGGTGGTATGTTGGCTTTGTCTCCGTTGTTCGGCTCGCTTGATTCAATTGCATAAGGTGATGAACTGTTGAAAATGATTTGACGTTCCAGACCATCAAACCAAGCCCGAATGTGGGCAGGCATATCTGTGACAAAGGTGTTTTCGGTGGAGTATGCGAGGACGGGACCGGTCTTGTCGTCGGCAGAGACAACGACAAACCCTTTGCCGTCATAGGCATTGAAGATATAGAGATGTTTGAACGGGGTCAATGCAGTGACATCGACGAGCTGGATGTCGCTTTTGGCACCAGATTTCATCAGCTGATTCAAAGCTATTGAACGGGCTGTTTCAGGGCTTATCGGATTAGCATGTAACAAAGTCGCCAAACAGAGCGTGAGGACGATGGTTATTTTTTTCATATTATTCTTTTTTTTGCTAAAAGATGATACTTGTATGCCAATTATTTGTTTTACAATGAAAAGTTGTGTCGTGATGAATTACACTACAATGTGCAAAGTTAATAAAAAAAAGCATTTTTTGGTTTATGTAGTGATTAAAAAAAATAGCAAAAAAATAATATTGTTTATATTGCTGATTATTAGAATGTAATTATCTATAGCCTACTTTTTCATTTTCAGATTATTATTTGCAATATTACTTTTTTTACCTATATTTGCATTTTGAAAGGATATTGTTGCTTATTTTTAATGTACTGACCTCAACCAATTTAATAATTAATAATTTGCAATCGCAGACAAGTGTGTTATCGAATTGACTGCCAGCAATAACTTTGGTAACAACGTAAAAAACAGTTATTATGAAAAGAATAGTATTGTTTTTGATGATTATTATGATGAATGTGTCGTACAGTCAGGACACATTGCCCGTGATACCCTTCGGTGACCGCAAGCCCGATCTATATTATTGGGACACCAACTGGGTGGACCATTACCAACATCTGCACCCAAACACTGAAGTGTATCCATATTCAAAATTACACACTATATATTCTGACTTTTTTCCAGAGTATCTGGGCAGAGCATGTATTGCCGACGAACCCCTCAATTTGATTGGCATTGCCGGTGTGGTCGGTTTTCATATTCCAATAAGCAATGGAGACACCCTCTTGTTGGATATCACGATGGAGGGTCGTGTGCCGGAATATTTCATGATGTATGACGGGAATTATAATCTGTTGGCTCGAGTCAGGTGGGACAATAAGGAACCGGCATACAGGATGGAGTTTCGAAGTGGAGGACACAGGGATACGCTGAATGTGTACGAGGCATATTTCGATTCCATCGACCCTGTGAGCGGAAAGATCGTGCCGATTAGCGTAGGGGTTGAAGGACTGTTCTATGTTGGAGGAACACAGTATAATAATCTTGAGTATGGAAATAACTTTGAAGCCCCATGGTGGCCTGGGTATTATGAACATATCCAAACTGAGTATGGTGGATACGAAAAGAATGCCAACATCGCCCCAGCACCATATCCCAATCATTATATAGTGAGACCATTATGGCCATCTCGTTTTCATTATTTAGATGGTGCCTTAGGAGATCCCAGTCAACTCCAAGATACAACGGTTTTTGAGATTCGTTCCACCGATATTTTTTGGTGTTTCTTTCCGATATTCGACACCACGTCCACGACGCCCGGAGGTGATACCATACCGGACAGTTGCGCTGTCCCGACGGGGTTGCGTGTGCAGATAATGTCCGGAAACAGCGCGATAGTGCGATGGGACCACAGCGACGTGGGGATGTGGGAATTGTCTGTATGGCGTGACGGGGACAGTGAGGAGAGCGCCACGGTGACGCAGAGCCAGGTGGAATTGGTGGATTTGGGCGAGCTGGACACCGGCACAGTGTATGTGGCGCGACTGCGTGCGGTGTGCGACAGCGGCAATGCCAGCGAATGGACCGACACCATACATTTCAGCATTCCCGGGACTGGGGGCGGCGACGCCTCGATAGACGAGGATGTGATAGGGCGTTATACGCACCTGATGCCTAATCCTGCAGGCGACAGGGTCACCCTGCTTTCGTCGTTCAGGATGCGCAAGGTGGAACTGTTCAATATGGAGGGCAAACGGGTAGCCTGTCATGAAGCAAACGGATTGTCAACAATACTGGACCTGTCGGGCTATGCTTCCGGCACCTATATAGTCAGGATTATCACACAATCCGGCGTGACAACAAAACGATTGATAAAAAAGTGACTCACTAGAGTCTTTAACTTTTTGACCTTTGCTAAAATGTGGAATTTATGTATTTTTGACACGAAATAAAAAACCAGGGGTACTTGCTAACCCCCTTTAACAAAACAAGATATGGATAAAAACACAAAACAAGTGAGCGCGCTTTTTATGTTTTTTGCCGCGCTCTTTACAGTCTGTCTTATTGCTGCGAATCTGTTCGCTGTAAAACCCTTCTCGGTGGGGCCGGTATCATTTACAGGTGCCATTTTTCTGTTCCCTGTTAGTTACATTATTAATGATGTCGTTGCCGAGGTATGGGGTCTCCGTAGAGCAAAAACGCTTATTTTTACAGCGTTTGCATTGGATTTGTTTTTTGTATTGGTGGCGTTTTTGATAGACCTTGCACCAGGAGCGGATTGGTGGGACGAGACAACGGCTGCAGGATTCCATTCCGTTTTCGGATTGGCACCGCGTGTAGCTATAGCCTCTTTCCTTGCTTTCCTGGTGGGCTCGTTTGTAAACGCTACTGTCGTTTCGCGAATGAAGATTCGCCAAAAAGGCCGCAATTTCACGGTACGTGCGGTTATCAGTACCTTGCTTGGCGAGCTCTCCGACTCGATGATATTCTTTCCTATCGCTCTGGCCGGAGCAGTCATACCCTGGAACCAGATGCCTGTGTTCGTGCTTTGGCAGGTGGGACTGAAGACAGCCTATGAGATTGTGATATTGCCTGTAACTGTGCGGGTGGTGCGCTGGGTAAAGGAAAAAGAGGCGACAGATGTCTACGATACCGATATTTGGGGCAACGGAAAATGATAAGACTTTAAAGAACTAAGATAATGAACAGAGAAAAAGATAAACTAAAGGCATTGGGACATAAGACGGAGTTCAGTACCAATTACGATCCTTCTGTGCTTGAGACTTTCGAGAATTTTCATAAGGAAAACGACTACTGGGTGGAGTTGCTTTGTCCTGAATTCACAACGCTTTGTCCTATTACTGGACAACCCGATTTTGCCGAAATTCGCATTCGCTATATTCCCGATGTGCGCATGGTGGAGAGCAAGAGTTTGAAGCTGTACCTTTTCTCGTTTCGCAACCACGGCGATTTTCATGAGGATTGTGTCAATATCATTATGAAGGATTTGATCAAACTTATGGATCCCCGTTATATAGAGGTCTACGGCCTGTTTGTCCCTCGGGGAGGAATAGCCATACACCCGTTCGCCAACTATGGGCGTCCTGGAACAAAATTCGAACGACTTGCCGAGGAACGTCTTTTCAGAAGAGAGCTTTAACGATGACTATGATGGCGAAGATGCCATAGGCCAGTTTCAGTCCTGTACCGGTAAGAAAACCAAGAAAGGCTCCCCATGCTGCACGGAGTGCCTCTTTGCTCTGTTTGCCGCTGATAAGTTCGCCTACCAAAGCACCGACGAAAGGCCAGAAAATTACACCTAATAACCCCGTAGGTCCAAAAGGTAGTCCAATTATGGAGACAACGAGACCAATGTTGCATCCCCACACTCCGGCCTTGCTGCCGCCATGGCGTTTGGTGCTCCACGAAGGAACTATGTAGTCGAGCACAGTGATGACAGCCGCTACAGCAGCAGTCAACAGGAGGTAGGCTACACTATAGTCGGCGCAGTCGCTGAAATGAATGAACAAAATCCCAAGCCATGCGAGTGGAGGGCCAGGAAGTCCTGGGACAATGGAACCGAGCAGTCCAAGCAGGACCATGACAATGGCAAGTATTATAAATACAGTATTCATGGGTTAGAGAGTGTTTTCTTTGTCATTTGTTGTCAGCCTATCTTCAATCATCCGTTTCATATATTGTTGGATGATGGCTTTTAAAGTACTAAGGCTATTATAGTCTGCATTATGAATGGGGCTCTTCAGGAGCGGGTCTTTGCTGATGTCATATCCAGTCACTTTGTTGAGGCCGTCGAATTGGATGAGTGTGTCGTTTTGAAGAAATTGATATAGACTACCGTTGTAGTTTACACTCCAACTGTTTTCAGGGCTGATATTGAGTAGCTCGTTGCCGAATGCAATATAGGGACGGGGATAGCCCATGATGTGGAGTAAAGTCGGCATGATATCTATCTGTTGTGCAATGCCTGGGAAGATACCGGTGGGCAGTTCTCCAGACGGATCATAGATCAGGATCGGCGCACTGAATACCCCGATAGGAGTTTGGTAGATGTCGTGGTTTGACATGTTGGTGTGGTCGCTGCAAAGCACAAAAATACTGTTGTTGTACCATGGTTGCTTTTGGGCTGTGATGAAGAATTTACGCAGTGCGTTGTCCACGTAACGTATGCATTTATGCATTACAAGTTCCTCTTCGGGATAGATATCCCTGTATTCTTCGGGTATGGCGAAAGGATGATGTGACGAGGCTGTGAAAACCGCTGTGACGAAAGGTTCCTGCATCTCGCTCATCTTTGTGGCATAATATTGCAGGAAAGGTTCGTCCCAGATGGCCCATGTTCCATCGAAATCGTCAGAGCCTCCGAAACGAGGATCTGCCTCGTATTCGTTACGACCATAGTATTTGTCGAATCCTATAGAGCGGGCAGCAGCTTGAAATCCCATAGAACCGTTCTCGGCACCATGGAAAAAAGCCGAACTGTAGCCCTCCTTGTGCAGCTCCCCGGGAAGTCCACTGACCTTGTTGAGCGAATAACTGGTAAAATAGAATGGCTCAACAAACATGGGGATAGAGGCAAGGATGGAGGGCAGGGCATCAATGCTCTTGCGTCCGTTGGCGAATGTGTGTTCCCATGTCAGAGAATGTTTCAGGAGCGAGTCTACAAACGGGGTGTAGCCTCGGTATCTGCCTTCTTCGAGATGATTGTTGTAATAGCCAATATATTCCCTCCCGAAACTTTCGACAATAAGTATGACGATGTTTTTCCGTTTCATGGCTGTGGTGTCGGAGGGGAGGTGTAAGGGAGAATAGGTGTTTTCCAAGGTGGCATCGTCGAAATAGTGCGGGTCGACATAAGTTGTTTTGCCGATGGTACGTATCAGGGTAAAAGGAGTGTTTAGGACTATGGCAGTCTCGTGTGGTTGGTTGACATACTTGTTGGCGTCGGCCAGCGAGACAGGACGGTAGGTGTCGATAACGCCACCGCGCATGGCAATAAGCATTACGGGGATTGCAAAAGAAAACGCAATGGACTGTACAACGCGGTATTTCTTTCTGTCGGTGCTCCGCATACATCCGTCTGGCTTTGTATAGAAAAACCAAAGAAAAGCAATCAGCATGATGGCTGTGAACAGCAGGTACCAGTGGTTGACGAGTTCGGTGAAGAAAATGGAAACGAGATTGTTTTCATTGCTGAACTCATGGAAAAATGTGCTTGTGGTGCGTCGCCCAGTGAATTGAGAATATACAGCATCACAGAGATTTATGGCTACTGAGAGAGAGTTGATTACAACAAAAAAACATTTAGTCAGGGACTGCCACCAACGTCGTTCCTTGGCAAAGAGCGGCAGTAGCATCATGATGATGTACAGAGCATTGGTGTAGAAGATGGCACTGCCGTCAAAGCGCACACTGCCACGAAGCAGTGACCAAAAACAGAGGCTCTCCCAACCTGACGAGAACAAGGTCCAGTTCTCCCAGACGTAAGCGATACGGCAGGCCATATATACAATATATGCGAGAGCGATGTTGCAGATGGTGGCAATAAGCGGAGAGAATGGAGTTTGTTTTATTTTCATTTGAAGAATCGCTTTAATTTCAGTTCTTCTATAATGTTTTTAAGTACGGCATGGTCGAAGAGCCAGTGTTGCATCCCGCCTTTGATATGCTGTGCGCGTCCGGTTCGGAAATTGAGGATATATATTGGACGGATGCGCCATGGATGGTCGTAGAGGCTTTCCCAGTCGAACATGCAGAATTCCCAGTAGCCACCATGATCGTTCCACCATTCGCCGGTAATGTAGCCGTTTTTCTCCCCATAATGGTTCAGCTCTGAATGGTTGCCGTATTGTCCAGCCTGGTTGTATACTCTGATAGGAGCTAATGAGTAATTGATGACACGACCCAGGGAGACGCGGCAGGCAATCATGACAGGGTTGGTGTCGTTGAGTCGGTGAGGGTCTTCAGCATAGCTGCGAGCCACGTTACGCATGGCTGCGAAATAGACACCGATGCCACCCCAGCTGCTGGTACTGGCGGTAAAGGTGCCGTATGACCATGTGGAGGTATTCCTCATATAGGCGTTTCTAAACGGATCGCTGGCTATGGCTTCGCTTGCCGTGAGATCTGTACCATGATAGAGCGTGATGGCGGGAATGAATACGTCTACCACAGTCCATATCAGACTTTCTACAATGGCAAGGAATCCGTGCCAGAAAAGATATTTTACCAGACGCAGGGAGAAATACAGTATCCACATCTTCACGCTACCAGCCCCCTCTTCGGGGTCACTGGGCATGAACACCTCAAACAAGAGGTCGTACAGTACTGTTACACAATGAATGAAGATATTGTAAATAATCGCGTTGAACAATCGTAGCGGGGTCGTGACGATGTACATGAGCACAGACATGACACGAAGTACTGATCGAACGAAAGGTTTTGAATCTTCGTCAATCCAGCTTCGTTTCAAAACGTAACGCCACGGTTCTACAAGTATGAATTCAAGTTTGTTGAGTGCAAAAACAGGTGCTGAAATGATATAGTAGGCGATAAGTAAGATGCCGTTGAAGCTGGGACCGAGTTCATCTATTAGAAGCCGTATGCCTAAAAATGCAGCCACTGCAAGACCTATCACTGCACCGAGTCCTGCATTGCCGAACAGGATTCCGAACACGATAGCCCCTATGCCGGCAAAAATACCCAGATATAAGAGGGTCTCCAAAATATATTGCCAAAAAACAAGTATCAGCAATATGACCACTATGCCGAGAATGGTCTTAATGACACTCCATACATCAAGAAGAAAAGACCCAAGCGATGCAGAGGCGTTCGCACCGTCGAGCAATGTTGCTGCCTCGACACATGTTGTCGCTATACAAAGCAGGAGAATGAATATGAAAAAACGTTTATACATAAAGGGTCTTAGCTGTTTGATTCTTTAACTTTTTTGACTGTCGCACCAAATGTAGAAGGCTTTGTCAGCCTGGAGATAAAGCATTGGAAGACCATCGATGACGGTGGCGCCTCGTTGCTTGGCCTCAGAAAGGAAACGCGTCGGAGAAGGATTGTAAACAAGGTCGTAGCATAGGTGCTGTGGACCTAATATCTCAGGTAGCGGCCATGGACTGCTGTATACATCGGGGAACATGCCTATAGGTGTGGCGTTGATGACGATAGAATAATCTTTTTCCTTTATGATAGCATCGTAGCCAATGGAATCGCTGTGGACTTCAGGCGTTCTGCTGACAAAAAGGTAGTCCACTCCAAGTTGTCGCAGAGCAAAGGCGACGGCAAGAGCAGCACCGCCAGTGCCTAAAATGAGTGCTTTATTGTGGTGGGGTAGGAGCAATGGTCTAAGAGTCTCCATGAATGCTGTTGCATCGGTGTTGAATCCAGTGAGCCGTAGCTTGTCGCCATCCATAGATACTTTTACGGTGTTCACAGCGCCTATTGATGCCGCAGCGGAATCTGTCTCGTCGAGCAGAGGTATTATTGCCTTCTTGTAAGGAATTGTAACGTTGAACCCTCTCAAGCATCGCAGTGCAATAGTCTGACGAATGTTGCGGAGGTCGTGTAGCTCTATCAATTCATAGCTGCCAGACACATCCATTGTACTGAATTTTTTTTCAAAATATTGTTTTGAAAAAGAATGTGCAAGGGTTTTGCCTATCAATGCAAAATTATAGTTGTCTTTGCTTAATGTATTCATTATTAACTGCTACGAATGATAAAGCTCGTAGGTATTCATTTGCAAAGATAAATAAGAAATGTTATTTCTGTATTTTTTTGTAACTTTGCAGACTATTATTTTACGATTATGCAAGGGCAAAATATTGGAAATCAATTTTCGGATTTTTTGAAAAGTGGCAGTATGATGTCGGTAATATTCATCATTAATGTGGCCATCTGGCTGCTTATGCTTCTTTTTCCGCTTGTTGACTATCTTTTTGCATTGCCAGTGGGTACTTCTGTCAACGGATGGTATAACCTGTTTGCATTGTCTTCTGACTGGTCTATAATGTTACACCGCCCATGGACTCTTTTTACCAGCATGTTTATCCATGGTTCGTTCTGGCATATTCTGTTTAATATGGTGACGCTGTATTTCAGTGGCATTATGTTTTACCGTTTCCTCGGCTCGCGGCGTTTCGGATGGGTGTATTTCCTCGGAGGTCTTTTGGGCGGTCTATTATATCTCTTTGTATACAATATTTTCCCTGTTGGTCAGGTACATACATCCAGGCTTATGGGGGCTTCGGCTGCGGTGCTTGCCGTCTTGGTGGCAGTTACGGCATACGTTCCTAATCAGGAGGTGTACCTTTGGTTTGTCAGAGCTTTCACTATTAAACTCAAATGGTTGGCGATAGCCTTGGTGATAATAGATTTGTTGTCTATTCCTGCCTCAAATGCCGGCGGTCATATTGCACATCTTGGAGGTGCACTCTTTGGATGGCTTTTTGTGGTCGCTATGAGGAGATTGCAGAACAAGCCGAAACAACGCCAAAACAGTGGGACCCGACGAAACCAAGCTCCAAGGAACAGAAACGGGCGTCCTCTCTCCGATGACGAATACAATCGCCGTCGTGCGGAAGAGCAGAGGCGTGTTGATGAGATTCTCGATAAAATATCCCGCTCGGGCTACAATAATTTAACCAAAGAGGAGAAAGAGTTTCTTTTCCGCTTTAAATAAAGGTTTACGTTTAAAGATTAAAGATTATTTGTTGTTTATTATCAGTAAATTAATTATTGTTATTGCTATAACTCATTTTTCCATTACATAAACTATAAATACTCCCGATTCGTAGATGAAAAAAATAATCAAAATAGTATTCCTCGTACTAAACATATTTTTCATTGCTTTGCTGATTGCTTCCACGTTGGCAGGGACGGTGGCTCCGTCGGATTTTGTATGGTTTTCTTATTTGAGCTACGGGTATCTTTATTTGCTTATTGTCAATGTTGTCTTTGCTATTGTTTGGCTTGCTTTCGGCAGTTGGTGGTTTCTTCTTCCTCTGGCTGCAATAATCGCAAGATACAGCTTTCTTCCTCTTTATTTCCAGATAGGTGGAACCGTTGCGGTGTCGAAGGATGATTTTGCCAATGAAAAAATGTTGAAGGTTTTGACTTTCAATGCTCATCATTTTGAGGGAGTGGAGTTGAAAGGTGAGCTGGCTGATACCAATATGGCGCTTTTCCTTGACATTGTTGAAGAAGAGAATCCGGATATTTTGGCTATGCAGGAATATATTGGGCGAGGAGATACCTTGCATCTCACCGAGCATCTTGCACGTCGTGGATACAAATACATGGCCTCTGGATATGAAAGCGGCACTATGACGGGAGAGGTGATTTTTTCGAAGTTGCCGATACTTCGTGTGGTTCGTATTGAGGGGCCATCCAAGTTGTATGTTAACTTGCAGTGGGGAGAAGACACGCTGCGTCTCTATTGCCTGCATCTAAAATCTTATGGCCTTGACGAGAGCGACCATCGCCAAATTCACGATATTTCACATGGTAATGTGGACAATATAGCTAGTAGCAGCACACTTAACAAGTTCAGGGAGACTATTGTGGAACATCAAAAAGAATGGGAGGCACTCAAACCGTATTTCGACACACGCGAGCGTTTAACAGTGGTTGCGGGCGATTTTAACGAGACTCCGGCATCCTATTTCTATCAGCAGTGCAGAAACTATTATAAGGATAGTTATTGTGAGGCAGGACAGGGATTCAGCACCACTTATCACGGTACATTTACAAGAAGCCGAAACGCTACATTCCCGGCATTCCGTATAGACATGATGCTGCATACAAGCGATTTGGAGGCAGTGGCATATCGCCGAATCAAGTCTGAGATATCAGACCACTATCCTGTGGTGGTGACTATGAGATTGGTGAAAGGTGACCAGTAGCCAGAAAAAAGAAACTTTAATTACAATAGATACAACACTAATCGTAAGATATGAAACTTCAGGAACGGTACGACAGAATAATATCATATTTCGAAGAGTCGATGCCGAAAGCAGAAAGCGAATTGCATTACAAAGATCCATTTCAGCTGCTTGTGGCGGTGATGCTCTCTGCACAGTGCACGGATAAACGAGTAAATTTGGTGACACCGGCGCTCTTTGAAGCATATCCTGACGCAAAGGCAATGTCGATGGCATCTGTGGAAGATATATATGCGTACATCAAGTCGGTATCGTACCCTAACAGCAAGAGCCGCCATCTTTCGGCAATGGCAAAGAAACTTCAGGCTGATTTTGGTGGCGTGGTGCCCGATGATGTGGAACTCCTGCAGACACTTCCCGGAGTGGGACGTAAAACGGCCAACGTGGTAGAGGCAGTTTATTTCAACAGGTCGGTAATGCCGGTAGACACACATGTGTTCCGTGTGTCGGAACGAATAGGGTTAACTACCAATTCCAAAACACCTCTACAGACTGAACTGACTTTGGTAAAGCATATTCCATCCGATAAGATTCCGGTGGCTCACCACTGGCTGATATTGCATGGACGCTATGTATGTACAGCTCGCTCCCCCCATTGTTCGGAGTGTGGAATCAGCGACACATGTCGCTTTTTTAAGAAAAACAATAAAACGAAATAATCGAATAAATAAAAATAAAATCACGAATCCATGTTGTTCTCATCACCGTTGTTTCTAATTGGCCTTGTGGCGGTGGCTGTACCTATAGTGGTGCATCTCTTCAACTTACGTCGCTACAAGAAAGTCTATTTCAGCAATGTGGAACGACTGGAAGAACTTAAGTCTGAGACGCGTCGCAAGTCTACCATTCGTCAATTGCTAATACTTGCAACACGTATAATGGCCATTGTTTTTCTTGTTTTAGCCTTTGCACGTCCAGTCATCCCAACAGGCAACTCCAATGCGGTGCAAGCAGGAGGCAACGATGTCAGCATCTTCTTGGACAACTCGTTCAGTATGGAAAGTGGTGACGGAGACGGAATACTCCTTGAGAAGGCAAAAAGCAAAGCAAGGGAGATAGTGGCAGCGTATGGACAGAGTGACCGCTTCCAGCTACTAACATGTGACTTTGAAGGACGTCACTTCCATTGGCTCAGCAAAGAAGAAATTCTGCTGATGATTGACGAGGTGGAGGCAAGCAGCGCCACACCCACATTGTCAGATGTGATTGACAAGCAGACAGAATTCGTTCGGTCTGGAAACGGTGTTGCGAAGCAGATTTTTGTGATTTCTGATTTTCAAGCACCTATCGTTGATTTTGACAAAATAAGTAATGATGAGCAAAAACCTCTGCCAAATGTCACCTTGGTTCCGTTGGGAACGACGGAAATGAATAACATATACATAGACACATTGATTCTTAATGCTCCTGTCTTTACGGTTGGGAGTAGTGTGTCTGCGGAGGTTAGAGTATGTAATGATGGCGACGAGAACCTGGAAAAAATCCCAATTACACTTTATTTGGGAGGACGTCAGCGCGCCATTGCCAATGTGGATATTCCATCTCGAGGATCTGCAGTGGCCGTTATGCATTTCCCGATAGAGGCCAAAGGTGCATTAAACGGCAAGGTGGTAATAACCGACTATCCTGTCATTTTCGACGACAGCTATTATTTTAGTCTCAACATCAGAGAAAAGGTACGCGGTTTGCTCGTTGAGGGTAAAAACCGCAACGAGTTCTTGGGCAGGCTTTTTGATGATGATTCCACGGTGACTGTTTCCACAATGACAGTACAGCAGATGGATTTCAGTCGCATCGAGGGTAATGATTTTGTTATCCTTGACGAACTGCCTACCTTTACCACAGGAATGGCTCAGGCACTGCATACATTTGTGGAGAATGGCGGTACTTTGGTGGTAATTGTCGCTGACGATGCCGACCAGACAGCATACAATAACGCGTTGTCGATGTTTTCGGCTCCTCAGATCTCGGGTCGCACCACTTCGCGTACCGTTGCCGGTATGGTAAACTTCGACAATGCACTCTATAAAAATGTATTCTCGGGGAAAATCGACGACATGGAGATGCCGTCTGTTACGGGTTACCACCGACTTGTGTCGTCGTCAAACACCCTTCGGGAGCCAGTCATCACCTTGGTCGGCGGAGACGACTATGTGTGCGTCACCCCTTGCGGAGATGGACGCCTTTATCTTGTCGCTGCCCCACTTAGGGATGCAAATACCGACTTTGTACGTCAGGCACTCTTTGTTCCGACAATCTACAACATGGCATTGTACAGTGTACGACCTACACCGCCGGCTATAACTCTGGGACAGGAATCCCCTGTGCCTCTGGCTAACAGATATGATTTGTCAAATGGCAGCGTGCGACTTATTGGAATCGACAGCACTTTTGAGGAAATACCGGATATTCGTCGTGTTGGCACCTCATCGGTTCTTATTCCGCATACCACTTCAGGCAGGGCGGGAAACTATCTGTTGAAACAGGGGGACGATAAAGAAGAGGGTCTGTCGTTCAACTATTCGAGGTTGGAGTCGCAGATGCGTTTCCTTGGACGCGAGGTGTTGGAACAGTCGATAAAGGATTACAATCTGAAAGGTTTCAGCGTGGTGCGCAATGTGGAGAAACCGCTGGACACTTACCTCCGTGAGCAGATGGAAGGCCACAAACTCTGGCGTTGGTGCATACTATTGTGCCTGTTAATGCTCCTTACAGAAACCTTGTTACTGAAAAAAGATCGGAAAAAAATAGAGAGTGATTATCTTTGACCTTATAAAGCTAATCCTGATAAACCATAAAAAGACTAACTTTTGAATTATGTTTCTTGAAGCACAACATATTGAAAAACAATTTGGCAGATTCTGTGCACTGGACGATGTCAGTATTGGAGTCAGGGAGGGTGTCATCTTCGGACTGTTGGGCCCCAATGGCGCAGGCAAGACTACATTGATTCGCATTGTCAACCGTATTACAAAGCAGGACAAGGGCACCGTGTTGTTCAATGGACATACCATGACAGACGAGGATATGATGCAGATAGGATATCTTCCCGAGGAACGCGGTCTGTACAAAAAGATGAAGGTGGGTGAACAAGCTCTCTATCTGGCTCAGCTTAAGGGCCTGTCCCGTCGCGATGCGGAAAAGAAATTAAGAGAGTGTTTTGAGAAATTTGAGATAATTGATTGGTGGTATCGCCCCGTTGAACAACTCTCCAAAGGTATGCAGCAGAAAGTGCAGTTTATTGTTACGGTGCTGCATCGCCCACGACTGCTGATTTTCGATGAACCGTTTAGCGGCTTCGACCCAGTCAATGCCAACTTGCTGAAAAACGAAATTCTTTCCTTGCGCTCACAAGGCGCCACAATAATTCTTTCTACGCACAATATGGCATCGGTAGAGGAACTGTGTGATGATATCGCATTGATAAACAAATCAAAAGTTGTCTTGTCGGGCTCTGTGTCGCAGATTCGCCGCTCCTACAGCCGCAACAGGTTCGAGGTAGTGACGCAAGCTGCCGGCAGCCCGCTGTCGTTGCCGGCCGAGTACGTAATCCAGAGCCACAAGACTTCGGACGGCGAGGAGACCTTCCGTATAGCGTTGCCCGAAGGCTGTTCCGCCAATAGTCTCCTGTCGGCCGTCATCCCTCAGCGTCAGATAGTGTCTGTAAGCGAGCTCCTGCCGTCGATGAACGACATATTTGTTGAGACCGTAAAGGAAGGAGGTGTCCAATGAACAAGATACTTCTCGTCATCCGCCGCGAGTATATGACCCGCGTCCGCAAGACCTCGTTTTGGGTACTTACAGTGCTTGTCCCAGTTTTGCTGGCAGGTCTCTATGCCATTCCCATATATTTGGCGATGAAACCTGTCGAGAAATCGGTGGTGGTTGTTGCAGATGAATCGGGACTTTTTGGAGGTCTCGACCGTGATGATGTCCAGCGAAGCGACAGTCGTTTCAACTCGACGGGTAATATCAGCTACCGTTATGCAGCCACGCTTGAATATGCCCGCAGGATGATGGACGATGACAAACAGATTACAGCAATACTCTATGTGCGCCATCGTGCCAGTGAGGCCATACCTACCGACGCCTGCCTGTATTACAAGAGCGATCTGCCCCCTCAGCAGGTACGTTACGATGTCGATAAACAGCTGCAACGCATCCTCCGCAACAGACTGCTGCAGGCTCACGGTATTAGTGATGACGAATATGCTCTTATCAGCAATACCAAGATAAACCTCCGCACCGAAGACCTCGAGACCGGCAGGGAAGCGTTTCTTGAGGTTAAGACGGCATTGGGAATAATACTGGCCATGCTGATTTACATCGCCGTCTTTATGTTTGGTACCCAGGTGATGCGAGGTGTTGTGGAGGAAAAATCCAGCAGGGTTGTAGAAGTTATTGTCTGTAGCGTCAAGCCGTTCCAGTTGATGATGGGTAAGGTGGTCGGTATTGCTATGGTGGGACTTACCCAGTTCTTGCTATGGGTTGTGTTGACCGGAGTGGCGCTTGCTGGAATACAGGCAAGCAACAGCGAATTGTTCCGTATGGCAGCCCAGAAGCATGAAATCACTGAGTTGGCCACAAAAGGCGGGGAAGCTACACTTCAGATGGAACAGTCGACAGAAATGGCTGATATACCGCAGCTTGTGGAAGGAATTACGTCGATTGACTTCGGCGTTATCTTGCCGGTATTCCTTTTCTATTTCGTTTTTGGTTACCTCCTCTATGCCACACTCTTTGCTGCTGCAGGTGCTTTGAGTGACAACGATACCGATACCCAGCTATTCTCACTGCCGTTGACCATCCCGCTACTGGTTGTGCTGTTGACGATGCCTGTATTGATAGATTCCCCTTCAGGAACATTGAGCCAGGTACTCTCTTTGATACCGTTTACGTCGCCCGTCGCAATGATGCTGCGTGTGCCTTTCGGTGTGCCGCTGTCCCAGCTGTGGCTGTCGATGGCTCTGCTCGTTGCTGCTTTCCCTCTCTGTACTTGGGGTGCGGCAATAATTTACAAAGGATCCATTTTGCGGTACAATATTCTTTCGAAATGGCGTCGTTGAAAGAGCGCTAAATATTTAGTACTCTGTTCGTTGTTGCTGTATTTTTACTGGTTCCCGAAAAATGTTTGAAAATATTTTTCTCCATTTTCGGAAAAGTTCGTATTTTTATGCCCAGTCAAATGCCATCAACAACCTTGTGAACTTTTACAACTAATGATGCAACTAACGATGCGACAGATAATAGTTTCAACGACTGAAAGAACAATATAAATCAAATCAAGCGAAACCACCATTTCCCCCGTCAAATTTTTAACACTGGATATCTATCTAATCCTCAACCATTTCAAAAAAAATATTACCCCTTGTAAACTTTCGCACCAAAAATTTGTTATTATATAAGTGAAGAGCTTTTCAAATGGAAGATGATGAGCGCCACCTATATGACAAATTCGACAGCCTGATTGCACGACACAGGGGCTTCATCGACCGTCTCTGTATGCG
>JAGCUU010000041.1 GCA_017962665.1 Bacteroidales bacterium | reverse complement strand
GCTTGAAGAAATAGTGGTTTGATTAAGTGAAAGTTAACTATGGCTTTCACGGCTACTCTTTTGCTTGCTATATAGTTATATATTTGAATTACAGTACATTTACAAGATGATCATAGGATATTTTTAGAGGAAAGATACGAAGAAAAATTGGATTGGCGGAAAGAAACTTGCAAAACAGAAGCACCCCCATTGCGCGGAATGGGACTCTAATGTATTATAAAATGAAAAGAAAAGGTACAACCCCCAAGTGGTATTGAATCTATCGATTTTTAAATAATTGAGTTATAGAAGATTATCTTTGGGGATAAATTGAATAGTGTATCGTGCTATAACCACAAATTCCTGAATCCTAACACTTTATGGTATTCGGTTACATTTTGGGTACAAAAAAATAAGGCACTGATTATCAGTGCCTCTTGCTCCCCCTGAAGGACTTGAACCTTCGACCCCCTGATTAACAGTCAGGTGCTCTAACCAACTGAGCTAAGGAGGAATCTGTTTTCCCTTTTGCTCCCCAAGCAGGACTTGAACCTGCGACCCCCTGATTAACAGTCAGGTGCTCTAACCAACTGAGCTATTGAGGAATGTTTACGTCGTTGCGAAATCGGTTGCAAAAGTACTCTAATTTTGTGATATGACAAAATTTTTTTCCAAAAATATTCCTTTATGAGTGTAATTGTTTGATATGTTGGTGTATTTTGTTGATGTGCTTGGGGCTACTTGGTATCATATCAGGCGTAAAAAAGTTATTGAAAAAAGTAGAAAAACAAAAAATTGTCTTGAAAAAAGTTGCAATAATTGTTTATTCTGCCGTGTTATTATGATAGAGTCAGATATGTTTGATTACTGTGTGTAATTTGTTGTATATGTGATTGTTTGTATATTATTATTATCCAATAGGGGACAGGGGGTATTAGAAAAATTTTGTCACATGATAAAAAGTTTGTATTTTTGCATCCTCAATCGGAAAGATGGCAGAGCGGTCGAATGCGGCGGTCTTGAAAACCGTTGACCTGCGAGGGTCCGGGGGTTCGAATCCCTCTCTTTCCGCAATAATGCACTGAATCTCAGTGCATTATTATTTTAAATACCCAGGCGTGTTCAAGGACATTGAGTTCCTTGGGGTCTATCATGCCGAGGTCGAGGATGATGGTATCATCCTTTTTTTGTTTCCACTTGATGGTTCCCGTGGTACCTAATAGCGTGATTTGGGTGCCTTTCTTCAGCTTGGGCATATCGGGAATGGTAAGTGTCTGGCCTGGGCGCTCAAATTCGATGATGTAGAGGTCGTCGCCTTTGGTGGTGAAGCAACGTAGGGTGCGGTCCCAGGTTGCGGTGCCATGCCATTCGCCGTCAGCCAGCACAAAGTCCTTTCCATCCTTGCCGACATAGAGCACGGCGCTGGCCTCAAGGTCTTTCTCGTGGTACCATACATCCAGTTCTATGGCTTCGTTTTGTTTCAATAATACCATAGTACCGGGTTTGTTCTCGGCCCACGCATGATTATAGTAGAGGAGGGTGTCGCCGGCGGAGACGACCGTCATTTCATCGTCGGCCACGGCTTTAAACTGGTACCAGCCTTTCTCTGGAGCATCATAGATGCCATGCCAGTGGATTTCATAGTTGTCAACTGGCATTCCCTTAAGCGGTGCGTTGCGCACCCAGTCGTAGTTGATGGTGCCGCTTACTGGAAGTTCGGCAGTGTTGCGTGTGCGCTGACAGGGTGTAACGACCCCACCAGACGTGGAGTAAGGGTGTGCCCCATAGATGGCCTCGCCGTTGACCTCCAGCCAGTGGCCGAGGGCGTGGAGTCGTTCCTGCTGGATAAGGGGGATGGTGCCGTCGGCCATGGGACCCACGTTGAGTGTCAGACCGCCACCATGGGCCACCAGCTCGCAGAAGTGCTGTATCAACTCGCGGTCGGTGAGGAAATTGTCAAGGTCCTCGTTGCGGTTGTAGCCGAAACTGCGACCGATACCGCGGCACTCCGCCCAGGGACGAACTCCTCCACCCTTAGGGTCCCCCTCCCTTTGTGAAGGGGAGGAACCATTAATATTTAATCCTGCGCTGTATTCCGGTGTCTTGAATCCGTGCTGTGTACCGTTGCCCCACCTGTCGTTAACGATGGCGTCGTTGCCTACGAGGTTGTAATACCAGGCGATAAGTTCCTTCGAACGGAACTGCTCGGCGCTGTTTTGCCAGTCACCGTCGGCGAAGATAAGTGAGGGTTTGTAGCGTGTGACAAGTTCCTTGAACTGTGGCACCATATAGTTGTCGACATAGTCGACGATGGTGCTGTCGGGATCCTTCATCCAGATATGGCGCGGGTTCGTCCATTCGGGCAGCGAATAGTAAAAACCCATGCGGAGCCCTTCGCTGCGGACAGCCTCGGTCAGTTCCTCCACGATGTTTCGCTTAGGGCCGCTGACGTTGCTGTTCCATTCAGGCTGTTGAGGGCTGTCCCATAGACAGTAGCCATCATGATGTTTTGTCACTAACACTACATATTTCGCGCCGGCATCCCTGAACATCCGTGCCCATCCCCGAGGGTTCCACAGCTCGGCATGCCAGTGGTCCGTCAGTTTCTTGTATTGGTCTAAGATGGGCAATGTGGTGTCGGCGTAAAGGCTCATGATGCCTCTGCGATCCGCGTCGCCATTCATCAAGCCGCGATAAAACCACTCGCCGTAGCCTTCCTTGCTGGCGTAGGCCGGCAACGAGTAGAGACCCCAGTGGATGAATATGCCCAACTTGGCATCGCTGAACCACTGCGGATATGGCCTCGCGTTGAGGCTCTCCCAAGTCGGTTCAATATGCTGTGCACAAATAGATATCGAGGATGCCAGTAATGCTGTAAAAAATAGTATCTTTTTCATTGAAAAAACTGTTGTTTCAAAATGCAAATCTACGAAAAAAAAAAGGATTGTTGTCCTTGGTACAATATTCCGTTTGTTCCATCGTTTTATCGATATGATTTCCAATAATAATATAGTCTCGGAATACAAAGGCAAACCTGTTGTCCTGCATAAGCTTGTCAGCGGAAATGGTATGTGTGCGACAATAACTAATTTTGGTGCACGTATTGTCTCATTGTTTGTTCCTGACAAAGAAGGTAGTCTTCGTGATGTGGTGCAGGGGTTCGACAGGGTGGAGGATTATTTTCCGGAAAGCCACAGCTCGGACTTTGGTGCCGTGATAGGCCGCTACGCCAACCGTATTGCTGGAGGACGATTCTCTATTGAAGGAAGTGAATACCAGCTGCCGCAAAACAATGGGCCAAACTGCCTGCATGGTGGTCCGATGGGTTGGCAGTATGCGGTGTATGATGTGGTGGAGGCTACAGATAGACGTCTGGAACTGTCGCTGCTGAGTCCTGACGGCGACAACGGTTTTCCGGGCAATGTGAGGGTGACGGTGGTCTACACGCTTGACGATGACAACCGTCTTCGCATTGACTACCGCGCTGTTACCGACAGGACTACGATAATAAACATGACCAACCATACCTATTGGAACCTAAACGGTGACCAATGCAGTCCGATTTTGAACCACACACTTTTCATAGATGCTGACCAATACACCCCGGTTGACGAGACACTTATACCGATAGGGTGTCATGACTGTGTGGAGGGCACTCCCATGGATTTTCGTACCCCAAAGGAGATTGGAAGAGATATTGAGTCCGATTTTGAGCAGCTCCATATCGGCAGTGGGTATGACCACAACTGGGTGCTTAGTCAGCCTCGCGACATAAATAGTCGGGCGGCAGTGCTTGGCAGCCCTTTGACAGGCATAATGCTTGAGGTGTACACCGACGCTCCAGGAATGCAGGTGTATACAGGCAATTTTCTTGATGGCGTGGAGGGGAAAGGGAAGGTGAGATATGGGCATCGCAGCGCTGTATGCCTTGAGACGCAGCAGTATCCGGACTCGCCCAACCACTGCTGGCCGGAATCGACGGGCAGGCTTACGCCCGACAGGCCTTTTGAAAGTACGACAATATTTAATTTTTTGCACAATGATAGATGTCAACGTTTTGCGAAATGAGTTTCTGAACAGGTTTGGAAGAAACGGCGTGGCCTATGTCGCACCAGGTCGAATCAACCTTATCGGTGAACATACTGACTACAATGGAGGTTTTGTTTTTCCGGGTGCCGTGGAACAGTCGATTTCGGCTATCATTAGTCCTAATGGTAGCGATAAGGTGAATGCATACGCATTTGATTTGAGGCTTGCGGACTCGTTTCGCATCAATGATTCGCAAGGTCCTGAGGCGGTGCATCTGCGATATGTTTATGGTGTTGTGCGAGAGATGGCTGCTGCCGGTGTTGCCGTCGGAGGATTTGATGTTGTCTATGGCGGTGATGTTCCTCTTGGTGCCGGTATGAGTTCGTCGGCAGCGTTGGAATGCTGTTTTGCTTATGCTTTGAATGACATTTTCGGTGATGGACGCTTGGACCGTATGGCGCTGGCCAAAATCGGGCAGGCTACGGAACATAAGTATGTGGGGGTAATGTGCGGCATAATGGACCAGTTTGCCTCTATGCACGGACGTGAAGGTTCGTTGATGAGGCTTGACTGCCGCAATGGCGAGTTCGAGTATTTCCCTTGGAATCCTGCCGACTATCGTCTGGTGTTGGTGAACAGTTGCGTGAAGCACGAATTGGTAGGCTCTCCTTATAACGACCGCCGTCGCAGCTGTGAGCGTGTGGCCGCAATGGCCGGAGTGGAGACTCTTCGCGACTGCACATGGCAGCAGTTGGAAGAATTGCGTCCGCGTTTGAGTGACGAGGACTATCGCCGTGCACGCTATGTGTTGGGCGAGAAAGACCGTGTGCTTGCTGTGTGCGATGCCTTGCAAAATGACGATTACGAGACTGTTGGAAAAAAGATGTATATGACCCACGAGGGGTTGGCAAAAGACTACGAGGTGAGTTGCGAGGAGATTGATTTCTTGGTTGGCGAGGCACGACGACTTGGCGTCACTGGTTGCCGTATCATGGGTGGCGGCTTTGGCGGATGTACCATCAATCTGGTGAAGGAAAGCCTTTATGACAATTTCGTGGCAGAGGTGGAAAAGAGCTACAAGATCCGCTTCGGTGTAGATTGCCAGATAATTCCAGTGGTGATAGGCGACGGTGCCAGACGACTTTGAATTCATAAACAATCTGAAATATGAAAAGAATTGTTCTGCTTATTATTCTTCTTGCTGCAACCCTTATTGTCAATGCCAACGGTGACCCTGTTGCAATTCGCTCTGCTATGACGCTGTCGCGTACCCCTGTGGCGGTGCATATCCCCGAGGTGAAGATGCTCGATGAAAGCTGCAGGTTTGTCCTTCGCGACGGCTATACAGAAGTCGAAGTGCGCTATCTGCTATACAACCAGAGCGACAAGGACTTCAAGGCCTTGCCATATGGTTTCCCCATAGACTGGTATGGCGAGGGCAAGGCAAGGTGGGCAAGTGTGGATTATTTTACAGAGAGTGAGAAGGAAATCGGCTGGCGCGACAACTATGTCCGCAATGTCTGTTTCTTTCTGAATGGCAGAGACCTGACATGGCGCCACTCGGCAGACACAATACTTGAACCGTCGGCATCATATCTCACACAATCGTTATTTTTTGAAATGGATGGAGTGGATGGGGATGACCCCCTTGTCACCCCTGACAGTGCCTATGGACTGTACACGGCTAAGCGCACCCGCCAGTTGGTTGAAAAATACGGTGATAGGATACTGGTGAATAGCGACGCCCTCTGCCGCCGCTGGTACTATACGGAACTTGACATCGCGGCTGGGCAGACGGTCGAACTTGTTGTAAGATACTGCGTTGAGAATACGACTTCGTTTAACTTGTCTGATGCGGGTCGCGTTTTCCACACGGGGCAATGGCAGCATAATACTTTTGAGTATGATTTCTCGCCTGCGGCATACTGGGGCGACGGCAAAGCACAGCGTTTCAGAGTGTGGATTGACGACGGTATTGTGGACGGCAAGTTGCAATACGAGTCCATACCGGACAAGAGATACAGAGTAAGAGGTCTTGAAGTCAAAAGGCAAGGGAACGGACTTGTCTATGAGACGCGCGATTTTGATTATGCGGCTTCCAAGCCATTGATTGTGGATTATGTGGCATACGGTGAAAAGGAGGATTTGCCTTCGTTGCTGAGCCGTCGCATAAGCCCTGACAAATACAGCGTCCATCTGTCGGGCGGTGTGGCGAAGTATCCTGTGTCGAATCTTGACGATATGGATCTTTCGACCACTGCCGTGCTGAAGCCTGACGCTGAAGGCAACACCACGATAAGGATTGTGCTGAAAGAGCCGATTACAGTCACGGGATTGCTGATTTACAACGGCTACACAAAGGATGCAGATACATACCGCAACAACAGCCGCATCGACAGTCTCTCGTTTGACATTGTTTGGGACGGGACCGGACCAGACATTTGGAACAATGCCGATTACAGATACGGTGACGAAATTTTGCTTCGTGGCAGCAAACCAACTGAGTATACCTGGCAGGGCCTTACCGATGCCGCCATCAGGCTTCCGGTAGCCGATATAGAGATGGAGTTCGATTTCCCGTGGGAGTATAAGCAAGACAGGCCCAAGGTGAAGGAAATCATCGTCGATGTGCTGAAAGTCAAACCCGGCGCCAAGTACGACGATCTCTGCGTGTCGGAGATAATTCTGCTGCAATAGTTTTTTATCACGCTTTGGCAATAAATAGTGTGTTGTCGCGTTGTCCCTAAACAATGAAAAAAGAGGAAGACAACTATATAATCATAAAGGGGGCGCGGGTCAACAATCTGAAGAATATTGACGTACGCATTCCGCGCAACAAGCTTGTTGTCATTACCGGTTTGAGCGGCAGTGGCAAGTCGTCGTTGGCGTTCGACACGCTCTATGCCGAGGGTCAGCGTCGCTATGTGGAGAGCTTGAGCAGCTATGCCCGTCAGTTTATGGGGCGAATGAGCAAGCCTGAGGTGGATTATATTCTCGGCATTTCGCCAGCTATAGCTATTGAACAGAAGGTCAATACATCCAACCCTCGTTCTACGGTTGGTACATCTACAGAGATATACGAGTACCTGAAGTTATTGTTTGCCCGAATAGGCCGCACATATTCTCCAGTGTCGGGTGTGGAGGTACGCCGGCACAGCGTCTCCGATGTGGTGGATTTTGTTTATGCCCTGCCGGAGGATACCAAGATTATGCTTCTTGCACCCCTGGAGGTGGCTGAAGAGCGTCCTCTCAAAGCCCAGTTGCAGATTCTTCATCAGGAGGGTTTCATGAGAGTCTCTGTTGCCGGAACAGTGTTGCGTATAGAGGATTTCCTGCCTACCTGTGAAGAGAACAGGACATATTCGGATCCTATGTTGCTTGTCGACCGTATCATTGTCCGTCATGCTGACGATGGCCAGTCGGCACGTGTTGCCGAGTCTGTGCAGACCGCTTTTTTTGAGGGACGAGGCAAATGTTGTATACAAGTGGTGTCTGAGAATGAGGAACCGAAGTTACACATTTTCTCCAACCGCTTTGAGGCTGACGGAATAGTGTTTGAGAAACCTAATCCTAACTTTTTCAGTTTCAATAATCCGTATGGAGCCTGCCCACGTTGTCAGGGATATGGAAGTGTCATAGGCATCGACGAGGATATTGTTGTCCCCAACAAGCAACTCTCTATTTACGAAGATGCTGTGGTCTGTTGGCGTGGTGAGAAAATGTCGGAATATAAGCAACATTTTATTCGTCTGTCCACCAAGCTCAATTTCCCCATACATAAACCTTATTGTGAATTAACCGAAGCCGAACGACGTATTCTTTGGGAAGGAAACGAAATATGGGAAGGTATCGACGGTTTCTTCAATTGGGTGGAGTCGCAGAGTTATAAGATTCAATACCGTGTCATGCTGTCCCGCTACCGTGGCAAGACCGCCTGTCCAATATGCCATGGCTCCCGTCTGCGCCCTGATGCGCAATATGTCAGGGTCTGTGGAAAGACAATCTCCGAACTTGCCGATATGCCTGTCAAAGATCTTTCGGCGTTCCTCAATGATATGCGGCTTACGGATTATGAGTCCAAGCTTACCAATAGAATTACCAAAGAACTCCACAACCGCGTTGGCTACCTGATGGATGTAGGATTGGGTTACCTTACTCTGAGCAGGCTTTCCAATACCCTTAGCGGTGGTGAAAGTCAGCGCATAAACCTGGCTACGTCGCTTGGAAGCTCATTGGTGGGTTCAATGTATATTCTCGATGAACCGTCGATAGGCCTTCATTCGCGTGACACGGACCAACTTATCTCGGTATTGCGCAGACTTCGTGACCTTGGCAACACGGTCATCGTCGTTGAGCATGACGAGGATATTATCCGTTCTGCAGACTACATCATTGATATAGGCCCTGGCGCTGGACGTCTTGGTGGCGAGGTAGTAATGGAGATAGAGAACAAGGGCAACGGAATAGACAATAAACAAATACATAGTTCAAAATACGATATAAATAATTCCTTTACAGCTCAGTATCTTCTCGGTGAGATGAGCATAGCTGTGCCAAATAGCCGCAGGCCTTGGCGCGACCGTATACAGCTGAAGGGGGCTTACTGCAATAACCTGAAAAACGTTGATGTAGATATTCCTATAGGTGTCTTCACTGTGGTTACCGGAGTCTCTGGCTCAGGCAAGACAAGTCTTGTAAAGCAGGTACTGTATGATGTCATGCAGAAACGTTTCGACGGCAATGACGAGTATGTGGGCAAATGTCGTGCTGTCGGTGGGGACTTTTCCCGTATCAGCGGAGTGGAGCTTGTGGACCAAAATCCTATAGGGCGCTCCACACGAAGCAATCCTGCGACATATATCAAGGCGTATGACGAGATACGTCAGCTGTATGCCATGCAGCCTCTGGCCAAAGCACGAGGCTACAAGTCTGGCTATTTCTCGTTCAATGTAGAGGGTGGGCGCTGTGAGGCTTGTCAAGGTGAGGGGTACGTGACTATCGGTATGCAGTTTATGGCCGATGTACATCTGGTCTGCGACGAATGTCACGGAACACGTTTCCAGTCCGAGACATTAGAAGTGATGTACCGAGGTAAGAATATAAGTGATGTTTTGGACATGACGGTGGATCAGGCAATCGATTTCTTTACTCCGGAAGAGGCCGAGCAGTCGATGAAAGCTGTATGCCGTCAGATAGTGTCACGCTTGAAAGCTCTGCAAGATGTAGGTTTAGGATATTTGAAACTGGGACAGAGTTCAAGCTCGCTTAGTGGCGGTGAGGCGCAGCGCATCAAATTGGCTTCGTTTCTTATTAGAGGAGAACATGAAAAACCGCTTCTGTTTATCTTTGATGAACCCTCGACAGGCTTGCACTTCCATGATATCCAGAAACTGCTTGCCTCCTTCTCCACGCTTGTCGCCAACGGCCACAGTATCGTAGTTATAGAGCATCATCCCGATATCATAAAACAGGCGGACTGGATTATCGACATGGGTCCCGAAGGAGGTAACGAGGGGGGCAATGTCGTCTTTGCCGGAACTCCCGAGGAGTTGCTGAAGTGTGACAATTCGTATACTGCAAAATATTTGAAAAATAAATTATTATAGTGATTTGAATAATCAAAAGACAGAATATGCATCCAAAACTGAAATCCATCCACCGTGCGGCAAATATAGGTTTATATGGCACCTTGCTGCTCTGTATTCTTACTGTTGCAGAGCATTTCCTTGACAAATATGTGTGGGTTAGGGAAATAACGACAAACGAATATACACATCACCTGTTTCTTGTTGTCGGCCTTATCCTTTCCGTTGTCGATATAGCGATGGTCCTTTTCACTATGCGAAGGCAGATTCCAAAGATACGTTCAATAGACGATGTCGATGAAAAAATCAGCCGATACACATCGCTTGTCCGTTCTGTTTTTTATTGTACCCTGTTTGTAGTATTTCTTGTTTGTGCATTTGTGGTTATAACGCATGAGAATACAATGATAATGCTGCTTCTTCTGCTATTCGTAACGTTAGTACTCGATTATCCGAACATGTTCAAGATCAAGAGCGACCTTGGGCTTAACAATGAACAGATGAAGGAATTGTTTTCTAATTATTCTTAGTGTTTGACAATTAAAAAAATAAATCATCATTTTTTGCACATTTTACCTTTACTATATGGAAAAGAGAGATACAATCTGTGCTATAAGTACTCCGGTAGGGAAGGGGGGGATTGCTGTTGCAAGGATTTCGGGACGAGAAGCCAAAGTGATAAGTGAACATCATCTGTGCTCTCTGAAGGGTAAGGCTGTTACATTGCATGACCGACGCGCAAAAGTATGTCGTTTATGTGACGGATACGATTTTGTCGATGAGGTTGTTGTGATTTTTTTTGCTGCGCCTCATTCTTATACGGGTGAGGATGTTGTGGAGATTTCATGTCATGGCTCTTTGTATGTGCAGGAACGTTTGTTGCGGTTGTTATGTGACGGAGGTGCACGTATGGCTGAGCCGGGGGAGTTCACGCTCCGCGCTTTTCTCAACGGACGTCTCAACCTGTCGCAGGCCGAGGCTGTCGCCGACCTCATAGATTCCCAGTCAAAGGCTTCGCACGGTCTGGCCGTCAGTCAGATGAGGGGCGGATATGCAAGAGAGTTGGAAGAATTGCGACAGCAGTTTGTCGATCTTGCGGCACTTTTAGAGTTGGAACTTGATTTTAGCGATGAGGAGGTGGAATTTGCCGATCGCCGACGAATAAGGGATACTGTGAATGCTCTTAAACAAAAGGTATCGCGACTTATTGACAGTTTCAGGATGGGCAACGCGATAAAAAACGGTGTTCCCGTTGCCATTGTCGGAGCTCCTAATGCGGGCAAGTCGTCATTGCTCAATGCGTTGCTGAGAGAAGACCGTGCCATTGTCAGTCCAGTGCCCGGGACAACCCGAGACACCGTCGAAGAGACTCTCTCCATAGATGGTATCATGTTCCGTTTTATCGACACGGCAGGTCTGCGTGACAGCGACGACAGTATTGAGAAACTCGGCATTGAACGATCCAGAAAAGCAATAGAAAAGGCTCAGATTGTGATTGTGGTACACGATGTCAGTGCGGGACCGGACGAGGAAGCGGAGGCCATGTTTGCTGATGTGTCGCAGACTGACAGAATCATTCTCCTTGTCCACAACAAATGTGACCTCGTGCTACCGCCCTATCCAGATGGCTTGACTGTTTCTGCAAAGACTGGTCTTGGCGTTGATGAGTTAAAACAGTCGATGATTAAGGCTTTCAGGGAAAAGATGACGGATCAGGGTGATGTATTACTCACTAATGCACGCCATTATGAAGCAATGGGCAAAGTCCTTTCAGCACTGATTGAAGTGGAGAAAGGTATGGATTCGGAATTGCCAACAGACCTCATGGTTATCGACATTCGCGATGCGCTGTATCATTTAGGTACCATTACAGGAAAGGTGACTTCTGACGAAGTGCTTTCGTCTGTTTTCAGTCGTTTCTGCATCGGAAAGTAAATGCTCAGTGGCCTTTACTTGCGGTGGGTTTTATTGGTTCGCGTATTGTACCACTTCGTCATGGAAGAATTCAAGCTGGATGCCTGCCTGACGGAACATCTCCTCGCTTTCTTGTCCGCAATGGTATTTATATTCGCATACCACACGCTTGATGCCGCAATTGATGATGAGCATGGCACAGGTGCGGCATGGAGTCATGCGGCAGTATAGTGTAGCCCCGTCGAGAGATATTCCTCGCCGTGCAGCCTGGCAGATGGCGTTCTGTTCAGCATGTACTGTACGGACACAATGGTTGCTTATTGTACCATCGGGGTTGATGGTTTTGTGGAACAGATGACCCACCTCGTCACAATGCGGGAGGCCGGTCGGCGAGCCGACATAGCCGGTCACTAACAACTGTTTGTCTTTGACAATGACACATCCGGAGCGTCCACGGTCGCAGGTGGCACGTTTTGCGGCGGTGTCGGCGAGTTCCATAAAGTATTCGTCCCATGATGGGCGATGGTATAGTATTTTTGACAATACCTCTTCGACTTGGCGGTTCAAATCCTCAATGGTGCCTCCGTTGTCGAAACGGAAGTCGGCCTGTTGGATGCACACTCCGAGGTTCTGCTTGTTTGGGTCCGTGTTGTTCATCTCGCGCTGTTCGTTTGCAATAAAGGTCTCGTAGTCTATGTGGTCGGTTTCCGAGCCACGAAGTACGGCACGCTCATAACGAACCTTTGGATCTGCGTCAACGGCAAAGAGGAAAAAACTTGGTTTGCCGCGTAGGGCTGCAACTTCGCCAGGGGTTCTGACACTCTCGATGATGCAGTTGCATCCGGATGCTGATGCCTGTTCGTAGAGTTGTTCGACAATCCACGACGGGCTATGCTGGGCTCTCAGGTCGTTGCCTACCATGGTCATGGAATCGCGGTTCACTTCCAGCCCGCGCCGTTTGATTTCCTCGGTGAGGAAAGCTCTTACTGAATAGTGGACAAAGCCACGGTTTTTGACAAGGTAGTCGACGATGGTGCCTTTGCCTGCACCGAGGGTTCCGGTGATTCCAATAGTAATCATTGTGCGAAAAATACTTTAGTTTTGTTTTTGCGTGTTGTAAACAACGTCTATTTTAAAGAATTATTGTGTCTATTTGTCAATAGCATCAAGCAGTATAAACGCCGCCCAGTATTTAGGATCTTTCCATTTGGGAGTGTTTCGGACAGTCTGTTTTGCTCTCTCAAGTGCGTCGTGCTTCTCCATGCCTGATGTCCAGTTTCTATAGAACTCAGTCATTAGCGTGCATGTTGCATCGTCGTCAACTTTCCACAGCGACATAAGAATGCTGTTGACACCGGCCATCTTGAATCCGCGCTGCAGTCCGAAGACGCCGTCATCGGCAATCATTCCTTTCCCTGTCTCGCAGGCGCTAAGCACCACAAGGTCCATTTCGTTGAAGTCTATGGAGGATATTTCAAGCGACGTCACAAATCCGTCGTCTTTGCCTTCAGGAATGTAGTCGCCAAACCATTTGCTGTCTGCTCCGGCCATCAACAGTCCTGTGTGGGACAATGCGTTGCTTCCAAGTTGCAGGCGGCTGATTATGGCGGAATCGGAAGCACTATAGGCAAAGCCGTGTGTGGCGATATGTAGCAGGTTGTACTTTTGTCCGCCAAGTTGTTTCAGCGACTCCTCTGTTCCATTCGTGCTGGTGAAAGGAGAGATCTGTGTCTGCCTGTCTTTTTGGAGTATGGCAATGATGTCGTCAGCCTCTTTTTTTGTTCCTGCCAGATAGGGTATAGAATGTAGCGCTTCTCGGTTTGAACGTATATTTGTGTTCGGAACTGAACAGCTTTCGGCACCGAGATCCATATCATAAATCAAACCTCCATAGATGGCGGCTTTATTCATTTGTCTGCTTCTTTTAGCAGTGACCAGCTCTCTGGTGGATGAGAGTCGATACATTGGATAAATGTCTGCAAAAGTGTAGTGTAGTACGCTGTCGTTTCCTTGTCGCTTTGGAGATACAAACGGTAGGTTCTCTATCCCTATTACTTGTAATTCGCCATCTGTGGAGAAATAAACATGTCCCGTGTCTGTTTTGGGGAAATGTTTAAGTAGTTCGTCTGTCCAGATGGCTTTGCTGAGCGTCCATAGCTCTTCCAGATTTGCTGTTTGTCCGTTGTCTGAGGTGGATGATTTAAGAAGATTGTCGAGAGAGTTGCCGTTGGTTCTGTTTTTCAATGGAACAAGTATCGGTGATTTCCAGTCGCGACGTATGATGACGGCACCGTAGTTGTGGCGACTGTCACAAAAAAACTCTATCGCCACGTCATCAGGATGAAGCTGTTCCTGCACATCTCGCCATGTTATTGAAAGATGGGGAATGGTATAGCTCTTGTTGTTTTCAGCGAGCATGTTGAGAATCACCCTGTCGATTGAGTCGAGGAGTATGGCGTCGGCATTTTTATTTGAAATGTTCTTTTTCTCTTCAAGAAGCATGATGGCGGCTTCATTGCCTGACGATAAAACGTAATCCTCAAAGCTACGGGTGGTGTTGAGCAGTATACCTTTTGAGAGGAGCAGGGCATCGTATGTGGCGTTTGCCATACCTTTCACGCTTCGGCGCATGCGGCTGTGCGAGGTTTGGTAGGCGACATCAAGGGTACGGCTGATATATGGGCGTGCCGTCTGCCAGTAGTTGCTTCGTTCCGACTCGGTCTGCTGGCAGAATTCGTGTTTCAGCAGTTGGACGTATGATTGGAAGCCCTCGTTGTGGGTCTGTACTGACTTGCCATATCTCATTCTCTCCCCATAAAGCCTGGAGAGTCCAAGCACACTGCCCAAGTAAGGCACACTTTGATCACCAAAATATTGCTTTTTGAGTTTACATGCCCGTTTGTGTCTCTTAAGGGCAAAGAACAGGCTGTCGGTGGCATACTCTATCTTGCTTTTGACGTCGAGCATGAATATCTCGGAAATGGTGTCCCTGCCTTGAAAAGGACCGTCACCGTTTTGTTTCAGTAGAAACACACCTCTGTCAAGGAACCTTTCTGCCTGCACATAGTCTTTGTAATCGCAGCATATCATTGCAAAATACAAGACGGATTCAGCATATTCTTTACTCTGTGAACCATATATTTTGTTGTATTTTTTGATGAGTTGGTTGAGTTGTGAAAAATAGGATGAATCAATTGGTATATAGTTGTTTTTGCCTGTTTTGTCAGGGAGGAATGATAGAAAAAAATTATCGAAGAATCTCCTGATTCCACGGGATTTCCACTCATTAATAACTTGGGCTTGGTAGTCGTAGTCTTGGTCAAGATTGAGTGGCTGCCGGTAATACTCCTCTATCAGTCGTGGCAGTTTGGTGTCGCCATTCTGTCCATGTAGGGCAAAAGGAGCTAATAACAATAGTAATATCAATGCTTTTGTTTTCATCACGCCATTAATTCAGTATCTTCCCAGTTGTAAAAAGACGGACACTCATTCTTAATTCAAAATAGATCTCATATTTTGCGTATTTTGTTCCATTGTAGTAATGGTATTTATCGATGTTTATCATTGGTTTAAATGAGCTGCCAAATCGCGGCTCGATAATGATATTCGGCAAAAAAAACTTCATTCCGAAATAGATTCCATAGGATGATTCGTTGAAACATCCTTTGTGGATGCTTTCGTAGCTCCAGCTGTTGCTTGTGCGTGTGTTGCAAAAGAGCAGGAAATCGGCTCGTAGTCCTATATTAAAAAACATATCAAAGTTGACCTCTAATGAAAGCCAATGGGTGTTAACGCCCATTCCTGTACCCAAATCCTGCTTGAGAGCGATGTTGTAGTATTTGTAGCCAAGACAATATGTAAGCTGCATTATCTTGTCGTTGTACTCGGCTTTTGCGAGACCTATGTCGAGTATGGTGATATAATATGGCATTTCCTCTTTGTCGGTAAATCCGTTGTTCGTTGCTGAACCATAAATGTTGAGGTCCTCTGCCTGAAATCTTCCTCCTCCAAAATAGAACAACAAGTCTGTGGCGTTTCGGAATGGCATGCGTTGCCTTATTGGTTGCAAAGTGTCTATAGCATGCTGGCCGGCGGCGGTCAGCGACATAAACAACAACAGTAATATGGCAACGGTTTTTCTCATTCCTCGAATTTCCTGAATATATACTTTATTGCTCGTACTTTATGACTGTTTTTCTTTATCCATTCATCCTTGTCTGCTGATGCTGTCCATCGTGGAGTGGTTATTACTGCTCTGTTCTCTGGGTCGAAATCTGATTCTAAATCCACAAATTCAGAGTAACCTTCATAATCCTCTTCACAGCACCAATAATTTGACTCGGGGGAAAGGGGAGTCCCTCCGTAGTTTTGTATGTGTATGTTGAGCCGGGCAATGTTGCTGTCAGGGTAAACGGTTAAACCGTTAATATACCACCAGTCAGTAAGTGTCGGCAGTCGCCAGCTTCCGGCACGTGGATAGGCTTCGTCTAAGTTTTTGGAGAAACACCACTGCTGGGCGGGGAAGCGTTCCATACCCATGGAATACATGCAGTATAGCATCGCGAGTCCGAATCGGGAACTTGTATAATTGTCGGGAGACGACCCGTTGAAAACCTGCATTCCTGTCGGTCCCCACTGTGCCTCTGTCTCGTCGAGTGAAAGGATGATGAAATATTTGTTGCTGTCATTAGGGCTGGCGTATGCAACAATTCCCTCGTTGCCATAATTGTCAATATAATAGTCGTACAGATTGAACTCGGCCCCAGTATCTTCGGAGTAGAATAAATTATGTTTTTTTTTGCAGGCAGAAAGCAGGAGAGCAGTAGCCATGGCGAGGATTATTGTCGGTGTAATTGTTTTGTTCCTGAACATGTTGGCTTTGTATTAGAAGAATTTGCTTTGCTCCACGTTCATGCTTACACCGTCAACGTGGATGATGAATGGCTTGTGGCTGTAGTTTAGAATGTTATGCTCACGTGAACCTTGAGTGGCGGTTAGCCATCTCGTGGTCTTGAACCTTATGGTGTCGTCGACAATGGGCATGCTCACGGGGATGACAACGCTGTCGGGTAGTGGAGTGTCGAATTCAAAAGGCTTGTTGCCCCTGCTGAGGCCCCGTAAAGGTTCTGGACTCAGTTTCATAAAGCGGGCGACTCTTACTTCCAGGTCGCTAAGATTCTTTATGTTGCGGTAGACGATGAAACCGTTGTACATAATTGGGCTGAAGACAATATCGACCGACTGGTTTTCAACTTCGCATAGCATAGAGTTTCTCCATACATAGTTGCATGAGGCTTCCGCATCCCAGTCGAAAGAGACAAGATACATAAGACTTAGGTCGTAGGTCTTCATCTGGAACCAGCGTTCAAAGAATGTTTCGTCGTTTTGGTAATCGACGACATCGGCGAGGAAGAGAAACCTATAAGGTGTATCTTTGATTAGGTGGCGCAGTGTGGTTGAAGCACTGTCGCCCTCATTGACAAAAAGTGTGGTGCGGTCCTTAAGTTTGCCGTTTTTGTCAAAGCAGTAGGTGTTGATACGCAGACGCTTATTGCAGGGAAGAGAAGCTCCATAGCCACCGGAGCCGTTGTTGAAAGTGAAGACATCGTCAAGCAGTCCAGTAGTTTCGAAACGAAATGTAATATACCTTTGGTCAGTGTCTTGCAGCTCGTCGAAGTCTGCTTCACAGGATACAGACAGGAATGCCAGTAACGGTATGATGATATATTGAAATATATGGTGAGCTTTCATTCTTTTCTCAAGGTGACAAACGGTTTGTGCCGGGTTAAAGCGTGAAATGATAGATAATACGAATGCCTACTCTGTCTCGTTCAAAGATATTATCGTGAAGCAGTTCATAGTCATAATCCACAGTTTCATATATGTGCTTTTGGTTGAAGGCTGGAGCCATGTCGTATGAGTAGAAGATGCAACAGTCCCATTTGTCGATGCGGAATCCCATCTTGCCTTCAACGGAGGCGTGTCGTTTGGAGGCTTCAATGTCGGAAGTGGTAACATCGTTGAATTCAGTGTGGTGTAATGCGCGTAGATTGAAGGTTTCGCTGATTTCTCCTCCAAGATAGAGGCATCCGTTGTCCCAACGGACAAAGTTGATTCCTGCTGAGACAAAAAGGGGAATTCTGGAGATACGGATGTTCTCAGATGGAGATTTTAACATTCGTAGTTTTTCATATCTTATACCGATGTCAAAAATCAAGAGATTGCGAAAACTGCCGGTACCTATTGAGAGTTGTGCGGAGGTGGTGATATTTTTGTTCGCGCCAATTCCAAATCCTGTAGAGATGTGGTAGCGGTCGATTTGTTTCCAACGATACTGCCGCAACTCTTTTTGCACCTCCTGTGCGTTGATGACTGGTAGGAGTGTGCAAAATGTCAGGATTAGGAAGAGGATGATACTTTTCAATATTGTTAATTGCTGATAATGTGAAAACTAATATCTTTCTTGCTGCAGTTGATAATTTCCAATTCAATAGTGTTTGCCTTGTTTGGCAGGTTGAAAGAGACCCTCCTATAGGGGCGACCTTTCCATACGTCGTCTTGATCGTCATATCTTTCATCAAGACCGTCGCGGTTTGTGACGTGAACTTTTAGTGTTACAAGACCTCCGGATTCTGCCACTACGGCGATTTTCTGAGGCCCGGAAGCACGGAAACTGTATTTATATGTTTTCTCTGCTTTTGCAAAACAAGTTACTGCTTTTGCAGAACTCCCTCCTCGTTGGCTTCGGTCTTGCTCTATGGATTTGACAAAGGATTCGGAACGCGACATAAATGTAGTGTCGGCTATCAGGCTGTCGGCAAAGTCTTCGTCAAAAAGCAGATGGCCATCAAGAGTCCCGTCATACTCTTGGAGCGGTCGGAGTTGTAACTTTGCCACATTGCACTTTCTCAGCATGCCAGCAGCTTGTCGCAGTGCTGCGGTGTCGTGAGTGGCAGCGGCATCTCTCATAGAAACACATGCGTTGAAAACGGTTTCAAATACGGTGTCCTGATTGTTTTGGCTCAGGGCATTTAATGAGCAGAACAGGATAAACAGGAGCGCGAAAGATAATTTTCTTTTCATTGGTGTGGCATATTACAGGGGTCTGCTTTGACGGAGTATTAGTCGGAATCCTATTGTTGACTCTTTCGTTCCGTCCGGCACTCCGCTTCGTGAAGCGACGGTGACATCTTCTGCCTCTGAAAGGTAGTTGCCTCCGCATGCTGTCCAGCGTCCCCCGTCGACTCCTGTGTCAAAGGGGGTGTTGCAGAGCTCGCTGACATTCCCGCTCATATCAAAAAGATCTAAACTGTTGCACCCTTTGCCCTGGTTCCCGTCGCTGGCGTGAACGGTGCCGCCGGAATTGCGTCCGTACCAAGCTACCATATCTATGTCATTGCTGCCGGCGTATGCCGTTGTCTCGTTGTTTTCACCGCCTCTGGCGGCATACTCCCATTCCTCTGCCGATGGCAGTTCGAAATTCAAACCGGTGAGAGAGTTCAGAGTGAAAATAAATTCGTAGATATCGTCGAATGAGACATTGGTCACGGGGTAGTGGCGCTCTTCATCGCTGCATGATACTCCAAGAACGGCATTCCAAATTCCTTGAGTCATCTCGTAGCGACAAATCCAGATAGAGTCATTGATTAGCGGTTTCATGCTTTTCAGCAGTTCGTCTATGGCATCCAGTTGCATTTCTGTGGCCTCGTCGCTGATGTCTAAATGCATCTGGCTGTGGTTTTTAACCAGATGCTCAATTCTATCTTTATTGTTTTCAGTTTTTCTCTGTAGAGTGATAAAATAAAAACATGTTGCCAGGACTGCCAGTACACAGAAAAATGCGACTATTGTCACAGCACGACGCACAAAGCGGTTGTGGGTGGCCAGTCGGTTAAGAGAATCCTTGGCTTGGTCAAAGCTCTCATCCACTTGGCCTTGTGGAGTGCGGTCTCCGATTTCCGGGACGATGCGCTCCTTTATCATCAAGTCAATCGTGACACCGAGAATCTGTCCGAAATGTATCTCCGAATGTTGGTTGGCACCTGCAGCGGTTTGAATTGACTCAGGGGCATCTTTGGGAATACCGTCAAAGGATTTGTCGGGGTCTACAGGGATAATCTTTTTCTTCTCCTTTAAAGCCAGCTCTATCTCAATGCGTAGCCAGTCGTCTTCGTTTGAACAACGGTCGAAGGCTCCTTTGGAGAGGACTAACATGAAAATGCGCGAACCCTTAATGGCTTCGACGATTTTTTCGGAGAACGTACCGTCCCTTAGCTCATCGTAGTCCAGGAAAACAGCGTAGCCACGCTGTTTCAGCATCAGCTGCAATATTCTTGCATACTGGGCACCGCCTTCTCTGCGGTAGCTGATGAAGATGTCGTATTTTTGTTCCATCAGTGCGCCACTTCCCTAAATCAGAAATGGAATCCGATGCGAAGCGATAGTAATCCGATGTTGCGGGATTTTGTGGCCGGGCTTGACGCGTCAGCCAGCTGAAGGGTGCCTTCCGGCACTGTGGTGGAACTTGTGTATTCAATGGCATGTTTTCCAAAACCATTGTAGTGCAGACTTGCGCTTACATGCTGTCCGAAATAGCATCCGGCACCTATCTGCCAGGCAACCTCACAAGTGGGACGATATTTCATCTCGAATTTGCCACCGGCAGATGGAAGAGTGCCTGATTCCTTTGTGCAAATCATAAAGTCAGGGCCTAATCCGAACTCACCAAATGGGGTAAAGATGTCGGTAAGCTGGTAGCGGTAGTTTACACCGACAAAGATGGGAATGTTGAAGTAGTTTGGAGCACTGCCGTTGCCTGCTTGCAGGTATAGGTCACGGGTGTCGGATTTGATGCGGTTCCATTGGAGGTCGGCATGGAGGTAGGGGGACACTTCGCCAAATCCTACGTCAAAGCGGTAACATACACGATATCCGATACCTACGCCTATTGCGGCGTTTGTTCCGACATTGAAACGGGTCATTGGAATGTAGTCGTTCAATCCGTTCTTTGCTGCATCATCATTGAATGAAGCCATCGGGGCATTAAAGTTCAAGAAGATGGACTGCTCCAAATGTGTTAATTGTGCATTGGCTGCGAAAGCGGCGGAAATAAAGAGTCCGGCAATCCATAATTTTTTGATTGTACTCATTTTATGCATAGTTGTAGTGTTTTTATTTTGTTGGCAAAGATAGTATTTTTTTTCCGTTCAGCCTCTTTTTTTTATGTTTTTTTTGAAATTACGTTAAATAGATGTATTTTTGCACTTCCGAACAATATGTTAATTCAAATTTTAATACATTGAAAACAAAAAGTATAATACTTAGCTTGATTGGAGCCGCTGTATTTTTTTTCTGTGGCAAAGCCAAGGCACAGGTTGTTTTCTCGCCGGTGTTCACACAGGTGAGCCTCGAGGCCCGCGCCGACTTCGACTTTATACATATGGACAACAACGGCACCACTGACGACGATTATGGCTTTCACGGCAAATATTTCAACTTTGTGGTTGGAGGCGATCTTGGCGAGAAATTCAGCTATTTCTTCCGCCAGCGCATTATTGCTTCGCCGGGGCACGTGTCGCTGTTCGACAACACCGACTTCCTCTACCTGACATATCGTCCGAATAAGAAGTGGATGTTCCGTCTGGGCAAGGATGCTCTGGCTGTGGGCGGCTTTGAGTACGATGCGGCACCCATCGACGTGCTGTTCAGCACCAACTACTGGGATAATTTTTACTGTTTCCAGCTCGGTGCCGCTGCCGGCTACAACAGCACTGATGGCAACCATCTGTTTTTGGCTCAGGTGGCCAATTCGCCATACGTCTACTATGGAGCCTCCATTGGACAGTCCCGTGGCTCGGAATGGCGTAGCGGCCTGCTGGCATACAGCCTTTTTTGGTCTGGTAAATTCGGTCACTTTAGGACACTCTACTCGGTCAACATGTTTGAGCGTTCAGACAATGGATATATGAATTATATAGCGCTGGGACATAAGCTTCTGTATGACCGCTGGGATATCTATCTTGACCTTATCCACCACGCACTTGCTTCTGACGACTGGGGCAAAAACTATGCTCTTGTAAGTTGCTTGAACTTCCATATCTCCGGCGAGTTGAATATGTTTGTCAAGGGAGCTTACGAACAGAACCACTCCGATGTCGACCTCGTCAGCACAATCGGACTCGACTGCCTTACTCCTGCAGGCAATAGCATTATCACTTACGGCGTTGGCTTTGAATACAATCCCTCTTTTTGCAAGGATGTGCGACTGCATGGTTTCGTGGCAAACCGCAACACCAAGGTCGAAAACAACTACACCAACACCTCGCTTCGCAATGACAGCTTCACGGCCAATATCGGCATCACCTGGCACATGAATATCCATCGCATGTTCCTCGAACGTGGATTATAAAGAGTTATTGACCCATTCACTTATCACTATTCACCAATTACTATTTACTAATCCCTATGGACGAAAACAACAACAAACGTCACAGCCTCCTCTCTGTTTTGAACCCTTTTGAGGTGTTCCGTCACCATGAGACTGTGGATAAAAAAACAGACAAAGACAAACCACGCAAGCTCAGCCGTTTTAAATTCACTACACTTCGTAGTTTCGAGGCTATTATCTTTTTGATATGTTTCTTTGCTTTCTTCGGTTTTTTGGCCTATAGGATGACGCTGCCAAACATGCTCAATACATTCATGCAGACAGCATACAGCCTGCTGCTTGAGACGGTGTTTTACATAATGGCTATATGCGTTCTTATGGGTGCCATATCAAAATTGCTTACCGAGTTCGGTGTGGTGCGACTTATGGAGAATATTCTGCGCCCACTGATGAAACCGCTCTACAACCTGCCTGGCGTGGCTGCCCTCGGTGCTGTGATGACCTTCCTCAGCGACAATCCTGCCATTATCTCGCTGGCCAAGGATAATAATTTCTCTCGGTATTTCAAAAAATACCAGTTGGTAAGCCTTACCAACTTCGGCACTGCTTTCGGCATGGGTTTGGTGGTGATAGCCTTCATGACTGGAAAAGGTTATGGCAGTGGTGCATTGGTAGGACTGATGGGTGCAGTGATTGGCAGCATCGTCTCAACTCGGCTAATGCAACGATTCACGCTGAAAAGCTATCCAGAAATGGATAGTCCTGTCACTGAGGAAGAAGGTACTGAACAGAACATCTCGTTCAAAAGTGAAGGCAGTATCTTCCAGCGATTTCTCAATGCTATGCTCGACGGTGGAAAGAGTGGAGTCGGTATTGGCGTAGCTATCATCCCTGGTGTGCTTTGCATCTCCACCATCGTGATGATGCTCACATTCGGTCCTGCTGGTGAACATGGAGAATATTTGGGTAAGGCATACGAGGGTGTCCCCGTAATTACATGGCTTGCCGACAAGATTAACTTCATATTCTATTGGCTGTTCGGTTTCGATAACGGAGCCCTGGTGGGCTTCCCGATCACCGCCTTGGGTGCCGTTGGCGCCGCCATCGGTCTGGTGCCTACGTTCGATGCCATGGGCATCATCACCAACAACGCCATTGCTGTGTTCACAGCTATGGGAATGTGCTGGAGTGGATATCTCAGCACACATACGGCAATGCTCGACAGCCTTGGCTACCGCAAACTCATAGGCAAAGCTATCGGAGCCCATACCATCGGAGGCCTTTGCGCCGGCGTGGCCGCCCACTGGCTGTACGTGCTTTTGTCAATTATTTTATAGTTTTAATTCTAGGCACTCTAGAAAATATAGAGAATCTAGACATTCTAGAAAAAATTTAAAAAAAATAACCATGAATCCTATTGTCAGCATAATTATGGGCAGCACCTCCGACCTGCCAGTTATGGAGAAAGCCTGTCAGTTCTTTGAGGAGATGGAGATACCCTTCGAGGTTAACGCCCTGTCCGCACACCGCACACCAGCCGAAGTCAGTGATTTCGCACGCAATGCACAATCGCGAGGTATACGTGTTATCATTGCCGGCGCAGGTATGGCAGCTGCCCTGCCGGGCGTCATAGCCGCCGAAACGCCTCTGCCGGTCATCGGAGTGCCCATAAAAGGCTCATGCCTTGAAGGTCTCGATGCCACACTGGCCATACTTCAGATGCCTCCTGGAATCCCAGTGGCGACAGTAGCCATAAACGGTGCCCAAAATGCTGCCATCCTCGCGATGCAGATGCTCGCCCTCGGAGACGATACGTTGATGCATAAATTGGTAACATATAAATCCGGTCTGAAAAAGAAAATCGTCAAAGCCAATGAAGAACTATCCAAGTTGGAATACAAGTTCAAGGTTTGATTTTTTGTTATCTGACTGAAAAAAAACTGCGAGAATAATTGTAATTCATTGAAAAGTTGTATATTTGCACTCTCTTTCTGTAAATGAAAGAAAGTGCATTTTTTTGATAATAAGATAAATATATACAAATGAAAAAACTTGCAGTAGTTGCTTTCGGCGGTAATGCCCTGCTTCGTAGCGGACAAAAGGGTACATACAGAGAACAGCTTGCCAACGTCGAACAGACATGTGAGAGCCTTTGTAACCTATTAAAACGCAACTATAATGTCGTTATTGGACATGGTAACGGACCCCAGGTCGGTAATGTTATGCTTCAGCATGAAGCTGGTAGAGCCAAAGGCATTGAGGCGATGCCAATGGATTTTTGTGTTGCAGAGACACAGGGCTCTATAGCATATATGATTGAAATGGGTATGCGTAACGTGATGGCCCGTAATGATATACAGCGTAATGTGGTTACACTTGTCACGATGGTGGCCGTTAACAAACTCGATCCGATGTTCCAGAATCCCACCAAACCGGTAGGTCCTTACTACACCAAGGAACAGGCGGAAGCGTTTGCTGCCGAGACGGGTGCAAAATATAAGGAAGATCCTAAAGGAAATGGTTGGCGTAAAGTTGTGGCTTCCCCCCGTCCTGTAAGAATAAACAATATCAAGGTGGTAGAGAAACTCGCCAAGGCTGGCAACATCGTTGTCACCGTCGGCGGCGGCGGCATTCCATGCGTGGAGGAGAGCGACCGTGTGACGGGCGTTGAGGCCGTCATCGACAAGGACCTCGCCAGTGCTCTCTGTGCTATAGAGATTGGAGCCGATGAGTTCTTCATTCTTACCGATGTCCCCAAGGTCTATATTAACTTCCGCAAGGAGAACGAGCAGGCTCTCGACACCATTACCATCGACGAGGCCAAGAAATACCTCGAAGAGGGGCAGTTCGCAGAAGGCAGTATGGCACCCAAAATACGCGCCGCCATCATGTTTGTGGAACATCAGGCCAAAATTGGCAGGAAAGCGGAGTGTATAATCACCGAGGCTGGCCAGTTGGACAACCCACACTGCGGAACGAGGATTGTTCGATAACGAGGCTGTATTAATCCAAAACAACAGATTATGGGTACACAACTGACGAATAAGGTGACGGATTCACCGCAGTTCAAATCCTTTATGAAGACGTTGGCCTTGATAGGCGTAGCAGGGACTGTGGTAGGTGTTGTTTTGAAACTGCTTGTTGTGCATACAGGCGACAGTTTGCTCATAACAGGTATGGGTACGCTTGCCCTTGTGGCGTTTTTCTTGGGTAGTATCTTCCCCTGTCCTTATCTTTGCGGTATGGCTATATGGAAGTTTGCAATGACGCTGACGGGTTATGCTTCAGCAGCTGCCATTGTCGGCTTGCTGTTTATGATAATGCATTGGTCTGGCGGCAACTCCCTGTTGATAGTAGGACTTGGGACATTGGTGGTTTGCGCCATAGCGTGGCTATGGTATTTGCGTTACTACAAAAAACATTCCGACGACCAAATATTTGAAGAAGAATAGTATCGAAATTCAAAATTCATAATTCAAAATTAATAAACATGGCTTACAATTTAAGAAACCGCAATTTCCTGAAGATTTTAGACTTCAGCCCGAAGGAACTTAACTATCTGCTCGACTTGGCTCGCGATCTGAAACGCGCCAAGTATGCCGGCTGCGAGCGTCCTACCCTTACCGGTAAAAACATCGCCCTTATTTTCGAGAAGACCTCCACCCGCACACGCTGTGCCTTCGAGGTCGGCGCAAAGGACCAGGGTGCCCATGTTACCTATTTGGGCCCCACCGGCAGCCAGATTGGCATCAAGGAGAGCATGAAGGACACCGCCCGCGTGCTGGGTCGCATGTTCGACGGCATCGAGTATCGTGGCTTTGACCAGGCTACAGTCGAGGAATTGGCCAAATACGCCGGCGTGCCCGTGTGGAACGGTCTTACCGCCGAGGCTCACCCCACCCAGATCCTGGCCGACTTCATGACCATTCAGGAGCATACCGACAAACCCCTCAACCAGGTGAAGTTCGCTTATATAGGTGATGCCCGCTACAATATGGGTAACAGCCTGATGGTCGGCGGCGTGAAGATGGGCATGGATATCCGCATCATCGCCCCCAAGAAACTCCAACCTGCGAAAGATCTTGTCAAGAAGTGTCAGGAGATCGCCAAAGAGACCGGTGCCAAGCTCACCGTCACCGACGACGTTGAGAAGGGCGTGAAGGGCCTCGACTTCATCTACACCGACATCTGGGTCAGCATGGGCGAACCCGACAGCGTGTGGAAAGAGCGCATCAAGATGTTGATGCCCTACCAGGTCAACGCAGCCCTGATGAAGAAGACCGGCAATCCTAAGTGCAAGTTCATGCATTGTCTGCCTTCATACCACAATCTGGAGACCAAGGCTGGTCGCGATGTATACGAGAAATTCGGCTTGAACGGCATCGAGGTGACCGAAGATGTCTTCGAGAGCGAGAACAGCATCGTCTTCGACGAGGCTGAGAACCGCATGCACACTATCAAAGCCGTTATGGTTGCAACATTAGGCGACTAATTCAATTGATAATTGAAAATTGAAAATTGAGAATTTGGCATGTTCTGCCGAATTCTCAATTTTCTGTTATTAAACAAAGAACAGATGAACTGGTTTATTTCCCTTCTAACCAATGGCGGTGTCGGAACCACCGTGCTCATGCTCTCCGTTTCAATTTTTGCTGGTTTGTTTCTGGGGAAGTTCAAGATTAAAGGCATCTCGCTGGGTATCACCTGGGTGCTTTTTGTGGGCATTATCCTCAGTGCTTTCGGCATCAGCTGCAATCACGACATGTTGCACATCATCAAGGAGTTCGGCTTGATACTCTTTGTCACTGCCGTCGGTCTGCAGGTGGGACCCGGATTCTTCCGCACATTCAAGAAAGGTGGTCTCGCCCTCAATCTGATTGCGCTCACTAATGTAGCCCTTGGTGTTGTCATCACTGTCATCGTCTCCAAGCTGGCAGGCGAGAGCCTCTACGACATGGCGGGAGTGTACACTGGTGCCGTGACCAACACGCCTGGACTTTCCGCTGCCCAACAGGCAGTGCGCGACCTTGGAATGGCCGACACTGCCGACCGCCTCGCCAACGGCTACGCAGTGGCCTATCCCCTGGCAGTGGTCGGCATGATTATGACATGCATCATTCTGCGTCCCCTTTGCCGCATCGACATAAAGAATGAGCCATCATCTGAAGAGACGCTTGTCGAAAAAACAGAAAAGACAGCCACGCCTACGTCGCAACGCCACAAAGTCAACCTGATACCCATCTTTGTCATCATCGCATTGGGTATCCTTCTGGGAAGCATACCTATTCCTGTTGGCATGTCGGCACCTGTCAAGTTAGGCCTTGCTGGAGGACCACTTGTGGCTGCTCTGATAGGCAGCTGGCTTGGCGTCAAAAAAGGCTGGTTTACCACGGAGTTCACTGACTCGCATGGTGTCTGGATGTTGCGTGAAGTTGGCATAGCCCTATTCCTTGCCGGCGTAGGACTTGGCGCTGGCGGCAGCTTCGTCGGCACCATCCAGGCTGGCGGATATATGTGGATTCTATACGGACTGATTATCACCGTCATCCCGCCAATTATCCTCGGCCTTTTCTGTCGTCTGGTACTGAAGACCAACTATTACACCCTTATGGGTGTTATCGGTGGAATGCACACCGACCCGCCGACGCTGGCTTTCGCCAACAATATTGCCCCCGAGGGCTGCAAGCTGCCAAACACAGGCTACGCCACTGTCTACCCCCTCACCATGTTTCTGAGAATATTTACAGCACAGCTGCTTGTCTTATTGGCATGAAAAAAATGATTATTATGGCAGCAATGCTTTTGGCAACGCTGCCTTTTGTTCAAGCACAGGACACCAACAAGGTGTCCATCAAGCTCTATGGCTTCATCCGCAACTACCTCACCTTTGACTCCCGCAAGACATATTCGGTCGTCGGTGGCGAGTACAACATGCAGCCCTATGATGAGCTGTGGAACGAGGATCATAGCGAAGACCTCAACGATATCGCTTCCTTGCGGCTGCAGGCACTTACTTCGCGCTTCGGTGTTGATGTCACAGGTCCCCGGATATGGGGTTGGAACAGCAGTGCCAAGCTGGAGGGCGACTTCGGCGGTTTCGGCACCAACAACACCGTACTGCGGTTGCGACTGGCATATATAAAGCTGGGAAAACAAAACTCACAACTCGTTTTTGGTCAGGATTGGCATCCACTCTCAGGCGATATCATGCCCGAAGTGCTGGGTATGGCCGCCGGTGCGCCCTTCCGTCCCCACAGCCGTACCCCGCAGGTGCGTACCATAAACTATTGGGGCTCGTTCGGCTGTACTGTTGCACTGCTATATCAGTTGCAGTATATGAACAATGGACCGGTGTGGGACAACAGTAAGAATGACTATGTCTCATCCAACAGCACCGACTTTGCCAACAATGCCCTCTTGCCCGAGGCTTTCATTGGCTTCAACTTTAAACAGGGTGCCTGGTACACCCAGTTAGGTGTCGATGCGCAGATGCTGCGTCCCCGCAACTATGCCAATGTGGGTGGCGTATACCAAAAAGTCAACGAGACCGTCGAGTCGTTCACCCCGACGCTCTATGCACAATATGTTGCAGACAAATGGAGCATTAAGTTCCGCACCCTGCTTGCTGAAAACACCAGCCACCTCAACCAGTTGTGCGGCTATGCCGTCACGGGTGTCAACGACGATGGTTCGTGGAACTATGCTCCCATCCGCAATAGCATTAGTTACTTCAATATAGCCTATGGTAAGAAGGTGCGTGCCAATCTTTTCTTTGGCTATATGAAAAATCTTGGCGCAGGGGAGGAGCTCTATGACTTTGATGCAGACCCTGACGTAGTGAAGTACCGTATATATATGAAGGGAGGTGAGAATTTCATCAATCTCAACAGTATCTACCGCATTGCCCCCTCTATAAGCTTCAATACCAAACTCTTTAATGTCGGCATTGAATACGAGTGGACTGCAGCTACCTATGGCGACATTCTTTCCGATGGTGCCGTGTCAGACAACGCAAATTTGCATCAAGTGTCCAATCACCGCATCTGCGCCTTGGTCAAATATAATTTCTGATTAGATAAGCTTCTCTACAGTCAACGTTCAGACGGTAAGACGCAACTTTTCGATGATTTCACGTTCTTTGTTGTCGAAATCGCCGTCAGCTATAGCCAAATCCTGCATTTTTTTCAATGTCTCTTTTGCATTGTCTGCCGAATGGAACTTGTAGTCGTCGTCGGTAAGGAAATCACTGCTTTCTTTGTTTAGCAGTTTGACGAGTGCTTCTTTTTCGTTGGTGGTGAAATGGTCGATTCCTCGGATTGTCTGAGTCATAGTCAGCTTCTCATCTTCGGTCACCTTACCGTCGGCTACAGCCACAGCAATAAGCAGACGTGTTGTCCGACGCAGGTCTTCGCTGTCTTTAAAGGTGTTTGACTTGGCAATATTACCCAGCAGGCGATTGATGCCTTTTATCGAGTCGCGCATTCCGCTGAACAGCTTGCTTCCTATTCCGTCAAGATCTAATATAATTTCTGGTTTTTCAAGGGGATCAATAACTACACCGGTGTAAGTCTCTCCGGAAAGTACCTTATGGTACTCAAAAGAGTAGCATGGAATTATTTGGTAGTGGATTTCCTCAATGGCGTTGTCCTCGCCAATCTTGTCGTGAATAATATCCAAGTATGGCTCTATCTCTCTGTCGTAATTTATCTTTTCTATTCCGTTGTATCGGGTAAGCATGCGTTTGCGGGTCTCAACATCAACTTTGTGACTCATGACTGTTTTGATGTCGAGATTGTTCACCTCTTTGTCGAGGCAGCGTGTGATGGTGGCTTGTTTTTCTGTCACTGTTGTTTCGAAACAGGTGAGTAAGCCTACCCGTCCTGAACCTTTGCATTCAGGACATTGTTCATGCATGAGGTAACCGCTTTTATTCTCATGTCCAACTTTGCCGGTGCCTTTGCAAACAAGGCAGTTGCACTGTTTGCTTTCGGCTTTGACAGCGTATATGGGTTGATTCTTTGCAAGTTTGCCATCCTCTTCGTTTAGCAGTATATGGTGATGGTCTACATATCTGCCACCGTTGATAAATTCGTTCATCTTCAGCCCGATGCGGCTGAAAAGTCCTTTCGTGCTTATCGATGGGGCTGCTTTCATTTTTTCAAGGAATTCACCATCCATGCGGACATAAGGTTCTTTGTCGTTTTGTGCCTGAAGAGCTTCGCTCATCTGTTCCTCCAACTCTTTGGTCAAAGCTACGGCAATGACTTCTGAGTGGTGTTCCATTCGTTGTGCGTATGCATTGATAAAGCAGTATTCATGGCGTCGGATACTTGATGCACTGTCGACAATGATGCTGTTGCTTTCGTCGGGCATCAGATCTTTAAGCATTTCGTTCAGTTTTTCCAAAGATAGTATGTCCATTGTTCCGTATGTTTTGATATACTGTCACATTTTTTCATCTAATTCCAGCCATCGCATCTCTTTTTCGTCAAGAATTGCTATGAGTTCCCCGATACGTTCAGAGGCTGCGGTGATTTTCTTGGGGTCGGTTTCAGTGCCTGATGACAACAGTTCTTCGATTTCGGCACGTTCTTTGTTTAGGTCGGCAATTTCTGTTTCGAGCTGTTCGTATTCTTTTTTTTCCTTGTAGGTGGCTTTGGGTTTGCTGCCTGTATCAGGTTTTGTACGGCGACGTGCTTCCTCTTCAAGTTCGGCGGCGCGCGCCTCTTTGCGTTGCTTTTGTTCGGCACGGTTTTTCAGCTCGGTCTCTTTGCGGTATTCGGTGTAATTGCTATGGTAGTCGCGTATGTGACCGTCGCCCTCAAAAACGAAGATATGGTCTACCAAGTTGTCCATGAAGCTGCGGTCGTGACTGACAATGACAAGGCATCCTTTGTACCCCTTGAGGAATTTCTCAAGTATGGAGAGCGTGTAGATGTCGAGGTCGTTGGTGGGCTCGTCGAGGATGAGGAAGTTGGGGTTGGCCATAAGCACAGTCAACAGGTAGAGCCGTCTCCGTTCTCCTCCGCTGAGGTTTCCAAGGTAGTTGTACTGTGTCATGTCATCGAATCCAAAATGACTCAGAAATTGGTGTGCAGACATCTCTTTGCCATTGTCAAGTTCGATGACGTCGGCGACGTCACGGATGATGTCTATCACTCTCCTGTCGTCTTTTGCACTGATGCCACTTTGGGAGTACATGCCGAATTGTATGGTCTGCCCGACGACGACGTGTCCGCTCGTTGGTCGGAGCTGTTCGGTGAGTATGCGAAGGAAGGTGCTTTTACCAATACCGTTAGGGCCTACAATGCCTATCTTTTCTCCTTTTTTGAAGGTGTATGAGAAGTCGTCAATGAGTTTTCTGGAGTCGATAGAGTAGCATATATTGTACATCTCCAGAATCTTACCGCCAATACGTTCGGTTTTTACGCTGAGTTCGGATTTTTCTTCTTCGAATCGTTTATGGGCTTTCTTTTCCAACTCGTAGAAAGCATCTATTCTTGCACGGGCCTTGGTTCCGCGAGCCTGGGGCATTCGGCGCATCCATTCCAGCTCGCTTCGGTATTGGCTTTTTGCTTTCTCTACTTCTGCACGTTCGTTTTGTTCGCGTTCGGCCTTTTTCTCCACGTAATAGTTGAAAGGACTGTCTCTGTGCATGTCGTTGAGGCCGCGGTTTGCTCGGTATTGGTATAGGCGGCTGTTGTCAAGCTCAATGATGTCCTGACATACGTTGTCAAGAAAATATCGGTCGTGTGTTACCATAAGAATGGCGAGTTTCTGCTTGCAGAGAAAGTCTTCAAGCCATTCTATCATGCTTATGTCCAGGTGGTTTGTTGGCTCGTCAAGCAAAAGCAGATTGGTGTCGTCTATCAATATTCTGCTAAGAGCCACTTTCTTTTGCTCACCACCGCTGAGGGTATCCATGGCGCGATCCATCAGTTTGTCAACTTCAAGACGCGACAATACCTCGTCGATTTTCTGTTCGAAGTCCCAGGATTCCACATTTTCTGGTTTTTCTGCTGCCTCGACGAAGCTTCGTACCGTCTGGTGGTAATGAAAATCGGGACTTTGTGGCAGGTAGGCCATTTTTACGTCTCCACGTAAGGTCACTTTCCCGCTGTCTTGTAATTCCTTTCCAGTGATAATGTTCAGCAGGGTGCTTTTGCCATAGCCGTTACGGGCAATGAGGGCGGTTTTTTGTCCCGCATTGATGCCAAAACTGATGTCTTCAAACAGCAGCTTGTCTCCAAAACTCTTGGTGAGGTTCTCAACTGTCAGAAGTGCGTCAGCCATTATTCTCTGTTTTGTTATTAATGAATAGAGTCTTTGGAAATACTCCTTGCTCGACTGCCCCAGTGTATGATATAATCTTGGCAGGCACTCCTGCAATGGTCACATTGTCTGGAAATGATTTGTTGACGACGGCGTTGGCACCGACGGCGACATTGTTGCCAATGGTGATATTGCCATAGAGTTTGGCTCCGGGACCTATGTAGACATGGTCGCCCAGCGTGGGAATGCCGTTGTAGTCACCGATGCAGGTCCCGGGATGTATGCGGCAGTAGCTGCCCACTTTCGCTGCAGGGTTCACAACAATGGTGCCGGGATGGACAATGCAGAGTCCAGGTCCAAATACATTCTTGGGGATTGAGAATCCCAAACGGGTACCCAAACGGTGGTTGATGACCTCGAGCACGAACCAGTGGAGTATGCGCAAGGGGTTGCGGCCTTTGGTGTTGTAGAGATACTCAATTTTACGCAACCGCAGTTGGAACCGCAGACAATCCATCCAGTGCCAGCGATAGAAGGTGAGATGTTCCACCTGGTACGCCTGCAGGTCGGCTTGGCGATAAGCCTTGTAGCTGTGTCGGTCGGTAATCATCAATATCCGTATTTTTCTTTCCAGCGCCACTGGAGCAATTTACGAGTCTCGTTTTCTCGGGCGTTTTCGCCAGGCTCATAGAATTTTGTGCCGCGCAGCGCATCGGGAAGGAATTCCTGGTCTACGAAGTTGCCTGTATAGTCGTGGGCGTATTTGTATCCGTCGCTGTAGCCCAAATCCTTCATCAATTTGGTAGGAGCGTTACGAAGATGTAACGGCACTGAGAGGTCGCCGGTGCGGCGTATCGCCTGTTGGGCGTTTTTGAGTGCCATGTATGTGCTGTTGCTTTTGGCAGAGTTAGCAAGATATATGGCGCACTGCGAGAGGGTGATGCGACACTCGGGATAGCCAATCTTTGTGACAGCCTCAAAGCAGGCGTTGGCCAGCAGCAGGGCGTTTGGGTTTGCATTGCTTATGTCTTCGCTGGCGAATATTAGCATGCGCCGCGCAATAAAGACAGGGTCTTCGCCTCCTTCAATCATCCTTGCAAGCCAGTATACGGCACCGTTGGGGTCGCTTCCACGCATGGACTTAATGAAGGCGCTGATAATATCATAGTGCATTTCGCCTTGACGGTCGTAAAAAGCCAAATTTTGTTGTATGACCTCTACAACTTTCTTGTTGGTTATTGTCAGAGATTTGTCAGAGTTGGAACGGTTTACCACTAGTTCCAATGCGTTAAGTAGTTTGCGGGCATCGCCGCCGCTGATGCGTAGCAGGGCATCATTTTCCTCTACGTTGATGGCTATTCCTTGTGAGGCATAGTGGTTTACGGCAGAGGCAATTAGTTGCTCCATTTCGTCTTTGCCGAATTCCTGCAGTACATATACCTGACAACGTGACAGCAAGGCTGAGATAACTTCAAATGATGGGTTTTCTGTGGTGGCACCGATAAGGGTTATGACACCTCTCTCCACAGCTCCCAGCAATGAGTCTTGCTGCGCTTTGTTGAATCGGTGGATTTCATCGATGAAAAGTATTGCTCCCTCTTCTTTTTTCGCCTGTTCTATGACATCACGCACTTCCTTCACGCCACTGCTTATGGCGCTCAGGGTGTAGAACGGACGTTGTAATGTTTTGCTTATGATTGTTGCCAGTGTGGTCTTGCCGGTGCCCGGCGGGCCCCAGAAAATCATTGACGGAATCCTGCCGCTTTCAATGAGTGTTCGCAACACAGCACCTTGACCTACAAGATGTTTTTGCCCGATATAGTTTTCAAGCGTTGTTGGCCGCAAAAGTTCTGCCAATGGAGTCATAATGAGTGTCTTAAATAATAGTAAAAGTCCTCGGTTTATCTTTAACTTTTACTAAAGTATCAGCATTGCGTCGCCGTAGGTGTGGAATTTGTATTTTTCCTTGATGGCTGTCTGGTATGCCGACATAAGGAATTCCGGTCCTGCAAAGGCGGATACCATAATGAACATCGAAGACATGGAGGGATGGAAGTTGGTGACCATCATGTCTGCAATTGTAAAATCATGAGGAGGAAAGATGAATTTGTTGCTCCATCCGTCAAAAGGACTTATTTTCCCGGGAATGGTCACGGCGGTCTCGATGGCTTTCATTGTTGTTGTACCGATGCAGCAAATCTTATGTCCTGAATTTTTAGCTTCGTTGATAATGTTGCAGCATTTTTCGTCAATATGCATTTCCTCCGAGTCCATTCGATGTTTGCTGAGGTCTTCCACCTCAATGGCTTTGAAGTTTCCGATGCCGGCATGAAGTGTCAGTTCAGCCCATTTTACATCTTTTATTTCAAAGCGTTTCATCAGTTCGCGGCTAATGTGAAGTCCGGCTGTCGGAGCGGCGACAGCCCCTTCGACTTTGGCATATATAGTCTGGTATCGTTCTTTGTCCTCATTGGTGATGTCGCGTAATGCACGTAGCTCGTCTGGCAGTGGGGTTTGTCCCATGCTTTTGATGATGCGAATAAATTCATCGTGGGGACCGTCGTACAGGAAACGGATGGTACGTCCACGTGATGTGGTGTTGTCTATCACTTCGGCAACAAGGTTGTCGCTTTCGCCGAAATAGAGTTTGTTGCCTATACGTATCTTGCGTGCTGGGTCAACAACCACATCCCATAGTTTTGTCTCCGGGTTGAGCTCACGCAGAAGAAAAACGGTTATTTGAGCGCCTGTTTTCTCCTTTTCACCACGTAGAAGAGCAGGAAACACCTTGGTGTTGTTTACAACTACCACATCGTTGGCGTCTACATAGTTGATGAGGTCTTTGAATAATTTATGCTCTACTGTTTGTGTTTTGCGGTTAAGCACCATCAAGCGGGCTTCGTCACGTAATTTGGATGGTTTCTCTGCAATCAAGTCTTTTGGAAGGTTAAACTTGAACTGCGAAAGTTTCATTGTCGAATAAAGCGTGTTTATCATTACGGTGTTTTTATGTATTTCGGTATGAAAATGCTCAAAATTGTGCAAAAATACGTTTTTTTGAGGCAAAAGTCAAGTTTTTTAACATTTTTAGCCGAAATATATTGTTAATTGTGTGATAGTAAATGTTGTTTTTCTTTGGGTTTACTTTCGTTTTTTAACTATTTAATTGAGGTTCTTTGGCCGCAAGGCCGACTCCCGGAAGATTCGAGTCATTCGAGCAATTCGTGTTCAGAATAAAGAATTAGCATATTGTTTTTCGATGTTTTCGCAATAGGAATATCCGCGCAATCCGTGTGACAAAAGAAAAGATAATTGTTTTTTTTGAGGTGTATGCATTATTAAATATTTTATGTATATTTGCAATTTAATAGAATGGGATAAAAATATAATAATATACTGATAATGAGACCTAATTTTTCAAACATCGATTTCAAGACCCGTGACGAAAAGCAGGAAAGCTTTGAGCAATGGGAAAAAGAGAATAATATCGATAAGAATTGGACTACCCCTGAGCAGATCGAGGTGAAGCCTGTATATGGCAAGGAAGATCTTGCGGGTATGGAGCATCTTAACTATGCAGCTGGTATTGCCCCATTTCTACGTGGTCCTTACAGCACAATGTATGTGATGCGCCCTTGGACAGTGCGTCAATATGCAGGATTCTCCACAGCTGAAGAGAGTAATGCATTCTACCGCCGTAATATTGCTGCTGGTCAGAAGGGCCTTTCCGTGGCTTTTGACCTCGCCACCCACCGTGGATATGATTCCGACCATGAGCGTGTCGTAGGTGACGTCGGCAAGGCTGGCGTCGCTGTGGACAGCATTCTCGATATGAAGATTCTTTTTGACCAGATTCCTCTTGACAAGATGAGTGTGTCGATGACGATGAACGGCGCCGTGCTTCCGGTACTCTCATTCTATATCATCGCCGCCGAGGAACAGGGTGTGAAACAGGAGCAGTTGCAGGGAACCATCCAAAACGATATCCTCAAGGAGTTTATGGTGCGCAACACCTATATCTATCCTCCTCTGCCTTCGATGAAGATTATCGCCGACATTTTTGAATACACATCGAAGCATATGCCCAAGTTCAACAGCATCAGTATCAGTGGATACCATATGCAGGAGGCGGGTGCTACCGCTGATATCGAACTGGCATATACACTTGCCGATGGTCTTGAATATTTGCGTGCCGGTATCAATGCAGGAATGAGTATTGATGATTTTGCTCCGCGTCTGAGTTTCTTCTGGGGTGTGGGTATGAACCACTTTATGGAGATTGCGAAGATGCGTGCTGCACGTATGCTGTGGGCTAAGATAGTCAGTCAGTTCAACCCCAAGAATCCTAAATCTCTGGCTCTGCGTACCCACTGCCAGACTTCAGGATGGTCGTTGACTGAGCAGGATCCTTTCAATAATGTGGCTCGTACCTGTATCGAGGCTATGGGTGCAGCATTGGGACATACCCAGTCTCTGCATACCAACGCTCTTGACGAGGCTATTGCCCTGCCTACTGATTTCAGCGCCCGTATTGCTCGTAATACTCAGCTTTATATTCAGGAAGAGACCAATATTTGCCGTGTCGTCGATCCATGGGCTGGCAGCTACTATGTTGAGACGTTGACTCATGAACTGGCTCATCGTGCATGGGCACATATTCAGGAAGTTGAAAAACTTGGTGGTATGGCAAAGGCTATAGAGAGCGGTATTCCCAAGATGCGCATTGAGGAGGCTTCGGCACGTAAGCAGAGCCGCATTGACTCCAATGTCGACACAATTGTGGGTATTAACAAATACCGTCTTGACCATGAGGATCCTATTGAAACCCTCGAGGTGGATAACACTGCCGTGCGTGAGGCTCAGCTCAAACGTCTTGCCAAACTGCGTGCCGAGCGTAATAACGACGAAGTGCAGGCAGCTCTCGACGCCCTTACCCGTTGTGCGGAAAGCGGTCAAGGCAATCTGCTTGAGCTTAGTATCGACGCTGCCCGCAAACGTGCCTCTTTGGGTGAAATTTCATACGCACTCGAGAAAGTTTATGGACGTTACAAAGCAAAAATAAATCTTATTAGCAACGTGTATAGTACTCAGACAAAAGACAGCGACCTCTTCAAGAAGGCTCAGGCTATGACTGACGAGTTCGCCAAACTCGAGGGACGTCGTCCTCGTATCATGGTGGCAAAGATGGGTCAGGATGGTCACGACCGTGGCGCAAAGGTCGTCGCAACCGGCTATGCAGACCTCGGATTTGACGTTGACATGGGTCCGTTGTTCCAAACTCCTGCCGAGGCAGCAAAACAGGCTGTTGAAAACGATGTCCACATCCTTGGCGTCAGTTCACTGGCAGCAGGTCACAAGACTCTTGTCCCGCAGGTTATTGAAGAACTTAAGAAACTTGGTCGTGAGGATATTATGGTTGTCGTGGGTGGTGTTATCCCTCCGCAGGACTATGACTTCCTCTTCAAGGCTGGTGCAGCCGCCATTTTCGGCCCTGGCACAGTTATCAGTGTCAGCGCTATCAAGATGATGGAGCTCCTCCTTGCTGCAAGAAAATAGTTTTTTTTCTATGATATTAACCGTATGGCGTTGCTGTCGTACGGTTTTTTTTTCTCTCGTTCATTGTTCGACGACACATATAACACTATAAAATCTCCTTCTGAGGGCCTATACAAGGAAAAAGGAAGCAAGTTTCTTGCTTTTGCATATCCTGTGCGTACTGTTGATGAAGTCAAGGCACACCTGGATGTTCTCAGAAAGGACTATTATGATGCCCGTCACCATTGTTATGCTTATATCCTTGGAGCTAACAAGGAGGCTTGGCGTGCCAACGACGACGGCGAGCCGTCGGGAACAGGCGGCAGGCCTATATATGGTCAGCTGTTGTCGGCAGACCTTACCAACACCTTGATAGTTGTTGTGCGCTATTTCGGAGGTATCCTTCTTGGTGCTTCGGGACTTGCTAACGCCTACAAGGCTGCTGCACGTGACGCCATTGAACATGCCGATATTGTCGAGAAAACCATAGATGTTCGTTATGGTCTGCATTTTGAATATGCTTTGCTTAACGACGTGATGCGTATACTCAAAGAGTATGGTCTGTCACCGTTAAATCAGCATTTCGACCTTGATTGCAGCCTTGAAGTAGAGGTACGGCAGTCGGTAAGTGTACGTTTCTATGATTCTGTCGCCTTGATACGTGGTGTAAAGATAGACATTGTGTCATAAAAGCTATTATTATGAGAATAGTGATTCAGCGTGTAAAGAGTGCCTCCGTAGATATTGAAGGTGTTAGAAAATCGGAAATAGGAGAGGGGTTGCTTGTCCTTTTGGGTATTGAGGACCGTGACAGCGACGAGGATATTGATTTTTTGTGTCGTAAGATAGTGTCTATGAGGATATTTAATGATGCTCAAGGTGTTATGAATATTCCTGTTACTGATTTGGTGGAGCCTGCCATCCTGGTGGTAAGCCAGTTTACACTGATGGCCAGTACTCGCAAGGGTAACAGGCCTAGTTATATCCGCGCTTCCAAACCGGACTTTGCAGTGCCTATGTATGAAAAGTTCTGTCAGCGGCTCTCGTCTCTTCTTGGCAAGCCGGTGCAAACCGGTGTCTTTGGCGCAGACATGCAGGTGTCGCTTGTGAATGACGGACCAGTGACAATAGTTATGGATTCGCAGCTTCGCGATTCCTTCTGAAACATAAAAAAAGAGTACCGATAGGTACTCCTTTTTTTGTATAGTCTTTGAAGGATTTAGTAAAACTCTCCTTGACAAAGATTACTTGATAAGGAATGAGAACTTGTTGAAATTCTTGAGCGCGATGCCTGTTCCTCGAGCTACAGCGCGGAGGGGATCCTCTGCGATATGAACTTTGAGTTTTGTCTTCGAGGCGATACGCTGGTCAAGTCCGCGCAACAGGGAGCCGCCACCTGCAAGATATATACCGCTCTTATAGATATCGGCAGCCAGTTCGGGAGGAGTGTCTCCAAGAGTTTCGAGAATGGCTGACTCGATACGTGCGATGGATTTGTCAAGGGCATGGGCTATTTCCTTGTAGTTGACAAGGATGTTTTTCGGAAGACCTGTCAGTAGGTCGCGACCGAGGGTCTCATAGTCGTCTGGCGGGTTCTCGAGTTCGGAAATGGCAGAGCCGACAGAGATTTTCACTCTTTCAGCAGTGCGTACACCGATAACGATATTGTGTTGTTTGCGCATATATTCGACGACGTTGTCGTTGAATTCGTCGCCAGCGACCTTGATGGATTTGTTGCACACAATTCCGCCCAGCGAGATGACTGCGATCTCGGCTGTACCGCCTCCGATATCGACAATCATGTTGCCGTATGGCTCAAGGACGTCGATGCCGATACCGATGGCTGCCGCCATAGGTTCATGGATCATCCTTATTTCCTTGGCACCGGCCTGTTCTGCACTTTCGCGGACGGCACGTTCTTCAACGTTGGTTATGCCGGAGGGGATGCAGATGACCATACGCAGTGCCGGAGGCATGAAAGAGCGTGTGATATTGGTCATCTTGATAAGTTCGCGGATGAGATGTTGTGCCATCTCGAAATCAGCGATAACGCCTCCTCTTAGCGGACGAATGGTCTCGATATTCTTGTTGTTTTTGCCGTCCATCTGCTGGGCACGCTTGCCGACAGCCATGATCTTGTTGGTGGTTTTGTCGAGTGCCACTATCGACGGCTCGTCGATAACAACCTGTTCGTTGTAAATCACAATGGAGTTGGCGGTGCCAAGGTCCATTGCCAGTTCTCTGTTAAATAATGAGAAAAGTCCCATAAAATATTGCGAGGTTGATTGAATTAATTGTTAAAAAGGCATTTTTTATTTCTGTAATTACCTATTACGTAAAAAGCCTGTTTTTGTTTCAAAAATATATGTTAAGTGACGATTAAAAAATCAGATGTGATAATGGTAATGATTATTTTATTGATAATAAGCGAAAAGACTCTCAAGACTTTAACCTTTATCAAATTAGTGTTTGAAGTGGCGTTTGCCAGTAATGACCATAGCCATACCGTTTTTCTCGCAGTAGTCGATGCTGTCTTGGTCGTGTATCGAGCCTCCGGGATGTACCACGCCAGTGATTCCTGCCTCGTGGGCAATTTCTACACAGTCGGCGAAGGGGAAGAAAGCGTCGCTGGCCATGACAGCACCGTTAAGGTCGAATCCGAAGGAACGGGCTTTTGCGATGGCTTGGCGTAGAGCGTCCACGCGACTGGTCTGACCGGTGCCGCTGGCAAGCAGTTGTCCGTTTTTCGCCAGAACGATGGCGTTGCTTTTTGTATGTTTGACAAGAATAGTGGCAAAAGCCATGTCTGAAGCCATCTCAGCGGAAACCTTGGCAGAGGTGACACTCTCCGTGAGTTCAGATGCTTTGGGAACGACATTGTCTTTGTCTTGAACAAGGACACCGTTCAAAACGTTGCGGAACACGAGCGTGTTGTTGCAGCCTTGGCTTTTGCGACGCAGGATGATGCGGTTTTTCTTGCCTTTCAGGATAGCGAGGGCATCCTCGTCGTATTCTGGGGCGATGCATACTTCGAAGAAAATCTTGTGCATCTCCTCAGCGACCTCCTTGGTGACTTTGCGGTTGGTAATCAGTATGCCTCCGAAAGCGCTTACCGGGTCGCCGGCAAGGGCGTCTTTCCATGCATCAAGGATATTCTCCCTGCATGCCATTCCGCAGGCGTTATTGTGTTTCAGAATGGCGAAAGCGGTCTGCTCGAAGTCATCAATAAGGTTGCAGGCTGCGTCGATATCGCCAAGGTTGTTATAGGATATTTCTTTGCCGTTCAGTTTGTCAAAGCAAGCGTCAAGGTCGCCGTAGAACCATCCCTGTTGGTGTGGGTTCTCGCCATAGCGTAGCGTGTTGCATGGTGAGTACTGGATACTGAATTCGGTTTTTTTGATGTCGGGTTCTGTCTTTGCGAAATGGGCATGAATGGCGGTGTCGTAGTGGCTGCTTACGCCGAAAGCATAGGCGGCGAATCTATGACGGTCTTCAAGTGTTGTGCAACCATCCTGACTGTTGTATATCGTCAGGAATTCAGCGTAATGTTCGACGGAAGGAACTATTACCACATCCTTGAAGTTCTTGGCAGCAGCGCGGATAAGGGAAATGCCTCCGATGTCGATTTTCTCGATGATATCCTGTTCTGCGGCACCGCTTGCGACGGTTTGCTCGAAGGGGTAGAGGTCGACAATAACAAGGTCGATTTCGGGAATCTCGTATTCGTTAAGCTGTTCGCTGTCGCTGAACATGTCACGGCGGCTAAGAATGCCTCCGAATACTTTGGGGTGCAGTGTTTTGACACGGCCTCCGAGTATGGAAGGATAGCCAGTGAGCGATTCGACGGTAACGGCCTTGATTCCGAGATCTGTTATGAATTTGTAAGTTCCGCCTGTTGAATAAATGGTTACGCCGTTTTTGTCAAGGGCGCGGACTATATCCTCCAGACCGTCTTTGTAGAAAACCGAGATTAATGCTGATTTTATTTTTTTTGCTTCCATTTGTTCTTTGTTTTTTGTTTCTCAAATTTGATGAATACTGTTGTCTGATCATCCTCCCATCTCTATTCCCACGCCTTTTGCGGTATGAACGAGCCGTTCGTTGGGGTCTATCAGGTGTGGAGTGCGTACAGCCTCTTCAAGGGAAACGCCGACAATGTCCGGGTGATGGTATGCCACCATTTGGCCAAAACGGCCTTCCAGCACAAATTCCATTGCGCGGACGCCGAATTCAGTGGCCAATACGCGGTCGAAAGCAATAGGTGTGCCACCACGCTGAAGGTGTCCAAGTATGGTGCATCTGATGTCATGTTCGACACCTGCAGCCTTAAGGTCGACTTGAAGCTTTTCGGCGATGCCTCCGAGCTTTATGTGCTGGTAACCCACTTCGCCGGTCTCGGTGCCTGTTACGGAGCCGCCCTTAGGCATGGCACCTTCGGCAATGACGATGATACAGTTTCCGCGACGTTTGTTGTATCTTTTTTCAATTTTAGCCTTTATTCTTTCAATGTCGTATGGTATTTCAGGTATAAGGCATACGTCGGCACCACCGGCAATGGCGCTGTGGAGTGCTATCCACCCGGCGTCGCGACCCATAACTTCCATGATGAAGACCCTGTTATGGCTTGCTGCTGTTGTCACCAGTTTGTCGATGGCATCGGTACATATCTGTACGGCAGTCTGGAATCCAAAAGTATAGTCGGTCATTGAAAGGTCGTTGTCAATGGTCTTTGGTACTCCAACGATGTTAAGACCTTTATTGTAGAGTCCGAGGGAAATCCGTTGGGATCCATCGCCTCCGATGTTAATGACAGCGTCGACTCCCATATATTGCAGTTTTCGCAGCATCTCGTCACTGCGGTCTGCCGTGCTCCATGAACCGTCGGCATTTTTGACGGGCCAGGCAAAGGGACCTCCTTTGTTGGTGGTGCCCAGAATGGTACCGCCCTGAATCTGAAGACCTTCAACTCTCTTTTCGTCCAATATCTCTATTTCAGTTGGTTCGCGTAATACTCCATTGAACGACTCAATGCAGCCGATTACCTCCCAGTCCTTTTCCTGCGAGGCACGTTTCACTATTCCGCGAATAACTGCGTTCAATCCAGGACAGTCGCCCCCACCGGTCAAAACCATTACTCTTTTCAGTGCCATATCAAAAAATAAAGAGATAAAAGATATATTGTATAATAGTAAAAAAACAATTGAAATACACTGCGGTAAACGTTGTTTGCCGCAAAAATTCCAAACTACAAAAATAATATTTTTTTTGTTTCCTTGCAAGAGTTTTTTTACAAAATATTTTTTCCTCATAATACTCATTTGTGGACAATAGCAAAGAGATTCCGAATTTGCTTTTATGAAATTAATAATGTCCTCTTTTTATCATAAAAAATGATTCTAAATTTTTTTTTGAAATTTGATCGATGATTTCTAAAAGTATGATATATGCTTGTTTATGAATTATTGTTGATATTTTTTGTATTAGAAAAGTGTTGTTTTGGAAAAAAATGTGTAACTTTGCAAAATTAACATAATTTAATACTTTGATTATGCAGGATCCGACTCGATTGTTCGATTTGCTCCCTTGGCGAAAGGAATTGCACCCTGAGCGTCCAGTATTTAAATTCAAGGAAAATGGGGAGTGGAAAAGCCATTACATTGATGAATATATTGAAAAATCCAATCTCATAAGCTATGCGTTGATGCACTTGGGAGTCCGTAAAGGCGAGAATATTGGTCTTATTTCCGCCGGACGGCCCGAATGGAATTATGTTGATTTTGGTGTGCAGCAGACAGGTGCGGTGTTGTTGCCGATCTATCCCACAATCAGCGAGGAGGACTATCTCTATATACTGAATGATGCCCATGTACGCCTTTTGGTGGTTGAAACCCCTGCTCTTTACAAGAAAATCAGTAATATCCGTGAGAAATTGCCGCATCTGGAGAATCTCTGCACCATTGTTCCTGTTGAGGGAGTGAAATCGTTGAGCGACATTTATCTTTTGGGACAACGCTACCTTGAGGAACATGACGATGCCGCGAAACGTCTTCAGGAGATTAAGGATTCGTTGACAACAGACGATGTCTGCACGCTGATATACACCAGTGGCACCACGGGAACCCCCAAGGGTGTAATGCTTGCCCACAGGGGTTTGATTATGAATGTGCAGGAGATTAAAGGCAGTCCTGATCCAAGCTGGACGCGTGCCTTAAGCTGGTTGCCCATGTGTCATATTTATGAGCGTATGATGGGTTATCTATACCAGTGGCTCTGTTTTGAGATTTCATACGCAGAAAGTATAGCCAAGGTGGGGGATAACTGCAAAGAAATCCATCCTCACATGTTGGCTTGTGTGCCGAGATTTATCGAAAAGGTATATGACAAAATATACCGAAAAGGTGAGAAAATGACAGGCGTGAAAAAGAAGATATTTGATTGGGCAATCGACCTCGCTTTCGATTACGACCTTGACGAGAGCAAGCTAAGTTGCTGGTACAAGTTTCAGAAAAAGATTGCCGACAAGCTGGTGTATGGCGAGATTCGTGAAGGTATGGGAGGCTGTTTGGGTATGCTCGTCAGTGGAGGCGCGACCATACAACCGCGTCTTACACGTTTCTTCTCTTGTGTTGGTCTTGACCTTTACGAAGGCTACGGAATAACAGAATGTTCTCCGCTTATTGCCGTGACGAACAGTAATAAAAAAGGACGCAAGATAGGCTCTGTGGGTTTCGCCATGCGAGAGATAGAGGTACGTATAGATTCCGATACAAATGAGATTCAGTGCCGTGGCGGAAATGTTATGAAAGGTTATTACAATCAGCCGGAACTGACGGCTGAGGCTATAGACAGTGACGGCTGGTTCCATACCGGCGACACCGGTTACTTCGATCCGGACGGTTACCTCTTCATCACTGGTCGCACAAAGAGCATGTTCAAGACATCGATGGGTAAATTCATCAATCCTGAGGTTATTGAGGAGAAGATGAAACAGTCGCCGTTCATCCTTGACATGATGGTTGTGGGCGCTGAGCAAAAATTTGCCGCTGCAGTCATCGCGCCGGATTTCGACATGCTGAAAGATTGGTGCGGCCGCCATGGCGTTGTCGCTGAAACCAAGGAAGAGATGATTGCCGACAAAAAGGTCATAGCCCGATTCCAGAAGGTTGTTGACAAGTACAATGTGGAACTTGGCGTCACCGAACAGGTGAAGAAGTTCGTGCTTGTTGCCGACACATGGAGCGAGGCTAACAAATTCCTCACTCCGACACAGAAACTCATACGCCGCAACGTCGCCGCAGCATACAAGGATCAGATCGACGCTCTATTCAAATAAGCGACGAAACAATAAAAAGAGGCTTCTTGTTAATGGCTTTTTTTTTGTTTAACTTTGTAAATCCTGTGTTACACAGACGTTGTTGTGTATTTGCTTGAATGCCATATGATTGTAAATAGATTCCTCTTGCGAGTACTTGTCTGTTGTGCGGTTCTGCTCTTTGCAGGATGTCACAAAGACGACATTGTTACAGTCGTTTCAGACCCGTCAGATACCGCTGGTTCGGATGACGAGACACAGGACACTACATCGTCACGTACTGTTACGGTGACGTTCTCTGCAAACAGTTCCGCCACTGTTACAGGCAATGGCAGTAACCAGACGGTCTCCATTAATGGCAATGATGTGGTTGTTAGAAACAATGGCTCTGAGAAAGTGCTTTATGTGCTAAAGGGTACCGCCAATGACGGCTATTTGAAGATATATAGTGGCAGAAAACAGACTATACGTCTCGACAACGTCAGTATTGCAAACAGTCGTGGGGCGGCTATAAATATCCAGGGTCTGAGTGATACTCCCAACAAGGGGAAACGTACCGATGTCGTCCTTGTTGGCAGCAGCATGTTGGCCGATGGCAGCAGCTATACCCTTACCCCTTCAAATGAAGACGAGAAAGCCGCTTTGTTTAGCGAAGGGCAGATTGTTTTCAGTGGCACTGGAAGTTTGACGGTCAATGCCACTGGCAAGTCTGGCATAACCAGTGATGAATACGTCGGTTTCCTTGATGGATGCATTGTTAATGTCAATTCATCATCTGGACATGGCGTTCGAGGCAAAGACTATATCCTTGTCAATGGTGGTACAATAGATGTACATGTCTCCGCCAACGGGAAAAAAGGTTTCAGCAGCGATTCACTCGTTCGTTTTAATGGTGGAGTGACCAATATAAGCGTTACGGGAAATACGGTTGTTGTTAGCGGAGATACGAATCGTGTTGCGGGAATCAAGGCCGATAAGCTCTTCGAAATGAATGATGGTTCTTTGACGGTAAGCAGCAGCGGCACGGGTGGCAAGGGAATTAGTTGCGATGGCGATGGTTATTTCAATGGCGGAACGGTTCAGGTGACGGTAACTGGTTCCAACTTTGGCTCGAGTGGTGGAGGATGGCCTGGTGGCGGTGGCAACAACAACAGGAGTGTGGGGGCAAAGGGTATCAAGTTCGACGGAAACCTATATTTCAATGGCGGCACTGTCTATGCAAGCGCATCAAAACATGAGGCGATTGAGAGCAAGGGTACTGTTACCATCAGTGGAGGAGAGGTTTATGCATACTCTTCCGACGACGCTGTCAACAGTGCGTCGACAATGACAATTACCGGTGGATATGTTTGTGCACATTCCACAGGAAACGATGGCCTCGACGCCAATGGCAATTGTTATATTCAAGGCGGTTTCATCTATGTGATTGGCAAGAACTCGCCGGAGATGGCTATCGATGCCAATACCGAGGGTGGATTCAGGCTGTATGTTCAAGGTGGCACCATTGTAGCAATTGGGAGTCTTGAAAACGGAGCCCAGCTTACACAGAGTTGCTATCAATCATCGTCGTGGAACAAGAATGTCTGGTATTCAATCACGGTGGGTGACGTTGTCCATGCCTTCAAGACTCCGTCGTCGGGTGGCACAAAGCTGGTGGTTTCCGGCTCCAGCCAGCCTGAAGTTAAAAGCGGAGTTACTGTCAACAGCGGCACGGATATTCTCAACGGCATGGTCAAAAAGGATGCTGAATGCACCGGCGGCAACACTGTTTCCCTGTCGCAGTACAGCAGTGGCGGCGGTGGCGGCGGCTGGTGGTAAGATTGAAGAAAAATGAAATACAGGATAATTTTGGCTATGCTGCTTTTTGCGGCACCTATTCTCAAGGCCCAGACTTCTGTAGACCTTGATTCCGATTTGGGCGGACGCATTGCCTTTTCCCTCGATAAAAAGCTTGTCAAAGGACTGCATCTCGCTTTTGAGGAGGAGGTACGAGTGGACGACGGCTTTACTTCGCTCAACCGTCTGCAAAGCACAATAGGACTTACCTACAAGGTTAACCGCTATTTGAAAGTTGGTTTGGGGTATGTAATGATAAATCCATACAATTCAGACAGCAGTGCCTTTAAGAATATTCGCCATCGTTTTATGGCAGACGTTACAGGAAGTTTGGCTTTTGGGGTATGGCGTATTTCTCTCAAGGAACGCTTTCAGGCCACCTGCCGTACAGGTGATATAAATGAATACCAGGCTCCTCGCACAGCCTTGGCGTTAAAGAGCCGTCTCAAATTGCAATATCGTGGGTTTAGGCAATTTGTGCCTTATGCGAGCGTAGAGTTGCGAAACACTTTAAACGCTCCCGTTATCAAGGCTGCATATAACGAGACGACAGGTAAATGGGTTTCTCAGGAGACCGGCTTTGCCAAGAATGAAGCCGGGTGGTTCCTTGATGGTTTCGATGGTGTATATATCAACCGATGGCGTGGAGCCATTGGTGCTGAGTACAAAATAGACAAGAAGAGCAGTATTGATGTGTCTTTTCTGGCAGATTTTGTCAATGACAAGGTCGTGGATGCCAATGCGGAGGGGACAAAACTAAAGTCTTACACACAGGAAAAAGGTTTTGTCGGATGGTTTACTGCCGGATACACCATCATGTTCTGAAAAAGCTATTTTGATTTCTTTTCCTCTTTTTTGACGGCGTTGTCGCTCACCACTTTGGTGTCGTAACCGATTTTTTTCATGCCTTTCTGCAGCCCTTCGACAGTGTTCTTTGATGCATCGTAGGTGATTGTGACCTGCTGTGTTTCCAGGTTTGTCTCAATCTTTTTGACGCCTTTTTCGAAGCGCATGTTGCTTTTTATTTTGTTCTCGCAACTCTCACAGTGCATCTGTGGTGTGGGGGTCAACACAAGGACACGAAGGTCGTTTCCTCCGATACCGAGTATCAAAGCCATCAGTGTGATTAAAATAGTATGTTTCATTTTGTTGAATTGTTTAATTGTTGAGGTTTGATTTATGATTTATGATTTATGATGTCTTTAAACTTTAACCTTTATTGAACCTTTCAATGTATTCGAATTCCGGCATAAATCATTATTCCGTGAACTGGTCCCCATATCATGGTTGGTTCAAAGTCGGGACTCCATGGATTGCCGGCGTTGATGATAGGATTGGGTTGACGATAATTGGTGAGGTTCTCTCCTCCGAGGTATATGGAGATATGACGGAAATCGCGTGTCAGTTGCAGGTTTAGCTGGGGGTATGCAGGGAACTCCTCGTTCCAAGAGGGACTACCGTCTGCCAGAGTGTAAGGCTTGGGCATGCGTCCTCCGCCATTGAGTGCCAGCGTTAGGTCTACCTGCCATATTCCCATGCGTGGTTTCCATGCTGCGGTGATGAGCCCTTTGTAGCGGCTTTGCAACGGCTTCTCCATCAGTATGCCGTTGTATGTGCACAGCACATGGTTGTATCGGAATGCGGCAAGGATGTTCAGCTCTTCCGTGATGTCGCAGCTGGCATCGATCTGTGCGGTATGTGAGAAAGAACGTCCATCGAGGTCGTGGATGGATATTGTTGTGGGATCGCTGTCATAGTCCACAACGGCTTGGTGTTGGAAGTCGGTGTAATAGTATTCGGCGTTGAGTTGTATTTTCTTTTTGCCTATGGGGATGTAGAACAGTGCCGTAATGCCGCTGTTCCATGCTTCTTCCTGTGGCAGGATGCTGTCGGTTTCCAGTGTGCGTCCCGAGGCTAACAGGTAATGATGTTCGGCAAGAGAATGGGGGGTGCGGTATCCTTTGCCTGTCGATGCACGCAGGGTGATGTTGTCGTTTGGCAGCCATTTCAGATGTACCCTCGGAGTGATGTAAGATCGTCTGTACAGGGAGCTGTAGTCTATGCGCAATCCTCCCATAGCTGTGAAGTGGTAGGAGGGAGAGTAGCTGTATTCGGCGTATGCACCTGGGGTGTACTCGGCGCTTTCGTAGCGGAAATTGTTGATGGACAGTCTTTCGTTGACTTTGTCTGCATTGAGGCTGATGCCGGTGGAGAGGCTGTGATCCTCGCTGAAATCGTGTTCCAGAACAATACGGCTGTTGAGGTTGCGTTGGTCTACATTGTAGAGTTTTGGACCGAAGGTACCGTCGAGATCGTATATGAATCCGTTCGCGAGTAAGGCGATGTTGGTGTTGTGGCTGCGGTTGAGAAGGAAGGCGTGTTTCATATAGCCTTCAGCGCGCCGTGCGTCAAGGAGTACCCTGAAAGGGTTGTTTACTGACAGCATCTGACCTCCTTCGCGTTCCTCTTGAAGGTATCCGGCCCCAGCGTGCATAATGTAGCGTCCTTTTGAGTATTTCCATCGATTTTGTAAATGTAGTTGTCTTATTGCTGGCGAGTCGTGCCATAGGTCCAGATTGTCGTCGTGATGACCAAAATCCTGCTCATAATGTGCAAGCAGGATAGTGCTGAGGTGATGGTTCAGGTGTATGTTTGCGGCGATGTTGCCCTCTGTCTTCAGTCGGCTGTCACCGTATATGTTTACTGATACGCCGGGATCATCTTCTGGTTTCAGGTATTCCACGTTAATCTGGCCGGTAATGCTCTGCGGTCCGTTTTTCACGCTTGCAGCGCCTTTGCTCACCGAAATGCTTTTCATCCACGCCCCCGGCACGTAGCCTAAAGAGTAAGGCATGGTCGCTCCTGTCGATGCTGGAAGTCCTTCGCCGAGCATTTGTACGTACTCTCCGCTGAGTCCCAGTAGTTTTATCTGTCGTGCACCTACGGCGGCGTCATTGTAGTTCACGTCAACAGAAGGGTTCGTCACGAAACTTTCGCCCAGGTTGCAGCAAGCGGCACGGAATAGTTCGTCTTGTCCGATATTGACACCACCCACGGCACCGTTCATCCGGCTCAATCCTGCATTTCGTCGCGCCTTGATCTTTACGGTTTTTATAGTGGCGCTTTTTATTGTGTCTTTTACTTGAGCTGTCACAGAAAAGCCTCCTAACAGGCAACAGCACAAAACAATTGTTTTTTTCATTTGTTTGAGATTGTAAATTTCAATGATGGAAGATGTCACCCACCGATGACGGCGTGTGGTGACGGATGTTTTAATTTCATTAAGCCATTCGGCTTAATGAAATCGTGCCATTATTGTCTCAAACTCTCATTACCATGGATTGGGAAATGCCTGGAGGAGAATTCTCCTCCACAATGCTGTGGTTTGTCCAGCCTGTTGTAAATTCATAATGGGGAATGGTGGCTTCTGCCATCGGAAGTGCCACAATGGAGGGCGCCGGCATATCCATGTTGTTGGACAATGCGCTTTCCGACACATGCAGGCTGGTCACAGTCATGCAGTCACCTTCGTTGGGGCAACAGTTCATATCGGCTGGAGTGATCAGAAACACTTTTCCTGAACATGCACATTTGGTGAAATTAATTCCCCCACCGCATATAATTAATATAATCAGTGCGGTAAGTGTGGCTGCTATGTTCGTGAAGTGTCTCATTTCAAATTGCAAAGGTATACATTTTTTTTAAATTGTGGCTTGTCGCTGTCCACAATTAAAGCAAAAGATTTCTTTGGTATAAACTTTTTGATTCCGAGGTATTTTTCAGGGGATGTCTTTCTCTTATATTTGGATCATATTCCGCGTAAGATGGGTTACATCGTCTCTTCCATTTTATTTTTTATTCAAAAGAAAGAACAAAGTGTTTATTAATATACAACGCAGTATCAGATGTTTATTGCCTTTGAGGATTAATAAATCATTCTGCGCTTGTAACTGGAATTTAGCGTGTCGCAGTGTGTCATCGTTTATATTGACCATATCTTTTGAAAAAGACTTGCACACGTCAAGAATTATTCCGATTTTTGCAAAAAAGTTGTGCATGGCAGGTTGATGCGTTTGTTTTTTTTTATTATTTATAAAGTTGTTGAAAATATGTAATATACATTTTTAATATCAACACTCCTTAAGGCGATTTATTCCGCCAGTGTGTTATTAAAATCTGCAATTGTCGCTTTTTTAAAAAATGTCTTGTTATTTTTTTAAGAAATGAAAATAGAGTTTTTAGGAGCTGCGAAAGAGGTGACAGGGAGCAAGCATCTCATTACAACGAAAAAGGGATTGAAGATACTTCTCGACTGTGGTATGTATCAAGGTAAGGGCCTAGAGACTGATGCTATGAACCGGGACTTGGGGTTCGACCCCAAAGAGATTGATTACCTTATTCTCTCTCATGCCCATATTGACCATTCAGGATTGATCCCTTACATTTATAAGCTTGGCTTTAACGGCGTGATAGTCTGTACTCCCGCTACAAGGGACCTCTGCTCGATAATGCTTGCCGATGCTGGACGTATACAGGAATCGGATACCATGACATTCAACAAAAAACGTCAGAACCAGGGTCTGCCTCCCGTTGAGCCTATCTATACAGAGTCGGACGCGCTGGCTTGCATGGGCAGTTTCATCAGTGTCCCTTATCATAAGAAATTCAACATAGAAGGGGAGGTGACGGTGGAATTTTTTGACGCCGGCCATATACTCGGCAGTGCTTTCGTTTTCCTTGAGATAAGGGAAGGCCGCCGCACAATCAAACTCGGCTTCACGGGTGACGTGGGACGCTATGACAAGCATATCCTCAAAGATCCGGAGCCGTTCCCGCAGGTCGACTATCTGCTCATGGAATCCACATACGGAGACCGTCTGCATACAACGCTTGACAACGCAGAACAGGAATTGCTTATGGCTGTTCTTGATACTTGTACCAAGAAGAAAGGCAAATTGATAATACCATCGTTTGCCATTGGACGAGCACAGGAGATTATATACGCCCTGGATCGTTTGCGTAGCAAGAAGCTGCTTCCGGATATAGATGTATTCGTCGACAGCCCCCTGAGTGTCAACGCTACCAATATCATGCGTATGCACACCGAGTGTTTTAACGACGATATTGTCGCCTATATGAAAGACAACCCCGATCCGTTTGGTTTTGACAGACTGCAGTATATACAATCGGTGGAGGCATCCAAGGCACTCAATGTCCGCCACAAGCCATGCATCATCATTTCGGCTTCGGGTATGATGGAGGCAGGCCGCGTAAAGCATCACCTCGCCAACAATATTGACAATCCGTCGACTACGGTGCTTTGCGTCGGATATTGCGAACCGTCGACACTGGGCGCCAAGATAATGCGTGGCGATGATCATGTGTCGATTTTCGGTCATGTATATGAGGTACGTGCCGAGGTAAGGCGTATCGACTCGTTATCCGGCCATGGTGACTATGAGGAATTGCTGCGCTATATATCGTGTCAGGAGAAACGCCGCCTGAAAAAAATATTCCTGGTACACGGCGAAGCTGAAACTCAAGAGCATTTCAAGGCAACTCTCAACAAGAAAGGTTACAAGAGGGTGGAGGTTGCCGACTTCCGTCAGGCTGTTGAAATATAGTTAGTTTAATAACATTCGTTTCCAATGATAACATTTGTACTTTCGATTGTTTTACTCGTTCTGGGATATATTGTCTATTCCAAATTTGTCGAGAGTCTTATTGGCGTAGATGCCAACCGCCAGACTCCTGCCGTCGTTCATCCCGATGGTGTCGACTATGTGCCTATGAAGCCTTGGCGTATCTTCCTTATCCAGTTTCTCAACATTGCAGGCGTTGGTCCCATCTGCGGTGCCATTATGGGTGCTCAGTTTGGTACTGCTTCGTTCTTATGGATAGTTTTCGGATGTATTTTCGCAGGTGCAGTGCATGACTTCATTGCAGGTTTTATATCAATCCGTCAGGATGGTGCCTCATTGCCTGAGATTCATGGCAAATATCTCGGCAACGGCATGAAGCAGTTCATGCGTGGTTTCACTGTCCTTCTGATGATTCTTGTCGGCGCAGTCTTTGTAAACACTCCGGCAGTCCTTCTCAATCAGAACTTCACTCCCGACTGGAATATTTTTGTCTGGGTGATAATTATTTTTGCATACTATCTTATCGCCACCCTTCTGCCTATCGACAAGCTTATTGGTAAGATTTACCCGATTTTTGGCTTTCTTTTGCTTGGTATGGCGGTGGCAATCCTCGTGGCCTTCGTGGTATATCAGGTGCCTATTCCAGAGGTCTGGGAACGTCTTGACAACCAGCATCCCGCTGCTGCCACCAACCCCATATTCCCGATGATGTTTATCTCCATCGCCTGTGGTGCTATCAGCGGTTTCCATGCCACCCAGTCGCCCCTTATGGCTCGCTGCATGGTCAACGAGAAACAGGCGCGGCCTATTTTTTATGGCGCTATGATTACCGAAGGTGTTGTCGCTCTGATTTGGGCTGCCGCAGCCACATACTTCTTCCACGATAAGGCTGAACTCTGCGTCGGCAAGAGCGGCAACGACATGGTCGGTGTCATTGCCAACGAATGGTTCCCCAAGGTTATCGCCGTGATTTGCATTCTTGGTGTTATCAGTGCTGCGGTTACCAGCGGTGATACCGCTCTTCGTTCGGCTCGTCTCATAGTGGCCGACTTTATGCACGTTGACCAGAAACCTGTCCGCAATCGTCTTTTTGTAGCTCTCCCGGTTTTCATTCTCGCCGCAGGTCTGCTAATCTTTTCTCTTCTTGACACTGCCGGCTTCCAAGTCATCTGGCGTTACTTCTCGTGGGCAAATCAAGTCCTTTCCATGGTGACCTTGTGGGCTATCACTGTCTTTTTGGCGCGCCTCAAACCGGGTACTTTCTGGTATTGCATTACCCTCATCCCCGCATTGTTTATGAGTATGGTGACTTTCAGCTTCATTTTCGTGGCTCAGAAAGAAGGTCTCGGCAGCTTCATTCCCCGTAATATTGGATACGCAGCCGCAGGTGTTGTCACACTTGTCCTGTTGGTACTTTTTCTCCGTTCTCTAAAAAACAAAAAAAATATTGACTGACACAATAAAAGAAATAAATCATAGTTATTTCACAATAACATTCATTCGATATATTCTCACAAAATGAAAAGAAATATTGTTTTTATGCTGGTGATGCTTGTCGCAGCCAGTGTTTTTGCAGGCAACAAGCCACGTAAGAACTCACGTGCCGAAATGGGCATCAACGGCAACGCCCTCTATGTGATAGAATACACGTATAATCTTTATGGCGGCAAGAATGGTGGCCGCCAGTTGGTTTGTGTAGACAGCATCACTTTTGACAAGCGTGGCAACTTCGCTGACAAAATCCGTCGTACCAACGGCGAATATACCTATTTCTCTTATTATTTTGATGTGAACGGCTATGCATTAGGATGGAATGAGTATAACAAAGCCAATGTCCTGACAGCGCGTACGGCGTATCTCAATGACAAAAACGGCAACAGGGTGGAACGTACCGTGTATATGAAAGAGCTGATGAGCAAGAAAGAGACAAGCAAATACGAAAACAACCGCCTCGTGGAGGAGCAGAGCTATGGTCCCGATGGCCAGATGACGGAACGTCGTGTGTACAAGTATGACAATATGGGTAATAATACAGAACTGGAATTCTATAACCCTGAGGGAGACCTGATGCAACGTTATCTTTACAGATACGACAATCGTGGCAACCGTATTGAATGGCGTTTCTACGATGCCGATGAATTCCTTGTCGCGCTTACTACCTATTATTATGACGACCATGACAATGTCGTTGAGGTTTCGTCCTTCAACTATGACGAGCATCAAAACTGGAAGCACAGCTATGTTTATGAGTATGATGAGGACGACAACTGGGTGAGTCAGACCATCTACCGCAACAATTCTCCCTACCAGGTGATAGAGCGTGAGATCGCTTTCCCGGCAGACTGAAAATAGGTAAAACACTACGACATCTATAGTAGCTTTCACTCGAAACGCTGACAAAATTGACGCAGGCAATGGGCGATAAACCTATTGCCTGCTCTATTTATCTCAATTATTCGATAGGAACTAAAAGTGAACCCCGAAATTTTTTTTTCCAACTTTCGGGGTTCACTACAAAATGATTCCTTTATTAAATGTATATAAACATTTTTTTCTTTTGATGTTTTTTCTTAGTGTTAATATATTGATACAGTTTATTTTTTTATCTTGTTCCATGTGAAAAAAAATATTTTTTTTAAAAAATTTGGTATTTTCAAAAATAGTCGTACTTTTGCAGTGTACTAATTTACTAATACACCAACAAGGTATACGTTTAATTATTTGAAATAAAATTAATTAATAATACAACAGATATGATAGAATTAAAAGATTTTTCGTTCTCATACGGCTTGACGTCAGTTTTTGAGAACATAAATTTAGAGTTCAAAGAGGGCAATATCTACGGATTGCTCGGAGAGAATGGAGTAGGCAAGACTACGATGCTGAAATGTATCAGCGGACTGCTTCGTCCTACCAAAGGGAGCTGCACCGTTGACGGAGACGTCACCTTCGACCGCAACCCCGAATTTTTGGAAAACATCTTTTTCCTTCCAGACGATGTGCCACTGCCCGACGACAGTACTCCGGAAGGCTTTTTCCATGCTCTTGCCGCATTTTATGCCTCCAGCAGTGAAGACGAGATGCACCGTTTGGCAAAAGAACTGAACATCGACCCCAAACGCCGCTTCAAGGAGATGAGCTTTGGCCAGCAGAAAAAATCATTGATAGTATGCTCGCTTGCTCTCAATACCCGCTACCTGCTTCTTGATGAGCCGACCAACGGTCTTGATATCCCATCCAAAGCCGATTTCCGTCGCATTCTTACCGAGAGGGTGGGGAATGGTCAAACCATAATAATATCCACACATCAGGTTAAAGATGTGGAGAATCTTATCGACCCAATCATCATTATTTCCAACAGCAGTGTGATGCTTAATGCCAGCGTGGAGACCATCACCGAAAAGCTTTTCTTCGAGTATGGCGGTCAGCAACGCCCCGACGCACTATACAGCGAGATGATGCCCGGCGGTTACCTTAACGTACTTCCAAACAACGGTATGGGTGAAAGCTTGATCAATATCGAGGCTCTTTTCAACGCCGTTCTCCGCAACCGTGAAGTAATCAAGAATATCTTTAACCTTTAAAACTTTAACCTTAACAATTATGAACTTCAATCGTTTCAAAAAAGTTGTCGCCCGCGACTTTAATAGCACATACCGGCTTTTTGGACTGAGTCTGCTTATAATGATGTGTATACCTGTTTTTATCTGGCTCTTCGGCCTTGCGTTCAAAGTCCCCAATATCGACAGTCTGGCCCGTTTGGGCATCATGCAGTTTGTTGTAGTCCTTGCAGCTGCCATCTCGTCGATGAAAATCTATAAAAACTGCAACATTCCCGGACGTGGAAACTATTTTGCCATGATGCCCGCCTCGCTGGGTGAGAAATTTGCCAGCATGATGTTCTATTGCTTTATTGTCAGTCCGCTGGCCGTGTTCGTGGGATGGTTTGTCGTTGACTCATTTTTGACGCTTCTGCCTTTCGGCCCGTTCAACAACTACATTTGGCACCAACCCGAATGGGTAAATGGACTTGAAGATGTGCCGGACGTCACGAGTTTTTATACCACCCACATTTTCGGTCTCGATGCCTTCTGCTCTACCATGATAAAGGCTGCATGCACCGCCTCCATCTTCATGTTCGCCAACACCATCTTCAAGAAGAACAAGTTTATCAAGACTGTCCTCTGGATTATGCTCATTTCCTTTGTGGCAAGCATTGTCGCAGTGCCCATTATCACCCACATCCATTGGAATGTCCAGTGGTTCGTCGACTACTTCCAGAACTTGACCGCCGAAAAAGCCCGTCATCTTGTCTTCTTTGGCAGCCTGCTCTTTAATTTGCTGGTTATTTCCCTCTTCTCCTTCTTCACCTATCGTCGCCTAAAGAAGATGCAGTATTAATTATAGTAGTTTTAGAAAGGCTAGAGCCTCTAGAAAAATAGAACTTCTAGAAAAAGCCAGAAATAATCCCTTAATATTAAAAAATCATGAAGCTATATTCAATTGAAAACCTTAATAATGTCAATTATGAAGTTCTTGGAATTGTCAGTGGTAGCACAATCCAGGCCAAAAATGTGTTCAGTGACATCGGACAAAGTCTGAAAGGCGTCGTTGGCGGCGAACTGAAAGCCTATACTCGTATGATGGAAAAAGCACGTGAAAATGCCACTCAGCGTATGATTGACCAGGCAACAGACATGGGTGGCAATGCTATCATCGGTGTCCGCTACACCACATCGGCCATCATGGCACAGGCCGCCGAAGTACTGGTCTATGGAACAGCTATAAAGATTAGTGAATAGTGATTATTGAATAGATTGTCAACTGACAACTATCAATTATCAACTGTCAATTATCAACGATCAATTGTATTTTTATGGATTTCAAGAAGCAAAAATCAATATATCAGCAGATAGCCGACACGCTGTGCGAACGAATCGTCGGCAACGAGCTGAAAGCTGACGAGCGCATGCCAAGCGTGCGCGATGTCGCCATACAATTAGGTGTCAACCCCAACACCGTGATGCGCACCTTCGATTATCTGCAACAAAATGAGATAATCTTCAACAAGCGCGGTGTCGGCTATTTTGTCGCCGGCGACGCCTCCGACAAAATTCTTGCCCTCCACCGCAAGGAATTTATTGAAGAAGACCTCCCTGCCTTTGTTCAGAAGATGAATATGCTCGGTCTGACATTCGATGACATTATTAAAATGAAATAAGCTCATGAAGAAAGTAGAATTCTTTTTCATAATAATGGCTTTGGCTTTTTCGGCTACAGCCCAGAATCGTGTCAAAGGACAATTGTCTGACGCCAAAGAAGGCAAGACGTTGATGTACGTCAACTGTGTACTTCTCAAAAGTCAGGATAGCTCTTTCGCTTATGGTACTACCAGCGACGACAAAGGCGACTTTGTGTTCCGTCAAGTCGCAAAAGGAGATTACCTCCTTCGTGTAAGCTATGTCGGTTATGAGACTCTTTGGCATAATGTCACTGTCGGAGGCGATGTCGATCTTGGCAAACTCTTGATACATAAATCTTCCACGACGCTAAATACGGTTACGGTAACAGCCAAGAAGCCCCTTTATGCCGTCGATGGAGAGAAACAGATGTACAACGTCACCGAGGACCCCAGCGTGCAGACTGGCACCGCCAGCGATGTGCTGCAGAACGCCCCAGGTGTTGAGGTCGATGCCGAAGGCAACATCACTCTCCGTGGCACCACGAGCGTCGAGATTTGGATCAACGACCGCCCGTCGCACATGAACGAGGAGGCACTAAAGCAGTACATCAAACAGATGCCAGCCAACACCATCGACCGCGTCGAGGTCATCACCAACCCCTCGGCACGCTACAGCAGCAAAGGCGCAGTCATCAACATCGTCACCAACCAGACTATCAAACGCAACGAGTTGCTCTGCCTCGGCGTGAACGCCTCAACGCTACCCTCACTCTCGCCATGGATAAGCTACGTTTGGGCCAACGAGAAGGTCGATTTCAACGTCTATCTCAGCGGATATATGGGTAACCATGACATGGAATCGGACGGCACAAGCTCGCTATATGACACTAACGGCAACTTGACCCGTTTTCAGAAATACGACAACAAGAATTATATGCCATATCAGGGCGGCTACTTTGGATTCAACACCAACTGGAAGATTGACAGCACGCGCAACCTTTCCGCATGGATGGGAGCCTACCCCTACTGGGATCAGAACTCTTTCTACAACAACTATGAATACAAAGAATATACAGCTGCCGGCACGGTTGATCTCGGCTATCTCGACACCACGCTCAACCACGGCTTCAGCCACGGTGCCTACGGCGGTGCCTGGTATGAGCATCGCTACGACACCACAGGCCGCAAGCTGAGCGTGAATTTCAACGGCAACTATTGGGCCAACGGAGGCTACTCCGACGACATACGCGACTTCAGCTCTGCCGCACTCACCGACTTCAAGCGCCACATGGTCGGCTCAATGTGGTCTGGAAACGGCGAACTGGGAGTGAATTACACCTTGCCGTTGAAAAACGACATCACGATTGAGGCAGGCGGCGAGTTGGGTGCTGGCTACAGCTACAACAATGAGACGCTTGACAGCCTGCTGCCTTCGGGCGACTGGAGCAATATGGCTTACCGCTCTTATTTGGCGGAGCAATTGACCATCGAACCCAATGTCTATGTGACTGCCCAAAAACGCTGGGGCGGCTTTACGGCAAAACTGGGTTTGCGATACAACAACAACTTCAAGAGTGGTACGATAGAGCACCATTCCCTTGGTGACCAGATGCGCCTCGACACACTTTTCTTCGGCTTGATTCCAAGCATCCACTTGAGCTACCAGACCAAGACCTTCGAGAGCTACAGCATCAGCTACACGCGTCGGTATACACACGACGGCAATCTTGCCAACTATACGCTTTTCCGTCTCTACGAGGACTATAGTTTCAGCACTGGCAACCCCAACCTGCTGATGTGCTACACCCACAACCTCGAAGCTGCTTTCAGCAAGTATATTATGAAGTTCGGCAATGTCGGTTTGAATGCTTACTGGCGTGCCAATACCAACGAAATCGGCAATATGACAGCTGCCACTTCCGACCCTGTCCTCAGCCCTTATTTGGTCAATTATACCTATCCAGTCAATATCGGTTCCAGCCACACCGAAGGTATCGAGGCCAACATCACCTACCGCCCCAGTGGCTTCTTTAATGTGCGCTTCAACGCCTCGCTCTTCAACTACGGATATAACTATCAGGATTTCACCGACAGCAAGGTGAGCTACAGCTTCCGCCTCAACGTATGGGCTAAGGTCTGGAACAAACTCGAGATTTTCGCTAACGGCAGCTACAGCTCGCCGCGACTGGGACTCTACAGCCTCACCAACGCCAACAAGCGCTTCGACTTCGGCGCAAGCAGCGATTTCTTCAACCGCAAGATGAGCCTCTTCCTGAATGTCAGCGACATCTTCGGCTGGAGCGAATGGGGCAGCAACACCACCGCACCGCAGTACCAGACAACGGGCTCCAACCGCTTCAACTCGCGTTTTGTCAGCCTCGGCCTCACATTACGCTTCGGCAAGATGGAGCTTGAGAGCAAAGCCCGCCAGGGAGCATCCGACTCACCGATGGGCAAGAATTGAGAGAAGTTTGACGTATGATTTAAGGCACATCCTAACTGTCAGGGTGTGCTTTTTTTTTGCCTTGTTGAGTTATTCTCATACAATATTTCTTCGATGTGTTCCGAAAGAAAAAGGATGTATGATTTTGACTCAAATTTTGTAAAAATTGACTCCGTCTACGCTGTTTCTTCTTGGCAGAGTTCATGTAACTTGACTTTGAAAGAAGATTCGTGTAATTCGTGTTCAAAAAAAAATCGGCGCTATCCGCTTTTTCAGCGGGACATACTATAGGCAAGAGAAAGAAATATCAAGATAGGGTTAATGAGAACAATAATATCTTTGTTGAGGAGTTAGGGTGCTGTGGAAAACGAAAATATCATTGATTCTATAGAACTGGAGCAACCAGAAAACAAGGATTTGCGTAAATCAGCCAAAAAACCGTTTTGGAAGCGGTTGTGGCGTGTCATCTGGATTACTGCGCTTATCCTTGTATTGCTTCCGATGCTGCTGTTGGTGGTGTACAAGTGGGTGAATCCGCCACTGACACCGCTGATGGTGCAGCGTTTCTTTCAGCAGGTGGGCGACAAGGATCGCAAGGTGAATTTCGAGCGCGACTATGTCAGCATCGACGAGATCTCTCCCAACCTTGTGACGGCGGTCATCTCTTCGGAGGACGGTCGTTTCATGCGTCACAAGGGTTTCGACATTCCCCAGCTGAAGCAGTCGTACAGCGAAAACAAGCGTGGACGCCGCGTGCGTGGCGGAAGCACCATATCGATGCAGACTGCCAAGAATGCTTTCCTGCCACACAAGCGCAGCTATATGCGGAAAGCCTTCGAAGCGGGCTTCACCATCGGTATCGAGAAGCTGTGGGGTAAAGAACGCATCATGGAGGTCTACCTCAATATCATTGAGTTCGGCGACGGCATCTACGGCTGTGAGGCGGCGTCGCAGCATTATTTCGGTCATTCCGCCAAGACACTCAGCAAACATGAGGCCGCTCAGTTGGCGGTGACACTCCCTTCTCCTCTCAAGCGTAACCCGGGGCATAAAACACCCTATTTCAAGAGGCAGACCTCCGTCGTGGAGGGCAGAATGGCCAAATATGGTCGAATAGACCTGAAAAACAAGCCAAAAAAGCACAAAAAAGAAGATGATGAGACCCTCTGGGACTTTATAAAATGGATGAGGAAACAGAAGTGAGTCGATAGAATGTCACTTTTTTGAGAATTGGACTTCGCGACATGTCGCTCGAGTTGATGCCTGGCATCCCCTCGTGGATTGGGATTCCGAGCATGCGGAAGCGCTTTTTCCAGTTTCTTGGCATTGTGCCGTTCCTGTCGTGTATACAGGTTCCGGGCAGTACTTTAAGTGGCTACACCCAAGATGTTTATTGAGGCTTACTATAAGCAAGAGAAATAGAGGGTATTAGATGGTTTATTCGTAATACGTTATATGGCGAAGCGTTAATTTGTTACCTTCCCTGCGTAATATCCAGTTCCCATGGCTGTCGTAGGTGTATTCGTAATTCATTTTTCGATGCTTTTTATAAACCGTGTTGAAGTGGCGGTTATTGTTTTTTGTCGGTTTGAATATCTGATTATTCTTCGACCCTGACTCCCTTCAGCGTCACTTTGCCACCATAGTCAGCGTCGATGTCGAGATACCAATAATGTTCGCCACCGACACATCCACGGTTTTCAGGGACATTGAAAACGCGCCCTTTGCCGTTGTATTTCAATATGCTGAGGTGATGTGAGTTGGTTTCGTCGATGATAAAGCAGACCTTGTCGCCAAGCATAGTGTATCCCTGAATGTCGCGGAAGTAGTCGATGTCGGGCCACAGCATTGCATCGAAAGTGTGAAGTACGCAGTTGTAGTTGATGCAGCTGATTGTATCGTCGTTGTTAATCCATCCGCATACGGAGTTGTTGCGGTCACTGATGCGCAGCATATACTGTTGCCGTCCACGGTTGCTGCGGACAATGGATTCCAACGGAACCTTGATGCTGTCGAACCATTCGGGGAACTCGTATTCATACAGATAGACCTTAGAAGCATCTTCGCCCCACGACTCATCAATTACCCAATCGCAGGACTCAGAATCAAACTTGGTACAATAGTAGTTCCAGTGACCTATAGTCGACAGGTACTGTCCCTTGAACCACATTCCGTCGCCAAAATTAAGACAGTATTCCGTGTCGTTCAACCGAATATATTCCAATTCATAACAATAGCACCCTTCAGAAGGCTGGAAATAGTATATGTTATCATCGTAACTTTTTCTAAAACCGATTGCCTCCAGGCTTTCAGGCAACTTGCCACCATTCTCCTGTCTGTATTCATCTATCAGAATGTTTGCGTACTTGCCTGTTTTCAACTGCATTATTGACAATTTGTAAATGCTGTTATCTTCAAAAGTGCGCAGAATAAGTATCCACATACTGAAAAACATTATCAGCCAGACGACTGCGGCACCGATGGTTGTGGCGTTGCCGAAGGCGGCGCTGTGCAGGTGCCGCCGCGTTACACGGCGGTGAACAGCAAATCGTCTCGGTGGGTTTCTGTATGTCTTATAATACATTCTCAGGCAGTTCTGATTGTGACAAATCGGTCTGGTTGGTGCCCTGCACGCCTTCGGGGATTGGAATGCATGGTCTACGGAAGTGCTTTTCCCAATTTGATTATAAATCGTTTCTTTTCACAAAAGAAAACGAAGAAAAGTTGTTTTTGTTGTTTCTGTGTATAGTCGATTAAGTAGTTTAACGTTTAAAGAGAGAGGTTATAGGGATTTTTGGGGAGTTAAGTAACGGTTAAAGGTTCACGGTTAAAGATTAAAGAGAGAAGTTAAATGGAGATGGTGTGGAGTTAAGGGGAGTTAAAGGACAAATGAATTTGCTCGGGTTGTATTGTCCCTTAACTTCCAGCGCGAAGCGCGATAACTTCCCTTAACTTCTTTGACTTCCCATTGTAACGGTTAAAGGTTAAAGGTTAACGGTTAAAGATTAAAGAGAGAAGTTAAATGGAGATGGTGTGGAGTTAAAGGACAAATGAATTTGCTCGGGTTGTATTGTCCCTTAACTTCCAGCGCGAAGCGCG
>JAGCUU010000040.1 GCA_017962665.1 Bacteroidales bacterium | reverse complement strand
TTCGTGCTCACCATGCTTGACCACTTCCGCCACAGCGGCGAGCTGACGATGTGGGAACTTGCAAGCCACGAGACCCACTGCATGATAGGCTACCACTCCGCGTCTGTCATCCTCGACGCATACTGCACCGGAGTTCTTGATGATCTTGACGAAGAGACACTGAACGAACTGCTTGAGGCGATGGTTGCAACCAGCAACCTGCCGATGTTGGGCCGCACCGAGTACGCCCGCGACAACCACCTCAGCAGCGAATATGAGAACGAGTCAGTCAGCAAGACCCTTGAATACGCCTACGACGACTGGTGCATAGCTTTGTTCGCCAAGCATTTGGAGGAACTTGCAGAAAAGAACCACCCGGGTGTCTGTGTCAACTATTGGGCGTCGATATACGACGAATACATACGCCGCTGCCAGTCGTGGAAGAACCTGATGGACGACAGGTGCTTTATGCATCCACGCCGTAACGGAGCCTTCATAACACCTTTCGATCCCACCGAAGTCAACAATCATTTCACTGAAGCCAACTGCTGGCAATATTCCTCCTACGTTCCCCATGGTGTCAACGATTGGATAGGTATGTTTGGCAGCAAAGAATACGCCGAGGACTTCCTAGATTCACTCTTCTATGGTGACTCCAAGATGACAGGCCGCGACCAGAGCGACATCACCGGCATCATAGGTCAATACGCCCACGGCAACGAGCCGTCGCACCATGCCGCCTACCTCTACGCCTATCTTGGCCGCCAGTGGAAGACTGCTGAGTTGGTGCGCCGTATCTGCACCGAACTCTACCACGACACTCCCGACGGCCTCTGCGGCAATGAGGACTGCGGACAGATGAGCGCTTGGTATGTGTTGAGCGCTATGGGCTTCTATCCCGTCTGTCCGGGAAGTGGGCAATACGTTATCGGCTCACCACTTTTCGACAAGGTCACAATTCATCTCCAGAACGGCAAGAACATTGTCATCAACGCCAAAGGGCAGAGCCACAGAAGCTGCTACGTCCGCTCGCTGCGCCTCAACGGGGCACCTTACGACAAAGCGTTCATCACCTTTGAGCAGCTGAAAGACGGATGCACGCTCGACTTTGAAATGGGCACCACACCCGACAAAGAATGGGCCTACGGCGACGAGGCACGTCCTCACAGCGGAGACATAGAAGATAGAAACCTCATAACCTCCGCTCCTTTCTTCGACGACTGGCAGCAGAGTTTCGACGGAGAGGCCGAGGTAAAGATACGCCCTGCTCATTGGAATATAGTCGACGAGCAGGACAGCATCTTCTACACCCTCGACGGTTCAACGCCGACACGGTTCTCAACACTTTACGAAAAGCCCTTCACCATCAACAGTGATGTCGTTGTCAAAGCGGTGGCATACAATACAGAAACAGGTCATAGCGCTGTTGTTCAGCATAAGCTCACATGTACCCAGACTGACCGCAAGCTAACCTATATCACAAAACCCAACCCTCAGTATAGTGAGAATGGAGAAACAGGCCTCATCGACCGTCTTCACGGCACCGAGAACTACCGTATTGGCGGATGGCAGGGTTGGCAGGGAGATATGGAGGTTGTCGTCGACCTGTTGGAAGTGAAGTCAGTGTGGAGTGTAGGTGTAGAATGTCTGGAGAATATGAAGAGCTGGATTTTCTTCCCGAAACAGGTCGAGGTAAGCACCTCTGTTGATGGTGAGAAATACTCTCCCTTCTTCGTCATTAACTGCGACAGAAAAAAGGATTTCCCAGACAAGCTTGAGAGGGCTGACGAGAGCGTGGTACATAACTTCTACAACTTCTACCTCACCGCTGTGCCCGCCCGCTACGTTAAGATAAAAGCAGTGAACTACGGCAAACTACCCAAATGGCACGTCAGCGCCGGCGAGCAGGCTTGGCTCTTTGTCGATGAGATAGAAGTCAATACAAGCAAAACACCCAATCGCAACGATGAAGATATATAATGTTATCCGCTGAATGAAATTCAAAATTCAAAATTCAAAATTCATAATTACAGCAGCAATTGCAGGGCTGTTGCTGCTGTCCTCCTGCAGTACCAAGCCCTGCCGATGTTATCTGCTTGAAAAATGGGGTAGTGTAAGGGTTAGCGAAACATATATCGATCCTTCTACTCCATGTGGTGAATTGGGATACAGTAATATTAACCCCGACGATTCCAGCTACCGATATTGTACCGAATGGGATGACCCGGAAATCGATACAATGGATGTCGTCAGGATGTTTTGGGGTAAGAAATGAAAAAAAAATTATTTGATATGAAAAAAATATTTCTTTTTGTTGCAATTATGTCAGCTTTTTTGGCAATGGTTTCCTGTGATACCAAAAGCTGCAAATGTTATGTTTATAATGGAAACAGCACTATCAAAGAAATAGAATACGTGTCGCAGGATCAATCGTGCTCGTCACTTGACTTTACACGTGGCAATGCATACCGTTTCTGCACGGAATACAATGAACCCGATATTGATCCGGACGACATAGCCCGTCCGTATAAAAAGTAGTTTTTCTATAAGTAGATGATAACGGGTTTCACATTGTGATAACCCATGGCTGTAAGCGCGGCGGCGTATTCTCCTACCTGTCTTTCATAATGTTTGTGAGTTTCGTCGTCGCGTGCACCTGTTTTGAAGTCTACAACCCAGGTGGAGTCTGTGCCGAAGACGATGCGGTCGGGTCGTCGTATTTCTCCGTTGATGACAATGGATTCTTCGCAGGCCACCTCGTAACTTGGGTCGAAATAACGGCGATTGTCATCGCTGTTAATCATATTTTTAATGCGTTTTAAGATGCTGTCGCGGACTGAGTCCTGCAGATGGTGCTCTAAGCAATAATTGTTTACTACGCTGTCGACATCGTCCATTGTCCTGATTTGAGAAAGAAGATCGTGGATGAGAATGCCGTAGCGGCGACTGTCTGACTCGAGAGGCGAGAGAAGTACGGCGTTGTTGGCTGCAACGATAACCCTGCCTTCCCATTTTGGGAATACAAGGTCGTCAACCTCTATAATAGAATGGGTGTTTTCTTTTACTTCGGGACTACTGTGTTTGATAGAATCTTCGCCTATAATATAAATCTCTTTATTGCTCTCTCCATTGTTGTATTTTTGCGTGAGACTGTCTGTTTTCACAAAGTCGTGAAGCAGTGTGATGTTGTCCTTTTTATTGTCTTTGTTTTTGTTCTTGTTTTTTTCGGATTCGTTGTTTTCACAGAAAACAAGCAGTTTCTCTTCGGCTCGCGTCATTGCCACATAAAGTACGTTGATTTGATCCATTTCCAAGAGCCTATCCTCTTCCATGAAAATATTGTTGAATAACGTCGGAGACTTTATCTTGCTTACATAAGCGACAGGCAGACCTAATTGTTCGTTGTCGTCCACTCTGACCCACATCTGGTCCCCTCTCGATATAATATAGGGTAAAACGTAGATTACTATTTTGGATTCAAGGCCTTTGGCTTTGTGAATGGTCATCAGGTTCACGGCATCCATATCAGAAGATGTGGAACTTGACATTTTGTCAATATTCTCGTTCAGATAGTTCGTGAATTCGCTCAGCTCGGCAAGATTGTTCCGTTGGAATTTATTGGCTACGTCAAGCAGTGTGGCCACATATCCTGACTCTTTGCCCTCAAGACGGAATACACGGAGTATGTGCTCGCAGCAGTCGTAAAGGGGAAGAGATCGCATATAGTCGAAATTGAAATCTATCCCTTGTCTATTGAGAATCTCTTCGACTTTGAATTTTTTTTCACGCAACTGCCACAAAAGGCTGTCGTCGGGTGCGATACATCCGCAACCAACAGATAACTGCAACACTTGAAGTGATGCCACCCTGTCTTGGGGGTCGACAAGATACTCCATGATAGATTTCATCAGCAGTATCACTTTACTGTTTGAGAGGATAAATGACTCGGATGACACAATGGGTATTCCAGCCGCTGTCAGCTTCTCGGCAATGGATACGAGGATGTTGTTCCGCCGTGCCAGTACCATGATGTCGCTATAGTTGTAGTTGCAATCTTCTTTTTGATGTCGTATTGCATTGACGACATCATCGTAGAGTGTCTCCTTTTCAGTGAAAGATGCTTGTACGTATCCGCCTTCTTTTTTCCATTTCTGTTGGAGACGTGGCCCATAGGATTCGTATTCTTCCTTTTCACCAAGATAGAGCTCGGTCAGTTCAGGATTATTGTTGAAATACTTGCTTATTGTTTTTTCAAAGAATCTGTTGTTGAACTCGACGATGTTTGAGCGTGTGCGGTAGTTGTATTTTAATTCATTGACTTTGGAGTTGTAGGCCAGTGTTTTCCCATGTAGGTCGCTTTCCACTTTTGGCAGCCTCATGAACTGTCTCACATCTCCTTGCCGGAAGCGATATATGGCCTGTTTGCCGTCGCCCACGACGAGAGACTGCATACCGCATTCGGAGGTGTCGTCGTTGTACTGGCGTGACATGGCTTCGTCAATAAGGGGGAGGAAGTTAAGCCACTGCATCTTGCTGGTGTCCTGGAACTCGTCTATAAGGTAGTTGTAGTAGCGGTTGCCGATACGTTCATAGATGAATGGTGCCGGCTCGTTCATCACCTCGTTAGAGATACGTTTATTGAATTCCGAGATGTGGACTATGTCGTTTTCCTTATAGTAGAGCTCTTTCAGCTGGTTTACGTGACCTAACAAAGCTAATCCGTATATGTTGGCAAGCAAAAGTTTGCGGGTGTTGTATTCCGTTAGTTCTTTTTCTATAAGGGAGCCTATAATATCGTAGGCTTTCATAAAAGATGGCAATACGGCGTCAAGTTTGACTTTGATATCATCAGGTGTAGACTTGCATGCAATGTCTTTTTTGCTGAATGCTTCGCGGACTCTTGCGTGGGGATCGTTGATTTTGGAGAAATCGTTGTTGGCCAACCTTATAAAGAAGGGTAGGATTCCACTTTTCTTGTTCGGGAAATCATCAATGGTCAGACCTGTCTTGCTGCAGTCATCAACAAATTCTTTGGCAGCACCGGAGATGGTTTTTTCGAATTTCTTGTTTTCTCCATAGAGTTGACTTTGTATTTCCAAATATTTCTTGATGTCAATTTTGTTCAGTTCTGCAAGATATGCGGGTGCATCCTCTTCGAATATTTCTTTTGCCAGGTTTTCTATTTTGTCCTCAATTTTGAAATTTTTATTGTCGGCCATACGACTTTCCATAAAGGAGCAGAGTACTTTCGTGAGATCGTCGTAGTCTGTGGTGCCCGCTTTGGAGAGCAGGTCGCTCACTGCGGTGCTGATGATTTTTTTATTGTCGATAGAGAGACTGAAATTCATCGGCATTTGTAGGTCGAGCGCAAAAGTCCTTACAAGCCTATGGACAAAACTGTCTATGGTGCATATTGCGAAATCGGAGTAGTTGTGGAGAATGGATGAGAGGAGGATGCTGCATCTCCGACGGGTCTCATCATTGTCAATGGATAGGTGGCTACTGATTTCAGCGACCAGATTATCGGCATCAGGATTGTCTGTGGCAATTTTGTGAAGCTGTGACATCACGCGCTCTTTCATGCCGTTTGCCGCTTTGTTTGTAAAAGTGATGGCAAGAATATGCTTGAAGCGGCTCTCTGTCTGAGAGGGAGAGGCGATGGCGGTCTCAATGTATTGTCGCACCAGCGTATATGTTTTTCCAGATCCGGCGGAAGCACGGCAGATGATAAATCTTTCCATTTGATGAGTCTGTATAGATATTAAGCCTGATGCTATTTAATTATGACACAGTTGGATACATCCCGTTCGCCCTTGAAATCATATTTTCCGTTGTCGGTAGGGTGATTGACAATACCACTGTGTTCAAATCCTTTGACATACATGGTTGTTGAGCCTCCACCGTCCAGGTTGAGGGCATCTTCGCAACCGAGATAATACAATAATTTTTGGAAATCCATGAGGGACATCCCTTCAGAGAGCTTCATGCGTCCGTCTATTGTCACAAGGAGAACGGTGCCGTCTTTTTTTGTTCCAATGGCAGTTCTGTTGTGGCGGTTGGTGACGAACTCCTTGTCGTCGCGCATGGGGATGAGCTTGCCGTGATATATCAGTAACGGACCTGCGGTCATGATGTTACTGTCGGCCAAGAGCCGTTCGGCGAAACGTCCGCTGTCGGGAATGAAGAACACTGGACGGCCTTTTTCAAGTTTCATTGAGCCGTACTGATAGTATTTTCGGTTGATACTGTCGCTCTTTTGAGGGGTGTTGATGCCTTTCTCCTTGCCGTCAATACGGAGATAGCAGATAGGGTTGTGGTATTTCATGTCGAAGAATGAGCCGTTGATGGCGGCTATTGCGTTATTGCGTTTGGCGTGAGTCGAAGTCGGAGTGCGACGTGGCTCGTAGGTGAATGCTAAACGGCGAGGAGATTCCGGCGCTATTTCGAGGATGCAAACATACTGGTTAGAGCCAAGGCATTCTTTATTATCAAATTGTACTCTTTTCAGGACAAAGCCGTCCAGACTGTCTATCAGCCATTCTCCATTTACAATGAGTAGTGAATCTATGTTGGCATTGTTGGTTTCTTGGGTTGTATCAATGTAAGTGGTGTCGTTTGGGCAAACCGTATGCCTTGGACTACAGAACACAAATGCAAAACAGGCGGACAATAGTAAAATACCTTTGGCAAGCATAATTTTTATTTTTTTATCTTGGAGTTAATCATTTTTACAAGCATGGCCCAGTCGTGGTTTTCCATGCATTTGAAGTGTCCGAGAGGACATCGTTCGCTCCCCATCCTGCTGCATGGGTGGCACCAGAGCCTTTCTGCGACGAAATCGCGTCTGTCGGTGCGGAAAGCAGTGAATCCAAACGAGGGAGCGGTGGCTCCCCAAATGGCGAAAACAGGCCTGCGTAACGCTGCGGAGATATGCATCATCACAGAGTCTGGGGTTACTACGGCGGAAGCTTTTTCAACTATTGCCGCAGACTGCATCAGGGTGGTCTCCCCACACAAATTCAATACATTGTCGGGCTTTACCGCCGAGCATTGGTCTATGCGATTTCTGTCGTTTTTGTCGCCGAGCAGCAATACTTTGGAGTCTATCATTTCGGCTAACTGCAGGAGCTTTTCAGGCGGGATGCGTTTGGTGGAATGCTGTGCACCGCAGGCAAAAACCACATATTGCTCCTCTTTGGCAATGGTGTCGCATAAACCTTTGATATTAGTTCTGTCCACATTGTCGAGAAAGAGGTCCAGACCTTCGTTATCGGCTTTCACTCCCAGAGTGGAGACGGCATGCATATATCTGTCGACGACATGCATGCCTGACATTACGTTTATTTTGGTCCAGATATAAATAAATTTGTGTAGGTTCTCTTTCCGGTATATCACCGATTTTGTCTTTTCTCCTGCTGACTTGCGGATACGTTTAGAGCGACGGTTGTTGTGTAGGTCGACAATCCAGTCATAACGGCCTTTGAAAATGCCGTAGTCGGAAAAATCTTTGTCAACCTCGATTATTTTATCAATATAGGGGTTGTTTGCTATCAGTTGTGCGCATTGAGGTCTTGTTGCGAGATGCAACTCAACATGCGGCAGCTGTTTTTTCAGACACCGTAGTACAGGAGTGGTCAGCAGCACATCTCCCAGAGAACTCAGCCTAATAACAAGAATCCTCATTTTATTTTTTGTTTCTACGTCTTACGAAGAGATCTCTTACCTTGTCGAAATCCCTTGTGTATTTAAGTCCAACACCTTGTTTATAGGGAAGGTCTGAACGTGTATAGTCGTTGGTGTTGCTGCGGTTGAACACAAAGAGGTGCAGGCGCGGGTTTATTTTGTAACCCACCAACATATCTCCAGTCATATTGTTGTTGCCGCTGTTTTCCGACATTTCACGTGATTCGCCGCCGAAGCCGAAGGTTGTCTCGAAATAGAGTTTGTTCCATTCCTTGCTGATGTCTACAGCATATTGTTCTGTGGTTAGCGAGTTGCCGGCTTGATAGGCGAAATTGACATCCACGACTTGTACCATGTCGCTCACCATGCTGCCTAACGTGTTGGCCACAAATCCATAGGCTTCGTCGCCTGTATTGGTTGATTGGTCGCTGTTGTTGGATGCAGAGGAATTATAGAATTTCTTTGACACCAGAAGAGATACAGTCTGGTTCAACATATCGCGCTCGTTGTTTCTGTCGATATAGGCGAAGACTTCCTCCTGTGTGCTTTGGTCGGCATTGGGAAGACGGATATCGAAGTTGATGTCAGGGGATTGGATGGTTCCGCTAAGAGCGATGATGTTTTCCACGAGTACAGGCTTTTGCGAGTCGGTGCTTGAGAGAGAGCCGGTAAGTGAGGACATGTTGACCCTTTGAGAGAAGACTGCCCTGATGTCGAAGAGGGCATCTGATACGGCTCCCGGGAATGTTATGGAGCTGCCTTCGTCGATGGCGAACACCTTGCTGATAATGCTTAGTATATCCAAGCTTACTGTTCCGTCCGACATCTCGTAGTCTCCAATAAGGGAGAACGGCATCCCTGTGCCTACTCTGATTTGGAGGTCGCCGTCGCCGCGTGCTTTGACGTCGGCCCCAACCGAGGAGAAATCCATAGGCAGGCGAACAGTCATATCCCTGTTGACCTCTGCGTTGATAGTCAGATTGAAGACGTTTGCATTGCTGGAGGAAGCCTCATCAGGGTCGTTCACACTCTTGCCTAATGTGCCGCTGATACCAATGCCGCCAATCTCATCCTCGTCATCTTCGGGAGAGATGAAACGGATATAGTCGGCTTGCGCTGCTTCTCGTTTGTCGTTGATTGGCACGTTTATGGTGGAACCTTGAAGTGTATGTGCGTTAAGGACGATGTCGATATTTTCGATTTTGCCTTTTACAATGCCGTCCACGGCGGCAATAACAGTGCCGTAGTAGGTTTCGTTGTGGCGTGCTGTAGTGTTCAGGCATAGCAGTTTGTCGCTCTTCAGGCCGATGTCCAAGTCGAAATCTTTGAGGTTTTTGTGTTTGATAGAACCTGATGCAGTTGCCTTATTGCCGCGTTCGTCGTTGATGATAAATTCGCCGAGCTGGATGGCATTCCGGTCAAGGAATAATGTGTCGGAGAATCCGAATGCGGTATTAAGCATGTCGATGTGAATCAAGCCCTTGTCGACCATGGCGATCCCGGTGATTTCCGGTTCTTGTAGTGTGCCGCCAATCTTGATGTTGCCCTTGATGTTGCCCTTGACGTCGGAGGCGAAAGAGTTAACCATAGGAGCTATAATGTCGAGGGCCAGGTCGTCAATTTCTGCAGTGATGTCAAGAGCGGAACTACGGGTTTCGATAATTCCGTTAATACGTAGGGGCTTTTGAGCTTTTCCTTCGGAATGTTTTCTTTCAGTGTTGACAGTCAGCTCTATTCTTTCCAGTTCATCGTTCCAGGTTGTTATAATTGTGGCGTCGCCAAGCTGTTCTCCATCGATGACAAGGTTGTTGGCTTTCAGGTCTGCGGTCATCCTTCCGCTGTTGTCGTTGCCGGAGTTGAAGACTATTGTACCGTCAGCTGCGCCATTAATCGAAGCGCCGTCAATGATGCCGTTGATGACGGGGTTGAGTACCTCTAATCGGAATTTTTCTAAATTAATGGTCAGCAAGCTCTCTGTGGAGTTCATGGCGTCGGCTTCAACGGTAAGGTAACTTTCACCGCTTTTCATCGAGAGACCGTCAATTTTGTATCCGTCGGGAGTAAAGATTACATCGCCTTTCTCGATTATCTGCCATTCCCTTCCGCCTAATTCGAGAGCTGTTTTTCCGACAATCAGCTTCATCCCTTCTGTCTCGTCGGTGGCTGTCAGTCTCAGGTTAAGGTCGCCGTTGCCGATGGCATCGCTGCTATTCTCCCAGTATATGCGGCTGGAAGCCTCTCTTTGGGAACATTCCAAGGTTATGTCAGACCTTTCCGCGATGACCATTTTGCCGATCTTTATCTCGTCGGTGGTGAGCCTGCTATTGTATTGTTCGGCTATTGCTTCGCCATTCAGTCCGACGTTATATAGCCGTATGTTGCCCCAACCAATGGAGTCCGACCTAAGAATCGGTTTGAGGGCTTCAACAAAATTATAGTTAGCTTGTAGTGTGGTGCCTGTGGCTATGGTAAGCTGAGGGAGAAACGCTTTGAGTATTTCGGCGGTGTCGTTCCATACGGCGTTCAGCTCGAATCTGGCGTCGGCTATTTTGTCGTAATTCTGATTATTGTCGTCATGTTTTGCCCCGATCCAGTAGTCGTTGAGCATCTTCGTTGCCATCTGCCCCAGAGCGTCGTAGTGGAAATATCCTCTAACTTGGGCGTTGAGGATGTCGCTTCGGAGTGTCACATTTTTCCACCGGTTTTGTTCTCTTATGGCAAGGACGGCATTTTTTAGTTTGCATTTTCTTGTTGTTGTGTTCAGTGAAAAACCATCCACTGCAACGCGGGCGAAGTTGTTTGTTTCGTCTGAAGCCCAGTAGCGGGCGTCGATTCTTGCATCCAGGGAGGCCTCCTTGTCGCAGGTATCGTTCCAGAGACCGAACCTTTTGAGGTCGACGTGGCTTGCATCCAGATTGGCTCTGTAGCGAGGGTAGTCTTCCCGCCATTCAATCTCGCCGTGAGCCGATAGAGCCGCCAGTTCGTCGTCCATGCTGATGTCGGCGGACACGACGCCGTCAGACGCTTCAGCGGAGAATGCCGCCTCGGATGTAAGCCGCTGGCCTTTGACCACTGTATGGTGCAGTTGTCCTTCCGCGGAGGCGTTCATTTTGCGGGGGTCAAATCCTTCACCTTCGAACTGGAGGTCGAAGCCGCTTCTTGAAATCCATTCGTTGGGGGCAATCCGACCGATGAGGAATCCGTTGGACGACAGCTCTCCCACGTAGCGGTAATCTCTCTTTTTGGGATCCATTGCCAGCACTACGTCGCCTTTAACATCACCGCTGGAGGTGTTCATGTCCAGTGTTGCATAAAAGTCATAGATGGTTCCGGCAAAGGTGGCCTCCAAATCGAAGGTTTCTAATTTTTTCATCAGTTTGGCGGCTTTCATGACATCGCCTTTGGGGTGGCGAATGGCTGCGAGGTCGTTATAGGTGGTGTGGAGCTTGTGTATGTTGGCGTTGATGACTGTGGTGTCGATATGAGGGAGTCCATAGATGGAAGCGTCCAAATCCAATGTGGTTTCACTGCCAAAGGCGAGATGTACGCTGTCGGCGTGGAAATCGCTAATGGGACCGCTGAACCATCCATCGATAAATATTTTTTCGTCCATGCCCCATAGGGCATTGGTCCAAAAAGCGGCGTCGCGCATATTGCCGTATGAGCCTTCGAGGAAGTGACATGTCAGGACAACGCTGTCGAGGAAATGTGACATGCTCTTCCAATTAGTGTAGTCAAGCAGAACATCGCCCATGAGCTTGGAATCGGCAGTTTCGAGGTGGAGGTTGGTCGCGCTGATACCAGAGGGAGAGACGTAAATATTGGAGTGCATATCTATTACCTCGAGTCCCGAGCGTTCTACGGTAGACAGTTTGTCTATACGGCATGTGACACGGTCTTTGTCGACTCTGACATTGCGAAACCTTCCATTGATATGGTTGTAGTCCATGTGTACCACATCGACACCTTTGATATCGGTTCTTTTTTTGGTGCTGAGGCGTTCTTTGAGGTCTTGCTTGTAGTGAACGTTTTGAAGAATCAGGTCGTCTACGATGACCTTGAATTCCGTAGGGCTTTTAGTCTTCTTTTTTTCTTTTTTTACGTAGTGACTGATAATGAATTGAAGGTTGATGCCGGTAGTGTCGATTTTTAGGTGATAGTAGGTGTCTTTGACTTTGGCGCGAGAGAAGGAGAGACCGTGGCTGTCGTATGGAAACTTGTCAAAACGGAGGGCTACGGTTCCGGCCTGACATACGGTGTCGTTGTCAGGAGCTATTAACTCCACGTTGCGTAGTACCAAATGATTGAAAGGATTGCAACCAATAGAGCCAATCTTGACCTTGCCACCCCATTCGCTGCTGAAATGGTTGCTCGCCACAGAGCCTGCCATAGACTGCACCAATGTGTGGTTAAGCAACGCAATGACCACATAGACCACAATGAAGAGGGTCAGGAGAATGCGCCGAAATATTTTGCCAAACTTTTTGATAGTCTATAAGTTTTATTGCATAATAACTAAAATACAAAGATTTTAGTATAAAAACTGAAAAAAAATGTGTATTTTTGCAAAATGAAATAAGGGAATTGAGAGAGGAAAAACAATAATATTTTTTGAAAAGTTGAGTAATATACTTGCAATAGAATCATCATGTGACGATACGTCAGCGGCTGTTTTGCGTGACGACACTCTTCTGTCCAATGTGATTGCGTCGCAGAAAGTCCATGAACAGTATGGTGGAGTGGTGCCTGAATTGGCATCGCGTGCCCATCAACAGAATATCGTGCCTGTCGTCGATGCCGCGCTTCGTGAAGCGGGAATCGACAAGTCTGAACTTGATGCAGTGGCTTTTACTCGTGGCCCTGGATTGCTGGGGTCATTGCTGGTGGGCGTTTCTTTTGCTAAGAGTTTCGCGCAGGGACTCGGAATACCTCTCATAGAAGTCAACCACCTGCAGGCGCACGTTCTTTCGCACTTTATCAAAACGCCTGGAAATCCTACGCCAGAGTTTCCTTTTCTATGTCTTCTGGTAAGTGGTGGTCATACGCAGATTTTGTTGCTGCGCAGTCATTTTGAAATGGAAGTGCTGGGACAGACCATTGACGATGCCGCCGGCGAGGCTATTGACAAGGCAGCGAAGATAATGGATCTCGGCTACCCTGGAGGACCAATCATTGACAGGCTGTCTAAAGAGGGAAATCCTGACGCTTTTCGTTTCGCCACTCCCAATATTGCGGGATATGACTATAGCTTCAGTGGAATCAAGACCTCTTTCCTGTATTTTTTGCGTGACCGTCTTGCGGAGGATTCCGACTTTATCGAGAAGAACAAGTCAGATCTCTGTGCCTCCATTCAGAAATGCATCATGGAGTTCCTGTTGAAGAAGTTCGAAAAGGCTGCACTTGCCACGAAAACGAGGCAGATAGCCATTGCTGGAGGTGTGTCTGCAAACTCGTATTTGAGGAACGGTATTCTCAGGCTTGCCGAGAAACACCACTGGAGAGCGTTTGTTCCTACGCTACAGTTCTGTACTGACAATGCCGCTATGGTGGGTATAGCGGCTTACCACAAATATCTTCTGGGTGAATTTGCCGACATATCGCTGACACCATATACAAATTAAGCAATGGAAAAAAGTTGGCTCATCAGGCTCGCCAGCCAAAGTAGTAATAATTATTATTAATTTACTGATAATTAGCGATAAATAATCTTTAACCTTGAACCTTTAACCCTGAACCTTTAAATAAAAGTTGTACTCCGCCCAATACATATCGTCGACTTCATCGTGCACGCCTCGGGCGCTGTTGTTGCTTTTTGTCTTTTTTTCTTTCTCGGCTAACACTTCGCTGCTCCGTGCCCAGGATATTCATTTCTCGCAGATTGACGCCAATCCTATTCTTTTCAATCCTGCATATTCCGGTTTTTTTGACGGCACAGGGCGTTTTGGTGTGATTTACCGCAACCAATGGGCATCTGTAAGCCGGGCTTTCCAAACCATCGCTGCAACAGCAGAGGTGTCGCTCTTGAGACGACGCTACTACCGTGACGGCCTGAGCCTTGGTTTTATCCTCTACAGTGACCGGGCGGGCACACTGAGTTATGGCACTACATCTGGCAATGTTATTCTTTCCTATTACAAGGCGTTGGATGCGGGAAATAGTAGTTTTATCTCTGTCGCGGCAGAGGCCGGAATGGGACAGGCGGGCTTTAACACTTCGGATATAGAGCTTGAGGATCCTACAGATGATATCTCCGAAACTTCAGTCAACTTTCTTTCTTTTGGTGCTGGAGTGGCATGGTTTTATGAGCCCAACGATGATTTGTATTTGAAGATTGGCCTTTCTGGTCGTAACCTTAACAGACCAAATGTGACGTACCTCGACCAAGGTGATGCCTTTATTGAGCGCAAGTTCAGTGCGTATGCAAGGGCGGAATACCGTGCTTTCGGCGATGTTGCCGTCCTTCCGTTGGCTGCAGCCCTGGTACAGAGGAACTATAAGGAAATAATGTTTGGCTGCGACGTCAAATGGTACCTCTCTGAATCGTCGGGACACAGGCTGTCCATTATCGGTGGATTGCGCTATAGGTGGTTGGATGCAGCACTGCTGGAATTGGCGGTGGAATACAACGCATTTCTGTTCACGTTGACATACGACGCCAATATCTCCAAGCTGACGCCTGCGTCACATTCTGTGGGCTCTTTTGAAATAGGGATAGTATATCGAATGGTGCATAACAAACGGGTTAACCGCAAAGCAATGCCATGTCCTATTATTTGAATTGTTGTCTGAAATAAGTGACTAAAATGAAACAAAGAGTTTTATATAATATGAAAAGAATCGTTTTCTTGACGTTGATTACTGCAGCGACTTTGCAGTATGCCTTTGCCCAGAGCAATATAGAAAAGGGCGACGAGGCGTTTGGCTATGGCTACTACAAGACTGCCATAGACTATTATCTGGCAGACTACAAGAAAAACCAAGATCCTGACTTGGCCTACAAGTTGGCTGAATCTTACAGGCTCTCGAACGATTACAGTCGCGCAATCCGCTTTTACAGTATCGTCAACAACTCGTCATCGTCGGCAATACATCCTCATTGTGAGTATTTTCTCGCGTCGATGTACCGGAACAACGGGCAGGCGGATTCAGCGTTGTTTTTCTATCAGCGATATCTTAGAAGCACTATCAATGACGAACTTGCAGAACGTGCACGTCAGGAGAGCAAGTCATGTCAGTGGGTACTCGACAGCATCCCGGACACCAACCGTTACTCTGTTCAACATTTGAGCAAGAATGTCAACACCGAATACAGTGAGTCGGGGGCTGTCATGATGGGTGACTCGTTGCTTTTCTTCTCATCAATGCGTGAACTGTCCAAACCAGGAGCCAAAAATGCAGTAAATTCGGACCTGGTGTTAATGCAGATTTTTCAGGCTGAAATGAATGGCGACACCCCGGGCAAGGCAATACCTAACGAGTGGGGACTAAACAACAAGGAAAAGCATTCATGCAATGTGGCTTTTGACCCTGTACACAAGAATATTTACTTCACTTTATGCGGCACTGACGATTTTGCCAATATCCCATGTGATATCTATGTGTCGCATTATGCAAGGGGAAGGTGGCAAAAGGCGAAGAAACTCGGAGGAGATGTAAATCTTGACGGATACACATCGACACATCCAACAGTGGGCTATCTGGAGGACAGCACAACAATATTGTTCTTCTCGTCTGACCGTCCGGGAGGATTGGGTGGTTTGGACATTTGGTACACTATCCTGGCGGAAGGTAAGGCTCCATCGCAGTGTGTGAATTTGGGCACGCCGGTCAATACGGTTGGCAATGAGATTACGCCGTTCTATGACAACATGTCCGGCAGGCTGTATTTCTCATCCGACTGGCATCTGGGTTATGGCGGATATGATGTTTTCTGCTCGGAGGGTATGCGCGACAGCTGGCAGTATCCTTCTAACATTGGCCGCACATTGAATAGCCCTGCGAATGACATCTATTTCACAGTCAATCCTGGAGACATTACTTCAGGCTATTTATCCTCGAATCGCCGCGGCTCGTTTTTTATTGGCGACAACACCTGCTGCAACGACATCTACAGCTGGAGCCTTGAGAAAAAGAACCGCCCACGCCGCCGTACTGCAGAGCGTCAGGAAGAAACTGTTGCGCTGAAGGGAGCTGTCCATCATCTTTTACCAATCAAGCTGTATTTCCATAACGATGAGCCAGATCCAAAATCAAAGCTTGCCACAACTACCACCAACTATTTCCAGACATATAACAGGTATATGTTCATGCGTGGTGAGTACAAGAAAGCGCACACACTTGCCAACGGTAACGTTGTATTCGATTCTATCTGTGATGCCATTGACTATTTCTTCGATTATGATGTGCAGTACAACTGCGAACGTTTCGAACAGTTTCTAAACCTTTTGCTGGAGGATTTGAAGGCAGGACATCGTATCAGTATGACGGTGGAGGGATATGCGAGTCCAATACATACCAGCCAGTATAACGAACTTATCTCCAAGCGTCGTATTGCATCGATTGTCAACCAGATAATGGAATATAAGAAAGGTGTTCTGACACGTTTCATGGGTACCGGTGGAGGCTCGTTGCAGATACGGGAAGTGGCATACGGAAGCAGTCACGCAAAGAAGGGCGTCTCAGGCGACCCAAGCCAGACAAATAGGTCGGTATACAGCGTAGAGGCGGCCAAGGAGCGGCGAATAGAGATACTGGACTATCAGTATCTGGAGGATGACAGCAGCATGATAAGCTGCCTGCATCTTCCGTCGAGGGCTATGCATATAGGTACTTATTTTACTGGGGAGTATGCCGACATTCAAATTCGATTGCAGCATACCGCACTTACAGAGACAGCGCTTGATTTCATAAGTGTCGGTTCTCCTGATGTGAAAGTCGTTGGTTATAGCAAGCTGACGCCTGGTCGGGAGCTTATTATCTATCTGCGTATGGATAACAGACGAGCAGAACCTACATTCAGTTCATTCCTGCCCATAACGTTACGTGTCGCCGGCGAGCAGGTTACCCAGACTATGTTTGTTGAATATACGTTGGAAAAATAGCCGTTTCGTGCTGGAAGTCAGAGAAGTTAAGGGAAGTTATCGCGCTCTGCGCTGGAAGTTAAAGGGACAATACAATCCGAACAGATTGGTGATTAGTGATTAGTGATTGGATACATCAAACATCTTTAACCATTAACCGTGAACCATTAACCGTGAACCATTAATCGTGAACCATTAATCGTGAACCGTTACTCCGAGTATGTTGCGGTCTTGGAGAGTACCCTCCAGGGTATCGCCAACAGCAACTGGTCCGACACCGGAAGGGGTGCCGGTATAGATAATGTCGCCGCTACGGAGGGAAATGAAATCGGAAATATATGAAATCATCCTGTCAACGCTACAGAGCATATCACTCGTGTTGCCTCGTTGAAGCACAGTGCCATTACGCGACAACGAGAAACTGAGGTTCTGGATATCGTCCCCCAGCTCGGCGAGTGGAATGAAATCGCTGAGCGCTGCAGAGCCGTCAAAGCCTTTGGAGAGTGTCCATGGAAGCCCTTTTGCTTTGGCTTCGCGTTGCATGTCCCGCGCCGTGAAGTCTATGCCAAGTGCAACGGAGCTATAGTACTCGTGTGCGAGACGTTCGTCTATGTTCTTCCCATCCTTGTCGATACGAACCACGACTTCAACCTCATGCTCAACCTGATGGCTGAAGTTTGGATAGATAAAAGGTTGGTGTTTAAGTAAAATGGCACTGTCTGGCTTTAGAAAAAAAGCAGGGGACAGGGCTTCTTGGGAACCGCGCTCAAATCGCGGTGCCCCCATTTCGGTGGCGTGGTCACTGTAGTTTCGTGCTATGCAGATTATTTTCAATAGTCGTAGTAGCTATCGTGAAATTGCTTGCATTTTTCAGCCTTCGAACTTTAGCTTCAGTGCTTGTAGCTTTTCTTGGTCTTTACGGCGTTTTTCCTCTGTCATTCGCTGTTGCACCTCTTGAACCACTTGCTTGGTGGAGAGAGGAAAGTCGGCTTTCATGATCCAGTCGAAGTAGGCTGGCTCCTGTTGGAAGATACGTTCGAGGGTTATGCCTTTGTGTTTGCCAAAATTGAATACTTCGCGATGGGCTTTGTCGTAACCGATATGTCCAACGAGATCTGCCCATTGGGGGTTTCCAGAGAAAGCAGAGAGTTGGGCGATGTTGTTGACAATGGGGCAAGAGATTTTGCCGTCATGATCTGTGAAAGAGACTCCGTCGTATTTGTCGAGCTGAGCTTTAAGTACTTCGTATGTGGCTTTTGTGTCGGCGTCGGCGCTATGGGCTCCGTCAAGTTGTTTGTCGCAATAGAAACGATAGGCGGCAACAAGGGTACGCGGTTCCATCCGGTGGAAGATGTTCTGTACATCGACCATATAGCGGTTTTTTACGGAGAAGTTGACTTTGGCGCGCAGAAATTCTTCCACGAGGAGTGGGATGTCAAACTTGTTTGAATTGTAGCCTGCGAGGTCGGCATCACCGATAAAATCTGCGATTTCGTTAGCCAACTCGGGGAAACTGCGCTCATTTTTTACCATAGCATCTGTGATGTGGTGTATGGCAGTTGATTCCTCGGGGATATGCATGGTGATTCCTCTGTCGTCGACAGGGCGAACCAGATAGGTTTTCTCGATTTCGGTGTTGTCGGTATTGATTTTTAGTAGGCAAATTTGTACTATGCGGTCGGAGCCTACCTGGACTCCTGTTGTTTCGAGGTCGAAGAAGACAATGGGTTTATTGAGATTCAGTTGCATTCTCTTGCTATTTTATTTATTTGCACAAGGCGGCGGAGAAGGTCTTCTGCGAGGTCTAAAGGAAGCATGTTTGCGCCGTCGGATTTGGCGTTGCGCGGGTCGGGATGGGTCTCGAGGAAGATGCCGTCGCAGCAGTTGGCCACGGCAGCTCTACCGATGGTTTCAATCATTTCGGGATCTCCACCGCTTATTCCGCTTGGTTGGTTTGGCTTTTGGAGCGAATGGGTGATGTCAACAACGACGGGGACATCGTTGCGTTTCATTATTGGAACGCTGCGAAAGTCGACAACGAGGTCTTGGTATCCGAATGTTGTCCCTCGTTCTGTAAGCATGATCTCGTTCCCTCCGTAGTAACGTATTTTATTTACTGCGTGAACCATGGCTTCAGGTGAGAGAAATTGTCCCTTTTTGACATTTACAACACGGCCTGTTTCTGCTGCGGCTGCAAGCAGGGATGTCTGTCGGCAGAGAAAAGCGGGTATTTGCAATACATCGACGAATTGGGCGGCAGTGACTGCCTCAGTTTCGTTGTGTATGTCGGTGACGACGGGTATATTGAATTTTTCCCTTATTTTGCCGAGGATTTCCAGCCCTTCCCAATCTCCAATGCCGGTAAAAGAGTCTACGCGAGAGCGGTTCGCTTTGCGGTATGAGGCTTTGAAAGCGAAAGGGATTTTGAGCCGTTCTGAAATGGCGAGAAGCCGTTCTGCTATTTCGAAAGGGGATTTCTCATCCTCGATGACACAAGGGCCTGCAATAAGAAAGAATGTGCCACTTTCTGTATTGCGCAGGCGGGGTAGTTTAGGATATCTCACAAGATTCGTCATATTCCGGAAAATCAGACTCTGTTTTTTTGTTGCTTCCGCGTTGCAGAGAGATGATAAGTGCCCCAATCATTCGGGTCTGTTCCATGAGCAACTCCCTTGACTGTTCGCTTTCCTGTTCGCCGAGGAGACCAAGCTCTTTTGCCACAGCAGTGAATACTATGCACTCGCGTATAGCTGATTTGGAAATCTTCAGATAGTGGTCGAATTGGGATTTGTTGCGTGAAGAACCTTCAGCGATATTTACGGCGATGTCGAGGGCCGAATTGGTAAAAGCCTGGCATAGTCGACGCTCGCTTTCTGTGTGGGGTTCATGTAGCGTTGAGATAATCCACTTGCTGTAGTCTACTGCTTTTGCATAGATGCGGAGATCCTCAAAACGGAAAAAACTGGGTACTTTGTCTTCCATAGTTGACAATTTTTAGATTATAGAATAAAAATCAAATTTGTGCGAAATGCTTCATAAACTGTGTGCGGAAGAAGAGAGATGCTTGGTCGTTGTTCTTGACAGCGAGTTTTCCGCGAAACTGTTCTATGTTCTCGTAGCCCTTGTCGCTCATCCACTTGTTGAGGCCATCGTTAAGAGTACGCATATATTCGACTCCATTTTTGTAAAGGCAGGAGACCACTTGTACTGTACTGGCACCGGCAAGCAGCATCTTGACAACATCGTCGGCTGTATGTACTCCGGTGGAGGCGGAAATGTTGCAGCGCAGTTTTTTGCTCAAGATGGCAACCCAACGCAAGGTGTTGTAAACCTCTTCAGGAGAGGAAAGCGATGGAGCATGAGTTATTTCAAATTTTTCTGTGTCGATGTCCACGTTGAGAGCCTTGTTGAACATGGTGATACCATTGATACCCATCCATGAGAGCCGTTGCATGAAGTTGGCCATATCGGTAAAATTCTGTCCCACCTTGATGCTTATAGGGATGGAGACAGATTTGCGAAGAGTGTTGATTACGTCGGAGAAGAGTCTGTCGACATCCTCGCAGGAGAGGTTGGTCTCGTATGGCAGTATTGCCATGTTGAGCTCAATGGCATCGCATCCTGCATCCTGGAATCGTTTTGTGTAGGTCATCCAGTTTTCAAACGAGTAGCAGTTGATGCTGCCGATAACGGGTATATGTAGACGTTTCTTGGCTTCTTTTATTAAGTCGAAATGAACACTCAGCGAGTCGTCAGCAACGTGCGATGCGATGTATTCATAACTCATACCGTAACTGTCCACTGGAGCCATCATGCTTAGATTGCGCTTGATGTCGTAAATGATTTGCTCCTCGAAGACCGATTTGAGGATGACGGCACCGGCACCAGCTTCCTCAAGCTTTTCCAGATTTTCTATATTGTTGGTAAGACCGCAGCTTCCGGCGATAATGGGACTTTTGATCTCCAGTCCCAAAAATTTGGCTTTAGTATCCATAATTAGTGTAATATCAATGATTATGAATTGCAAAATTATACATTTTTTTGTTAATGAAAAATATTTTTGGCAATTATTTTTTTTATTGCAATGTATATTATTGTCTATCATTGTAATATCTCTTGTTATTTTTTCTATAGATTTCATTATATAATGTGAAACCAAAAATATTTTCACGTTAATGAAAAAAAATAACTATTTTTGCAAACTCAAAAAAGTAAGAAAAAAACAGAAAAATATACATAAAAAATGGAAAACAATATCGAAGAAAAAAACACCGAGAACATTAGTTTTGTTTCTAAAAGTGAGCAATTTATCGAGAAGAATCAGAAGGCGATACTTGCTGTTGTAATAGGGATTGTGGTGATAATTTTCGCCATCTTCGGAATAAGGAAATTTGTCACAGAACCCCGTCAGCAGAAAGCCAATGAAGCTCTTTTTGTGGCCGAGCAATTTATTACTCAAGGTGATTTCTATTCCGCCCTTTACGGTGACACCACGGCAACCGACAAATACAGTGTGGGTCTGCTTAAGGTTATCGACAAATATTCGTCGACAAAAGCCGGCAAGCGTGCAAAATATGAGGCCGCAGTGTGCTTCTTGCGCATCGGTAACTATCAAGAGGCTTTGAAATATGCAGGTAAATACAATGGCAAGGATCAGTTGACCCCGGTAATCAACGAGATGGTCAAGGGCGATTCAGAAGCCGAACTTGGAAACATGGAAGCTGCTATAAAGCATTATAACAAAGCCGCCAAGATGGACGATAACCCGATTACAGCTCCATTTGCTTTATTCAAGGCTGGTGTCGCTAATTTGATTGTCAACAACAACGAAAAGGCACTGGAGTGCTTCAAGGCTGTCAAGGAACAGTACCCGGAATCGTCGCTGTTTTCTGAGATGGACGGCTTCATAACCTATGCCCAGGAGGCAAAATAGTATTAAAGTACTATGGTGCCTGCTTGCATTGTTTGCGGCACCATCTATTCACGCTCAGCAATTTCCCTTTCAGGACACGTCGCTGACAATAGAGTTGCGTGTCAAGGATTTAATTTCTCGTCTTACTCTTGAGGAAAAGACGGCGTTCCTCCAGCATCAAAACCCTGCGGTGGAACGTCTGGGACTATTACCCTATAGCTGGTGGAACGAGGCTCTGCACGGTATAGCCCGTAACGGTGTTGCAACTGTTTACCCAATGCCTATAGCACTCGCCGCTACCTTCGAGCCGGAACTTGTTACCGATGTATATGGATACATAGCCGACGAAGGTGTTGAAAAATGCCGCAAGTCGCGGAAGAACGGCGAATACGGCGACAATACAGGTATCACATTCTTTACGCCGAACATCAATATCTTCCGTGATCCGCGCTGGGGTAGGGGAATGGAGACATTCGGAGAAGACCCATACTTGACAGCCCAAATGGGACTTGCTGCCGTTCGAGGCCTGCAGGGTCCGGGCTCTATGCTACGTACAAAAGCAGGCTCCATTTGGAAAATCCCTGACAATTCCACGCTTAATACTCCATATCTGGTCTCTGCTGCATGCCTAAAACATTTGGCGGTTCACAGTGGCCCGGAAGGACTGCGTCACCAATTCGATGCACAGGTGTCGAACCGTGACCTATGGACAACATATTTGCCTGCTTTTGAATACATAATAAAAAACAGTGATGTACAGCAAGTGATGTGTGCCTACAACCGTCTCAACGGCGAGCCATGCTGTACCAACCATCACCTTTTGGTAGACATACTCCGCAACCGTTGGCACTACGACGGCATACTTGTCACCGACTGCTGGGCTCTAAACGACTGCTGGGAGCCTGATACTGTCATTCCTCGCCATCGTACCCACTCTTCTGCGGCACGGACAGCGGCGGCGGCTTTTGGCTCCGAGGTGGACCTGGAATGTGGCTCTGGACTTGCAGCCCTAAGAACCGCCGTCGATAGCGGCTATATAAGCGAGTCTGTAATAGACAATCACCTCCGTCGTGTTCTCCGTACACGTTTCCGCCTCAGTCCAGATTGGTTCTCAAAGTACAACCACGGCAAGGGAGGACTCTACAAGAATCCTGCCAGAGTTGCACTCCATTCGCTTGTGATGCTCAAAAATAACGGTATTCTGCCTCTAAAAGACCTCAGTGAGATGAGACAGATAGCTGTCATTGGCCCTAATGCCGCCGATTCTGCTATGGCATTGGGAAACTATAATGGCGAGCCACCCTATATGACCACTATCATTGACGCTTTCCGTAACGACGTCGGCAGTCGCAACGAAATGCTGGACAATCCTTCTTTCAACATTGCGGACATCTATTTCGACACAGCCTGCCATTTGGCCGACAACGATTACAAACTGCCGCGCAAGTTTTGGAAACAGATTGAAAAAAGCGATGTCGTTATCTTCTGTGGCGGCCTCTCGCCAGCATTGGAGGGTGAAGAATTGCAGGTAAACCTTCCTGGATTCTACAAGGGTGACAGGACATCTATAGAACTTCCTGCACCACAACGTGATATTATCAAGGAAATAAAGCGTCGTACAAATAAACCTGTTGTGTTGGTTCTTTGCACAGGGAGTGCCATAGGTCTCGAGGAGGTGGTCGACGATGTCGACGCAATCATCGTGGCTTGGTACGGGGGACAGGATATGGGTACTGCTGTGAGCAATGCCCTGTTCGGATATACCGACGGCTTTGGACGGCTTCCTATAACATTCTACAAGTCTACGAAACAGCTGCCGGCATTTGAAGACTACAATATGGAAGGTCGCACCTATCGCTATATGAAAGAAGAACCTCTCTTTCCATTTGGATTCGGTCTTGACTATGGACATTTCCACTACGACAGCGTGTCTTTCAATCGCGACAGTCTGGTGGTGCGTGGGACACTTGTTCTCGACAGTGTCGACGGTTCAATGCAATCTAGTAGTGAGACAATACAAATATACATCTCTGAACCTGATAACCCGAATGGTCCGAGATGCCAACTTGTAGCAATAGAGAAGGTATACCTTAATTTGCAGATGCATGGTCGTGACCGATGCCGTTTTGAAATAGCTATCGATCCTTTCTGGTTGCGACATTACAACGAACAGACTGATACTATGGAATTGCCTGCAGCCGGAACTACGATGTTGCTTTCTGTCAAGAATGGTCCGCGGATTCAGTTTAAATGGTAGGGAAGTCGCTGCAAGGCAATAGAGATTGTTTCTGTACAGGTCTTAATAATCAAAATCCTTGATGTCTACGCTGTTAGGGAAGAACTTTATTCCTGTTATACGCTCTACCTCAGGGATGCTGTTATGGTATAGGTCTTTTTTCTTGTTGCCTTCGTTGTTTCGGCAGATAAAGCCAGTGCCATAAAGCTCCCCGTTGACAGGTATCAGCACTACTTTGAAAAATGCCTCTGGTACAGGTAGTCTGTTTTCTCCAATGGTGTCATGTTCGCAGTTCATGAAGATGGGACCGCAAACAATTTGTACCTCGCCGTATTTCCGAGCCCATTCACGGCATTTCATCTCGATTTGGTTCCAAATGCCGCTGTTAAGTGTCTTGTTCTGAGGACAGGCATTGCTTAGCAGGAAACTTTCGTACATTGCTGTTTTGTCCCATTTGTTGTCTCCTGCAGGGCACATATGCCCCCTGTCCCAGTTGGTATGTTTGTAGTCGCTATAGTAGATGCGAGGTTCAGGAACCTCATAGTCTTCATGCCATGCCGTTGCAGGTCTTTGAACATCCCCTTGGGTATGCTCAGCCGTCAGTTTCCATGCCACCCAGTTTGGCTGTCGGGTTTCTTTGTTGTACGATACCACGTAGGCTTTTCTGTATAGAATCTGCTCTGAACGGTCTGCAGGAGTGACGGGAAGGTCGATGTCTCTGGTCCATTCCCTGCCATCATTTTGTTCGATTCGGGCTGTCTGTGAACTTGCGTGCCGGCACGATGGCACAGCAAGCAACAGGCATGCAAAAATAAGAGGGAATATGTTTCGTCTAAACAATTTCATGACTTTTTATTGTATGCTTTTTGTTGAAACTTTTCGCTGTCAATTACGAATCTCTCGTGCGTTCCTTCACCGATAAGACCGCACTCGTCATATGCAGCTACTTTGAACAAGAGCCTTCTGCGGTCTACCTCGACCAGTTCGCTGTCGCACCACACCTTCATCCCTACGGGTGTTGCCGCACAGTGGGTCACGTTGACCATGGTTCCCACTGTACCTTGGCCGGCTTCTAATTGAGCCAATACACTTTCGTTGCAAGTGCGTTCAATAAGTGCTATCATCATGGGTGTGGCAAACACTTTAACCAGTCCGCTTCCAATCTTGTCAGCGCAAACATCATCTGTCACAACTTGCTCCAGATGCCCCTTTGTTCCAATTGCAATCATGTCTGATTAACGCAAGAGATTGCAATTTATTTTGTGTAACGATACAACAATTAATGTTGTTGAATTTTAGCAAAATTTTTTCTTTACCCATTAACCTTTCTGCCTGCATTGCAGGCCTGCGAACCCGATGAGCAAACCGTTAACCGTTAATTTTTAACCTTTACTTAACTGGATTATACTTGAATAATAATTGTATTACACTTAGTATATTTTAATATTAAATATTTTTTCAGATTATCTTCCCCGCCTCCTCCAGCAGAAATGGAATGACACCCATGTACATGATGCCGTCCTCGTCTGTCCAGGGTTTTGCGTTGCCGTCCACGATGACAATCTTGCGGAAGAAGTCGCCCGAGTTCCTCAACGAGAAGGTCTCTTGATTCCGCTTCGTCTCGGTATCCACGTTCAGCGCCGACTGGATGTACACCTTCTCGCGCCCCGTGTTGACGATGAAGTCGATCTCGTATTGCGACTGCTGCTTCTTGCCGTCCTTCACGAGGGTCAGTTCCACCACGCCCACATCCACGCTGTATCCTCTGCGGATGAGCTCGATGAAGATCATGTTCTCCATCAGGTGCGACTTCTCCTGCTGGCGGAAGTTCAGCTTGGCGTTGCGCAGCCCGGTGTCCATCGAATAGTATTTCAGCGTGTTCTCGAAATAGCGCTTCCCCTTGATGTCGTAACGTTGTGCACTCACAAAGAGGTAGGACTCCTCAAGGTAATCCAGGTAGTTCTTGATGGTGTTGTCCGAAGTGCTGCGCTTCATCAGCGTTCCCGCCGCATTTGCCAGGTTGTGCGGATTGGTCAGCGAACCCACAGCCGACGACAGCGCGGCGATCAGCGCCTCCAGCACCTCGTCGTTCTTCAGCTTGTAGCATTCCACGATGTCCTTGATATAAACCCGTTTGTGGAGTCCTTTCAGGTATTTGCGTTTCTCCGTCTCGTCCTTCTCCAGCACCGCCAGCGGCATCCCGCCGTAGGTCAGGTATACCTCCAGCGCATCCGCCTTCTCCATTCCCGACACAGGGTAGAACTCCTTGAACGACAGCGGAAATACCTTTATCTCCGACCCGCGGTCGCGGAAGTTCGTTACGATATCTTTCGAGAGCATCTTGCTGTTCGAGCCGGTGACGTAGATGTCGAGGTTTTTGCGTCCCATCAGGTCGTTCAGTATGTCGTAGAAAGTGGTGTAGAGCAGCTCGCGGTCCTCTTCTGGCACCAGCCGTTCGTCCACATCCTCATTCTTCACCTTGTACGACAGCTGGATTTCGTCGATGAACACATAATAGTGCTTCTCGTCGTCCTTCGTCTTGCGGAGCACATAGTCGTACAGCTCGTTGGGATTCCGGTACTTTGCGTGCGCCTTCTTGTCCAGCGCCAGCTCCACGAAGCAGTCCTTCGCCACCCCCTCGTTCAGCAGGTAATCCTTGTAGAGGTTGAAAAGCAGGAACGACTTTCCGCAGCGACGGATGCCGGTGACAATCTTCACTTTTCTGTTCCACCTTTTGTTTAGCAACTCACTGATATATTGCTCTCTTTGTATTGTCATTGTTTTATGTGTTATCTGTTTCTACTGCAAAAACAGTCGCATTGTTCGACCTTTTTTGCAGTGCAAAGATACAGACAATTTTCGAACTAACAAAATATTTTTTTGATAGTTGGAGTAAAACTAGTCAATTTTAACAGACATTCCCTTTCCTTTTTGTTTTTATGGTGCCATTTTGGCATCTTGAATTCCCCATTCTCTCTCTCACATCTGCCCTCATCCCTCTTCAGTTTTCGTCTTCGTTTTCGTTTTCGTTATTACCCACCCTCCATCATTTCCCTCTTTCATTCCCTTCTTTTCTTCTGCATTTGACATTTCACATTTGACAAACTTGCTCTATATATTACTGATTTATTTATATTTACAAAAGAATCTTATCCTAAACTTGCACAGTATCAGATAATTTTCGTATATTTGCAGATTGAAAATACTATGGAGTATAGCGATGAACTTTGAATCGTTAGTTGGACAAATCAATCAGGTGCAGGATGTGCTGCAAGCACAGGCGGCACATGCCATCAACCTCTCGCTCACAGCTCGCAACTGGCTGGTGGGGTATTATATAGTGGAGTATGAGCAGCATGGTGAAGACCGTGCAAAGTACGGCGAAAACCTTATCAATCGGTTAGCGCAAAGCATCAATAAAAAGGGATTTAACCCAAGAAGACTTCGAGAGTACCGGCAATTCTACTTAGTATATCCTGTGATAGGAATTGAAGTGGGCAAATATCTTGAAAGCATTAGTACCCAATTGTTATCTTCAGGCGCTCCTACAATTTGGCGGTTATCAACCGCCAAATTGCAAAATACTGAAAACAAAGAGGTTGAAATTTGGCGGTCAGCAACCGCCAAATTGGAAGAATGGGCAACACCGCCCGAAAGGTTGTTCAATCGAATCAATTACACAAGCCTTTCTGCTCTTTCAAGTATAAGTGATCCTTTGAAACGAGCCTTCTATGAACAGGAGACCATCCGTGGATGCTGGACGGTCACCGAACTCGACCGACAGGTCTCTTCGCAATACTACGAGCGCATGGGCCTTTCGAAGGACAAGAAAGCCCTACAGCGTCTGACTGCCCAAAACGCTCAGCAGCTCACGCCGCGCGACATTATCCATAATCCCGTCTCGCTCGAATTCCTCGGCCTCCCTTCGCAGGATGTCGTCACCGAAACCAAGTTGGAGACCACCATCCTCAACCACCTCCAGATGGTGCTGATGGAGATGGGGCGCGGCTTCTGCTTTGAGGCACGCCAGAAGCGCATACTCATCGACCGCGACTATTTCAAGGCCGACCTCATCTTCTACCATCGTATCCTGAAGTGCCACGTTATCATCGACCTCAAGATCGACCGCTTCCGCCACGAATACGCCTCGCAGCTAAACCTCTACATGAACTACTACAAGCATGAGGTGATGCAGGCAGATGATAACCCGCCCATCGGGTTGCTGCTCTGCACCGACTATGGCGAAACCACTGTGCAGTACGCTACGGAAGGTCTCTCGCAAAATATGTTCGTCAGCAAGTACCGCCTCCAGCTGCCCTCCGAGGAAGAAATGCGGCAGTACCTTATAGAAAGCGCTACCACAGCCGACTGGGAAGAATACCGGAAAGAGCAGGAGGCTGCCAAAGAAAAGTAAATATTTCCGAGCTTCTCTCTCCCCACAAGCGGAGCACCACTACGGGCTCCGCTTATTTATTTTTGGCTGCTGCCTGACCGAAGGGAATGGCCTTGTGGTATGCCTGCGAACACCGATAGAAACAATTAAATGAAGTGAGACAACACCGCTGAAAAAAAATGTAGTGAAAAATGAGAAATATTTCGTACCTTTGCACCTTGAAATAATTACATATATTACAACTCGTGCAACAAGATAAAACAATTAGAATCTTTCTCGCATCATCTATCATTGAATTGGAAGATGAACGTAGGATGTTAGGAGATTATATTATGAACTCCATTCGCCCAATATTCAAATATGATAAGATTGATGTCGAACTTGTTAAATGTGAGGATATAGATTTAGGATATACAGGAAGACCGTCGCAAGAAATTATTGATGATAACATCAGAGAATGTAACATATTTCTCTTTCTCTTTAAAGTAGGTGCCGGGGAAGCCACTCTCCACGAATTTGAAGTTGCACGTGAGGTACAAACAAAAAAATTGCAAACAATTCCCACAATTCGTATTTACTTTTTTGATCTTCCTGAAGAGGAAAAGAGCAAGGAGTTATTGAAATTTCAAGGACTTTTAAACAACAATAACATTGGACTCTATTGGACTAACTGCAAAAACAGAGAAGACTTAAGAGGGAAAATAGAACATGATTTGATTCTTTATGAAAGGCGTCTACTTGATTTAAATGAATCTGACACCAAAGAAAACACACTCGAAAGAGAGGCCGATGCACGTTTTGCCCAGTATGAAGACAGCAAAAGAAACCAATTATTTCTAAAAAAGAAGTTACACCAAGATATTGGAAACCTTCTCAAGGAGGTTGATAAAGTTATGGGTGAGAATGGGTTCACGACTGCTGAAAAGATTTTTAAAGCGAAAAAACTTTATATGAAAGCAGACTTGTGGGCAGAAGCCTCCGAATACGAAAAGAAGAGCTATGCTAGATTACTATTTGATTATGCACAATTCTTAGAAGAATATGGTTTTTATTACGATTCCAAGGAGATTTATCTTCGCCAAATACATCTTTTGGAGGAAATATACGGAGGCGAGCATAAAGAAGCCATTAGTTCATATAACAATTTAGGAGAGATTTATCGGGTAATAGGAGAATACCATAATGCTAGAGAGTACTATCATAAAGTTTTGAATATCTTTGATGAAAGCCAAGGTCGGTACAATCCAAATTATGCAATAATATATAACAACATCGGATTAACCTACTACTATCAAGGAGTCTTTTCTAAGGCCTTAGAATACTATCTGAAGGCTATTGAAGTACACAATAAAGAGTATGGCTCCGATCATCCTATGTATGCTAAATTTTGCAATAATATTGGGTCTGTATATTGGAAACAAAGGAATTATACAAAAGCCTTAGAGTATTATTTCAATGCGAAAGAAAAACAAGAGAAAGATCCAAGCAAAAACCGTTTAGATATTGCCACTACTTATAACAACATTGCAACTGTATATAGTGACATGGGCAAATTTGAATTTGCAATGGATTATTATTTCAAGGCTCTATCAATTCGGGAGAAAGAGCTCGGTTTTGATCATCCAGATACTGCGACCATTTATCATAATATTGGCAGTATCTTTTTCAACCAAAAAAGCTATGGAAAAGCATTGGATTATATGGATAAAGCATATGTTATTTTCCTAGAAAAACTTGGACCTCAACATACTAATACGATTATTGTAAAAGAAAAAATAGATGCCATTCAAAAACTTATTAAGAATGGTCATCTGTGATCCCGACAATCTTTTCTAGTTTGTAACCAAAAAAGAATTCGTACCTTTGCACCCACCAAATAAACAATAAGAAAATGCAAGCACCGACTGAAATAGACCTGTTTAAGGACTTGAATGAAAACCAGGTTGCGGCGGTTAAAGCGACCGAGGGTATGGTGCGGGTTGTGGCTGGTGCCGGTTCGGGTAAAACTCGTGTGTTGGCGCATCGCTACGCCTACCTGGTCAACAACATGGGTATTGACCCCGCCAACATACTTTGCGCCACTTTCACCAACAAGGCGGCGCAGGAAATGCGGAATAGGATTGCCAAGCTCGTTTCAGCCGGTAATGTCAATGACTTCGTATGCACAATACATAGCTTGTGCGTAAGGATTCTTCGCCAAGAGATTCACCGCATCGGTTACCCGAAGAATTTTACGATAATTGACGAGGAAGACCAGAAATCATTGGCCAAAGAGGTGTTTAAAGAGTTTTCTCTTGACAATACCGAGATAACTACCAAACAATTCCTAGAAGGCATTTTTTGTCTAAAAAACGATGGAACGAAAGAGAAAACCGGCTATGAGAATTACATCGAATCGATAATTCTTCCTAACGCCAATGTCCCAACTGAGAGTGTCACACCCGAAATTGCATATATCAAGAAGCAGCGGAAATCATTTCTTCTTGACTTTGAGGATTTGATAATGTTTGCTCTCTACATACTAAACCATTTTGAGGAAGCCAAAGAGTACTGGCAGAAGCAGATGAACTACATCATGCTTGACGAAGCACAAGATTGCAGCGGCTATGATTGGTCAATTGTCAGGTTGCTCGGAGAGAAACATAAAAACATCTTTATTGTTGGCGACCCCGACCAATGCATCTATGAGTGGAGAGGTGTTAAAATCGATAATTTCCTACACTTCCCTGCTGAAACAGATATAATCCTCAATGAGAATTACAGATCTATTCCCAACATTCTTGATGTTGCCAATTCCATTATCTCCCACAACAAACGGCGCATAAAGAAAGACTTGCTAACGCGCAAAGAAGGTACTACACAAGCAATACATTTCCACGGTAAGACCGAGGTGGAGGAATATGACTGGATTGCCGAACAGATAAGCAAGCTGAAGGAGCATGGTTGCAAAGGGAATGATATTGCAATACTATACCGTGCCTCGCACATTTCCAGAGGAGTGGAACAGGCTTTAATGCGTAAGAACATCAAGTACGAAGTATGGGGAGGAATACGCTTCTTTGAGCGCAGGGAAGTCAAAGATGCTTTGTGTTACCTTAGGTTGATTGCCAATCAAGACGACCTCTCCTTCAAACGTGTCGTCAACACTCCTGGCCGTTCATTCGGTCCTGCTTCCATTGAGAAACTTGAACAACTTGCAGCGGAAGAGAACACCACTCTGTTTGCCGCATTGAAAAATCATCAGGACGCTTCGTTTATCATCAAACGTGACGAAATGTCTGAGTTTATCCGTTTGATAGAAGAGTGTAAATCATTCATCGGGCAGAAACCGGTTCTTGACATACTGGATTATGTGTTGAAACAGAGCGGATATATCGACCTGCTCCGAAAAGACGAAGACCAAGATAGAATCGACAACCTCAACGAGCTGTTGCTCTCCGTGAAGTACTATCAAGAAACTCACGAGGAGAATACAAAGGATGTTGAGGCCTACCTGCAGGATATTGCCCTATACACAAATATGGACTTCAAGAAAGAGGAATCGTCCGTCAAACTGATGACAATCCACCAAGCCAAAGGTTTGGAGTTCCCGTATGTGTTTGTGTGTGGGCTTTCCGAGGGGTTGTTCCCAAGCGCAAGAACCATCCGCGAGAGCAAAGAGGCGGGGTTGGAAGAAGAGCGCAGGTTGATGTATGTGGCCGTCACTCGAGCCGAAAAGGGCCTATTCTTGTCGGATTCGGAAGGGTTCAATCATAGCGTGGGTGGGGACAAGTATCCATCTCGCTTCTTGCGGGAGATAAAGAAGAGCCTCTTTGTCATTGAGGGCGAGTTTGACGAATCCCTCTTTAACGGCACCGACAACATTATTCATTCAATAGACAGGAGTCACATTGGTTTCATCAACCATCGCGACGACCCGATGAAGTTCAAGGTTGGCGACCAAGTGAAACACCACGCTTTGGGAATAGGCACGATAGTCGAGGTGGGTAAAAACAACGACTATTATGTGGTGGATTTCAACGGTAACGTCAGGAATATCCGTGCGGGTTACCGGTTTGGTCGATATTTCACCCCAGGGGCAAAAGTTCTCTTTAGGAAAAATGAAGCCGAAGTGATGAAACGAGTTGACGATGATTCTCTTGTGATTAGCGTCAATGGTCGTGAGCTGTGTGTGAAAGATTCTGAACTTGTGGCGAAAGAGAAAGAAGAGATACTTGTCCCTAAACGTACCAAATCACAAATCAAGGACAAACAGAAACCGACTACCGATAAACCCGCTGCGGCACAGATTCCAGCACCGTCTGCGGTAGATACCGAGAATACCAAGCTACAAGAAGAGAATCGAAAGTTAAAGAAGGAAATCGAAGAACTCCGAAAGACCATTGAGAGCCAAGATGCCAAAATCAAATCTTTGTCTCAAAACAAGGATGAGAAGGATGTAATGGTTGAGGCTTATGAACGTGAGATAGATTTACTTCGCAGCCTTAAATCCGAGCACGAGAAGCGTCAAGAAGAGGACAAACGCACCATACACGACTTGACCATTAAGCAAGGAGAACTGACGCATGGCATTGGAGAAAAGGACGTGCAAATAAAGCACCTACAGGACGAAATCGGGCAACTAAAAGCAGAGTTGGAACGAGTGAATAATAAGTCTGTCATGCAAAGGCTGTTTGGGAAGAAATAAGGTTGACAACCATTTAGAGTGCAAAGATATGGCAAAGGTGACCGAGATAAATCGAAATCATAAGCGAGTTTAAATCGACATAGTATAAATATGATAGAGAAATTCACACAAGAACAGTTGGAGGATATCATCAATATTTTTGAGACAAATTCAACAAAAAAGGCAGCACCTCCATTACATAGGCGGTATGGGATTAGCTTCGTGGAATCCAAAATCTTGTATGCCGAACTTGTTCAAGAAGGATTAGCACGTGACCACCTTAGAGATAGATGGACAATAGAACAAACGAAAAAACTAAAATACCTTGTAGAACAGGGCTATAACATATCTGAAATTGCAGATATCTTCACGAGAGATAATGATGCAATTAAAGGGAAAGACGCAATTAAAAGAAGGATTATTAAGGAGTTTGGCTGCGTACCAATTATTGAACTTCCTGGTGAAGAATGGAGAGAGTCATTAACCTTTAAAGGGTATCAAGTTAGTAATAAAGGCCGTGTTAGAGATGATGAATCAACCAAAGTTTACAAAGGAAGTTTTAGTGCAACTGGTTACCCTGTGTTTAATTCTATACCCATACATAGGTTAGTTGCCGAAGTATTTATCCCTAATCCCGACAATAAACCCTATGTTGACCACATTGATACAGACAAGACAAACAATGACGTAACTAATCTTCGTTGGGTAACCCAAGAAGAGAATATGAGGAATGAACAGACTCGTGAGAATTTACGAAAAGGCAGGGAAAAAATGAGGAAGATAAAAGAAGCTACAGCATTAATCGAACAAGCCTTTGAATTAGTTCCCGACAAATTGGAGTTGATACAACTTGTAATACAAACCGAGTTAAAGGGTTCCGAATAAATGAGTATAAAAGAAACAAATATCCATCCAAGCAAACCCCTTTCTGACTTGCTTTTAGATACTGCTAGCCAATTGGAAATGCTGTATCAATTGCGAGATAATGGAGGATTGTATAAGGATTGTGAATATTTGATTCCACTAATTGAAACGGCTTTCTTTACTGATGTTTCCATTGCAGAGATTCTGTCTTATGATGAGGCCTCAAACCATAGCAGAACCCAATACGAAAATAATATTTGCTATAGTTTTTGTGAGATTGCTGTAAGACATGGGATAAGCCATCTGTGTGGATGGGATATTATTGGGCAAAGCCAGCAAACAAAAATAGGGAAATTAAATTCGGTTTTGCCTAACAAGAAATGGAAGAAAGAAATCATTGAAAAAAGCAATGAGTTTATCCAATTCTGCAAGGGAAACAACTTATTACTAAAGCTGGAGGACGACTCCAATATTTCAAAGCATTATGATACCGACTATATCAGGGTGATTCAACACCTGCAGCATGTTGGCTCCGAAGTAAACAAGAAACGGGTTAACACTTATCTAAGGTTGCTGATTGAATTAAAAGACCTTATCGCAAGATATATTGAGGACAATAATGTAGTAATAATTGCAGACACCAGTAAAGCTCTCACCCCAAAAGAGCTAAAGGGAACTGTTATCCAGCATTTCGGAGATTTCGACAAGATACAGACAATTATTGACAATGACGAACAGTTCATGGCATATTTGGACAAAATGATGTTTGATTGCGAAAGAGCTGACGTTATTTGTAAAGAAGATGCCTTACGAGCCACCCCCAAAGGAAAACTATATCTGGAGACAAGGATGATGAAAGAGTTATTTACCCCGGTATCCCATATCCGATATGTGGAGTTGAGTATCTGTTACGCAATAAAGGCGTATAAGGAGAGTTCGGATAATTTGATGAAGCAGTTTAATCTTTACAGGATTGTAATGGCTTATTATGAAGGGTTCAAGAAACTATATGGGTTTTCTGACAAGAAAGAGCAACCATCACTAATGCAAATTCTCCATGATTACTGCGAAAATGCAGACAACTCCATATTAATCAAAGAAGCCGAAGTCAATTTTGCATTAAAAACGATTGCGGCAAGTGCTGAGAAATATGAATATTACAGAAATGTTACCACAAAAAATAGAGACAAAGGAAAAGACAAAGTACTTGAAAAGTTTGGCTTGATCATTCAGCTTGACCCCACCGAATTATTCAAAGATGTATGGCTATTCTTAGGAATAAGGAGACCTCTATATGAATTGACGGATATGCTGGCCGCAAAATACCTTCCTGAGTATTGGACAAAAAAGGGGAGATAATAATCTATTCTACCCCAAGATAAAACTGCACCAAATAAATAATTAATGGAAGCCGAAATCAACAATATATGTCGCAAAAAATAAACATAGAGGAAGTTAAAGAAAAGTGTAAGGGGAAACGTTTGTATGTAGAAACCCGTCTTGAGAATTGGGACGATATCTTCAAACTCTATAACAGGTTTCTGATGGCATTTGTGTTCAGAGGTCATGGTTGTGCTGATTGGTCAATGTCTTCATCGTTGGAGAGGATGGCAAAACGTTTTCATCCCAATCATTATGTATATGCTGTTAAAGGTTATGAAGAAGATAATTTGAAAGAGTTTAAATGGAAATACCAAGGTTATGAGAAAACCATTATTCCCGCAGATAAAGATGTGATTGAATGGCTCTCTATCATGCAGCATTATGGGGCTCCAACGAGATTAGTGGATTTCACTTATTCTTTATATGTGGCATTGTTTATGGCGATGGATTCCTTGGTGGAGGACGAGGATAGCGCTATTTGGGGTCTTAACCAACTAATATGTAGGGATATTTTCTTTCAAGATAAAATGGAGCTAGAGAAGAAGTGCAAGGACAAAGATGAAATGGACTGCTGTATCTACGAAGAGGCAAACTCTGTTTTGTTAGATATCATGCGTGGTTCAGAAAGAGAATACACAAAGGGTATTTATTTGGTTAAGCCGCGTAAGGTTAACGAACGGCTTGTCCATCAACAAGGACTTTTTGCCATACAATCTGACCCTAATTCGACTTTTGAGGACAACTTTTTCTCCATTGCTAACAACAACGAAGCGGTATTTTTACCCTTTCGCGAGATGATAAACAATAGTAGCTCATATAACTGGGCAAGACCAAGTGACATTGCATTAATAAAGATTGTAATCCCGAAAGAATATAGGTGGGATATATTCATGTCATTGGAGCAAATGAATATTACTTCGGAAACAATGTATCCAGGATTAGAAGGCTTGGCAAGGTCAATGAACAGGCAACGATATCAGATGTGACTGAAGTGGAAGATAAGAAAAGAAAGTTTTTGATTGTAACATTTTCGAAAAAGCCATACTATATTATTGAAGGCTGAGAGCTGATGTATGACGGCTGATGCGATACCAAAGCGAAGAATAATGACGTTATAAGAATTATGATAACAATAGACGAAATACGGGCATTGCTCAATGACTTGGAAAGCGACCGGGTGGAACAAGAATCATAGGGACAGGACAAATGATACGTTGAATCAAATAGCCTGTCCCTGATTTTTTTTGCTCGAAATAGGAATAAAAAAAAGTCCGAAAGTGAACTTTCGGACTTAATGGATTGTAATGTTGATTATTTCTTGATTGCCGGCGGCTTGGAGATGGATTCTCTCATCTCGGTGTCGGCTTGGATGTTTTTCATGCGATAATAGTCCATGATGCCAAGGTTTCCATTGCGGAATGCTTCGGCCATTGCCAATGGCACTTCGGCCTCGGCTTCGATAACCTTTGCACGAGCCTCTTGTGCCTTGGCTTTCATTTCCTGCTCTTGAGCCACAGCCATGGCACGGCGTTCCTCAGCTTTTGCCTGGGCAATGTTTTTGTCGGCATGAGCCTGGTCCATTTGGAGCTGGGCACCGATATTCTTTCCTACGTCGATGTCTGCGATATCTATGGAAAGAATTTCAAATGCTGTTCCGCTGTCAAGACCTTTGGTGAGCACGAGCTTGGAGATGCTGTCAGGGTTTTCGAGAACCTGCTTGTGGCTCATGGCCGAGCCAATAGAGGTGACAATACCTTCACCGACACGTGCCAGGATGGTCTCTTCACCGGCACCGCCGACGAGCTGCTTGATGTTGGTACGCACGGTGACACGGGCTTTGGCAATAAGCTGGATACCGTCTTTGGCGACAGCTGCAACGGGAGGTGTGTCGATAACCTTGGGGTTGACGGAGGTCTGAACGGCTTTCAATACATCGCGACCTGCAAGGTCAATAGCTGTACATGTCTTGAAATCAAGGTTCATGTTCGCTTTGTCTGCCGAGATAAGTGCGTTGACGACGCTGTTCACTCTACCACCGGCAAGATAGTGGGCTTCGAGTTCGTTTTGTGACAACTTGAGACCTGCTTTTGTCGCAGAGATCATGTTGTTGACTATCACTGCGGGAGGTACTTTACGGAAGCGCATGAATATCAGCTGTATAAGCGATGTGTGCACGCCCGAGATAAGTGCCTGGAACCAAATTCCGATAGGCACTAACCAGAGGAAGAGTATCAAGAAAATGATACATCCAAAAATAATTACTAATGTTAGTGGATCCATGTTTGTTAGTGTTTTATGTTGATAATTAATTGATTTGTTTTACAATAATCAAGTAGCCTTCAATTCCTACAACCTCGACGGGCTTGTTTTCGTCAATAAACTCACCGTTGCTGTGCACTTCCACGATTTCGTTGCCAAAACGGGCTTTGCCTGCAGGTGCAAGACGGGATATGGTGGTACCCTGTACACCTACGGTGATGTTTTTTGTGTCCACTTGGTTTACCCTGCTGTCGCTTTCCGTGTTGAGACTGAATTTTTTCCATGTTCCGCTTTTCATTAGGAAGGCAAGCATGGAGATGCCTATGACGACGCTTACAATGAGGGTTATGTTTCCAGCCGTGTTCCCGTGGCTGGAATAGGTCTGCCATATTCCGATAACGACGAGAATACCTCCGCAGATGCCGCTGATAGCTCCGGGAAGTGCTACAATCTCAAGCGCTATAAGCGCTAGTCCCACAAGGAGTATTATAATTATTAATGGCCAGCTCATAATAATAATGTTTTATTGTATGATTTCGGATGTCAATTGTTTGTTCAATAATGCGGTATGCATCGGCAGCAACTCTTCATATCCTCCGGTCTTTACGATGCATTTTCCTGTATAGTGGATTGTGATTGTACATTGCTCCGCCTGCTCGTAGGTGTGTCGACAGATGTCGACGAGCGATTTGATGACATAGTCGAATGTGTGGTAGTCATCGTTATGGACTATCAAATTGCAACCGCTGTCGTCAAGCAGTTCGACATCTTGTTCTTCTTGCTCTTTGTATTTATGGTCCTCTTTCACTGTTTTTTAGGTTAAAAAATCCAAAAATCTCGACCTTTAAGCCTAATTGCTGGTTATTAGTACGTTCGCGATGGCGGATATGCCTTCTTCGCGTCCTTCAAAGCCGAGTCGTTCAGTGGTGGTGGCTTTTATTGAGATGTCGCCAACCGCTATCTCCATAACCTGAGATAAGCATTCGCGCATCTTTTGAATATAAGGTGCCACTTTAGGTTTCTGCATGCAGAGTATTGCATCGACGTTACAGATGCTGTAATTGTTTTTTTTCAGTAAGGTGCAAACCTCTTTAAGCAGTATTTTGCTGTCTATCCCTTTGTATGCGGGGTCGTTGTCGGGGAAATGTTTTCCTATGTCGCCCAGTGCGGCTGCTCCCAACAGGGCATCGCAAATGGCGTGAATCAGCACGTCGGCATCGGAATGACCAAGCAGCCCCTTTGTGTGTGGAACTTCAATGCCCCCCAACCACAGTGGCAGCCCTTCCTCAAGGCGGTGTACGTCATATCCTATTCCGGTGCGTATTTTCATGACTATTTCTTTTTGTCAAGGTTTAGGGTTAGCGATACCCTTACGGTGTTTGCCAACGGGTTGGTGCTGAAACTTGATGTCGGTACAAGATATGACAGGTCGAAAGCCATCTTGTTGTATTTTATACCGATACCAAGCGTCAGATACTGTCGTGCACCCTTAGTCTTATGCTCGTAGAAATAACCCATTCTCGCGGCAAAAACTTCCCTATACCAGTATTCGGCGCCAAGTGACAGGCTAACTTCGCGCAGTTCCTCACCTATGCCGCCTGGAGCGTCGTAGAACGACTGAAGGGCTCCGAGCACTGAACTGGTCTGACGGTAGTCGGTCATATCGGAGTATAGTCCTGTCCAGATACTGTCTTCGTCATTCCAGATAGGCGGTGTCGGAACAAGTAGTTTGTTGAGGTCAAGCAGAACGCTGACTTTGTTGTAGTCGTCTATTTCATAGCTGTAGCGTCCACCCAGTCTTAAGTTTGCCGGCAGGAATTCGTTTTCGGTATCATCGTCTGAGTAGGAGAGCTTTGAGCCGAGATTGCTGATTGTCAATGCAGCTGCAAGTTGCTGTTGTTTGTCGATGTCGGTCTGTAAATAGAGACCTACATCTGCTGCCAGTCCATTTGCGGCTTTTGTCGTTTGGTCCTGGACATCAAGTCCCTGTGTGAGGTCGTCGTGTATGTAGCGGACTGTGGCACCCAATGCCAGATAGTCTGATAGTTTCATGGAATATGTGGCGTCGACTACAAACTCGTTAGGTCTGAATTCGCCAAGACTGTGTCCTTGGTCGTCGGTGTGTTCTATCTTACCAAGTGTAAAATAGGTTAGTGAGGCAGCAATGGCGCTACGTTTGTTGATGCGCTTGTAGCCTCCGAGGTATAGGAAATTCATCTCCGCATCAAGTTTCCTCAGCCATGGTGTGTAGGTTGTGCTAATGCTCATGTCTAATGGAGCAAATGCGATTTTTGCATTGTTCCAATGCGATGAGTAGGCGTTTGGCTCATAAGCCGCACCTGCATCACCGAGTGCTCCAGAGATTGCGTCAGGTGCAATCTGCAGAATAGGAATACCGGTATGAATATAGTTGTTAGACTGTCCTGTATAGTGGCTATACTGAGCATTTACAGCCCCTGCAAGGACTGTCGCTGCAATCAAAAAAAGTATACTCCTTAAAAAGTTCTTGTCCATGAGTTTATATATAGTACTTCAATCAAAACGTTTGTTTCAAAAAAAAATTGTGTCTACATTATTTATTTTCATTTCACCACAATCTTGCCAGTCTCGGTTATTTTATCGCCGTCGATGGTTGTGGCTTCAAAACGGGCCATATATATCCCCGGTGTAACCCTGGTGCCGCTTTCATCGTGAAGGTTCCACTCTACGGGTCCCACCACATAGCCGTTGCAGGAAACTGCATCAAAAACACGAACTTGTCTTCCCTGCATGTCGAAAACGGCCAAACGTGCATTGGCGATATTGTCTTTGCTATTGTGTTCCATGCGCAGAATGGCTCTCTCTGTCGCTGGGTTTGGAGATGCATTGAACTGAGTGGTCACTGTGTCGGCGCCGTGGACGTAAAAGACCAGACTCGAACTGCTGGAATAGTTGAAAATGTTCCACACTTTTACGTCGAGTGTATGTTTTCCTCTCGTGAGGTTGCTGAAATCGTAGCTGACTCTCCCGAGCCTTTCGTCATTTATATCTGTCTCGTAGAAATCGTTGAGGATAATGATGTTGTTTGGGTTGTTGTCGAGTATCGCAGTCATCTCGTGCCCCAAACCGCTGCCTACTGCGTTGATTCCGATACTGTCAAACACGATAGCCAGCAGGGTGGGGGAGTTGTCGGTGATACCACCGTTGCGGAAGTTGGTGTCATTAAGGAATATCCGAAGATTGGGATGCACTTCATGAAGGTCTGCGCTTTCGTCGAAACCGCCAAGAAACAGGTTTGTATATGCTCCTGTCGCATCTTCTGAAATGTTTTTTGCATAGTGGCTCAGTCTTGCACGGTCGAATTTGTAAGCTACATCGCGTGGGACGATGAATCGATAGCTGAAATGACCTCCGTTGACACTTGTATGTCCTCTGTATAACAAACTGTTTTGTTGCAAAAAAGTCACTTCGCAGCCGTCGTTGTCATTGGCAAGTGTCTGTGCGCTTTTTGTACGGTCATACACCTCGGGGTAGATGTCGCCGTCAAAATCAGCGACTACCTCTCCTGCGGTGTTTCTTATCTCACCTTCTATTGTAACCGTTGACAGAACCAAGGCGGTGTCGGCAACGGTGCTGTCTACAGGAGTGCCGTTGATGGAGGTTACAACGATGCGGTGCGTAGGATGACTCAATTTGAGTGCAGGGTCGCCCAAAAGAGTAAGAGCCTGTGTGGTATAGCGACTGTTTTTAGTTATTCGTATTGCGTCGCCGATGCTGTTTTTAGGGTCAAGCGACTGCATCACCATTTCGGTGTTCACTGCCTGTACGTGCGAGATGGGTCTTGTGGCGGCAAGACAGGCTATGCCGGCACCGTCTGCGAGCAGGAATTCTTCTCCTCCACAGGTCTCGGCAGGGTCGTCGTAGCGTCCGAAAGTGCATGTGCTGGTTATGAAAAACGGAAGTCTGTCTATATTTTGGTAATTACTGATATGCGATTTCATCATGTACCTCTCTGTGCCAATATATTGTGATGAGCCGTGTCCTATGTAGTTGAGTATCAGACATCCGTAGTCCATTCGTTTCTTGAGGGCGTTGTTGACGTCAGGATAGAAGGAACCGTCGGCACCGGACTGCTGTACAAATGCATCCGCGTATATTTTGTCAATGGTAATGTATGGATATTTTTCGGTGATTTGTTTTGCTGTAATCTCTGAAGAGTTGGTAAATACCGTGTCGCCAGGGCAGCTTGGATCTGCGTCGTCGGCTAAAAGTGCGACGACATTGCGCCAGTCGCCGCGTATCCCGTCTTCACCAAGGTCACTCTTCATCATGTAGCGCTCTATCTTGTCTACTATATGTTTGGCTTCGGCAACGCTTTTTGCGGGTAACCTTCCGACGGCAACATCCATGCTTGCACTGCTCGACAGTGCTTCCCCGTCATCGAGATAGGTGAAGATATCGTCTGTGGATAGAGATATTCCATCGTCGTCAAACGAGGTATATGTCTGGAATGTCACAACATTGGGCAACCCGTTCCCGAGAATGTCCCGGTTGTCGTATGTCGCCTTGCCGAAAAGCAATAGATAGCGAGGACGGCGCTTGGTACTGTCAGCGTCGTGTCTTTTTTTCATCATGCGCAGCATCTCCCTGATGGCAATGGGATCGCATTTCCCGGAGCTGAATTCGTTAAAGACCTCTTCTTGCGGCACGGTGAGTACCTCCAAATTGTCGTTGATGCTGTGCAATGCCGCCAATCGTTGTGCCTGCTCAAGAAGTGTTTTATGACATACTATCACCATGTCTGGATTAGTCGCTCCGTGTATGTTTTGGTTTGCAATCTTCTCTATCGATTGCACCTGTTTGTAGCTGTTAAAGACGATGAATTCTTTTAGGCTTTCTGTCAGCGTGTTATAAGTCAGTGTGCTTCCGTTATGTTCCACATCCATCTCGGCCACGTCGGCGTAGTTTGTGACATCCCATACTCTGGTTTGATTTCCGGTTCCGTTGACAATAATGGGGTGCACGGCGTTGTCCATCACTGTTGTCGCATATTGTGTCATCTTTCCGCTCAGGGTTAATGGTACAATGGCGTCGACTTCAATATAGTCGAGATATCCGGCAGCCATGCTTTCTGAATAGTTGTAGTTAATGCTGACTGTAATTGTCTGATTGCTGATAGAATTCAGGGTCTTGCGGAAGGTGCCGTATGGATTGGAACTTACAAAGGAATGGCTGGCGTTCTGGCCGTTTACACTTACGGTGAAACTGCTTGGTGCCGTTGACACTGAGGCCAATGCATAACGCACGTTGACAATTCCAGCTGGGGGTGCTGCAAGAGGTAGGGTGAAGGATTGTTGACTGTTCCCGCTTCCGAAGCGCTCGCCAACCCATATCTGTCCGGAACGATGGGTGTTGGTGTTGTCGTTGTCGTGATAGGTACGATACCTTCCTGTCGTTATCGCCGATGCGGTAGCTGTTGGTTTTGTTGTGGTGGCAATTCTTTTATGGACACCAGCATTCGCTGTGATATATATGTAGTTGTATTTGGAGTATGGGTGAGATGACCTTTGGTAACGGCTGTAGTCGCTGTCATAATACCATCTGTCCGGACCAGTGGCATAGAACAGCACATAGTCTTCGTTGTCAAAAGTGCCGTTTCCGTTGATGTCATAAACCTTAATGGCCAATTCCGGAAGGTCGTCGGTTCTCGCGTTGCCATTTTGGCTGTCAAGCATCCCGCCGTGGTCTCCATATAAGCCTATATCGTTAATGGCGTTGCCGGTAAGGCCGCTTATTTCGGAGCCTTGGATTCTGTATACTCCAGACTCTGCGATACGAATCTTCCACCAATCGCCGCAGGCAAGGACAGACTGCGCAACATGCTGTGCTGCAATCTCTCCGCAAAAAAATATCATAAATGCCGCAAGTACGGCTGCCTTTACTGGTTTCATAAAATGATTTTGTTCGAAAACTCCATGGAGTTTTTCAAATAACTGCGTTTCTTGGTAATTATTGTATTTTTGTCTCTGAAACCATTTTTTTAGTATCGGATGTGACTGTTTTTGATTGTTGAAATTGCCTTGATTTCTATTTTTTCAAGGATAAAGTTGAGACTTTTTTTCTGTTTTTTACAGGTTTGTTGCGAGTGTAAATTATTGAATAATAGTATACTTTAAAAATATTTTAATAATTGTTTATATATTTGTAAGAAAATTCTTATTATTGCATCTTAATTATAGGCTCATTTTATAAGCATTATATGATGAAGAAAATTACAAAAATCGCCTTACTTTCGGCTCTATTATTTGGAGCTGTTCAGGGTGTTCGCGCTCAGGATGTCATTTTCTCACAATTCTACGCTAACCCTCTCTACTTGAACCCTGCTTTTGCTGGTTCTAAAGTCTGCCCCAGACTCTCCATCAACTATCGCAGCCAATGGCCTGCCCTTGTCAGTGCATTCACTACGGTGTCGGCTTCTTACGACCAGTATTTTGATGCCCTTCATGGTGGTGTCGGTGCAATACTTATGACCGACCGTCAAGGCGACCATGGCGCTCTGTCCACGAGCTCTCTTGCTGTCATGTATGCTTTCCGCTTCCAACTTGGTCGCGAAGTGTGGATCAATGCTGGTCTAAAGGCTGGCATTGTCAATACCAGTCTCAACTGGAATGATCTTCGTTTCCCCGACATGATTGACCGCGTGAGCGGCTTTACCGGTATGACCTCGGCACAGATGCCTGAGCATACTAATGTTTGGTATCTTGATTTTGACGCCGGCGCTTTAATTTACGGATCTTCATGGTATGCCGGCTTTTCTGCCTCGCATCTTACCCAACCTTCCAATGGTTTCTATGGTGTAACCAAGCTTCCCATCAAGTTTGTCGGCAATGTTGGCGCTCTTTTCAATATTGCAGAGGAGGCTCGTCGTACATCCTCTCTCGGTCTTGGCACGCCGGTGCTTTCGCCCAACATCATCTATCAGTATCAGGCTGGCTTCCACTATTTCAACTACGGACTCTATCTTGATTGGATGCCGTTCCTGGTGGGTGTATGGTTCCGCAATGGTATTGAGAATGCTGACGCTTTCATTTTCCAGGTCGGATTCCAGCAAGACTACTTCAAAATCGGATACAGTTATGATGTGACTGTTTCCAAACTTGCCAACAACACCTCCGGTGCTCATGAATTATCGCTTGGCATACTCCTGCCTTGCCCCGAGAAGAAACATAAAGTCAAAGCAATACGTTGCCCGTCATTCTAACATGTCAGGGTAATATTGAAAAAACGAAACATTATTTTCTAATCTCCGTATAAGAAGAATAAAAATCTATTTATATCATGAAAAAACTCTCAATCGCATCTCTTTTGTTGGTCGCAGCTGTTGTTATGACGGGCTGCAGCAAACAGAAATCTGCTACTACGGGTTGGAACTATAACGACCCGGACTGGGGCGGATTCGAAGTGTCCGATTACAACGAACAGATTACGGCTCCAGGCCTCGTCTTCATCGAGGGTGGCTCTTTCACTATGGGACGCGTCTCTGATGACTCCCGTTTCCAGTGGAACAATGTGGCTCACAATGTCACTGTTTCCTCTTTCTATCTCGACGAGACGGAGGTTACAAACCAGTCTTATCGTGAATATGTGTACTGGATGCGCCGCGCCTACGGTGAGGAATATCCCGAGCGCGTACGTGCCATCTATCCTGACACTAACTGCTGGCGCGACAAGCTCGCTTGGCGTGAGGGCTTTGTGGACTACTATTTCCAGAGTCCTATCTATGATCAGTATCCCGTTGTCGGTGTGACCTGGGAGCAGGCTTCAAAATATTGCATCTGGCGTACAGACCGCGTAAATGAAAAGATTCTCGTTGACATGGGCGTTATCGCTCTCGACCTTACCGACCTGCGTGGTGAGAACGCCTTCCAGACTGATGTTTATCTTGCTGGCCAGTATCGTGGCGAAGTCAAGCGTGAACTCGATAATCTCGATCCCGCTGCCGGTGGCGAACCGCGTCAGGTGCGTCGCGAGGATGGTATTCTTGTGCCACACTACCGTCTTCCCACCGAGGCTGAATGGGAATTTGCAGCACTCGGCATGATTGGCAATACATACGACGAGCGTATCGTTGAGCATAAAACCTATCCTTGGGCAGGCTCCAGTGTCCGCTCAGCCAACAAAAAATACTACGGCCAATTCCTCGCCAACTTCAAACGCTCTCGCGGCGACGCTATGGGTGTTGCTGGCAACCTTAACGACGGCTGGGACTATACATGCCCCGTCAAGTGGTACTTCCCCAACGACTACGGCCTCTACAACATGGCAGGCAATGTCAGTGAATGGTGCATGGATGTCTATCGTAAAGACCAGAACCCAGTTGGCGGTGAGGACCAGAACCCGTTCCGTGGCAATGTCTATCGTACACCCACCTTCATCGATGAGGAAATTGCTATCAACGACACCACGGGTAGTATTATCTATAAAAATGTCGACGACGACTTGAATCGTCGCAACTACCGTCAGGCTGACAATATCAACTACCTCGACGGCGACTACGCCTCAAATATCTACGACTATACTAACAAGGGTGCCATCACTGCGTGGACCAATAACGATGAACCTGAGGATGATCGCGGTACAGTCAATGAGGAAAACAACAATCTTAACAACCCCGACAGTGTTACCAATATGATGTACCGTCGCAATACAAAACCGACTGAAGTCACTTCGCTACTCAACAATAAGGTGCGTGTTGTGAAAGGTGGCTCCTGGAATGATCGCGCCTATTGGATGCAAGCCGGTACACGTCGTTTCTATGACCAGGATCGCTCCACATCTTGGATCGGATTCCGCTGCGCAATGGATCGCCTCGGACCCCGCGCTGGTAAATAGTCACTGAATTAGTTATGATATAAAAGGAAGATTCCTGTCTTGGGAATCTTCTTTTTTTTATACCATGTAGTTTTCTCGCCTTTTTTTTGTATTTTTGCAACTTCATTCTATCTTGTTATATGTTTGAAAGATTGTTGAGAATCATATTATTTGTGTTGCTGTTATCTCCTTGCCCCTTGACACTCCGGGCTCAGCGGGTGATCGAATATGTGGCAGATATGGGATCGCGTGATCCGGATAATTCTGATATTTGGATTCTTTACAGGAATGTCATAGCCAAGCACGATGGTATGACTCTGGTTACGGACTCGGCGACTTTTGATACAAAGAACAACATTTTCAACGCCTATGGCAATGTGAGGATTGACATTACTGACACTACGGTTATTTTCGGCACAATGGCTATATACGACGGCACAACTCGTATCGCCGATATTTGGGGCGACACTGTCCGTCTGAAGGATGGCAAGACCTTGCTGAAAACAGATATCCTGTCTTACGACCGTAATACATTTACGGCCTCTTACTTCCATTGGGGACATACGGTGCACGATAGCGCTACTCTTGACAGCGAAAAAGGCTTTTACCATTCCGACAGTCGCGATATATACCTTTTCAACAATGTGGTGCTGCATGACTCCAACTCCTGGCTCTATACTGATACACTGCTCTATAATACTGCATCGGGTTTGGCTGTTTTCATTTCTCCTTCATCCATAGTGTCCGACTCGTCAACAGTATATAGTGAAGACGGTACTTATAACACAAAATCACACGATGCCTCCTCGTTCAAGGCGACCCGTCTCACCAACCGTGAGAAGATTCTTACTGCCGATACTCTATTTTTTAACGACCGTACTGAGTATGGAAGGGCATTCGGCAATGTGGTCATTGTCGACACACTAAATGATGTCACCTGTTCTGGACAGGTTGGGGTGACGGATCAAAACTCACGCTCGTCGTTTGTCACCGATTCGGCTCTCATCGTTTTCGTCGACAAGGGGGACTCCCTTTTCATGCATGCTGACACCATTTGGGCTGTCAATGACGAAAACCGCCACTTTTCTTCTGCAAAGGCTTATCGCAACGTACGTCTTTTCCGCAACGATGCACAGGCTGTATGTGACTCGCTGTACTATTCGGCCCCCGACTCCACAGTGTCACTTTACCATAAACCCGTGGTTTGGTACAACGATTATCAGTGTCTGTCCGACACAATACATTGCTTTTTTGACTCTGCAGGTGTAAACCTGATACACCTACGAGGCAATGTTTTCGCTATTGAAAAGGTCGACTCACTGAAATACAATCAAGTCAAGGGCGCTAATGCAGTGGTGCATTGTCTTAGAAGCGAACCTTTATATGCTGATATATTGGGCTCGGCACACATGGTGTACTATGTGTTGGACGAAGAACAGGAGACAATATACCGGGCTGACGATACGACTAAAGTAATACATCGATCATTGCTTGGCATAAATGCCGGTGTCGGTTCCGACATGCGTATATATTTTAAGAATAGACGCCCACGACGATTCTCTACTTTCGGTTCGCCCGACATGAAGATGTATCCTCCGGATAAATTGCCTGAAGGGGAACGCAGGCTTTCTGGATTCAGGTGGCTCGACACAATAAGACCTGACTCTCCATCGGCTGTATTTCTAAACCTGCCAAGAGATTAGTCCTGCCATAATGACAAATTGTCATTCGTCGCCCAATGGCTTGTTTCTTGCTTTTATAATATAAGTATAAATATATTTATTAGATATGGAGAAAAATGAACATATAGAACCCGAAAAAGATTCTCAGAATGAAACTGCAGAGACCCAAACTCAGCAGTCGGAGCCAAAAGTGGAGCAGGAGAAAACTTCCACGGAAAACAAGGAGGTCAATAATCGTCGTGCCCGCAAACGTCGTGCAGAACAGCGTGCAGAGGCATTGAACGAGAAAGTTGAGCAGATGGGTATGAAACTTGCCGAAATGAATGACAAGTATATGCGTATCTACTCGGAATACGAGAACTACCGTAAACGTACAGCATTGGAGAAAACGAACCTGATTCTCAATGGAGGTAAGGATGTCATCAAACTTATGCTGCCTGTTATTGACGATATGGAACGTGCTCTTGCCAATTTGGCAGACGATGACACAGCCAAAGAGGGTATGCAGCTTATCCTTAAAAACATGCTTAACGCTCTCCAACAAAAGGGACTGAAACCAATGGAGGCTAAGGGCGAAAAATTCGACGAGAACTTCCATGAGGCTATAACACAAATTCCTGCCCCTACTCCAGAAGCTAAAGGTACGGTGATTGACGTGGTGAAAAAAGGCTATTTCCTCAATGACGAAGTAATACGCTTTGCGCAGGTCGTTGTTGCAAATTAATTTGAATTATTTAGAGCGCTAATATTATGGCAAAAAGAGATTATTATGAGGTGCTTGGTGTCGACAAGAATGTTTCTCCAGACGACCTGAAGAAGGCTTACCGTAAGTTGGCTTTGAAATATCACCCCGACCGTAACCCGGGCGATAAGGAGGCTGAGGAGAAATTCAAGGAGGCTGCCGAAGCATACGATGTGCTTAGCAACCCCGACAAAAAGGCTCGCTACGACCAGTTTGGCCATGCAGGTCTTGACGGCGCTGGCGGTTTCGGAGGCCAGGGTATGTCGATGGATGACATATTCTCCTCCTTCGGAAGCATCTTCGGCGACTTTTTTGGTGGCGGTGGAGGTTTTAGCTTTGGCGGTTTTGGTGACACCCGATCTCGAGGTGGTAGACCTGTGTCACACGGCTCTAATCTTCGCATCAAGGTGAAACTTACTCTTGAGGAGATTAATCAGGGAGTAGAGAAAAAAATCAAGGTCAACAAATATGTGCCATGCAAGAACTGCGGCGGCACAGGAGCCCGTAACAACAGCTATGAGACTTGCTCGCACTGTCATGGCTCCGGTGTTGTCACCGAGATGCGTCGCTCGCTCTTCGGACAGATGCAGACACAGTCGGTATGCCCCTACTGTGGTGGCCAGGGACGCATTATTAAAGACAAGTGCCACGATTGCAACGGAGAGGGTATTGTCAAAGCAGAGGACATCATTACTATCCATATCCCTGCCGGCGTCAGTGACGGAATGAACCTCTCGATGCGAGGCCAAGGAAACGCGGCGCCTCACGGGGGTGTCAACGGTGACCTTATTATTCAGGTCGAAGAGATTCCTCACGAGTTATTCGAACGTCAGGAGAACAACCTCTTCTATAATGCTTTTGTCACCTATGCCGATGCCGCTCTGGGTGCCTCTATTGAAATACCGACGCTGGGTGGCAAGGTGCGCGTAAAAATCGAGCAAGGTACTCCTTCAGGCAAGGTTATACGTCTGAAAGGCAAGGGCCTTCCCGATATTAACGGCTATTCGCGTGGTGACCTTTTGGTAAGCATCAATGTATGGGTCCCGAAGTCTCTTACAAAAGAGGAACGGGCTCTGCTTGAACAAATAAACAAACTGCCGGACTTCCAGCCTAATCCTTCTCGTCAGGAACGCGGGTTCTTTGACAAAATGAAAGACCTTTTTAGTTAGCCCATATTGTAAAGGGGAATTCCATTAATGGTCCTGTGTCTTTTTATCTTATTGACTATAAGTGTATAATTGTCATTAACCAATAACCGTTAACCAATAACCAAATTTCGGTGCCCTATGACGGAAGCGTTTCTGCAATATGTATGGCAACACCGCCTTCTCGATGGTCCGCTGACCACCGTTGATGGCCAGCCTATCGTTGTGGAACGTGCCGGTGAACTGAATCGCGATGCCGGTCCCGATTTTTTCGATGCACGTCTCGTCATCGGAGGCATACATTGGGCTGGCAATGTGGAGGTACATGTCAAGGCTTCCGATTGGAATGCACATCACCACTCGTCGGACGAGGCATATAACAATGTCATCCTCCATGTGGTCTATGTAAATGACACGGATATAGTACTGCAGAATGGCAAACGGATGCCGACGCTAAAGATTGCCGACGCTATTCCTGAATATGTGTGGGACAACTACGACGAACTTATTTCATCCCGTCAGCCTATCCTTTGCTCCAACCGATTGAAGGATATTCCAGATTTCCTGTTCCATCTAAGCCAGGATCGCATGATAGTGGAACGTATGCAGCGTAAAACCGACGACGTGCAACGTATACTGAAGGAAACTCACGGCAGCTGGGAAGAGACATGCTACATCCTCACTGCCCGCTATTTCGGCGGAAAGACCAATGCTTTTCCTTTCGAACTCCTGGCAAAAATAACCCCAATGAAGTTGGCGGCTAAAATTAAAGACAGCCCTTTACGTGTGGAAGCTCTCTATTTCGGACAGGCGGGCTTGTTGGAACAGGAGTTCGCTGACGATTTTCCGAGGGAGCTGAAAGAAAAATACGACCTTGTCCGCATAGCTCACAAACTCAATCCAATGCCGGGACATCTGTGGAAATTCTTCCGCATACGTCCGCCAAGCTTCCCAACGTTGCGAATAAGTCAGTTCGCAAATCTTGTGACTCGCTCATCAAACCTGTTCTCCCACTTGCTGGAGACTGACGACGTCAAGGAACTGTATGGTCTCTTCGATGTCCGTGCGTCCGACTATTGGGATACTCATTATAATTTCGACAAACCTGTCGAATGCTCTCCCAAAAACTTCGGCAAGAGTCTTGTTAACAATATACTTATTAATGCCTGGGTTCCTCTGCTCTGCTACTATGGCATGGCTCATGACAACCAAAAATACAAAGATAGGGCTTTCTCTCTGCTTCAGCAGCTTCCTCCAGAGTCTAACCGCATTGTGAGACTGTGGAAGGATGAAAACATACGACCCTCTAATGCTGCCGAATCTCAGGCACTGATTCAACGCTATAACGAATACTGCAGCAGACAAGGATGTCTCGACTGTCAGTTTGCATTCCGATTAATAAAAACAAAAAAATGACTGTCTCCGACATATCCGCTATCATCAAATCCTCCGATACCCGTATCGTAGCCGCGGAGGCTGAATGCCTGCGCTTGCTTACCGACAGCCGTCAGTTGTCAGACCCGCAGTGCACGTTCTTCTTCGCCATACCTACGAAACGTAACAACGGAGCCCGCTATATACCTGAATTGTATGCTAAGGGCGTTCGCAATTTTGTTGTCAGCTCCATGGTTGACGAGAGTCTTCGAGCAAAACTGCTCGCTCTGCAAGATGCCAATTTTTGGTTCGTCTCCGATGTGGTGGCTTCACTACAGCACCTTGCCGCCTACCGCCGCTCACAATTCAATCTTCCTGTAGTGGGTGTCACTGGGAGCAATGGCAAGACTATTGTCAAGGACTGGATAGTGCAACTCCTGTCACCCGATCACCATGTCGTGGCAAACCCAAAGAGCTACAACTCGCAAATAGGCGTACCTCTGTCTGTATGGCAGCTCTCCGCCGAACATGACTTCGCCGTATTTGAGGCAGGCATATCGGAGACAGGCGAAATGGATGCCTTGCGCAATGTCATACAACCTTCTATAGGTATCTTTACCAATATTGGCCAGGCTCATGACGAGAATTTCCTTACAAGAAGCCAGAAAATAGCTGAGAAACTTCAGCTCTTCACTCATTGCGAAGTACTTATCTATTGCCTCGACCACAAAGATATCCATTCTTCCATCTCAAGTATAGACGGTCTCAAGAAACTCAACCGCTTCACATGGGGTACCTCGTCTGAAAATCCGGTGCAACTGTTGGAAACACACGTGAATACTCATAGCACCACGTTGTCTGTCAAACTTAATGGCTCAAATCTCTGTCCATTGTCCGAAGGCTCTTTTTCTGTGGAAATACCGTTCGTGGATCGTGCCTCGGTCGAAAACGCCATGCACTGCATCACACTCATGCTGTTCCTTGGTTATGACAGTGAAGTCGTAGCATCCCGTTGCCATCAGCTGCTACCCGTGGCTATGCGTCTTGAAATGGATGAGGGTATCAACAACTGTCTGCTTATAAACGACAGCTATAGCCTTGACCTCAATTCTCTCTCTATCGCATTGGATTTCGTGCAGCATGAACAACAGCATTTCAACAAGACTCTTATCTTGAGCGACTTTGTCCAGACGGGTCTTCCGGAACAGGAACTATACTCCCAGGTGGCCTCGCTGATAGTCCGTCGCGGTATTACCAAACTGGTGGGTATAGGCGATGCTCTCTCACGCAACAAGGAGCTTTTCAAGGATATAACCACTTTCTTCTATCTAACCACTAGGGATTTCCTGCTGAGCCATCCTTTTTCTGATTTCGACAACGAGACGATTCTTTTGAAGGGTGCACGCATGTTCTCATTCGAAAACATAGCCAAGGTACTGCAACGCAAACGTCACGAGACGGTCATGGAGGTCGACCTTGATGCACTGGTGCACAACGTGAACTTCTATCGTTCACGTATCAAGCCGTCTACACGCCTCATGGCCATGGTCAAAGCTTCTTCGTATGGAGCAGGCAAGGTAGAGATAGCCAATACCCTTCAGTTCAATCATGTTGACTATCTTACTGTCGCTTATGCCGACGAAGGTGTCGACCTGCGTCGCAACGGGATAAAGCTCCCTATCATGGTGATGAATCCTGAAGAGGAGAGTTTCGACAATATTATCCGTTATGGTCTGGAACCAGACATCTACAGCTTCCGTATTCTTAAACTCTTCTCTGACGCTGTCAGACTGGTGGCAAAACAGAAACAGTCTGTGCCGATACATATAGAATTGGATACCGGTATGCATCGCCTTGGATTCCGCTCTTCTGACATGGACGATTTGGTCTCGCAACTGCATGATTGTGCCCCGCAACTCTGTGTTAAATCTGTTTTTTCACACCTGGCTTGCAGCGAGGATCCTGCCATGGACGAATTTACACGTGGCCAGATAGATGATTTTAGTAAAGGCTCTTCACGCCTGAAGAGTCTGTTGGGTCGCGACGATATTTTATGTCATATTCTTAATTCGTCGGGTATTACTCGTTTCCCGGAGGCTCAGTTTGACATGGTGCGACTCGGCATAGGCCTGTATGGCATTGCTCCAGAGGAGGAAATCCAGAAAAAACTCATGCCGGTAAGCACCCTGAAGACTCGGATTTCACAAATCAAAGACATACCCGAAGGTGACACTGTGGGCTACAACCGTCGTTGGCGTGCAGAACGCGATTCGCGTATTGCAATTATTCCAATAGGCTATGCCGATGGCTTGTCACGTCAGCTTGGCAATGGCAACGGAGTCATGTCGATTGCAGGCCATGATGCTATGATTGTAGGCAGCATCTGCATGGATATGTGTTTTGTCGATGTCACCGACATTGAATGTTCCGAAGGTGACGATGTAGTCATTTTCGGCTCTCCGGAGTCACTCTGTCGCATGGCAAGTGCAGCAGGTACTATTCCCTATGAAATCCTTACCTCGGTATCGCCCCGCGTGAAACGTATTTATATATCACAATAAACGACAAGGCTTATGTTCTCTTCACGTATGAAATTGGCCGACCTCATAGCCGCCAACTACAACATTATCCTCCTTTTGCCACGCTTCGACATCCCTCTTGGATTTGGCGAGAAGTCGGTGCGTGAGGTATGTGCTACCGCCAATGTTCCGGTCGATTTCATTCTCTTAATATGTAATCTATACACCTTCGATGACTATCTGCCGCAAATAGAAGATTTGGCTTCTGTCGACATGAGCCCGCTTGTGCCATATCTTACGGCATCGCACCGCTACTATACCGAGGAACGACTCCCCCATATAGGAACCCATGTCAACCATATAACCGATTGCATCGGGGGGCGTTGCGGCGATATTTTCAAAAAATTCTTCATCGATTTCAGAAATGAAATAACCGAGCATTTCCTTTCAGAAGAGAAAAACGAGTTCCCGCATCTGCTCTCTCTCCAACAGGGCAAACGGCCTCGCGGAACATCGAAGTCCAACTCAGGGAAATCTCATGCCGCATTGGTTGACAAACTTGACGACCTGACACAAATCGTGTATAAGTACCTTCCGGGCAATGTCATGTCAGAGGAGACTATGGAACTTGTTTTCGACATACTCCAACTGTCTACCGATATTAAGAAACATGCGCTTATCGAGGAAAAGATTCTTATTCCTTATGTCAAGTGGTTGGAAAGGAGTATGAAATGAGGTCGCTTATATCAATCTTGATTGTTGAACCGTCCGACATTGTCTGTGAGGGCTTACGCTCTCTGCTGGAGCAAGACGGCGGTTTTAATATTCTGGCTCCTATGCACGACACTTCCTTGCTCGAGGAACGGTTGCCGGTCATGCGTCCCGATATTCTGCTTGTCAATCCGACACTGCTCTCTTCCACTCCTCGTCAGCAAATGGCGACAATAGCCCGACTGCGTCCATCTATGCCTGTGGTGGCATTGTTGTATCAGTATGTGGAGTCCTCGTTGCTTGAAAACTTCCGTTTCAAACTGGATATCCGTGCCAGTCGCGGTGCTATGATGACTATGCTGAAAAACGCGGTCAATACCATATCCTGCGTCAATGAAGAACCTGAATCGACGGATAACTATGAACTTAGCGAACGAGAGACAGATGTGCTGGTTCTTGTTGCCAGAGGGTTGAGTAGCAAAGCTATTGCCGACAAACTGAATATTTCAATCCACACTGTAAACTCCCATCGTAAGAACATAACACACAAGACCGGCATCAAGTCTGTTGCCGGTCTTGCAGTCTATGCTATGATCCACAATCTTATGGAATGAGATTCTAAAGAATCTTTTTCAAATATTCGGTGCATTCTTCGAATGTCTTGAAAGTGTGTTCGTCTGGAACCACTTCAGGGATGACCTTCATTTTGGTCAGCATGTACATTGGTTGGGGTTGGATGATGGTCATGAGGACTGTCATTCCGCGATTTTGGAGGTCTTTGATGGTCTCCTCCATGGCATAAAGTCCGCTTTGGTCCATGAAGCTAACCAGTTTCATACGGAGAATCACAATTTTGGCATCGTCGGGAACATCGGTCATGACCTCCTTGAACTTTGTAATCGAGCCAAAGAAGATGGGACCGTTGAGACGTTGGATGTAGATGTGCTTCAGCATCTCGTCGGTAATGCCGCCCTCGTCATGCCAAGGGATGTTTTTGTCGAAGTTGGCCTGTGGCGGTGCGGGCAACCCGCGATGTAGGTCGCTGTCGGTCATCGCTGATGAACTGTAACCACCCTCGACAAGGTCGCTTGCACGTTTCATGAAGAGTACACAGGCGATAACCATTCCGATACCAACGGCTGTGAGGAGGTCGACAAAAACGGTGACGAGGAAGACAACGATAAGAACTACAGCGTCGGCGCGCGGTATCTTTACAAGGTCTTTAAAGCCTTTGAAATCAATAATTCCCCAGCCTACGGTGATAAGGATTCCTGCAAGGACTGAGAGAGGTACATATTTCACTAAACTGCCAAGGCCAAGCATGATGGCTAGCAAAAGCAGTGCGTGGAACATGCCGCTGAGCTGGGTGCGTCCACCGCTCTTTACATTGACTACGGTACGCATGGTGGCACCTGCACCTGGTAGTCCGCAGAAAAGACCGGCAATGGCGTTGCCTATGCCTTGCCCTATAAGCTCGCGGTTGCTGTTGTGCTTGGTTTTTGTGATATTGTCGGCTACAACAGAGGTCAGCAGTGTGTCAATGGAGCCCAGACCGGCAAGTGTGAGGCCGGGAATAATGGCAGCCATCAATATTGTTCCCCAGTCAAGTCCGGCCAATGTCACCTTGCTGTTGGCAAAAAACGGCATGGGAAGTCCTGAGGGAATCTCGCCAATGGTGGGCACCTCTGCTGTGAAAAGCGACACAACGGTCATCACTATCAATGCCACTAACGTGGATGGCACTTTCTTGGTGAGCAGAGGAAGAAGGTAGATGATGGCTACGGTGCCAATGCCAAGCAACAGGGCTGTGAGTGACATGGAACCTAAGGCATTGGGTATGCCGACAAGTAGGTCTATCATCGAACCGCTTCCACTTTGCCCTATCAGTGGGTATATTTGCTGAAGTATGATGATTACACCGATACCGCTCATGAATCCCGAAAGGACAGGGTAGGGGATATATCGAACATATTTACCAATCTTTATGATTCCGAAAAGAATCTGGAACAATCCGCAGAAAATGGCTGCCAATGCCATGCTGACCAAGACGGAGGAAATGGCTAACTCGGCAGTGGCTCCACTGAGCGCCATGGTCGACGACCAAGCTCCTGCCACAAGGGTGGCAGTGATGACTGTCATGGGTCCCGTAGGACCGCTGATCTGTGAGTGTGTGCCACCAAAAAGTGCGGCAAAAAAGCCCAACAGGGTCGCTCCAACCAGTCCGGCGTATGCTCCCATGGACGACGCTTCGGGCGAATCGACACCGCCAAATGCCTGAATGCCGAATGCCAAAGCAAGAGGAAGGGCTACAATGCCGGCAGTGATTCCGCCGAATATGTCACCCTTGATGTTTTTTGTGCTTATGAATGCCATTTTTTACTTGTTATTTTATACTAATATTAGTTGTTTTAATAATAATAAAGTGTCTTTAAGATATTAAACGCTAATCTATTATTGTGTTTTGTGCGTTTATTTGACGTTGCAAAATTAATATTTTTGTTTGTTTTTGTGTAATTTTGCAAAATAATTAAGGAACGATTCAAAAACAAGCATTAACGATGCGAGGGATTATTATTTTGATTGTGAGTTGTAAAAAATCTTTAAACAATAAACTATAACCTTTACCTATTATGCTACGTAAAATCCGCACTATTCTGGCTCTTGTTTTCTTTTTGGGAATAACAGCATTATTCCTTGATTTTTCCGGAGTACTTTACCATTGGTTCGGTTGGATGGCAAAAATCCAGTTTCTCCCTGCTGTATTGGCTTCGAGTTTTGTCATAGTGGCGGTGCTGTTGCTGCTGACACTTCTCTTCGGACGTGTATATTGCTCTGTGATATGCCCTCTTGGAGTGATGCAGGACGGATTCAATTTTGTGGCACGCAAGGTGAAAAAAAATCGGTTTCATTATATTCGTGAAAGAGCATGGTTGCGTTACTTTTTTTTGGCACTGTTTGTTGTATTGATGATTATCGGTCTGAATTCTGTCGCGATACTGATTGCTCCGTATAGCGCCTATGGTCGTATAGCTTCTAATCTGCTGCAGCCACTTTATTTTTGGATTAATAATCTTTTTGCCTCTATTGCGGAACACAATGACAGTTATAGCTTTTATCACGTAGATGTTTGGGTTAAGAGTAGCGTCTCTCTTGTTGTTGCCATAGCCACTCTTGTACTTGTGGCTTCTCTTTCCATTCGTCGAGGACGTACATGGTGCAATACCGTATGTCCTGTCGGAACGGTGTTGGGCCTGTTTTCGCGATTTTCGCTGTTTCGCCCTGTCATTGATGAGTCGAAATGCAAGAATTGCCACAAATGTGAACATGGCTGCAAGTCTTCATGTATCGATATTGAAAATCACCGCATCGACTATTCTCGCTGTGTGGCATGCATGGATTGCCTTTCAGAGTGCGGTTTTGATGCCATACATTTCTCTGGAACACGCTTTCGCTTGAATCCTTCCGCTGTTGTTGTTGCTTCTCATGGGAATTCGTCGTCTGAATCTGTTGATGAAAGCCGTCGTAATTTTATCGTTTCTTCGGCAATGGTCGCCGGCGCTGCCACGCTTAAGGCACAAGGCAAGAGAGTTGACGGTGGCCTTGCCGTTGTGGAGCAGAAACAGATACCTGTCAGGGAGGTTCCTCTGAAACCTGCAGGTTCTGTAAGTCTTGATAATTTCAGTAAACACTGCACTGCATGTCAGCTCTGCGTTGCGGAATGTCCTAACCATGTGCTGCATCCTTCGGAAGACCTCCGGACACTTATGCAACCCGAGATGTCGTTTGAGCGTGGCTACTGCCGTCCAGAATGCACGCGTTGCAGTCATGTGTGCCCCACCGGTGCAATACGTCCAGTGACACCTGGTCAGAAAAGCGATACCCATATCGGCTATGCTGTAATAGTAAATGATAACTGTGTGGCTTGGCGCGACGGAGTGATGTGCGGCAATTGTGCCAGACATTGTCCATCAGAGGCTATCTTGATGGTTCCAAAAGATGGTGATTCGGAGTCGGCGCTGCTTGTTCCCACAGTTCTTCCCGACCGTTGTATAGGCTGCGGTGCCTGCGAATACCTATGTCCGGCACGTCCGTTCAGCGCTATTTTCGTCAACGGATATTCTCGGCATCGGTAGTTTCAAAACAAAAAAACCGCCTTTGTGAGGCGGTCTGTGTGATCTGCACAAGATTTGAACTTGTGACCTCTTGCCTGTCAAGCAAGCGCTCTAAACCAACTGAGCTAGCAGATCATTTTTTTGTCGAAAGCGAGTGCAAAAGTACAAAGTATTTTTGAATTGGCAAAAAAAAAGTTTTTTGATAATTTGCCTTTATGCTCCGGTGCTTATATTAATTGTTTGTACAATAATTGGTTAAATAGAGAAGTGTTTGACGCAATATAGGCTTGGATATTTCTTTTTTTACAGTTTTTGGCGAAAAAGATTAGCCGAAATTACGGTCTAAACAACGAAAATGAATCTTGTTTTTTGCTTTTTTTACTTGTTTGAATTTTTTATTATCTAAAAAGTGGTTAAAACCCTGCACTTTCAGTGCAGAGTGGTTTAGTCAAGAGGGACTATATTGTTCCAATAATGCAAATATAGGTAAAAAAAAGGTAACATCGCAAATTATTATAAAATAAAAAAGCCACCTTTTGGGTGGCTTGGTGTGGTCTGTTACAGATTCGAACTGTAGACCTCTTCCGTGTGAAGGAAGCGCTCTGAACCAACTGAGCTAACAGACCTATTTCTTGCAAAAGCGGGTGCAAAAGTACAACTTTTTTCTCAATGCGTGTCGGTTTTTGATAAAAAAAACAAACAAACTTGTTCAATGTTTTGTCTATCAGTTTTATGTTTTAGTTTTGCGAAACTTTTTCTCTCTTCTTGTTATCGCTTTTTTTTATGGTTATGATAGGCTATTTCCTCTTTTTTGCATTTCAATTTTTGTCATTTCCTCGTGGTGAATCCTGTCGAATATTTTTCTGAGTTCGGTCTTGTTCCTGATTATCTCCCTCAGCTTTTCCAGGTTCTCGGCATTTTTTCCCTGAGGAAGCCATAGCCTCAAATACCCGCCTTCGGCGTATTTCTCGTGCAGGTGTTCCAATGCTCGGCGCCACTGATCCTCTTTGTCTAATTCGGGATAGTTGCTCAGTCCATATTGTATTGTGCGGCGTATGATTTTCAGTGGTTCTATGTCTCTGTCGGCTTCGGCAACAATCATGCCGTATATGCTGCGAGGTGCGTTTCCACTTGACGCGCGGTGGTCTTCAATGGCGTCACGCATCAGCTGTAGTTGTGAGGGACTGAACCATCGGTTAAGTGTGGTATCCTCCATCATCATCTGTCCTGAAACAATATGGTGGCGCTCCCTGCCTTCGCATAGACCTATGTCATGGTATGCGGCAACGGTGTAAGCCATGTTGATGTCGGCGTTATTGTTTTTCGCCAACTCCAAGCTTTTTTCTATTACCGTCTCGGCATGGTCGCGGCGGTGTGCACTGTCGAATTGATCGTATTTGGGGAGTATGTTTTGTTCTGTGTATTGCCGCAATGGTTCGCAGAGTGTTCCTGTAGGTGTCATTTGATAGGCTTTCCTGGGGGTACCGTCGTTTACGTATATGATTCCACGATAACAGAAACCTTGCTGTTCGATAAGTTTCATCATTATGCTGTTGTCTTCGTGGGTGTTGATGCGTAGGGAGGTGGCCTGACATTTGCACCATTCAATGCATGCTTCGAAAATGCCGTGTGCAGCGCTTGTTTTTGCTATACGATGTATTGTCCCGTATGGTTGCATGTCGTCGTACCAAACCCCTCCTTCGATCTCCTCGTATGTGGGATCACGTCCTATTATGAAAACGAAAGTCCCTATAGGCACGCCATCTTCCATAATGATATGGCTGATGCCACGTTGAATATCTTTCTCAACAAGGGAGATGGACGGATAGCCTCCAACCCATTGCCTGCTGTTTCCGCTCTGTCGCATTATGTGGCGTGAATTCTCAAACATCTCCATCAGAGTGTTGATGTCATCCGCTACACTTTTTCTTATTTTTATCTGTCCCATGTCGTAAAAACCATTCCACGTTGTTTTTATTTTGTTATCTGAAAAAAAAATACTACTTTTGCATTTCTTTTATGTCAAGATATCTATATGAAAGGCAACGAACTTAAACCTCGTATTGGCATTTTTGGCCGTCGCAACTATGGCAAAAGCTCCCTGGTTAATTACTTGACTGGCCAGAATATTGCAATAGTTTCTGACACTCCTGGCGCCACAACAGACCCTGTCCGTAAAACCATGGAACTTGGTGGCGTGGGTCCTGTGGTATGGATTGATACTGCTGGAATCGACGACGAGGGAGGTCTTGGCTCCTTGCGTGTGGAGAGGTCTCTTGCAGAGCTGCGACAGGTGGATCTGGCAATCGTTTTGGTTTCCGAAAACCGGTTCGAGGAGGCTGAAAGGATGCTACTCGAATCGTGTCGCAAGGGTAATATTCCTTTTGTCATTGTCTGTTCTCGGGCGGATATTTTTCCGCCAACTGATGAGTTCCTGCATTCCTTGGAGCAGGAGTCGGGCAAGGTTCCTTTTGTCCTCTCGGTGAATGACCAGTCCAGTCGCGACGCGCTGCTTTCCATTATCCTGCAGGCATTGCCCGAGTCGGCATACCGTACCGTCTCCCTGCTTGGCGACGTTATTGGTGACGGAGACAGGGTGGTCATGGTGACACCTATCGACTCATCAGCCCCCGAGGGACGTATGATCCTGCCACAGGTACAGGTGCTTCGTGATATTCTTGACAATAACGCTGTTGCCATTGTTTGCAAGGAGACGGAGCTGTCCCAGACTCTTGAAGGTATGCCTGAGGCACCACGTCTTGTGATTACTGACAGTCAGGTGTATGGCATGGTTTCAAAAATTGTGCCTGACGAGATACCTTTGACATCTTTCAGCGTGGTTCTTGCCCGTGCCAAAGGACTATTTTCCGACTACGTGAAAGGCACCCCTGCTATCGAAAAACTTCATGATGGTGACCGAGTGCTGCTCCTTGAGTCATGTACACACAATGTGACGTGCGAGGATATAGGTCGGGTGAAACTGCCGAAACTTATTTCGGCATATACCGGCAAAAAGCTATCCTTTGATGTCGTTGCCGGTCTCTCCGCTATTGAACGGCCGTTGTCCGACTACTCTATCGTGATTCAGTGTGGAGGATGCGTGGTGACACCTAAGCAGTTGGCGTCACGCTTGGCTCCGGCCATAGAGGCAGGCGTGCCAGTCTCCAATTACGGACTTGCCCTCGCTTTCCTTAACGGTATTTTTGAACGCTCCATGCGGGTTTTTAGTAATAAATAATGATGTAAGATGTCTTTAACCTTTAAACTATAACCTTTACTAAAGAATTATGACAAATCAATCACCTATACCGAATCTGTCAATTATTGTTGCAATAGCTCAAAACAATGCCATAGGCAGAGACAACGATCTTATCTGGCATATCTCTGAAGATTTGAAGCGGTTTAAGGCATTAACCTCTGGCCATGCTGTTATTATGGGTCGCAACACGTGGAACTCTCTTCCTCGACGTCCTCTTCCGCGCCGTCGAAATATTGTGCTTACTCATGATGCCTGTTTTTCAGACGATGGTGCCGAGGTTGCCTACTCTGTTGCCCAGGTATTGGAGATGGTCAAAGATGAGGAGGTGTCATTCGTTATGGGCGGTGCCAATGTCTATAGCCAGTTTCTCCCTTTTGCTCGCAGCCTTTATGTTACATGGGTGTGGCGCGATTTCGAGGCGGATGTCTTTTTCCCAACTATAGACATGTCAGTCTTTTACAAGGTCTCTGAGACTGAGCATTTTGTCGATGCTGAATCCGGTCTGCCTTATAGTTATGCCGAATATCAAAGGAGGCCACAGTCTCTTGTTTTCCCAAATATAATGGAATAATATATAATATTTATATAATATTATAGAATTGAGCATCCGCATTAATTCGTAAACCATAATTATTGCATAAAGCAATAAGGTGCAAGATATTCTTTTGCCTGTTTTTGCCATTTCGCATTTTTTTGCAGTGTTGCCGGGGTCAGCAAAGTTGTTGATAACTTTCGGTAAATTATGCTTGATTTTATATATAAGATATTGTTTTGTAGTTTTGTAAAACGTTTTTTGCTCTTTTTTTTGATTGTATCGTTTTTTTTGTGTTTTTCGAGCCATGACGCATGTTGTTTTCGGACCTGTATGCGGGGTGAAAAAGAATTTTTGAAAAATATTTTGATATATAAATAAGTGGTGTACAGTGATTTGACGTGGTGATATAGAAAAAAGCGAAAAAAAATTTTGGTAGAAATGAAAATGGTTGTATTTTTGCACTCGCTTTTGCCGGAAAAGAGGGGTGTTGAGAAGTGAGGGGGCCGGTGTTGGCGCAAGGACATTGAAAAGG
>JAGCUU010000039.1 GCA_017962665.1 Bacteroidales bacterium | reverse complement strand
CCGGTGCTGGCACCGCCACCGAGGAAGAGAATCTCGTATTCAGCGGGAATATTCAGCAAATCGCGCCACAGCTGGCGGGTTTCTTCCATTGTACGCTCCCAACCGGGGGTACGGTGAGAAATCTCGAGCAAACCGATACCAGTGTTGTCAAAGTCACGGATAGCGGCGATGGTGGACTCGATGGCCTCTTTGGGCAGGACACAGGGACCTGCATTGAAATTATAAGCTGTTTTCATGCTTTTTTGTGTTTTAAAATTTTAATATACAATTATTTAAAATACTATTTGCTTACAAATTAGTTTTACAAAGGTACGGCTTTTTTATATAATATTGAAATATATCATTAATTATTTTACACATTTTTTAAACAAACAGATCACATAAGATAATCATCGTTCATCTTTTTTTCAAAAACATTTTTCGATGTCTATCTATGAATGAAAAAAAAATTTTTCAGGACAAAAAAAATATAACTTTTTTAACCCTATCAGTTCATTCTTTGACCTTAAAAAAAACGAAATAATATGAAAATCCGACAAGTAAAACCATTGCCGGAAAATGCATATTCTTACAATCAATCAATTACAATAACATACTAATATACATCTACTTATAGACGCCAAAAACATTACAAAACTGTTATACACCCAGTTATTATTTCAACAAAAAAAGTGCAAAAAAAAGACTCATTTTTTTTGAAAAAATTTTTTGATTCATTAAAAAAATGTATATTAATAGGCCCGGAAAATAGGTAAGGAAATAATAAAATATTGTGAAATAAGAAATTTTGCAAACAATACATTCTTGCTGTTTAAAGAGCAATTTTCGGTTTAATAAAATTAAATGAAACAAGCAAATTTTTTTTCAAAAATCTATCAAAAAAAAATGTTTGAAATTTGCAAAACGGAAAAAGGAATGGTTTTTCCTGACAAAAAAAGATAAGTTATACTGAAACAACATAGATATCAAAATGCAAAACTACGAAACCGTTTGGGCAAACTGTTTAAAGATAATAAAAGAGAACCTCGGGCCGGAGAATGATCAAGTGTTCAAGACATGGTTCGTTCCTATAGTACCAATTCAGTTAGAGAACAACATACTAACAATCAGAGTCCCAAGCCAGTTCTTTTACGAATGGCTCGAAGAGCACTTTATCGACCTGCTGAAACGAACCATTCGTCTTCAACTTGGGCCTAACGGTATGTTAAAATACAGCATACTTATGGACACCAGCATCGCCGATACCCCCATCACGACAAATATACCATCGACAGGTCGCCAGGCTACCATGAACCGTGCAAAGGATATACCTTTGGTAATCAACACTGACGACAACAACCGCGAGATACCCAATCCTTTCATATATCCAGGACTTCAAAAACTAAAGATCAACTCGCAGCTCAATGGCAACTACACACTCGAAAACTTTGTCGAGGGCAATTGCAATCGTTTGGCACGTGCCGCAGGTTTTGCTGTAGCCGAAAATCCAGGACGCACCTCATTTAACCCTCTTTTGTTACACGGCGGAGTCGGATTGGGAAAAACCCACCTTGCTCATGCTATTGGCATCAAAACCAAAGAGCTGCACCCCGATAAAACGGTTCTTTATGTCACCTCTGAGCAGTTCCTCCAACAATACGTCGATGCTGTCCGAAACAAAAACACCAACGATTTTGTTCATTTCTACGAACTAATAGATTTCCTCATCCTCGACGATATTCAGTTCTGGGCATCCAAAGGAACGCATACCCAAGAGGCATTCTTCCACATCTTCAACTACCTGCATCAACGAACCAGTCAAATAATTATAACCAGCGACAAAGCCCCTGCAAATCTTGGCAGCCTCGAGCCACGCTTGCTTTCACGTCTCAAATGGGGTCTCTCTGCAGACTTGGGAACGCCTGATGCCGAAACACGCATTGCCATACTAAAGCAAAAACTCGCAAACGACGGTATCGAGATGCCGGAGGACGTCATAGAGTACATAGCATACAATATCAACACCAACGTAAGAGAACTGGAAGGAGCCCTTGTATCCCTCATCGCCCAGTCGTCACTCAACCACAAACAGATTACAATCGACCTTGCAAAACAGATGATTGACAAGTTTGTAAAGAGTACATCGAGAGAAATAACAATCGACTACATTCAGAAGATTGTGTGCGACTACTTCAAATTGCCCATCGAAAGCATCCAGTCCACAACACGTAAGCGCGAAATTGTCCAAGCCAGACAACTCACCATGTATTTCGCCAAGAAGATGACAAAATCGTCACTGGCAATAATAGGTCTACAGTGCGGCAACAAAGACCACGCTACGGTATTACATGCATGCAAAACAGTTGCAAACCTCAACGAAACAGATAAACAATTCCACTACTGGGTCGACGAGTTGGAGAGAAAAATCAAAGAATAGTCTAATTCCACACTACAGGTGAGCAAGATCTCTTTCAAACCCGGGAACATGATATATCCGCTACCAGCGGTAATGGTTTCATGTGGCGACACACCCGAGAACTACAACATCATCACTATAGCCTGGACGGGTACAATATGTAGCGACCCACCGATGTGCTACATCTCTGTACGAAAAGAGAGACATTCACACAATATCATAAAAAACAGTGGTGAGTTTGTAATCAATCTTACAACCGAAGAACTGGTGCGAGCGACAGACTGGTGCGGTGTTAGAAGCGGACGCGAATACAACAAATTCAAAGAGATGCATCTTACTCCACAGCAAGCACAAATAGTAAAAGCTCCCCTGATAGCCGAATCGCCGCTAAACATAGAATGCAGGGTATTTGATATTCGCGAACTTGGCAGCCACGACATGTTCATGGCCAATGTGGTGGCAATCGATGCCGAAGAAAAACTAATAGACAAAACAACAGGGGCATTCCAGTTCAACCACGCATCTCCCCTCACCTACTCGCACGGGAAATACTATGGACTAGGCGAAAAACTTGGCGGCTTCGGCTTTTCAGTAAAAAAGAAACGGTAAAATATTTTTCATATTTTGCCGTTTTTTTTATAATAAGGTTTACAAAAAACAAAAAAAATGAAAATAACATGCGTCGAGCCATTAGGCATCAGCGAGCAGCAATTCAAACAACTACAATCAGAATTTGCAGCAAACGGTCACGAATTCAGTTTCTATTTGAACCGAGACGAGTCCGAAACCACTCTTATAGAAAGAATGAAAGATTGCGACATTGCAGTGATATCCAATATCAAACTCACTTCCAATGTACTTTCTGCATGCCATAACCTAAAAATGCTCTCCGTCGCTTTTACCGGTCTCGACCATATAGACCTCTCATATTGCGAAGAAAAAGGCATTACCGTGCAGAATGCAGCAGGCTACTCCACAACAGCTGTCAGCGAGCTTGCTGTAGGACTCATGCTTGATGTTATGCGCAAAATAACTGTATTTGACAGTTCCATCCGCAATGGAGAGAGTAGAGGAAACTTCCTTGGACGAGAGCTAAGAGGAAAAACCGTAGGCATTGTCGGAACCGGTGCCATAGGGACAGCCACCATAAGACTGCTTAATGCTTTTGGATGCAACATTATTGCTTATAGCCGCACACAGAGAAAAGAAGTGTCAGATATGGGAGCAAGCTACTGCGACCTGGACACCTTAATGCAAAACAGCGACATCGTGTCACTTCATGTTCCTATGACAGCAGAGACCCACCACCTCGTCGGCAAGCATGAACTATCACTGATGAAGCCAACAGCAATACTTATCAATACCGCACGTGGAAATGTTGTCGACATCGACGCATTGGCATCAGCTCTAAAGGAAGGCCGTATTGCCGGAGCCGGCATTGATGTATATGAGAAAGAACCACCTCTGGACAAAAAACATCCCTTGCTTAATGTCCCTAACTGTGTGGCCGTTCCACATATCGCCTACGCCACACGTGAAGCTTTCGACATACGAGCCAACATAGTCTTTGACCATGTGCGCCAATTCATTGCCACCTGCTAACAACAACCAAAAAAATATGAAAAAAATCCTTACAAATCTGCTAATACTGACAGCTTTCTCTTCTGTATGCGCACAACCCGTAAACCGTAATTCGGCCGAGTATGCAGCAAAACAGTATATATATTTCAATGAGCCCAATCATAGCCAGACCGGTTTGACATACTATTGCACGCTCTCGTCTTCAGACGGGACACCGACAATGTATGTGTTCAATATAGGCAACGACGGATTTATCATTACCGGTAACGACAGGTCGCATGAAGCCATCATAGGATATTCTTTCAACGGAGCCTTTGACAGCATTGCGCTTCCTAACAATCTTCGGTGGTGGCTTAATGGTTTTAGCGACGATATTGTTGCCGTAGACGCACTCACTTCAACGCCTGCAGAATTATCCAAACATACTGCAAAATGCAGCGAAGAATGGGACGCTCTTCTTAATGCCGACCGCTCTTATTATGCATCAAAAGACGGCAAGGGTGTCAATGCTCTGCTTCAAACACAATGGAACCAAGGTGGAGGATACAACAACTATTGCCCTGTATATAGTAACGGCGATCATGGCCATAGTGTAACAGGATGCGTAGCTACAGCAATGGCACAGATTATACGTTACCACCAATACCCAAACACCGGTTTTTCAAGGAAAGGCTATACCCATTCATACTTCGGCTACTTGTCTGCAGCATTTGATTCTGCATACTACGACTATAGCCTAATGCCAAATTCTGTGACACCATACTCAAATGCATCATATCAACATGCCGTCTCACTGCTTTGTTACCATTGCGGGGTCTCTGTTCGTATGAACTACGAATGCCCGAACAACACCGACGGAAGCGGTGCCCATAGCGAGGATGTTCCTGTCGCACTATATCATTTTGGATACACCGAGGCTTATTACAAGGCAAAATCACCCAACACTGCCGAATGGGACTCACTCCTCCGCCACGACCTCGACCTCGGAAGACCAGTATACTACAGCGGTCGAAATAGCGATGGAGGTCATGCATTTGTCTGTGACGGATATAACAACAGCAATAAATACCATTTCAATTTTGGCTGGGGCGGATACGGAGACGGGTATTACTCCCTTTCAAGCGTCAACGGCTACTCAAACGGACAGGCGGCTGTATTCAATATCGTTCCTTCCAATATCGGTCCGATTCACGACACCGTTTATGTTGCTGCCGATGGCACCGGCGATGGCAGTTCTTGGAACAGCGCAACACCCAACCTGCATTCTGCGATGGCTATCCGAGGTCTATACAAAAGCGGCGAGATTTGGGTTAAGAGCGGCGTGTATTATGGCGACACCAATGCATCCGCGGCATTTACAATGCCGACAGGTGTAAAAATACTTGGAGGCTTCTCCGGAGGAGAACAAAGCATTGGCGAACGCCAGACCCCAAAACCTCAAAGCATTATGAGCGGCCGCAACAAACACATTGCTTTCGAAGCACTTGGAGGACTACAGAATGCATTTATCTATGATATGACATTCGCTGATGGTCTCGCTGCAACCGGTGCCGGTGCAAAAATCAACAACGGCGTTCGCTTCGAGCGTTGCACAATTCAGAACAACACCGTTACGACTACAACAGGCGCTGCATTATATGCCAACAACAATATAATATACAACTGTGTTATCAACAGCAACTACGGTGGAGGTGTTACACTCAATGGAAGCAATATCCGCAACAGCCTTATTGCTCACAATGACGGCTTCGGAATACAGTCACTTAACGGCACCATGTACGGATGCGACATAGTTTGCAATACCGGTGTCGGCGTCATCAACGACAATGCCGAGAGTATACGCAACTGCGTTTTCTGGCGTAACGACAGTTCACTGACTTCAAACAATATCAGCAATATCAAGTTCTGTGCCGTACAAGGCTTTGGCGAAAAAGACAGCAACAGCAATTTTGGCATCAGCTATTGGAACAGGCCTCCCGACGACAAAGGACCTCTATTCATGAATCCAGACACAACGATAGGGCCTTCCTCTGAACTGGGTGACTGGCATCTCAGTAGCCGTTCCCCTCTTGTAGATGCCGGCGACACTATACGCTCCGGTTCATATACCGTAGACCTCGACAACAACAACCGTTTTCGCAACGGCCGTGTCGATATCGGGTGCTATGAGCACGACCCATACGTACCAATCACACAGCCATCGGAAACGGCTTCTATCCAGATATACCCCAACCCAGCCAATAATTCAATCTGCATTGAAAACGCCAATGGCAACGTTGATATCCTTGATATTATGGGACGCCCATTAATCAGCGCCACCGCCACAGAAGACCGTACCATACTCGACATCAGCAATCTGCCCAACGGAATATACATCCTCCGAACCAATGGCGCAACAGCTAAGTTTATCAAAAAATAGTTGTATATTTGCAACGACAACATATTTATTAACCAACAGAAACAATACTGAACCTCAAAGATATACCTTTAAAATAGATATATAATAAAGCGTTAATGTTTTTTTAGACGTACCCGAAAACTGGACATTTTCAAACGTACAACTATCTCAAAGAAAGCAGAAACGCTCGCGCAAACCGTGAGCTTTCTTGTTTGGGATAGTGGGAAGTCCAGATCCTCGGGTACCGACAGAAGCTCGCGGATTTTTTTATTCACCCTACTAATACCCAAAACATGGACAAAAAATTTTTATTATTTGCAACCATCTTGATGCTGACCATCGGACAACTGTTCGCACAGTCAAAGAAAGACAAAGTTGTCGTGGTTGAAGAAGAAAAATATGGTTACGACGAAGCAACGGCAAGTAGTATCAACCCTGTGGCCACCGCCCACTCCACCCCTATCGTTGCCGATCTCACTGTTTCACCAAAGCGTATCACCCACAAAGAGACTTTCGGCAATGCAATTACCGCTGCCGACTTGACGAATCCCGACCGCTCGGCCGAAATACGCTACTTGAAAAGCTACACGCTGACACGTGCGGTTAAGATAAACAATGCCGACCTGATACTCGTGCCTGTATATGAGGTCAAAACTTCTGACGATATGAAAACCATCACCGTTGAGGTAACAGGTTATCCTGCATCGTATACTAACTTCCGCAAGGCCAGCTCTGCCGACCTTGATCTTATCAAACAGGGTTACAGCACATCTGCCAACACACCAAAACCGTCAGAAAAACAAACAACCATCATTAATCCCGTAGAACAATGAAAAAGATAATATTCAGTTTATTGCTGTGTGCCTTTGCCTCATCTGTTATGGCACAGGAACAGGAAGACGTCGTCGTCCGACGCGGGAAGTATAAACCAACCGAAACGGATACAATACACAAAGAGAAAAAAGAGCGCATTCATAACGACTGGTACAACAAAATCAGTATCAGTGCCATGTTTGGCGGTTACAACGCCAAGGTAGTCGATAAAACAGCAGGTAAAACAACGGAACATAGCTCATACGTTACAAACGCAATCTCGTACGAACGGCTGAAAAAAAACGGTCTGTTCTTTTACGGACCCGGAATTCAATTTGCTGAATTAGAATTAATAGATATATTTGATAAGGTGGCATTAGACTTATATCTTCATGGTATGATAGACTACAAGATGAAAAGCGATTTCTTGGGTTTCGGTAAACTTCATCCGTACGCAGGTGTATCAATCGGTATAAGATTTACCAATATGGGAGGTTATTATTACTACCATGAATTTTATCAACATTATGGGGGTTTTGAAGATTGGTTTCATATTTCAGTAGAAGAGAACTTTACAATTCGATTATACAACGACATACGAATCGGTTTCTCTATAAATATTGGCAAATACTGCGCCCTAAATATAGGTTACAAAGCTTCACTTACTCCTAATTATAAACTTGAAGGATACTTTGGAACAAATCAAGAATACTACCTCAAAAAGAAAGGGATAGGTGCTATGCATGGTGCCGAAATATCCTTCCGCTTCTAAATACATTATTTTTTTTCATAACATAAAAAGCCGTCCTTATGGGCGGCTTTTTGATTTGGTTATATTCAGAAGAATTACTTTACAGGATTGTCAGTATGGAATTTTTCCAGACGTACTTTCAGGTCTGGGAACTGGTCACGCTGGACAAGGGCGACACAGGCACGAATACCCTGCTTATGGCTTCCTGTAATGTCGAGAGCGATGGCGCTGATACCATAACGGATAAGCTCGTTGAGCAAATCGACACCATCGAAACCGGGATAACAGAATGTGAAATAGAATCCATCACCAATATCATCACCCATATCCTTGTCGTAGACAATATAGAAACCGTTATCAGTAAACAATTTCTTCATGATATTTGCTTTCTCTCCATATTCTTTGATATCATTGACGAAATTGAAAGTGCCGTCATTAGCGCCCTTGAGCATAGCCGCCATTGCGTACTGAACGCTGTGAGCCGTACCAGAGCTGAGACAGTACAATGTACCGAAAATCAAGGCTCGTCCCAACTGAGTTTGGCTGTAGTAGCGTGCCAAGTCAGGGCACTCCATATTGAACAGTTTCGGTGAGCACACCATCATAGCAATACGTTCGCCAGCATAGCTGAATGACTTGCTGCCGGAAATCATAATCACATAGCGGTCTGTGTATTTGGCCACAGTAGGCTGGAATGGAGGTTGTCCTGGCACACTGTAATCCTTGCGGAAGTCCATAAGGAAGTAGGCTGAGTCTTCCATAACAACAACGCCATATTTGTTAGCCATTTCACCAATAATCTGCAATTCGTGTTCTGTGAAGCAGAACCATGCAGGATTGTTTGGACTACTGTAAATCAAACATGCAACATCGCCATCTTTAAGTTCTTCTTCAAGTTTGTCGCGTAGCTTGTCACCACGATATTCATAAACGTCAAACGCTTTCATGGGAATACCCAATACTCGGCACTGCTGCTTTTGTACAGGGAAACCGGGGTCGATAAAAAGTACCTTGGTTTTCTTGGCATCATAGCGAGTCAAGGTAAGGAAACTGGCAAAACCGGCCTGCATAGATCCTACAGTTGGAACGCAGCATTCTGGAGTCACATCGATATCAAGGAAATTTTTAACAAAACGTGCTGCCTCATTCTTAAAGTCGGCAGTACCGTAGATTTCCGGATAAATAGAAGCGACTCCGCTACGAAGAGCCTCTATTTGGGCTTCAACGCCGACCTTAGGAGCCGGAAGTCCAGGAATACCCATCTCCATCTTAACGAAACGGACACCTGTCTCCTTTTCTACATCCTGTATCATCTTACGCATCTCACGGATGCTTGCCTTGCCTGGGTTCTTGATTTTGTTTTCAGCGGCGATACGGTCTATCACCTCTTTCTGTATCGGTATTTGTGTCATGATATTGTTATTATGTTTCTATTGGATGTTTATTTACCGGATTATTTCTTTGAATCAAAAAAACATCACTTTCAATTCACTTTCCAATCCTTAAACTTTGATACATTTATCGGACTGATATCTTTTATGATAAAATAAATCTCTTTCTGTTCTTCAGCTGGAGCGGGAGTAAAGATGGAAACAATCTCTGCGATATTGACATCAAGGAACTGTGTCACCGACAGAAGGTTGGATCTTTTTTTATGAACCTGTTGCAGGTATTTCAATGATTGAATGATGTTCTGTCTTGCGCTAGGCTGGTCTTTGGTCATCATATCGAGCCCTAAACGATAATAATAGTAATAAACGCTATGCAGAGCCTCGTATGCTGAATTGGTATGGTTTTCCATGAACCAATAACGAGCTTTTTGACTATCGCTTGACTTCCACCCTTTATATGCAGTTGAACTTGCAGACTGGGCTATTGTTCGTGCCATCTCGAAAAAAGCCTCACCCCCATTGGGACCAAACGAATCAAAATACATGCCAAGCATTATATAGCAATAGAATGCCAATGTAGACGAAAGATTATCATAGAATGTGTTGGCATCAAATTCTAACGGCTGGCTTTCATTGAATGAAAACAGGAAATCGTTGTTTCCCTCCATATAGTTCAGAATTCCAGAAGTGTAGTTGGAATTGTATACCGGACGGCGAAGCTGTATAGAGATCTGCCCGCCAAAATCAGTTGCCGATGTACGCTGGGAAAGTATTATATTGATGGAACAGTCGAGCTTCTCATTCTGCTCGAACTCAAGGTTAGTCCAATGCCTGTTGTTGACAAAATCCTCTACCGCCCTTTTCATGGTCTCAAAGATTTTTATGTCACCCGTTTCATACTGCTGTGTGGTACTTTGTAATTTCTGATAGTTGATATTGACTCCACAGCGGAATTCCTGAGCAAACCCCACCATAAAGAAAGCACTCATCATCAACAACATCAGCAGTTTCTTAAACATGATAATAGTTTTTTTCAAAATGCAAAGATAAGAAAAAATACATTATTGAATCATTAATTTATTTTTTTCACATATTGTTAATAACTCTTAGTTATAGCATAAGAATAAACCGTTAATTTTTTGTATTTTTGCAAATTCAAACAATAAAGGAAAAGACACAATGAGCGAAGAAGTAAACTCAACTAAACAAAGTAATTACAGTGCCAATAATATCACCGTTCTTGAAGGTCTCGAAGCCGTCAGAATGCGTCCTGCAATGTACATCGGCGATGTCAATTTCAGAGGCATGCACCATTTGGTATATGAGGTTGTCGACAACTCCATTGACGAAGCTCTTGCAGGATTCTGTACCAAGATAGATGTCATTGTGGAAGAGGACAATTCCATCACTGTTGAAGATAATGGCCGTGGTATACCGGTAGATATGCACGAGAAGGAACATCGTTCCGCCCTCGAGGTTGTCATGACGGTACTCCACGCAGGAGGAAAATTCGACAAAGGTTCATATAAAGTTTCAGGAGGTCTGCATGGTGTTGGCGTCAGCTGCGTCAATGCACTAAGTGACCACATGACCGCCGAAGTATATCGAAATGGCAAAATATACAGACAAGAATACAGTCGCGGTCTCCCCCTTTATTCAGTTAAAGAAATTGGTGAGACAGACAAACGTGGCACGATGATTCATTTCCACCCCGACCCCGAAATTTTCACGGTATCGGAGTACGACTTCCCGACACTTGAGAACCGTCTTCGCGAACTAGCATACCTGAACAAAGGCATCGAGCTCACCATTGAGGATAAACGAAACAAGGATGAAAAAGGCGAGACTCAGAAAGTACGTTTTTACTCCGAAAAAGGCCTTCAGGATTTTATTAAATATCTGGACGAGAATCGCGAACCTTTGATGCCGGAAAGCATCTACATTGAAGGCGAACGCCAAGGTATCCCCATCGAGATTGCTATGCAATACAACACCTCGTTCAGCGAAAATCTGCATTCATACGTCAATAACATCAATACCCATGAGGGTGGTACACACCTCACCGGTTTTCGCAGCGGACTAACACGCACCCTAAAGGCATACGCCGACAAGTCTGGCATGCTTACAAAAGCGAAGGTGGACATCAGTGGCGACGACTTCCGCGAAGGTCTGACAGCCGTAATCAGCGTCAAGGTTGCAGAGCCCCAATTTGAAGGACAAACCAAAACCAAACTCGGCAATACCGAGGTTCGTGGTGCAGTGGACAGCGCCGTTAGCGAGATGTTGGAAAACTATCTTGAAGAGCATCCCAACGAAGCCAAGACTATCGTGGAGAAAGTAATCCTCGCCGCTCGCGCCCGCCAGGCCGCACGTAAAGCACGCGAAATGGTACAACGAGGAACAGTATTCAGCAGTGGTGGACTTCCAGGAAAACTAGCCGACTGTCAGGATGGTGATCCAGCCATGTGTGAAATTTTCTTCGTCGAGGGTGACTCGGCAGGTGGAAGTGCCAAACAAGGACGCGACCGCCGCTTCCAAGCCATCCTGCCTTTAAGAGGTAAAATCCTTAATGTGGAGAAAGCTCTCCAGCACAGAGCATTCGAGAGCGAAGAGATTCGCAACATATATACTGCCCTAGGAGTAAAGGTCGGTACCGCAGAGGACAGCAAAGCTCTCAATATGGAAGGTCTGCGTTACCACAAAGTCATCATTATGACCGATGCCGATGTCGACGGATCACACATTGACACATTAATGCTTACTTTCTTCTTCCGCTATATGCCGGAATTGATAGAAAACGGATATGTATATCTTGCCACTCCACCACTCTACGCCGTAAAGAAAGGCAAGAAAAACGTATACTGCTGGACAGAAGAGGATCGCTTGCGTGCCATCGACGAACTTGGCGGTGGCAAAGAGACCGCTGTACACGTACAGCGCTACAAAGGTCTTGGTGAGATGAACCCAGAGCAACTTTGGGAGACCACCATGGATCCGGAGAACCGCCAGTTGCGTCAGATTACAATTGACAGTGCCGCAAGTGCTGACCGCACATTCAGCATGCTCATGGGCGACGACGTACCACCACGCCGCGAATTTATAGAAAAGAACGCCACATACGCAACATTAGATTTATAAACCATAAAATTCAAATATGATGGACAAGAGGAATTTACTGCTGATAAGCAATTCCACTATGCGCGGCGAGGCTTACCTCGGCTGGTGCAAGGACATGATTGCCGACTTCTGCCGTCGACACAACGTGAAAAAAGTGCTTTTCGTGCCGTATGCCGGCGTGAGCCTCGCCGAAGGCGGCCTCACCAAGAGCTACGATGCCTACGAGGCCAAAGTGGCCAAAGTTTATGCCGAATTCGGTGTTAAGCTGACCTCCGTACACCACAAAGCGCTGCCCATCAACGCTGTCTATGACACCGACTGCGTGGCCGTGGGCGGTGGCAACACTTTCCACCTCGTCCGCGAGCTGCAACGCACAGGCCTCATGCAGGCCATCCGCCAGCGAGCCTTCGACGGCATGCCTTATATGGGCTGGAGCGCCGGCTCGAATGTGGCAGGTCCCACCCTCTGCACCACCAACGACATGCCCATCGTGATGCCCGCCTCATTCGACTGTATGGGTCTGGTGCCCTTCCAGATCAACCCGCACTATACCGACTTCTTCGACCCGAAGCACGGCGGCGAGACCCGCGACGACCGTCTGAAGGAGTACATTATGGTGAACCCCAAGGCCACCGTCGCTGCCATCCGCGAAGCCACCGCCCTGCTGCTTGAGAACGGCAAGCTTTCGCTCATCGGCAAACCCAACAAGATGAAAGTCTTCAAGACCAAGATGGAGAACACCAAGGAGCTCACACTCGACACCGACCTGAACTTCCTGCTGAAAGCGTAAGACGACCCCTATTGGGGAAACAGCTATTAGCCGTGGGTATAAGCCCACGGCTAATTTATATTTGTATGAACAGGAAAACCTTTGAACAGCAGAAAGCCTTTGCTGGGGAGCGCGTCCCTTCGATGAAGCGGCGTTGCATCGACCACGACTACACGGAGCGACGCATGTACATGGTGACGCTCGTCGTGGAAGGGCGCCACAAACTTTTTGGAGAGGTAAAAGGCCGCAGCGATGCTCCTAAAGGCAGCGCAGAGGCGCCATGGATGGAACTATCGGCGCTAGGAGAAGCTGTACAGCATATATGGCTAACCATCGCCGATTACCACCCTGAGGTAAAAGTACTCGCTTTACAGATGATGCCGGACCATCTGCATTGCATCCTTTATGTGCAACGAAAATTAGAAAAGTCCTTGGGCAGTATTATTCTTGGAGTAAAGCAAGCCTGCAACCAAGCCTATCGCAAAATTGTGAGGTATGTTGCCGTGACACGGCAACACACAGAACAGCAACACACGCAACAGCAGCCTCAACGCCACACAGGCCATGAGCGGGGCCTTCTCTTCGAGCGCGGATACAACGACCGCATCCTGCTACACGACGGCCAGCTGCAACGCTGGCTAGACTACCTGGCAGACAACCCACGCCGCCTCCTCGCCAAACGCGAGCACCCCGACCTTTTCCGAGTGCAGTTCGGCTTGGAGTATGCCGGACAGACCTTCGCCGCCATCGGCAACCGTTTCCTGCTCGACCGCCCCATGAAGATACAGGTGCAATGCTCCCGCAGCCTCACCAAAGAACAGATACAAGACACCGTGGAGCATTACCTCGTGGCGGCACGGCAAGGAGCCGTGTCGTTTTTCAACACAAACAATGCCTCCGCATATATGCGAGGTCAGTTTTCAGCCCCGACAATGCCTCCGCATATATGCGCGGTGATTTTTCAACCCGAAAAGTTCGTCCCGCATAGATGCGCGGTGATACTAACAATAAGTTTCATAAATTCCATTCTTTCGACACAATACACTTTACAGCCAAGATATTGCCAGCGGCATCTTTTACTATTTCTTTTACATATAATTTCCAATAAAACTGATAACCACCTTTAATTTGTATTGATCTACAAACATAACCATTTTTTTCCTTAACCGATACTTCCTTCGTCCAATTTGCTGGAACTACCGATATATCAGAAAAACTTGAAATAGATCCAATAACAGATATATCATTATCATATTCATAAACATATTCATAATATTGACTTGGTTTACCATACTCGGCACGAAAATACGGATTATTATTATTGGTTATAAGAGATAGCTTGAAACGACCACCTCCATCTATATACATTGACGTGAACACTTGAAGTGTTATTTCTTCTCCAGAAAAATCATTCTGAATATCGTTCTCTTTTCCGCAGCTTGCGAAGAGCAGTGCTGCCGATGCAAACATGAGCATCAATATTCTTTTTGTTTTCATCTTGTGGTGTATTTGTAAGTTTTGTGCATTATTGCCGTCAAATAAAAAGGTACAAGCCTTTCCATCTGCCTTACTGGTTCACCACAAACCATCTACAATCATGGACTACTTGTACCTAAAAAGCACAAAAGTCCCAATATTGTAGATTAGTCTCGAATTATCTTCAAGGTGGTGATTTGTAAGGCAATTGAGTTCTTCTACCATCATCACCATTCCTCTCGGTAATGACGATGCAAAAATACAAACTTTTTCTGATATGGCAAAAAATATGTATTTTTGCATTTCAAAATTAACACAAATAGATTATGACGAAATATATCGGTGCTCATGTGAGCGCATCGGGGGGCGTGGGGAACGCCATACTTAACGCGGAGGCCATCGGAGCAAATGCCTTTGCTCTATTCACCCGCAACCAACGCAGCTGGGTGAGCAAGCCACTGCCACAGCTAGAGATTGACGGCTTCAAGGCCTTGCTCGTTGATCGCGGCTTCAAGCCGGAAATGGTGCTGCCGCACGACAGCTACCTTATCAACCTCGGCTCGCCCGACGAAGAGACGCTGCAGAAGAGCCGCGCGGCATTCCTCGATGAGATGCAGCGCGCACAACAACTTAGCCTGAAGCTGATGAACTTTCATCCCGGAAGCCATCTGAACAAGATAAGCGAGGAGGAGTGCCTTGACCAGATAGCTCGCGAGGTGAACCTTGCACTGAGCAAGACCGAAGGGGTCACCGCCGTGATAGAAAACACCGCCGGACAGGGCACCAACCTCGGTTGGAAGTTTGAACATATCGCTCGTATCATCGCCGGCATTGATGACAAAAGCCGTGTGGGCGTATGCATCGACACCTGCCATACGCTGGCGGCGGGGTATGACCTCACCACCGAGATGGGCTATAACTTCTGCTTCGAGGAGTTCGAGCGCGTCGTCGGCTTTAAATACCTCCGTGCCATCCACCTCAACGACAGCAAGAAAGGTACCGGCAGCCATGTGGACCGTCACGAAAGCCTTGGCCTCGGCATGATGGGCAAAGATTTCTTCACCCGCTTTATGCACGACGAGCACTTCGACAACATGCCCATCATCCTCGAGACCCCCGACCCCACCCGCTGGGCCGAGGAAATAAAATGGTTGCGTAGCCTATAATCAAATAAAACGTTTTTTTCACTTCTATAAGGAATTATTATTTTTTGTGTATCTTTGCACCTTAAAGCAAAAAAAACAATAGGAATGTAGAATACTGACCACCAATGTGATCGCCTAAAAAAGAAGGGAGGAAACCATGATTGAGACTATACAAAACGGGTCTTTAAAATGGCAACATATTACCAATCCGAGCGAAGATGACTTCCGTTATCTGCTTGAAGATTTCAATTTCCACCCTCTCGATATTGAAGACTGTCGCGGTACCAACCAACGTCCTAAAATTGACGAATACGACGATTACTACTTCCTAATCCTCCATTTCCCATATTTTGACAAAGGCAACAAGAATGTTCGCATTCGGGAAGTAAAAATCTTCTGGGGGAAAGACTATATAATCACTATCGGTAAATCACATTGGGTAGTGAAAAAGCTCTTTGACGAAATTGAGGAAGACCTTGCCGAAAAAGACGAGGATACCCTGAAGGCATTATCATGTAGCGATTTGCTACTTTACACCATCCTTGACCGATTGATGCTCGAAACATACCAACTGATTCTTCGCATCGGATCGGAAATCGACCTTATCAATTACGACATCTTTAACAAGAAAGCCCGTAATATCATTGAACTAATTTCCATAACCCGTCGAAACATCATCTTTCTTAACACTACATTTAAACCACAGTTACGAGTTCTTCACATGTTTGAAAGTGGTGGAATCAAAGGATTTGTAGATCCTGAGCAAGTTGATATGGAAGACTACTGGGGCGATATCCTCGACCAATACCAAAAGATGTACGACTTGGTTGAAGACTATGGTGAATTGATTGAAGGCCTTTCCAAAACATTTGACTCCTTACAGACCAACCGTACTAACGATATCATGCGAGTGCTGACCTATTTTAGCACTATCATGCTTCCACTGACTGTGATTGCAAGTCTGTTCGGAATGAACGTAAACTTCCCATTTATCGCCAACACCACTGCATTTTGGGTAATACTTGGTGCAATGGCCGTCCTTACCACAGGACTGCTCATTTTCTTCAACAGAATGACAAACAGGTAAAAAGCGACACTATTCCGTAACCACATAGTCCATAGGGACATCGAATGGCTCCATTGGAATATTGTCAAATATCTGAAAGTTGAAAGCAACACCAACTTTCACGGCATTAGGCGTTGATTTCAACAGCCTGTCGTAAAATCCCCTTCCTCGTCCCATACGTCCACCCCTTTTGTCGAAAGCCATACCTGGCACGACAATCATTTGGATATTATTCAAATCATTGAAAACAGGACCTACCGGTTCCGGGATTCCAAACTGAGGTCCAGGTTGTAGACTGTCACGTCCTGTATATTGACGCAAAAGCAAGCTATCGCCCTCCACACATGGAAGCAAAAGAAATTTCGACTTATACCATTGTTCCACGAAGTCGTGAGTGTACACTTCATCATCCATCGACCAATACAATAATAGAGTCTCCACTTGTTGAAAAACAGGCAGAGACTCTACTTTCTGCATTATCGGTCGCGAACGAAGTACTTTTTCCTCGAAAGGTACAGCCTTTTTTGCGGCACGTACAATTTTTCGCAATTCGGCTTTTTCCACGTTAGAATGGGAGATCGTCTTCCGACTCGCTGGGCTGTGAAGCAAAATCAGGTTCTTTGGGGGCAGCGGCCATAGGGGCAGTGGCGGGAGCAGCTGAAGGCTGAGCGGCAGCAACAGGAGCAGCAGCACCTGCGAAAGGAACAACGCGGATGCAACGAAGATCGGTATACCAGCGTTCGTTATATTCACGCGATTCCGGAGAGAATGTGACGACAACCGGTGCATTCATAACCAATGAGCCAAGCATGGCAATACGGTCTTCACCAAAAAGAGTAAAAGCAACTTGACGGGGATATGTGTCATCGGTTTCAATGACAAAACCACCCTTTACCCAAGGTCCACGCTGGGATTCACCTCTTACTTCCGGCAAAACCTTAATTAATCTACCTGTAATATCCATAATAATTATTTATTTAATTAATTTTCAAAATAATAATTCCACTAGCCTGAATAATTCAAACATAAAATTGGTTTACAAAAATACGCAAAAAGTTCCGAGAAAAAGAAAAAAAATGTTTTTTTATTTTGAATAATTACTTATCGATTCTCACTTAAGAAATTGCACATTTGCATTTTTTTCAATAATCAAACTGACGAAATGGCCATTTTTTATTCTTTATACAATAAAATGAGTGTTTTTATGTTGTACATATAAAATATAAATAGGAGATTAGCTCATGCCGATGTTTTATACGCCAAAACCGCGTCAATTCAAATACAGGCCTCGTTTTTATGATCCCGAGAAGGAAGAATGGGAAAAACTGAAAGCCAAATACCGCATTGAAAGAGGACTTCCGTTAGATGGTTCTTCGCTCGCTGAGTCTGTGACAGACAACACGCCAAAAGAACAGAATGTACAAGACGGCGACCTTGATTACTATCGCAGAAAGGTGCGTGAGTTTGACCGAGAGGAAAATCAAAAAAAACAAAAACTAACCCTGAGCGACTTCTTTCGTAAGAGAGAAAGGCCCCAGTTCCACTATGTATCACGATTTGATTCAAACGGCAACGTTATAGATACTCCCGTCTCTGCCACAAAAGACAAGACTGTAAAAAAACGCATTACCAGACGTTTTGACAACGACGACATGGACAGATTCAAACCTATGCCTGCCGGTAAGATTATGTTATACACTCTATTGGTATGTATGTTATTGTATTTTATCTTCACTTGATTGCCATTATATCGCAAATGTACTGAGAAATCATAAAAAATTAGTACATTTGCAAAAATTTCTTACTATGTTAATAGAGGTATTAAAATCTAAAATACATAGAGTTACCGTTACAGAAGCCGACCTTGATTATATCGGAAGCATTACTATAGACTCCGATCTGCTTACTGCAGCAGGCATGATTGAAAACGAACGCGTCGACATATACAACATTACCAACGGTGAACGTTTCTCGACCTACGCCATCAAGGGCGAGGCTGGAAGCGGAGTGATAGGCATCAATGGCGCCGCAGCCCACAAAGCCCATGTCGGCGATTTGATAATCATAGCCTCATACGCACAGATGGATTTCGAAGAGGCAAAACAATGGCACCCCACCGTGATTTTCCCAAAAGAAAACCACATGCAATGAAAAAACGGCTGGGAGACATACTCAAATTCACCATCTTCCTCGGAATAGGAATTTTTTTCATCTACTGGTTTCTTTTGAAACTGGACTCAGAACAGAAGGCAGCCATTTGGCAGTCGTTCCTTTCCGCCAAATGGAGTTGGGTTGTGGTTGTTATGATCGCAAGCCTTACCGCCCATTTCTTTAGGGCATTACGGTGGAGACTTCTCTTCAAGCCCATGGGATTGACACCTTCGGTAAACAACACCTTCGGCGCTGTTATGGTCACCTATCTTGCTAACCTTGCTTTTCCAAGACTTGGCGAAGTAATGCGTTGTGCTATGCTTCGCACCAGCGACCATATACCCATGGAAAAATCCTTAGGCACGGTAGTCACGGAACGACTCTTCGACATGCTGATGTTCGTTATTATAGTTCTGCTTGGATTCCTGCTACTTTTCAACAGTGTCAAGGATTTTATATACGATGCTCTTTCGCAGAAATTCAACACGTTACCAACCCTCACAGGGTTAGCAATTACAGGAATCATAATTGTCGTCCTGCTATTTCTGGCATATAAACTTTTCAACGAAAAATTGATGCAGTTCTCTTTCTACAGAAAGATTATTGAACTCATCAAAGGCTGCATAGATGGTATTAAGAGCATTTTGCATCTCGGAATAAAATCCACTTTGTTGTTTATCCTTTATAGTCTAATAATATATTTCCTTTATATTATTGGAGGATGGATTATTCTGCAAGCATTCCCTGACATTCCTGATCCCGCAAGACTCGGACTGTCTGCCGCCTTTGTCATTTATCTGTTCGGTTCTGTTGGAATGATGATTTCGCAGGGTGGTCTTGGAACCTATCCCGTTCTTGTATGGCAAGCAGTAGCGCTTTATGGCGTTGGAGAGGCTACAGGATTGGCATGCGGATGGCTGCTTTGGGGTGCCCAACAAGCAATTGTTATCGTTGTCGGTCTTGCATACCTGGTTTATTTTTCACTCATCAAGAAGAAAACTAAGACTATATGAGCTACCATGAAAGCATAATGTCAAAGATTGTCTCACTGCAGGATCTAAAGAGTCATCTCGACAATCTGCGTAGTGACAACAAAAAGACCGTAGTTTTCACTAACGGGTGCTTCGACCTCGTTCATCGAGGCCATGTAGACTACCTTAGCCGTGCTCGCGATCTGGGTGATATGCTTGTTGTGGGGCTCAATAGCGACGCCTCTGTCAAAAGACTTAAAGGACCATCAAGGCCGATATCCAACGAGCGGAGCCGTGCCACAGTGATGGCCGCATTCGGATTTGTTGACTTTGTGGTGCTTTTCGATGAGGACACCCCATTGAACCTGATAAAAGCCATCTGTCCTGACATACTTGTAAAAGGCGGCGACTATAACCGCGACAATGTTGTGGGCGCAGACTTTGTGGAATCTCACGGAGGAAGACTTGAACTTATACCTCTTGTTCCTGGAGAATCAACGACACGCCTTGTAAACAATATTCAACATTGCACCGAAGAACAATAACCACCACTAAAAGCCAAATCTATGAAAACAAGAAACTATACAAAAGCCATTTTTACCTCCTTATTGCTTTGCGTATTTGCTGTTTCAGTCAATTCAGCCATGGCTCAACGTCATAAAAGCAACAGCCGACAATTCGACTATCAATTGCGAGGAGGAATTAACTTCTGTCAGATTGATGGTGACGCTTCAGGCAGCTACAGCAAAATAGGATTTCATGCAGCAGTTGGCACCTCGTTTCCTCTCAACGATGACAATCGACTTCGCTTCGTCGTCGAACTAGGTCTTTCCCAAAAAGGCTCGCGTATAGCAACAAGCGAGATGGATCGTCACATTTCATTGCTTTATGTAGAAGTACCTCTTATGCTTGCCTATGATTTTTTCGACAACAAGAGCCTCCGAATAAGTGCCGGCATCGCTCCGGCAATACTTGCAAAAGCCAATGTATACACAGACCGATCCTACGATGCATTACATTCTAACAATTATAAAACCCTTGATGCACTACCGATTTGCATATCTGCCAATTACAATATAACAGAACTTATAGGAGTCGATGTGCGTTATTATAACTCCATGCTCAATACTGCCAAAGAGAACCATTCCGGAACTTATCGTATAATTCGTAGCAATAAAGGCCAATTCAACAGACTCTTACAGGCCGGAATAACACTGAATTTCTGAAATCAAAAAAACGAATAAGAGATGACACATACACGCTGTTTAATTATTGGTTCCGGCCCTGCCGGATATACTGCAGGAATTTATACCGGACGTGCAGACCTCAAACCTCTCCTCTACGAAGGCATCCAGCCTGGAGGACAACTTACCATCACCACAGAGATAGAGAACTTCCCTGGCTATCCCGAAGGTGTCTCGGGAACAGAAATGATGGCCGACCTCCGCAAACAGGCGCTCCGTTTCGGCACAGAGATACGCCAGGGTATGATAGAAAAAATAGATCTTTCCAAACGTCCATTCATTGCCACAGACGAAAAAGGGGAAAAAATCGAGGCAGAAACCGTGATAATTTCCACAGGTGCTTCTGCCAGATGGCTCGGACTGGAAAGTGAAAAACGTTTTTACGGACAGGGAGTTTCGGCATGTGCAACCTGCGATGGATTTTTTTACAAGAACCTTGATGTTGCCGTTGTAGGCGGCGGTGACACTGCCTGCGAAGAAGCCTCTTACCTTGCAACCCTCTGCAATAAAGTATACCAAATCGTGCGCCGTGACGAACTCCGCGCATCAAAAGCAATGCAACACCGAGTACTTTCCAACCCTAAAATAGAGGTGCTTTGGAATAGTGTGACTCAAGAAATTGTAGGTAACGACATGGACGGTGTCACAGGTGCAGACCTAAAAAACGTCAAGACTGGAGAAATCAAACATATTGATATTGCCGGATTTTTCGTAGCCATCGGACACCAGCCTAATACCGCTTTCCTTGATGGACAGATAGAGCTCGACGAGGCAGGATATATCAAAGTCCAGAATCCCTCAAGTGCCACAAATATACCTGGTGTCTTCGCTGCCGGCGACGTATGCGATCCAAACTACCGTCAAGCTTGTGTCGCCGCTGCCAAAGGTTGTGTGGCCGGTATAGATGTCGAACGCTTTCTGCATCAGTAATAAACCAGCATAGTGTTTTGAAATCCCTCCACATAAAGAAGATACCACTGTTGCTGTTACTGATGGCTACAATGCCATTATGTACGACAGTTCAGGCACAGAACAATACTGTGCCCTACACTTCCTCTATGAATGGCGAGAATGGGGAAACTGACTCTACAAACAACCAACAACCTGCCGGAATCGTATATGAAACCGGAATTGAATCCGACTCAGTTCTACGTAGCCGAGTATTCTCTTTTACAGCAACCTTAAGGACTGTAAAAATCCGCAATATGCAACAGCCGGTTTTTGATCCGACAGGAGCTGAACTGTTTGACCCAGCAAACAAGTTTGACGGGAAATACTACCTCGGATTAGGTGCCCTTGGCCAAGTACATCTATCAATATTTCCATTCTTTTCAACATCGCACTACTCACCCGCCCTATACAGTACCCACTTTGTAGCAAATCCTATGCCCGTATACAGGGAATTTCTTCATCGACAAAAATATTTTCAAACACAAACTCCATATACGGAGCTAGGATACGGCAGTTCGACAAACAAAGACTATCAAATACATATTGTCCACACCCAAAATATAATGCCACGTTGGAATGTCGCATTCCTATACGACTTGGTAAGCAGAGACGGTGTATATACCAACAGCGGAGTGACAGACCATATTCTTGACGTATCCACAAACTACTACTCCAAGGATTCCCGCTACCAACTGCAAGCATCTGTTAGTTTCAATAAGATACAGCAACAGGAAAACGGCGGCGTTCTGAACGACACCACCTGCTGGGACTACTCTCGACGAACGGGCGTACCAGTCAATATGTATTCGGCACAAAACCTGTGGCGCGATTTCCAGATACAAATTCATCAAAGTTTCAATACAGTACGTCAATTTGCATATTCAAAGCCTTTGTTCGACACCGTCGCCACCGACTCTATTGTCGGTTACGACACAATCTTTCCCAAAACACCACATTTCTACAATACCGGTGTATTTGCACTTGATATCAATTTCGAAAAGCACAGACGTTTTTTCTACGACAACAAGGCTGACAGCTGGTTTTACAACGGTACTGCTCTCGACACCAACTTTTTCTACGACTCAACGGCACACTATTCCCTTTCCGCAGACCTTTATTGGACCAACGATGCCTACATGGAACACCGTTGGAAAAATCCACTGGTATTGCTCTTTGGCATACAGCCCAGACATGACCGTGTTCAATTTGCGACACAAACATTCAGTGGCAGTGCAGTCCATGAGTTTTCATTAAACCCATTTACACGCGCCTCATTTAATCTTTGGAATTTAAAGGCTTCAATAAATGCAGAAGAGACCCTTGGAAATCGTAGGATTGGCGATTACCGTATCGACGGACTCCTTACCCTTTTATTCGAAAAAGCCGGAGCATTGGAGTTTAGTTTTTTGAGTGAAGCACAATCACCTGATTTAATTTATTGTCATAATGAAGGCTACTATAACTGGAATTATTCAGATTACAAAAAAATAAAACGGCAGCAGCTTGCGCTCGACTATAATATACACACACCAGACACTGTCAACTGTATTTTAAGGTTATTCCAGACCCATGCAGCGACCACTCTAATAGGTAACAATATCTGGTTCAACAGCAATATGATTCCCACCCAAGGCGACAAAACCGGTGTTCTACTTCAAGCATCAATACAAAGCCATTTACGTCTTGGATGGTTCAACATCAGAATACAAGAAATGTTTCAACAAAGCAGCGACAACGATGTTATCCGCGTTCCTCTTTTTGCAAGCAAAAACAGCATGTATGCCGATTTCCACATGTTCCATAAAGCGCTTCGCGTTCAAACCGGTCTCGACTTTCGCTACCATACACTCTACAATGCCGACGCTTGGAATCCTGTACTTGGAACATTTTACAGACAAGACAATCAGAAAGTCGGAAACTATCTAATTGCTGACTTTTGGATTGCCCTTCAGGTAAAAAGAGCAAGTATCTATCTAAAAGTCAACCATCTCAACGCTCCACTTTACACTTTAACCAATCAGACTCCCTCCTATTTCAGTCTACCGCACTACCCTATGGAAGATTTAGGAGTTTTTTGGGGCTTAACCTGGAAATTCTTTGATTAATAATGGACTCAATAAAACTTATACTCAAAAAAGGATATGGACCGTCAAGCAGTCATACCTTAGGTCCACACAAAGCATCAACTATTTTCCATCAGCGTAATCCCAAGGCTGCAAAATACCGTGTGACACTATACGGAAGTCTCGCCGCCACAGGCAAAGGGCACCGTACCGACGTTGCCATTCAGGCAGCTGCAGACCCAATTCCTGTAGAAATTATTTGGAGAGCCGACATTGTTCCTACATTCCACACAAATGGTATGTTTTTCGAAGCCATCGATAACAATGGAATGGTATCCGACAGTTGGACAATATACAGTGTTGGAGGGGGGCTGCTTGCAAACGAAGAGAGTCCTTTAGAGGAAAAAACAGTATATAAACATTCACATATTACCGAAATACTGGATTACATAGAAAAAAACGGCCTTACATTTTGGGAATATGTTGCGATGCACGAAGAGAAAGATATCTGGGACTATCTTCGTGACATGTGGGAGACAATGCAGAAAACAATAGAAGAAGGCATCAATGCAGAAGGTGTCATTCCTGGAGGTCTTCATCTTCGCAGCAAGGCACGTCAATATTACGTTCGGGCATCCAGCTACAAGCCCTCGCTTCAAAGCCGATGCCTCGTGATAGCCTATGCCCTCGCCACCAGCGAGCGAAACGCTGTAGGCAGCACAATAGTAACAGCACCCACATGCGGTGCCAGCGGAGTGCTTCCTGCTGTGCTATACCACCTTAAAAAAAATCATGGATTCAACGACACTGACATTATACGAGCAATGGCAACAGCTGCACTCTTCGCCAATGTAATCAAAACCAACGCCTCCATCAGCGGTGCCGAAGTAGGATGTCAAGGCGAGGTCGGCAGTGCATGTGTAATGGCCGCTGTTGCCGCCAACCAACTCTTTGGAGGCAGCCCCCAACAGATTGAATATGCAGCGGAGATGGCTATGGAACATAATCTTGGATTAACATGCGATCCTATGTGTGGACTGGTACAGATTCCATGTATCGAAAGGAATGCAATGGCTGCATTGCGGGCACTCGACATCAACCTATATGCAATGATGAGCGATGGAAAACATATTATCACCTTCGACAAAGTTGTCGAAACCATGAAAAAAACTGGTCACGACCTTCCTAGCCTGTACAAAGAGACTTCAATGGGAGGGCTGGCATTACTTGCTGAAAAATAAAACAAATCATTACCTAAACAATATTTCGATGAAACAGAAACACATCACTTTAGCTCTTTCATTGGCGTTGTTCACCACTTTGGCCTTTACTGCCTGCAACAATATCGCCAACAATACGGAAGACACCGTTCAACCTTCCGATACAACAGCTGTTACAGACTCCGTGACTATTGTCACTGAAGAAACGGAGACTGTCGAACCAACGGAGGAAACAAAGCCGGAAAACACTTCAACCACTGAGAAAAAAAGCAATACTGTAAAAAACAATTTTTCTGGCGGAAAAGAAACATTGTACATATCCACCTATGGAGCAAATGGAAAAGTATGGGGACATGTCACCATGAATGGAAACACCGGACGCGGAACCATACACGACGACGAGGAAAACAGCTACTCTATTACAGTCAAACGACATGGTGGAGAACTTCACGGCGTAGATCAAAATGGCCGACACTACGTCTTCAAAATGTAGCATGTCCGAACTATACCGTTATCTGTTAATAAACATTCATAACTTTTATTTATAATAAGCCTCTTTGTCACTATCTTTGCAAAAAAAAAATAAAAACAAATAAATGAAAACAACACAAGAATTACAAACAATTGCACGACAAGTTCGTAGAGACATATTACGCATGACCACTGCAGCCAAATCAGGACACCCTGGCGGTTCTATGGGAACAACGGATTGGATGACAGCAATGCAATTCAATATCATGCATCATAACCCCGAGAAATTCACAATGGACGGAAATGGAGAAGATATGCTTTTTGTGTCACAAGGACACATTACTCCAGTAATATACAGTGTCATGGCTCGTCGTGGTTTCTTCCCTGTAAGCGAACTTTCAACCTTCCGTATGTTTGGAACACGTCTACAAGGACACCCCTCTACAGAACATGGTCTTCCTGGCATACGCATGGCTTCCGGATCCCTCGGACAGGGTCTCTCTGTTGGTATCGGAGCTGCATTGGGCAAAAAAATGACTAATGACAACCATCTTGTATATACTCTTCATGGTGATGGTGAATTACAAGAAGGGCAAATATGGGAGGCAGCAATGTTTGCCGGAGCAAAGAAAGTCGATAATCTTATCGCCACAATCGACTATAACCACCAACAAATTGACGGCACTGTTGAACAGGTTATGGACCTCGGCAATCTAAAATCAAAATTTGAATCGTTTTTGTGGACTGTCGTCACTATCGACAACGGTAACGACATGCAACAGGTTCTGGATGGTATGGAAAAAGCCAAATCGCTGACCGGCAAAGGCAAACCTGTATGTGTACTTCTGCAAAGCCAGATGGGCTATGGCGTAGACTTTATGCAAAACACCAACAAGTATCATGGAAGCGTCCTGAACGAGGATGACTTAAAACGTGCCCTCGAACAGATTCCTCCTACCGAACTTGGTGACTATTAATCCACCATTCGCACTATAAGACCTTGAAAAAGAGGAGTGTTATATTAGTTTTTCTTTTAGCTTTCATTGCCTATGCAGGAGCTCAAAACAAAGCTTCTGTCAGCAATGAGAAGACTCGTGTACTACTCATTCTCGACTGCTCTCACAGCATGTGGGACCGCTGGCAAAGCGACGCCAAAATCAAGGTAACACAGCAGGTGCTACTGAAATTCCTTGACAGCGTAGCCAATCAGGACAATATAGAAGTAGCACTCCGTGTTTTCGGACATCTAAACAAAAACTCATACGGAACACGTCTCGAGGTGCCTTTTGATAGCGACAACAACTACAAAATACAAAGCAAAATAAAGACACTCGTCCCTAATGGGGCATGCACCGCCGCATCCGCTCTCAGCAGTTCTCTTAACGATTTTCCATCTTCAGGCGCCTCTCGAAACATCATACTGATCATCACCGATGGGATGGACGACTGCGATGGCAACATCTGCGATGTGGCTCGTCAAGTACAGATGAGTGGCGTCATTGTTCAAACATTCATACTCGGCATTGGGAACAAACAGGACTTTCAACACAGTTTAGACTGTGCAGGCAAATTCACTTACGTGCCTAATGAAGAACAATACACACAGACCCTATACAACATCTTCCGTATGTCCGAAGAAGAGGCTCATCTTATCATCTCAATCAATGACGAGACCGACCACCTGCTTGAAGCCGAACTACCCATAGCTTTCTATGACAGTCAGACCGGCGTTGTAAAATACACAACGCTCTACAGTATCGACAGCCGCTATACGCCAGACACCATTATCATAGACCCCCTTATAGCCTACGACATCACTCTATTTACCGTTCCTGAGATTAAACTTAATCAACGTCAATTCAAGCCTGGTAGAGTAAACCGACTCAATATTACTGTCGAGCAAGGTTCGCTCAAGATTAGTATGAACGGCAAACGAGCCAACTATCAAGTACCTCAATATCCAATACTTGTATACAAACACGGTAGCAAAGAGCTATTGCATACACAAATAATTGGAGAACAATACAATTATCTGGCTGGCAGTTACGATCTTGAGATACTTTCAACGCCTCCCATTCGGCTTGAGAATGTTGCCATAGTCGGATCATCGGCCACTGATCTATCCATATCTATGCCTGGAGTGGCCAATATCAACAAACCCAAAGTTATATCGTCAGGCTCAATCTTTAAACTACACGAAGGTGTACTTACTTTCGTATGCGACCTCAACCCAAACAAGATTAACGAGCGTATTCTTCTTATGCCAGGTCAATACCAAATCGTGATAAAACCGCAAAACAGCATAGAATACACAAATGTGCGTACAATGCGCTTTCAAATTGAATCAAGTCAAACAACAAATATTAATCTTACAAACCAATAATTTATGCCACTAAAAAAAGACCCTATTGAAGATACTGATCGATTCAAAGCCGTGATAGATGATGTTGAGAAGGAAGTTGATAAAATGCTAAAAAACAAAAAACGTTGTCATGGTTTCTGCCATCTGTATTGGGCTGCAAAAAAAGAAGTGCTGCTAAAAAAATACGGTATTGAGTGGCGTACACCAGCCCAAATGAACCCCGGTGTGCACTTTGATTAATTATACATAGAATAAAACAATAAAAAAACATCAAAAATATGACTCACTTCGAAAACACAAAGTCTAAAGAGTTACGTTCCGGTATGGGCGAAGGCCTTGTTGAAGCCGGCAAAAACAACCCTGACATTGTAGCATTGAGTGCCGACGTAAAAGGCAGCGTCAAGATGGACGGCTTTGCCAAAGAGTTTCCAGATCGCTTTATCCAATGCGGCATTGCCGAGGCAAATATGGTCGGTATTGCTGCAGGTCTTTCGCTATGCGGAAAAGTGCCCTTCATTGGCGGCTTCGCCGAATTTGTAACTGGACGCGTTTACGACCAGATCCGTCAAGTTTTATGTTATTCCAACAAGAATGTCAAGATTTGCGGTTCACACGCAGGTATCTCCCTCGGTGAAGATGGCGCCACACACCAGACCATGGAGGATATTGCACTCATGAAGGTGCTACCTAATATGACCGTTCTGGTTCCTGCCGATTTCAACCAGGCTAAAGCTGCAACAATGGCAGCAGCAGATCATGTAGGTCCTGTCTATCTACGTCTCGGACGCAGCAAGATGCCCTGCTTCCTCCCTGAAAATGAAAAATTTGAAATCGGCAAAGCCCAAATACTCAACGAGGGCAAGGATGTGACTCTCTTTGCTTGCGGACACCTTGTTTGGGAAGCCTTGCAGGCCGCTGAACAACTGGAAAAAGAAGGTATCAGTGCCGAAGTAATCAATATCCATACCATCAAGCCTCTTGACACTGACACTATCATTGCCTCAGCAAAGAAAACAAAAGCTGTTGTCACCTGCGAGGAGCACCTTATGAATGGTGGCTTAGGTGACAGCGTCGCCCAGACACTTGCTCTGCACTGCCCCACCAAGCAGGAATATGTAGCTGTAGACGACCGTTTCGGTGAGAGCGGAACACCTGACGAAATGCTCACGAAGTACCACCTTCGCTCTGCCGATATTGTTGAAAAGGTTCACAAAGTACTTTCAAGATAATCTCAGGAAACAATAAAAGCATGCCTGTATATAAATTAACCCCGAAAGAATTCGTCATAAACTTTCGGGGTTAATTATTTTTTATATCTACCTTTTTATAATGCAAGTGATGATATTAGCGTGATATAGTTTAAATAGTTTTCCAATCCACAGGCAGAACAACTGTCGGCAGGGTCATGGTATCCTCCATATCGTTGTCCCATAGACAGGATAAACAAAGCGGGCATTTGTTTGCTGAACCACCAGTGATCGCTATTGGCACGGTTGTCACGACGACGTATCTCCGGAGCAATCCCCAATGCATTGTTCAAATTCTCCAGTCTCTTCACAAATGGATCGGTCTCTGGAGCATTGGCATTAAATACCATAATGCCCTCATTGCCGCCACAGAACATATCTATATTTATTAGCAGTCTGACTTTACTGAAATCAAAGACAGGATGCTCAGCGGCATATTTTGAGCCCATCAGTCCAGCCTCCTCACCGCTGAAGAAGCAAAAGAGATGAGTATAATGCGGTTTCTCGTATACCGCCATTCTCGCCAAATCCAACAATGCTGACACACCGCTGGCATTGTCATGGGCACCGTAGAACACAACAGAGTCTCCCATCGTTCCAAGATGATCATAGTGGGCAGTGTAAACCACCATAGTATCCACCTCCCCATTGACTACACCATACACATTCTGCGTCTGATAGTCAGGGTGAAACTGAGTAAAGAATGAACAGTCTATCTTCTTCACTTTTTGGGGCATGACAGAAGAAAGCACTTCAATATAGGCATAACCATGCTCATAATTTGTATAAGCTGGCGAATAGGTGTTCAGTTCATTCATCCCCACTATTATTCCTCTGGAATTGAATGGATTTCTCTGTCGTAAACTTCCTATGTGGCCAATAAAACGTTTTTGTTCTGCATCATCGGAGGCATGGTAAGCACTGGCATCAACATATACAAACATATCATCCAGTTTTCCTTTGTTTTTTTTCAGGAATAGCCTCAGTTGCTCTGCATCCATCAAAACATCCCCAGAAACAGTGACGACCTTGTACTCTCCCCACGAAGACATCGACCAAGCAGGAATCCTGAACTGAGTAAACGGTTCCAAACGTAATCCATTGACTCGCAGTTTCACAGGTCCTTCCATCGAAAAAGTACTAAAGGTGTAATGCTGGAAATAGTCCTTAACCAGCGGCTCAACATGAAGCATTTTCAACTGCCCACGAATGTATTCCGCTGCTATGCTGTCTCCTCGGAAAGAATATCCTCGGCCATACATTTTTTGCGACGACAATTCTCTCAAGACCTGACGGACATAATTTGTATCCTGTGCGTTGATGCCAGTATGACAAAACAACACTATCAGTAAAGGCAAACAAAACCTATATGCAAATTTATTTTTCATAATCTCTTTTTCAAAAACCAGGGAATACAATATAAAGTGTAGGCAATATCAGTAAAAAACCAATAAATATCAGGAAAAGGATGAATTTCCATACCCATTTTAGCCATATTCCATAAGGTATCTTGGCCATTCCCAAACAACCTATAAGTACTCCTGAAGTAGGTGTTAACATATTAGTAAAACCATCTCCGAACTGGAATGCAAGTACAACAGCCTGACGCGAAATGCCTGTCAAATCGGCAAACTGAGTCATTATCGGCATTGTAAGTGCAGCTTTTGCTGAGCCCGACGGCATAATGATATTAAGCATTGTCTGGAATGCATACATTGCACCCATAGAGGTCTCCTCTCCGGCCTTTGCCAACGAACGCGTTAATCCGTAGAGTATGGTATCTATCACTTTACCGTCACGCAACACAAATATTATTCCGCTGGCAAGTCCCACAACCAGAGCAGCGGAGAGAATATCCTTGCATCCAGCCAGAAATAGTTTGGCGATATCATCCGCACCCTGTCCATCCGCAATACCCGACAGCAAACCCATAGCCAGAAACAATGCCGATATTTCCATCACATACCAGTTGTAGCCCAAAACACCGACTATAAGATAGAGTATGGTAAAAATCAACAAGTCAAGAATAAAGAAATGTACAGATTTTCTCAGCGCAATAAAACCTGTCACCAAGTATAGTCCAGCGAAAACCGGCAAAAGACAAATGCTGGCACTTCCCTTGCCGATAGCTATAGTCGTTAGTGGATAACGTACCGCACACCACAGCAACACGATTCCAAGCAAAAAATACAGAATCCATGCAATCCGTGGAGTACGATATTCGACATTGTCCATTGTCTGCTGAGCAGTCCGTTCGCGCCAATAGTTATCCAATTTATACACCGGCGATTTTTCCGGATGTCGCTTTACCCGTTTTGCATAAAGCAACACAAAAACTATTCCAATAATAGTAAGCACCACCCAACACAAAAATCTATACTCCAGACCCGAAAAAAGTGGAAGTCCAGCAATCCCCTGCGCTATACCGATAGTGAATGGATTGAGCATAGCGCCAGCAAAACCAACGTGTGCGGCGACATAACACATGCAAAGGCCCACAATTGAATCATACCCCATAGAGATTGCCAACGGTACAAATACAACAACAAATGCTATGGTCTCTTCGCTCATGCCAAAGACAGCGCCAAATAGACTAAACATAATCATAATAAGTGTAATGATTATGTTATCCACTCCAAATTTCTGAAACAGTTTGTACCTGTTTAACCTCTGGACACGTCTCAAAAATGCCATGACGCCTATGTCAATAGAATGACTGTTGTTTAGAATCCAGAATGCGCCACCAACCATCAAGATGAAAATGATGATATCAGCCTTATCGCAGAAACCAGAAAATAGCGAGGAGAATACCTGCCACGTCTGTGGGGACTTTTCAACATAATGGAATGAATCGCCCTTTACCACCTCGCGGCTGCTCACATTCCCCTCTACATCAGGAACCTCGATAACCTCTCTTACAAATTCGCCGCCCGGCACTATCCATGTCAGCAGGGCGGCGAAAAGTATGAGAAAGAATACAATTGTAAATGTATGCGGTATCTTTTTCATTTCAAGTATTCCAAACAGGCATTGACATTCTTCTCTATCCTCGCCTTTACATCGGTGCAGTCGTCAGCCTTTACAAAACGCTCTCCAGTAATATGCTCATATAGCTCTATATACCTGTCAGTAATCGAGTTAACGATAGCATCTGTCATCTCTGGCACCTTCTGACCCTCTTTACCTTGAAAGCCATTTTCCATCAGCCATTCACGGACGAATTCTTTGCTCAACTGGCGCTGACGTTCGCCCCTGGCCTGTCTTTCCTCATAACCATCGGCATAGAAATAGCGTGACGAGTCTGGGGTATGTATTTCGTCAATAAGATATATCTTTCCGTCACGTTTTCCAAACTAATATTTAGTATCGACAAGGATAAGTCCCTTTGCGGCAGCAAATTCGGTACCACGCTGGAATAGTTGCAACGAGTACTTTTCAAGGATATCGTAATCCTCCTGAGACACCAATCCTGTTCGGATGATCTCTTCTCTGGATATATTTTCATCATGACCCTCGTCGGCTTTTGTGGTAGGTGTTACTATTGGGGTAGGAAATTTTTGGTTCTCAACCATACCTTCCGGCAGAACGTTGCCACATAGCATTCTGTTTCCAGCCTTATATTCTCTCCAAGCCGATCCAGCAAGGTATCCGCGAACAATCATCTCCACTCTGAACCCTTCACATTTGAGACCGACAGTAACCATCGGGTCTGGGGTCTCCAGTTTCCAATTGGGAACAATATCCGAAGTAAGGTCAAGAAATTTGGAAGCTATCTGGTTTAGCACCTGGCCCTTGTATGGAATTCCCTTGGGCAACACAACATCGAATGCCGATATACGGTCACTGACAACCATAGCCATGTATTTGTCGTCAATGTTATAAACATCGCGAACTTTGCCCACATATAAACTTTTCTGTTTAGGAAAATGAAAATCTGTTTTGACTATTGCTTGCATATCGTTTGAATATTAATCTAATTTATTTGCAAAAAAAAGTAAAGTTGACTTTGCCGTAGGCTCTATGTTGCCAGAAATACCCGTGTTCTTCAAACGAGAATTCCTTTGGATGTTCAAGAACAAAAATGCCGTCATCTTCCAATATATCACTTCCAAACACGATGTCAGGCAATTTGGACAAATCCTGTAAAGAATACGGTGGGTCGGCAAACACTATATCGAATTTGCGGTTGGCACGTTTCAACAGGTCGAAAACATCTGCACGTACAACATGAATATTATCAACCTTAAACTGTGCAGCCGCAGATTTAATATAATCTGTACATCCATTATTGATGTCAATGCTCGTAACAGACTTTGCTCCTCGCGACACAAACTCCAGGCTCACTGCACCCGTTCCAGCAAACAAATCCAATACCGAACACTCTTCGTAGTCCACATAGTTATTCAGTATGTTGAACAAACTCTCCCTCGCCATATCTGTTGTAGGTCTCACAGGCAGATTGGCAGGAGGGTTCAACCGTCTTCCTCGTAATTGTCCGGCAATTATTCGCATCATTAAAACATTAATGCGTATCTATACAATGGAAGATGCTGCATTTCCGCCACAGGAAGTGTCATCTTGCCACCGGTGTACAGAATTACCTCGGGGAAAAAGCTACCTATACGGCCAAAAGACTCTCTGTCAACATCTCCGCATATCACTGCAGTCAAAGGAACATCATCAAGATGGAACTGCTTTGTGAGGTTTAACGCATGGTAAATCGTTTCGTCGAAATTAACACACTCATATGTGTTAGATATCTGCAACTTCTTGTTGCAGAAAACAGCAAAGTCGCTTTGCCCATCCCGTACATTTATCATGAGCACAGATTTCATATTGCTGCTGGCGACTATACCTGCATTAACCATCTTGCTATGCTGACAACGTACATTCAGTCCTGGAGCTGCAATCTGGAATGCTGACACAATACCACTGTTGGCTGTAAACACCAAAGTGGCATTCACCGTATCACTATAATCACTGAATACACCCATTCCCGGCTCTATTCTGCATAATGCCTCCACATAGCTGCGTTTCTTGCTCTCATCATAGAGATGCTGTGGAATCCAGACAAACTGACGACTCGCCACCACAAGTTCCGAACCGTGGAACCCGTATGGTATGATTTCCATTTCGGCAAAGGCCGCTTTGATGTCATGTATCAACGATGACATCTGTACAGACATGTCGCAATCTACGTCACCAAATGTCAACAACTCGTTGTCAGAGCTGCTTATTGAAAAAGAAAATCCATTTGTTTGAATGCAAATGGATAATCTTTTTTCATACGAGGCAACAACTTTGTCTGATTTGATAAAAGTGTTTATCTTGTATGACATATTAGTTTTAAATTATTCAAAGTTACCTTCTGTCACAGGAGCGGTGACATCACCAACTCTCCAACCCAGGAACTTATTTTTGTCTTTCAGTTCGGCCTTCTTGTTGATCAGCCACTGTGCGTCACTGCCAGTGAACAATTCAACAAACTTGTGGAATCCACCTTTTTTATCGGCATTTTTATAGTCGGCAAAAAGATCATCCAAAGTCACGTAAGCCTCAAAGGTAGGCAGCTTGTCGCCTGCTCCGGAAAGCGATGCGGCAACAGAGTCAGCCAACAGGGTGAACTTGGTTTGTTTATGGGTATAAGGAACATAAATCACATCGGCGAGTTGTTCGTCAGTCAAATTCAGTTTTTTATCCTCACGCAACTTCTCCAATGGCACAACATATACTTCTTTCTGAACAATCCAACCTTTACGAATGGCTTCAAGTTCGGGCATATCGTACACCGAGTCAGGTGCATTTTCAGCCTTTTCTTTCTTCATAACGCGCTGTTCCTGCTTATGAAGATTGATTAAAAGAGTGTCATAATTGCCACAGTACGTACCATAGGCCTGCTTGTGGGCTTCCTCAAGGGTACGAATGACTTTCAACTTCTCTCCGCAAGCATCACGACGTGTAAAAAATTCCGACTCACGTTGTTGCGGACGGTTGACGCACAAAAAAATCATAATAGCCAGGAACACAATCAATAGTCCCAGAACGCTTTTTAGGATAATAGATCCAGTCTTGCTCATTTTAGTTAATATTTTATTTTATTTTTTTCTGTATTTGAATTTGCAAATATACGAATAATAATTCAATTAAATGAACCCGATTGTGTTTTTTTTTACAACAGTCACCACAAAGTAATAATTGACAATCCGTTATATTTAATTCAAATAATTCGGACAACTATAGTTTACTCTGCTCCAAATGATGCAGTACTACATTACAGTCGTACTTTTCGCGTATATGACGAGCCAAACGCTCCGCACAGTACACGGAGCGATGTCTTCCGCCCGTACAACCGAAATTCACCATCAAGCGTGTATAGCCCTTATTAATATAACTCGCGACAGAATCTCCAACCAGTTCAAATACTGATGTCAGATATTTCTCAGTCTCCGGATGTTGCTCAAAGAAAGCTATCACCTCCTTGTCTCTGCCTGTAAGATTCTTGTATTCCTCATACAAACCCGGGTTTGGCAACGATCGGCAATCAAACACATACCCGCCTCCGTTCCCTGACTTGTCGAACGGTACTCCCTTCCGATACGAAAAACTAAACACACTGACAGTAAGCTTTTCTTTCTCAGCCGAAAACTCCGGCAAAGTGATTATTGAATCCCATACTGAACGCAGATGTGGTATTTCTATTGGTAAATCTATATTTTTTAATATATTAGCCAGATTATTAACTGCGTATGGTATACTCTTTACAAAATAGTCTTTATTCTCTATCACACCCCTGTATCCATAAGCACCCATTGCCTGCATCATTCGCACCAGGACATAACCATAGAATTTAGACTTGAATGCAATTCTCTCCTCCCTTTCATCTCCTTTTCCGAAACGTTTATCCAGATAATATTCCAACAACTCTTTGCGCATATCATCAGGAACATCTGATTTTGAACTGTAAAGCAACGAGGCCAAGTCGTACTGAGCCGCACCTTGTCGTGCCCCCTGAAAATCGATAAAATATAATTCATCGTCGACGATCATGATATTCCTTGACTGAAAATCACGATACATAAAACCATCACAGTCTCCATCGAGCAGATATTCGATAAATGTCTGGTAGTCCTGTTCCAACATCTGTTCGTCAAAAGGTATGTGGAACAGACGTAAAAAATAATACTTGAAGTAGTTCAGATCCCACTGTATTGCTTGTTTATCGAAGCGTGGACGAGGATATGCGTTACTGAAATCAATATCCTTGCAACGGTTCTGAATCACTATCAAATCATCTATTGCCTTACGGTAAAGTTCCGCCATAGGCTTTGTGATATCCACCCCACTCGCTTTACGCGACGAAAGGTACCCATACAGAGTCACATTTCCCAAGTCCTCTTGCAGATAGATGCGTCTGTCGTCGCTAACTGCATACACCTCTGGAACACGTATACCCCTCGATTTCATCTCTCTGGCGAAAAAAAAGAATGCCTCGTTTTCCCTTACATCCTCATTCACGGCGGCGATGCAGCTCCGTGTTTCTCCAATCAATCTAAAGTACACTCTGTTAGAACCATTTGCAGTCATTTGTATCTTGCTGTTACATGGTTCTCCAGACCATTTCTCAAATAGTTTTTCCATGTATTAATGATAGTTTATTTCTCAGAAACAGGGTTTTCTCTCCTCTGGATGGTAAAAACAATTGGTCACTCCTCTCGACATAACGGAAACAACTATTTTTTTTCGTCCCGTCCTTCTTTATTGTCCATGCGGTTAACAGAACGTACAAGTCTCACCATCGCAACAGTAAGACCTATTACAGTAAGCAGCAGCGTAAATAAAGGGAACTTGTCTCCGCCACGATGGCGGTCCAAAGCCACTCCCCCACATACAGCCGCACCAACAATAACGGCCATCTCAATGCCGAGCGTCGAATAGCGCACCCAGCTGTGCAACCCTTTATTCATCCTCGCCTTCCGCCTCTCTTCTAACCTCGTCTATCATGCGACAGGTTCCGGAAAAAGTGGCACCGGGTTCTATGCTTAACCTGTTTATCAAGATATCCCCCTTTACCATCGCGGTTTTATTAAGCGACAGCTGCTCCTTCACAGAGATATTGCCTTCCACATTACCGATAATATTGGCGTTTTGGCAGACGACATTGCCTTTGACATAACCCGATTCGCCCACCACAAGCTTACCATTTAAAGTAATATTGCCTTCCAATGTTCCATCTAACCGGAAATCTCCAACGGCATTGATTGACCCTTTTATCGTGGTCCCTTTGACAATAGTGTTAACTGAACTTTCCATTTCCGCAAATTTAGCCATATAATGATTTATTTATTGTTTTTTCGGTTTGTAATAATACTCATAGAATCGCCTGTAAGCATCTATGTTCTTTTGATTATAAAAAGTGTTGTAGTTTTGTGTCGAGATACTGAAGACGATATAGTCTTTGGGGTCGTATTTTGTCAAAGGCCCTTCTTCGAGCAACAAGTGGGTACGGTATTCTTCCGCTTCCTGAGCATTCTTGAACCGATGGATGGTCAACATCTGTACCGTATCGGTAAAAAGCAATGGACTTGCCCTGTAGCCACTGTTTGAATAGTATTTCATGTTGAAGTCAGCAATAGAATACTGCAGTTGCGTGGCAACAATTTTCTTGTCGTTTATAAGGACAGCCACATAATGCTGCATGTTTTCCCTGTATCTGTACATCAGACTCTCCGCCGGCAATTCTTCAGCATTTCCAGATTGGTTTTCAACCTTCTGTACATCAGCGACATCGCGCACATTTTCCTTATAGCGCTTTTTGGCTTTCTCTTCGTCATCGCTGCTGATACTTTCGCCCGATGAGGTGAAATAGCCTGTACGGAGATAAGCAAGTTGTTCTTTTGCCAATATGGACAAGCGCGTGGTATCGGCATAATCTGCAATGATGGTTTCAAACGTCAATGTTGCCATAGCCGTGTCTCCCATCTGAGCCGAGGCCAAACCTTTCCAATAGCGGAACTTGCCCATCAGAGGCTGTTCGTTATACAACTTGAGAGCTTCATCGACATGCGCCACAACGTCGCGATATTTTTTGCGCCTATACAGTCCATACACCGTTGAATATTCATTCTGTGCCACCTCACTGCGCTCTATGATTTCCAGATAATACTGATCATCTCTTATCATGTTAGCGTAGTCACAGTCAGGGAACCCCATTAGTACCATATCTTTATAGTAATTGGCTTGCGGCGTATTACCCTGCTTGCTATATATTCTCCATAGCTGATAGAAAGCCTGCACTATCTCATCAGCATCCGGATAATCCTTGGCCAAACGCAAATAACACTCCAGAGCGCGATCCGTGTTTTCTATACCGTCATAGTAAATGTAACCGGCATTGAGCAGGCATCGCGCAATTTCCATGTGCATCGTGTCACGCTGTCCTTGGGTTTTTGGAAGGTCTTTCAAATAATATGCTGCATAATGCGGATCGTCAGGATTCTCGCCATTCTGCATGCCAGAAGCCATCGTACTGTCACTGGCTACACTATCTTGGTCTGAAAGCTCATCGTCATTATAATTTTCCATACCTGGAATCATTGACCCCATAGTGAATGATGTACGTTTCGACAAGAACCAGTAGTCGTCCAACACTCTTACACCCCACCTTTGGCGGAATGTCTGCTTACCTTTGCTGACAGTATTGTGGTTGTAAAAATACCAATCGCCCTGCAACGTATTCCGTTGCGCCATAGCATCCTGATTCAAATCTGCTATAAGCTGCCGTTCTGCCTCTTCCTTCTCGCGTTGCTTAAGTTCTGCAATCTTCTTTTCAATCAATGCCGATCGCTCAGCTGGATTCATGTCTGCCCACATAAAGAGACTGTCATTGCGATAAATAAGTCTTGTGTTTTCCACCAAAGCTGTAAGTGTGTTGTATCGCGAGCGAATCTCGTCATAATGAGGATAGCCGACCTGAATAATCCGCATTGCAGTGTCGTAATACTTCTGCGCCTCATCATAATTCTCATACATATCGTACAATACATCCGCCATTCTGAGTGCCGACTTTGCCTTTTGCGACGGGTTGTTAGCTGCCGCAGCAACCGACATCCTGTAATTGTCACAGGCTTTCTTCGCATCTTTCATTCCCATGTACATTTCTGCCTTGGCATAGTATATTTGATCCTTGAACTCTTCATTCTTTTTATCTTTCAACATTTTATCAAGACTACGCTCAACCTCTGCCAGATTAGTATGCTCCTCACTTGCGCATGAGGCGATATTGATTCTCGCATTGAATTCCATCACATAATCAGGACGGCATTTAAGCACCTTGCCAAAATATTTTGTCGCCGTTGGGCGTTTGTCCAACTTTTGGTATATCTGCGCCATAATAAAATACAGTCTGGCTTTCGTGCTTCTGTCCGTAGTCTCGTCGATAGCCAACCTGATATACTGTACTGCTTTTTTGTATTTTTCCTGAGGCAATACGCACTCTATCATCGCCATATACAGTTTATCGGCCAATTTTGAAGAAAAATTATCCTTCGCCTGATCGGTCACAAGCATCTCCAACGCCTGTTCCGCATCTGCATACTGTTTCTCCTGGGTCAAACATCTTGCCAAAAGTATCCTTGCCTCGTCCGACTCCTCACTGCCGGAAAACTGGGTCATTATAAGCCTGCATGTATTTGCCGTCGCCGCATAATCCTGTTTTTGGAACGTAGAATAAGCTGTCAAAAGGTAGCAATTCTTCACATACTTCACATATTCTCTTCCTTGAATATAAATGCTGTGTTTTTTTATACCTTTGATACCCTTCTCGATTGCCTTGTCCATTTGGGGATATATTCCCATAGCCTGCTCCTTGGTGCCAATCTGGTATACAGGCAATATCTGGGTATAGTCGTCATTGAAATCTTTCCCCAACTTTTTGATGCCTTCTTTATAGCTCTCTTTGCCGTTCCACCATACATTATAGTGACACGTGGTGTTATGGTAAGCAATATTGGTCCAATTGGCTTTCTGTGTAGAACAGCCACCAACGACCAGCATCAACGCCGGCAAAAACAACAAGGCAATATGTTTCCTAAAATGAATCAAAAGATGCTTTTCTTTGTGTTACACATTGAATCTGAAGTGCATAATATCGCCGTCCTGAACCACATAGTCCTTTCCTTCAACAGCTATCTTGCCAGCTTCACGACATTTTGCCTCGCTACCCAAAGTTACGTAATCTTCATATTTAATCACCTCGGCGCGTATAAAGCCTCGTTCAAAGTCACTATGAATAATACCGGCTGTCTGGGGAGCTTTCATACCTTTGCGGAACGTCCATGCCCTGCATTCCTTAGGACCGGCTGTCAAGAAAGTCTGCAAGTTCAGCAATCGGTATGCAGCCTTGATCAAACGGTTGACGCCTGATTCTTTCAGTCCCAAATCCTCCAAAAACATCTGCTTTTCCTCATAAGTCTCCAGCTCTGCAATGTCAGCTTCAATGCCGGCACCAATCACCAAGACTTCGGCATCTTCATCTTTTACCGCATCACGGACCATGTCCACGTATTTGTTACCTTTAACAACCGAAGCCTCATCGACATTACAAACATACAGTATCGGTTTGGCTGTCAGCAGCATCAAATCCTTTGCAGCTTCCATCTGCGACTCGTCCAACTTCACAGTACGGGCACTCTTTCCTGCAAGCAGTGCGTCGCGGTACAGACCCATCACCTCAACCAATTTCTTCGCCTTTGCATCACCGCCAGTCTTTGCCTTTTTCTCCTCTTTTGCATAACGGTTTTCAATGGTTTCCAAGTCCTTGAACTGAAGCTCCAAATCAATGGTCTGTTTGTCGCGTACCGGATCTACGGAGCCATCCACATGAGTCACATTGTCATCGTCGAAACAGCGAAGTACATGGATAATAGCATCAGTCGTTCGAATATCTCCCAAAAACTTGTTACCCAACCCTTCTCCTTTCGATGCACCTTTAACCAGACCTGCAATGTCAACAATTTCAACTGTTGCAGGCACTACACTTGCAGGATGTTCTATCTCCACAAGCTTGTTCAGACGCTCGTCAGGCACTGTTATCACTCCTACGTTAGGTTCTATGGTACAGAAAGGGAAGTTTGCTGCCTGAGCCTTGGCATTGCTTAAGCAGTTAAAAAGAGTTGATTTACCCACATTCGGCAAACCTACAATACCACATTGTAAAGACATCTTGCTATTATTATTTTATTGTTATTCTGTTATTTATTATCTATTCATATCATAAGCCGGTGCATCTTTATGAATAGGCTCAAATTCCTTGTTGAGCTTTGGATCCGACAGCCTCCCTTGGGCGTTGTCACGCAACTCCCACCGACCGTTCAAAAATATATACGCCATTTCTGTCCCTGTAGGAACGTAATATTGAGGCAGTCCCTCCATACCGGGAAGCATTGGAGCAATTTCGTCAAAAATGATCATTTTCGCCTTTTCTTCATGCGGTACCTGAACATTTATGGTGCGCCCCTTTTTCTTAACCTTCTTGTTTTCGTATGTCCTGATAGTCTGTTCATCAAAACGAACATTTACCATGGCATTTCTCGAATACTCAAACACTACACGCCGCAGGTTCTTCTCTCTCCTGAACAGTGCCTGTCCAAACTGAGGGCGAGAGCTGTTTGAACGGAAAAGGATAGGCTCAATCACCTTCCTCTGTATCAAAGCATTCACTCCTGTCCATCCTATAAGAGTATACGAAATTTTGCCTTCATATTTGGTCTCTATGAGCTCCTGGTATACGCTACCCAACCAGTTGTCGGGATCCAAGACCACCTCATCGGTAGATATTAGTTCATCCGACTTATCGTGAAGCTGATAAACGTCGTACTGCTCAGTCTTGGCATTATATGACTGCACAAAGCCGAAACATTCATATTCTCCATTGTCACGAACAACAGGCCATGTAATGATTCTGAATTGTCTGTCGCTTGACGTCAATATTGATACTGTAGATCCAAAGTTCCATTTCCAATGGAACGATTCCTCAACATGCAACGCCTCGTCAAACATCTGTACAAAAAGTTCATTGGCATTATATCTTTCATTGTCCGTCGGTGCCCCTACAATTTTTTCCAACAATGGTTGCATATTTCTCTGGTATGCACTCATCACGTCCCTGTTCTGAGCCTGTGCCGTAGAGACAACTGTCAGAATCACAATCACCAGCACGCTTTTCAAAACCATAGCAACGGCTTTATTGTTATCCTTTTTTTGCATATTAAATATTATTCGTATCTTTGTAATTACTCAAAAAATGCTTTTTTATTGTAATCAACTGAAAAAAAATATGTCCGAGCAACAATTAATTGAACAAGCTTACGAAAACCGCGACATGTTAAATCGTTCCGATGTTCGCGACGCTGTCATGCAGGTCATCTCAAAGCTTGACAAGGGTATGCTACGCGTCGCCCAGCCCAATGGTGACAGCTGGCAGGTGAACGAATGGGTCAAAAAAGCCGTATTGTTATTTTTTCCACTCAACAATATGGAAGCCATCGAGTCTGGCCCCTTTGAGTACTATGACAAAATTCCTCTCAAACACAATTACAAGGAGCAAAACGTCCGTGTAGTGCCTCCTGCCGTTGCCAGATATGGTTCATATCTCGCTCCTGGAGTTGTCATGATGCCAAGTTATGTCAACATCGGAGCATTTGTCGACAGCGGCACAATGGTAGACACATGGGCCACCGTAGGCAGTTGTGCCCAGATTGGCAAAAATGTGCATCTAAGCGGCGGTGTCGGCATCGGCGGAGTACTCGAGCCCGTTCAAGCCGCACCGGTAATCATAGAGGACCACTGCTTTATAGGCTCTCGCAGCATTGTAGTTGAAGGAGCACATATCGGCGCGGAGGCAGTCCTCGGTGCCAATACCGTAATCACCGGCAGCACAAAAATCATTGATGTCACCAACTCCGAGCCTCTTTATTACAGCGGTTACGTCCCGCCCCGCAGCGTAGTAATTCCCGGCAGCTACACACGTCATTACCCTGCCGGCGACTATAATGTGAATTGTGCATTGATTATTGGCCAGCGCCGTGAAAGCACCGACAAAAAAACATCCCTGAACGCAGCCCTCCGTGACTTCGGAATCGAAGGATAAAAAACTCTCCTATATGAAAAAAGCTCTCATTTTCCCCATTATTTTCCTGCTTTTCGCCTCTTGTAAGAACTATGACGATTTCGAATTCACTGGAACCGTCGTTGACTATGAGATGTGCAACGGACTTTCTGACCTTGGCTATGCCATCAATCTCGAGAGTCCAGACACCATAGGTGGAACATATAAAACACGCGACTCTGTCATTTACAACAACGTCATCATCGTTTATGGCGCCGACCGTTTGCTCAAATCCCAAAGCCACATCAGTGGTCGTATCTACATGGACCACAACTATTCAAAAACGCAATGCAACTATCACTACAACGACCGCGACGTTCCCGAAGCCGTTTTCACAAAACTCGAGGAGCTATAAAGCGCTACCAATTTCTTGGACTAAGTTTTATGCCATAGTGCCATTCTATGAAATCGATATGGGCCATGTGGGATTTTAAGGAAACTCCCACAAAATGGCGTACTTTCTTTCTCCCATCACCAAAATGGTAAAATAGTCCCACCCTCTCATACAGAGGTGTTGTACCATGCACACTGCGAAGCAAATATGCCGCCATGGCTGCATGTAGTGCCCAATGATCCCACGATGTCTCATACGCGGCGGCTATACCAACGTAAAAAGGCAGGTTGTAGTTTTCATTATGGTGGCGAATAACAGCCGTATGACTGAAATTGTATGTAACATCGAGTGTGGCGCCTGCCGCCCTGCAAGGAGTAAAGTTATAGAGCCACCCCACACGTGCTGTATTGGCATAGAAATAATTGTGCGAATAACCGGTATAGCGTGGCATGACAATTCCAGGGGCATACGAAATAAGAAAGTCACCTCCCCTATAATGCGCACTGTCCATCACGACAACACGCCGGCAAGTTTTATTACCAGGAATACTCGGGCTGTAGCCCACAGTGGCTTGTAAATAATTCAGTCCCTTATTGGGTTTTTTGAGATAACCGTTAGAGCTATGGACAAACCGGGCTCCAGCAAGTATGCGCGACCCGTTCCCATTGTAATGGATATACGTAGGTCCAATCTCGACCATGCAATTAAGGTATGAACCGATAAAGACATTGCGAGGATCTGGCGTTCTCCTATAGGGGTCGGTGTATGCTGCAAGTCCAAAATCCATTTCAAAATAAAGTCCGTCCCTGTCATTCACCAACACGGGTTCAAGAAGCATACCACACAAACCTATGCGATGCCCGGCAATGGCGTTTGGAAAATAGGTAAAATTGAGACGGAGGCCGATCTCGTATGGACGGCGAAGCGCAACAAAGATGCTGTCAGCATCCAGATACCCCAGTTCCTGACGCTGACCGCAGAACGCATCCAAACCCATGGAAATATCCTTAATATAGTCCCACTCCGATGAATTAGGCATTGTGTAACCTGACAGAAGGGAAAAGGTTAACGGCGGGACTCCATTTGTTTTGTCCCCTTGTGAAAATATAGGCTTGCAGATAGAGAGTAACAGCAGTAATGCGAGAGAAACGGGAAGCGTACGTAATGCTGTCATGGTGAGAAAAAAAATGGATTATAGTTCGCCTATCATTTCGAGGTATACTGTTTCACTGATGATTGGCACTCCGAGTTTTTCGGCTTTCTTCAGCTTCTCCGGGCCCATTTTTTCTCCGGCGAGAAGGTAGTCTGTCTTTCCACTGATGCTTCCACTGACTTTTCCCCCATGTTGCTCGATGCTGAATTTTATCTCTTCGCGCGAAAAACGCTCAAAAACACCGCTAACCACAAAAGTCTTGTTATCCAACACATTGGATTGCCTTGTCTCAACGACTTCAAAGCATAGTCCGGCCTGGCGTAGCCGTCCGACAAGTCTATGATGTCTCTCGTCGGAGAAATAGTCATATATGAATGCTGCGGTCTTCTCTCCTACATCTTCAACGGTGGCCAACTCTTCTACGCTTGCAGCCATAAGAGCGTCGATATTCTTGAAAAAGCGTGCCAGTTTTTTTGCCCCTACTTCACCGACATAGCGAATTCCGAGCGCATAGAGCACACGTTCAAAAGGCACCTCCTTGGATTTCTCTATGGCAGCAAGGATATTGGCTGCGCCTTTGTCCTGTATGGAGGTCTTGCGCAAACCATCGGTGTCGTATGATTCAAGTCCTACAAGCTGGTCGCGAGTGAGGTCGTAAAGGTCTGCGATATCACGTACAAGGCCTTTATCGTATAGCATCTCCAACCTTTCGGAACCTAAACTGTCAATATTCATTGCCTTGCGCGATACAAAATGTTCCAACCTGCCAACTATCTGCGGAGGACAACCGTCTTGGTTGGGACAATAATGTCCAGCCTCGCCGTCGGCGCGGACAAGGAGGCTGCCACATTCCGGACAACAAGTGATATATTGTACCGGAAGAGCACCTGGTTTGCGTTTAGCCAAATCCACACCAACAACCTTGGGGATTATCTCTCCACCCTTTTCCACAAGCAGAGAGTCTCCCTCATGTATATCCATTTTCTGAATGAAGTCGGCATTGACCAAAGTGGCTCGCCTCACTGTAGTGCCGCCAAGCCAGACGGGCTGCATATTGGCCACGGGGGTAATAATTCCGGTACGCCCCACCTGGTATGTAATACTCTCCAAAGGTGTCGAGACCTGTTGAGCCTTGAATTTGTATGCAATGGCCCATCGAGGTGATTTGGCAGTGAGTCCAAGCCTGTCCCATAACGCCACCTGATTGACTTTGATAACAATTCCGTCAATGGCATACGGCAGGTTCCAACGCTCGTTGTCCCAATAGTCAATAAAGGCTCTTATCTCGTCAATATTGGAGCACTCCTTGATATGAGGCTGCACTTTGAACCCCATCATACCGGCAGCCTCGAGACGTCCATAATGAGTACTGTATAAACCTGAAGAATCGGCATCACCCGGAAGCATCAGAAAATACATACAGAACTGGAGTTTCCGTTTTGCACATTCAGCTGAATCCTGCAGTTTGAGGCTTCCGCTTGCAGCGTTGCGAGGATTGGCGAATGGCTCATCACCGTCAGCCTCACGCTGCCTGTTGAATTCCTCAAACTCCTTGAAAGGATATACAACCTCGCCTCTTGCTTCAAAATCATCGGGATACTGTCCACGCAGCCTTAACGGGACCGTTGGTATTGTACGGACATTAGTTGTAATGTCATCGCCCACGGTGCCATTGCCGCGAGTCACAGCCTGCACAAGCTGACCGTGTCGATAGGTTAGTCCTATGGCCACACCATCGTACTTCAGTTCACATGTATAACTGAATGCAGTATCTCCCAGTAACTTACGTGTACGCGACTCAAAATCGACAATTTCTTCTATCGAATAGGTGTTTCCAAGAGAGAGCATAGGGAAACGGTGAGTCACCTGCCTGAAAGTCTTATTGACCTCTCCTCCCACTCTTTTGGTAGGCGAATTTGGCGAGGCCAACTCCGGATATTGACGTTCAAGGTCTTGCAGCTCCCGCAAAAGCTTATCAAACTCATAGTCGCTTACCAGCGACTGGTCGTTCATATAATATTCATAGTTGTACCGATCTATAAGCTCCGTGAGCTCTTTCATGCGATTCAACGCAGGTTCGACATCTATGCTGCTAAAAAGATCCATTGAGTGGGATTGATAATTGAACAATTATGAGAGAAAACCGGCAGGAAGCTCGCCTTGGAAATTGAAGCTGACCGGGCCGGTGAGACGTACATCGCTGTATGCCTCTCCAGTGGAGGTGAATGTCACTTTGAAATCGCCCCCAAGGGTCTTGATGCGTCCATTTCCACTTACTATGGCACTGGCGGTAACACCGGTACCACATGCCCAAGTCTCGTCCTCCACACCACGCTCAAATGTGCGTACAAACAAGCGTCCGTCGGGCAAGTCGGAAACAAAGTCCACATTGGTACCTTCAGGGAACAGGTCGAGCATATTTCTATAGCGACGTCCTTGGCCAACAACATCATAGTTTTCCAGGTCATCTACCCTGACAACAAAATGCGGGGAGCCAGTATCAAGGAACCATCCGTCAAGGCAACGCCGCACATTGGAACATGCCACGTCGCGCATTCCAAGCTGCACCAGACCGATATTTTGATTCCACATCAACACCTCCGCCTTATGAGGTCCGTCGTAAGCCATAAAAGAATAATGACGCAAATCCCCAATACCAAGCTGTCGGGCAAAGGCTGTAATGCAACGTCCACCATTACCACACATGGAGCCCAGACGGCCATCGCTGTTATAATACCTCATTTCAAAGTCATAGCCTTCCTGGGATTTGGAAAGCGTCATCAAGCCGTCGGCTCCGATACCGAAACGCCTATGGCAGATGCGTGCAATCTGCTCGACATTCAGTTCCGGATCATACTCCCGTATGTCAAGCAATACGAAATCGTTCCCTGCTCCATCGTATTTATAGAATTGGAGTGGCTTATTCATAATCATATACCTCCTGTTGATTTAATTCCGGATGATAGTCCGTATTGATGATATATTTGCGTGAAAGCAACACCAATGCCGAACATAGCACTATTGAGAAGAATATAATTGAATAAACAATACATTCGATACGCTCGGCATGTGGAATGATGTCATATCCTGCGGCAATGTTGATCTGACGGGGAATAGAGGCCAAAACGGCAGAAGCCAGCCCCTTGGGCATCATAATGGAAACAATCCACCTGTCAGTTGGGGTATTGTTCTGTCCAACAATGAATATCAATATCATGCGAGCCACAAATATTGCCGCAGCTATCACTAAACCATACAAAAGTGCCACTCCGTCGGTGAAAGGAATACTGATTCCAATATAGACAAAGAAGAATGTTTTTAGGATGAAAACCATTTCCTTGAAAAAGCCCTTCTCGCCAGATTCGAGTGAGAGCATACGTGGGGGGCGCTTGCGCAACACCATACGAAGGAACGAAAACTCAAAATAGGATGCATTGCCAAGCACAATGCCAAATGCCAGCGCAGCAATAGCGCCGCTATACCCTAATGCTTCCGCAATGCCATAGATTACAAACACAAACGCCGGTGTCAAGAACATTGAGTTTTGCAGTCTGCGAACCCTCTGCAACGAACCGGACCATACCATGCCGCCGACGACGCCGAGAAGGAGGGCCATAAAGAAAGAGGCAAGCACATTGCCGACAATAAACTCGAATCGTATACGCCCCATCTTGAATCCCTCCATCAATGCCCATGCAACAACAATGCAAAGCACAGCGGAAAGAGCAGACTCAAGGGACAGTACTGTCCGCGTCTTGTCGCTCACCTTCATCTGCTTTACCATAGGTATCACTATTGCCGCTCCTGTTCCAGCCACCATACTGCCAAGCAAGATGGAAGTCCTCCACTCTATCATGGCCAAATAATGGGCAAGAACGCTTGTTACCGCCATAGTGATTATAAAAGAGAAAAAGGTCACCTGCAACATTCCTGACCAATAACGCCTCAAATCATCAATGTGCATGTCCAATCCACTGTCAACAAGTATAAACACCAACGTTACAGATGCAAAAATAGAGCCTATACCGCCAATCATGTCAGGAGTCACCCACCCCAACACGGGGCCTATTAATATGCCAATCCCTACAAGAAACAACACATCGGGCACACGCCGCTTGCTAAATATCGCAGAGAAAAGGTGGGCGCAAAAAATCAAAATACCTAAAAAGATGAATGTTTTTCCCATAGAACGTCAAAAATCAATATCAGGGAAGAGCTTGCGCAATGTCAGCATAGAGGGATTGCGTTTTGCCATCTCGTCGAACTTGTCGCGCGGCAGATAAGCTCTTGCCTCCACCTTCTCAACAACCACCACAGCCTTGTATTGGAGTGATTCGTTGCACGTGGCTTGACGCAAGAATCCCAATATCCTGTTCTGATAGTTTAGCAAAAGTGTGTCGAGATATAAGTTAGGCACCTGTATGTTGAAGAGATTGTTATTTTTCAGCACCACCTTCTTGTCGGCCAAAAGCTCATAGAGCTTTTCGTCGTCTTTGCAACTCTCCACAAGCTGCGCCCACAACTCCTCAAGGCGCTCTTGAGTCAACTGCACCACTTCACGGTCCTGCAACGACACGACAGAATTACTGTAAATGGAACTGTCGTTGTCATCCCCTGCAATGGAAATCGATGTGATTCGAAGCCTGGAGTCGGCAATTCGGGGCTTCCGTTCTCCCTCCACAGCCTTTTGTTCACTTACCGCCGCCCTATCGACAGACACTGGTTTGAGGCCACTGGTCGATTCTCTCTTATCTTCGTCTACAGGCTTTTGAACTTCAATAATATGTTCCGCTTGTGGCGCTCTTGCTATCTATCCTGGATTGCTTGTGGAATTCTGGACTCCCGTCGTCGGGACGTTTTTCATCAACATGGCCGCTTTCATAAGGCACACCTCAACAAACAGCCTCTTGTTGTTAGCATCTCTGAACCTGTAATCATAGTCCGAAACTATTTCCAAATACTTGATCAACAACGGCAATCCGCACGACTGTGCCTGCTGTACGAAACGCTGGCGATAGTTGTCGCTAACATCGAGCAACCGCTGTGTGGCGGGGTCAAGACTCACAAGAAGATTACGAATATGCTCCGCCAATCCGGTGACAAAATGTTGTCCGTCGAAGCCTTTGTCAATTATCTCCTGATAAAGAAGCAACGTGGAATGAATATCTCCGTTTCTGAAAAGGTCGACAAAACGGAAGAAATATTCACTGTCGAGCATATTGAGATTTTCAAGGCATCCTTTGTAGGTAAGATTGCCTTTAGTAAAGCTCACCAACTGGTCAAAGATAGAGAGTGCGTCACGGAGTCCACCCTCTGCCTTACGGGCTATCACCTGAATAGCCTCAGGCTCGTAACTGATATTCTCCTGGCTTGCCACATATTCCAGATGTTTCGCTATGTCTTCTGTCTGAATCCTCTTAAAATCGAAAATCTGACAACGTGACAAGATGGTGGGAATTATTTTGTGCTTCTCTGTTGTGGCAAGAATGAACTTGGCATGTGCCGGAGGCTCTTCAAGGGTTTTCAAAAAAGCGTTGAAGGCTGCCGTCGACAACATGTGAACCTCATCGATGATATAGACTTTATATCGGCCGGTCTGAGGCGGCACACGAACCTGGTCTACCAACGCACGAATATCATCGACGGAATTGTTCGACGCAGCATCAAGTTCAAAAATGTTCATCGACTGTCCACTGTTGAACGAACGACATGACTCACACTCATTGCAGGCTTCGGTCTCCGCTGTGGGCGACATACAATTTATCGTCTTTGCCAATATGCGGGCACATGTGGTCTTTCCCACTCCCCTTGGACCGCAAAACAGGAAAGCCTGAGCCAACTGTCCAGATCGTATCGCATTCTTCAGCGTAGTGGTAATATGCTCCTGTCCAACAACGCTTGCAAAGGTTGCAGGACGGTATTTACGTGCTGATACTATGAAGTTTTCCATATATAAGAAGACTTTATTTCAAAAATGCAAATTTACAAAAAAATTCCATATTCACTCAGACAAATCTATCATTTTTGTTACTTCATACCAAAAAGAGCCAAAGCTGTAGCGATATGCCAGAATTTTTTACTGATTGTTAGCAAGAAAAAGGCTTTGACGCCACTACTCACCTGGCATCACCTAAAAAGATATCTGGTTCATAGCAGTGGGCACCGCAGAGGTAATAGCCTGAGGCGGTGGCTTCCTTCAGGATTTGTTTGCGAGTCTTGACGGCCAAAGCGGGGTCGTTGTCATAACGGGCACAAAAGTCTGGATACTTCAGTTGCAGATCCTGTGCATGGATAAGGTCACCAATAAACAGGGAAACTCCTGCTTCATAGACAGTATGCCCTGGCGTGTGGCCAGGAGCAAGATGCGTTTTGATACGACCGTCAACAATCCTGTCACCATCCTTGAACAGATTGATTTTGTTGGCATAACAGGACAGAACCTGTTTCCAGTTCGCATTCTGATCCGCCATAGGACCGTCGTCGCTCCACGCGTTGAACTCATCAACTGACAAGTATATTTCCGCATTGGGGAACACAGGCCGCCCGTTTTTGAGGAGTCCGCCGATATGGTCGAAATGCAGATGGGTGAGGCACACAGCGTCAATCTCTTCAGGCTTTACATTTAACTGTTTGAGTTGCTGAAGCAAAGTACCTCCGGCCTCCTCGCCAAGTCCGGCATCAATGAGAACGTCGTAGTCCTTGCCATCATAGTAATAGCCCGACATCCTGAGCAGGAAAACATTGATTGCCGACGGGCTTGAGCCGTCAGGCATCAGCACTGCCAACAAACTATCATTATATGAGCTTTTGAACAGGTCGATGGACATACTATTCACTCGGTCGGGGATGGTGATAACCTCCATATCATCCATTCCTGAAAAAACAGTGCAAGGAGCCAAAGCCACGGTGTCAGCTATGGTATCTTCAACAATCGCCGGCTGCTGTTTGCCCTTGCATCCGGCAAGAAGCACCACCAATAAAACCAAGAGGAAAAATCTGTATTTCATAATCTTATAATTTTACATTATTGCCCAAAAAAGAAGTCCACTAGAGATAATTGCACCACTGACAAAGAGGTCTATCAGACAAAAACCCATTATGTCTTTGGCACTAAGCTTGGCTATTGCCAGTGCCGGCAAAGCCCAAAATGGTTGTATCATATTGGTCCATGCATCCCCCCAGGCAATGGCCATACCCGTAAGGCCTGGATCGACACCAAGCTCGGCACCGGCAGTGAACATTATTGGAGCCTGAATGGCCCAGTGACCGCCGCCCGAAGGGACAAACATATTGAGCACCGCTGCACAAAGGAAAGTCAGCAATGGATAAGTCACTGGAGTCGAGATGCTGATACAGGCATTGCTTATCACCGTACCAAAACAGATGCCGCTCTCACCCACTCCAGTTATGATGCCCATAATTCCAGCATAGAAAGGGAACTGCAAAATAATTCCCGCTGCACCAGAGGCTGCCTTACCGAAGGCACGGACATACGCCACCGGTGTTCCATGAAACAGGACACCAAGGAAAAGGAATATCATTATTACCGTACCCAAATCGAAGGCAGCACCACGAAAACCAAGACTTATTACAAGATACGATATTCCCAACAATGCTATAAGCCATGAGAGCAAACGGCTGTTCTCGAGCCTTTCGGCCGGAGTTTCTGCATTGCGTTTTTCGACGGACGGTTCTTCAACAAGCAAAGATGGATCAACAGTAATCACATGATTCCCTTTGGGATGCATCATCGCATTGACCACAGTTATTGCAATTATGACCAAAACGACCATACCGATATTGAACGGATGCAGGATAGTATGCGAAATGAATATTGGGTCGACGATAGCGCCATTGGTGGCGGCAGCAAGGTCGGGACCTGGTGTAGCCAGTTTGAGCGGCACCGAACCAGAAAGACCGGCATGCCACACCACAAACCCGCTATATGCCGACGCTATGAGCAGCCGATAGTCCACACCCTGAAGCCTGCGGGCTATCTCCTTGGCAAAAATGACACCGACAATGAGTCCGAAACCCCAATTCAGCCAGCAGGCAACTGCCGACACGGCGGTGACGAGCGAGATTGCGGCTACAGGAGTTTTAGGCAACGATGCCATCCATGCTATGCCGCGTTTCAATGCCGGTGCCGATGCCAGCGCAGAGCCCGTAACCAGCACCAATGCCATCTGCATGGCGAAAGAGAGCAGGCCCCACACACCGCCACCCCAGTTTACGACAACCTCCACAGGTGTCTGGTGACAGATAGGCATCGCCAACAGGGCGGCGATGAAAGTAAGAATGATAGCGAAAAGAAAAGGTTCGGGCATCCAACGCTGTACAAGTTTTACGGAGCCGTTTATCAGTTTCTGAAACATTATTGTGTATGTTTTTCAATCAAAGGCAGCAGAATACGTTCAAACACATCGCGTCTGACAATGCGGTAATGCTGGCGATAGGTTTCATTGAACAGTCGGCTGTGGTGTATGGCATACTGGCCAGACTTGATGGCCTGCTCTATCAGTTGATAATCCTCTTCGTAATTGAGCGGTTTGGGAGTATGAGAATTATTCAAAAGCTGTAACAGAGAGTGCCAACGGTTATGCCACTCTTCAGAATTAAAATTAGCCGGTTGCGCGCTGCGCAGCATTGCCGACACCAGCGTTTCAAGAGGTATGACTCCCTGCCGCACATAGTTGATGTCGACACGCACATAGTTGTTTTTTAGCAAAGGATAGTAAAACAGAGGCCGCCGCCAGTCGTCAGTATCGGAATTATTCAATTCATATTCAATATATTGAACTGTAGCCATCGAGTCGGTCAGCAGATGTTCCAAACCGAAATAGTCCTGGAAACAATACTTGTAGACATCGCGCAGCTGCGACTGCGGATAGCGTTGCATATAAAGACTCAACCGGCACTCCTCCCAATCATAATAGTTTGCCTGTCGGCATTCCGCAACAGCCGTGTCCCAATGTGTCTGTGCAGGAGCCTGCTGCACAAACGGCAACAGAAGCAACAGCAACATCTTGCGGAACAAAGAATTCATTTAGTTAAACTTTATTAATCGGGATTGCAAAAATACACAAAACTTTTGAATTATTCGTATTTTTGCACTTTGCAACCAGAAGCATATATTTATTTATATCATCTATTACAATGGTTTACGCATCAACCAGATTGTCCAGAATATTACGAATGCCCTTTACATTCAAATACCTGCTGCTATCTTCGATTCTTTTAATGCTTTGTGCTGCAGCAACAGCCCAAAAATATACTGTGAGCGGCAGTGTCATCGACTCCACAAGTGGCGAGACCCTGATCGGCGCCACCGTAATGGATTTGCGTAGCGGCAAAGGGGCACTGACCAACAATCAGGGGCACTTCTCTCTGACTCTCCACAGCGACTCTGTCTTTCTGCGTATCTCCTACGTAGGTTACAAGACCATCAACGAGTCATTCGTATTAAAAAACAATCAAAAACGCGTCTACAAAATGAAGTCGAGCGCAGAGCTCAAAACTGTAGTGATTCGCAGCGAGCGCATCGACAACGCAAAATCGTCACAGATGAGCGCCATCCAAGTGCCTATCGAGCAACTGAAGTCCATACCTGTACTCTTCGGGGAAGCCGACCTTGTGAAAGCCCTCCAACTGCTTCCCGGCGTGCAGAGCGGTTCAGAGGGTAACAGCGGCTTCTATGTTCGCGGCGGAGGCCCCGACGAGAATCTCTTCCTGCTCGATGGGGTGCCGCTCTACAACGTCAGTCACCTCGGCGGATTCTTCTCGGCATTCAATACCGACGCCATTAAAAATGTCACACTCTACAAAGGCAGCTTCCCTGCTCACTTCAGCGGACGGCTGTCCAGCGTTCTCGACATCACGACTAACAACGGCAACGACAAGAAACTACATGGCAACGCATCCATAGGATTTATCTCCGCCAAATTAAACCTGGAAGGCCCTATCAAGAGCGAACGCACTACATTCTGCCTCTCAGGACGCAGAACCTACGCTGATTATTTGCTGCAACCATTAGTCAAACGGATTGCCGACAACCGTGACTACAAACTTCGTGCAGGTTACTATTTCTACGATATCAACGGCAAACTGACCCACCGCTTCAACGACAGGAGTCGGCTCTTCGCAAGCTACTACATGGGGTCCGATGTGGTCTACACCCGCATCCGTACACTAGCCACCAACGTACAGGAACAGTTCCTCAACTTCAATACCCGCTGGGGCAATATCATAGCTTCCACACGATGGAACTATGAAATTAATCCAAAACTGTTCATGAACATCACCGCAGCATACACCCGCTACAGCAATAAGGTCGGTGTCAACTACGAAACCTCAACCCTCGCCACTGAAACAGAAGACAGTCAGTCTTCAGAATTCAAGATGGACTATATCTCCAAAATAAACGATTTCAGTCTTCGTGCCGATTTCGACTACACACCCAATCCCGACCATCTGGTCAAGTTCGGCGGATACGCCATCTATCATCATTTCCTTCCAGAGGTGTCGAGTGCGCACCTGAATGCCTACAGCGCTGACTTAATGAATAGCTCATTCATCCTCGACACTTCGGTCAACTCAGGTTCCGTCAACGCAGAAGAACTGTCGGCTTTCATCGAAGACGACTGGAGCTTGAACGAAGCTGTCAAAATCAACTATGGTGTAAACTTAAGTGGCTTTGCCGTTGAAAGTCGCTTCTATCCCACCATACAACCTCGCCTATCTGGACGCGTGATGCTCGGCGAGGGGGTGTCTGTCAAGGCCGGTTACTCTTATATGACACAGTTCATGCACCTGCTCTCCACCACAAGCGTGAGCATGCCCACCGATTTATGGGTTCCTGTAACCAATAACATCGACCCCATGTATGCTCATCAGGTTGCCGCCGGGTTCTTCTATGAAATACGTGCCATTGCAGACCTTTCCCTGGAGGCCTACTATAAAAAAATGAGCAACCTGCTTGAATACAAAGACGGCGCCTCTTTCTGGGGAAGCAGCGAAAGCTGGGAGGAAAAAGTTGTCCTTGGCGACGGATGGGCATACGGATTAGAATTCCTTATGCAACGTAATTTCGGCAACCTAACAGGTTGGATTGGCTATACATGGAGCAAATCCATGCGACTATTCGACCGTCCTGGTCAGGAGCTCAACGACAAAAAGCCCTTCCCTGCCAAATACGATCGCAGACATGACTTTAGCATTGTATTGAGCTACAAAATCAATAGTCGCATTGATATTAGCGCCACGTGGGTATACAGCACCGGAAACGCTGCCACACTCAGCCTCCAAGAATACGCCCAGGCACAAGCAACCGCCGATGAATATGCAGAAATAGACCCCGAAGGATGGAACGGCTATCTCACCTCTCCAAGCGGCCGCAACAACTTCCGCATGCCCGACTATCACCGCATGGATATCAGCGCAAACTTCCATCGTGAATTCAAAAACTGCTCACGAACCATCAACGTTAGCGTCTATAACCTGTACAACCGCAAAAACCCATATATGATTTATGAAAGCCACGAGTACTCATACGCCGGATACAACGGCGCCTTGGTACAACTGTCCATATTCCCTATTCTTCCCTCTGTGGCATACACACTAAAATTCTGACACCATGAAAACAAATAAAACAAATTTTAGAATATTCGTTTCGGCATTTATCTTCTCCCTATCATTTATTCTTGCCTCATGCGAAAAAGTTGTGGAATTTGACATAGATGAAACTGAACGGGCCATCGTTGTCAACGCTTTGCCCAACACCGACAGCCTCCTGTTCGTCAATATCACCTATAGTCGCTTCTTCCTCGACAACGGACCTTTTGAGGCTGTCACCAATGCCAGTGTGACTGTCGACGTAAACGGAATACCATACACCTCCACACAACGTGACGGTGCAAACTATCTCTTCAGCTATCGCTCCACAGCCGGCGACACTCTCACCCTCCACGTAAATATCCCCGGACACGAAAGTATTACAGGCACCACCATCATTCCTCCACTCCCTGACATGCCAACCCCCGTCGCAGAAATCGACACCCTCCAACCTATAGATTCAGGAGACATCCTGATATCGCTGAGTGATCCATCAGAAATGGAAAACTACTACTATATCTACCTCACTGAACGCGACAGCGGAATCCAATGGAATATGTTTGAAAGGAAATGGGACACAATCGACACTGTCATTCATCCCTATTTCAACTGCCTCAACCACGAAATAACCAATGCCGATGTCAACGTCTCTGAAGGCATGATGGATTATTTCAACAGTCTGCTTTTCTCCGACAGGCAGATTGACGGTCAGACTTATGAAATAAAGCTATCCCTTATGATGCTCAAAGACACTGCTGAACATCCATTGCTTAAAGAATACTCTCTTGTTGTCGAATCGCTAAGTCCCGAAGCTTTCCGATACATCAAGGAGGTCAATGCATCACAAAGCATGACACAGTATTTCGCCGAACCGACACAGATTTTCAGCAATCTCAGCAGTGGCATAGGAATATTCGCAGGCATAGCCCGACGCGAATATCCCCTGACTTTTACCTATAAAGAATCTACCGAATAATTCAACCGATTATTTTCAGGCGCTCCACATAGTCGTTGATGCGTTGCATCTGACGAGGAATGTCTATACCTTGTGGACACTCGGCGATACAATGACCACACCCTATACAGTGGTCGGCCTGTCGGAAAGATGGAACAGCCCTGTCGTATCCCACAAGAAACGCTCTTCTGGCACGACGGTATTCCCTGCGTTGTTCCGAATCGTCCAAATTATCGCCGGTAAGGACATTGCCTTCATTGAGACATTTGTTATAATGTGCAAAAACCGACGGAATATCAATACCCCAAGGACATGGCATACAATACTTGCAGCCTGTACATGGCACTGTTTTGAAATTAGCATACACATCGGCTATTTCCTCAAGAAGCCTTAGTTCTTCATCATTGAGAGGCTGATGCGGAGAATAGGTACGGATATTGTCTTGCAGATGTTCCATATAGGTCATTCCGCTCAGCACAGTGAGGATACGTGGCTGGTTACCGGCAAAACGGAACGCCCATGACGCAATGGACGCCTGAGCATCATGCTGTTTTAACAGCTTGACGGCATGGTCGTTGAGGTTGACAAGCTGACCTCCGAGCAGTGGTTCCATTACAAACACCGGTATATTTCGTTTCTCCAATTCTCCATAAAGATAGCTGGAATTGGTATTGCGTTCGTTGAGCAGCTTCGAATGGTTCCAGTCCACATAGTTATGCTGAATCAGAACATGATCCCAATGATATTTTCCTTCGTCTTGAAGTTTTAGAAGGTGGTCGAACACCTGAATGTCTCCGTGATAGGAGAATCCTAAATTGTGGATCCGCCCCTTTTCCCGCTCCTCGCAAAGAAAATCGAGCATACCGTTGTCAAAGAAACGGCGCTTGAGACATTCCATCGCATCTATTGCATTTCCCGAAGCATCCCTGGCAGGCATACCTATGCCATGCAGCATATAGTAGTCAAGATAGTCCACCTTCAGCTCTTTCTTCGATTTTTCATACAGTTTCATACTCTCTGCGCGAGACCATGTATCAACCGAAAAATTTGAGAGTTTTGTGGATACGAAATATTCACTGCGGTTGTGTCGGCTTAAGGCTATACCCACAGCATGTTCAGAACGTCCTTTGCAATATGGTGGCGCAGTGTCAAACAGATTTACCCCATGTGCCAATGCATAGTCCACCAATTCATTTATAGCCTCCTGATCAAGTTCCATGTCTTGTTCCCTCCCACTCTGTCCTTCGAGTGTAGGAAACCGCATACAGCCATATCCTAACAGCGACACTTTCTCTCCATGCAGATTCTCTCGCATTGTCATCTTGCCGACAGGCACCTCTCCGAGTGTCGTACCTTCGGTCTTTGTTTCGTTAGGCGACGAGCATCCGGAAGCAACAGCCACTGACGCGACAACACCGGCTCCGGCAGTCTTTATAAATTGACGTCTTGAAATTTTTTTTACCATTGTGTGAAAGTATGATGGAGAAAAGGATCGCAATAATTAGACCAATTGTCGTGTGCAAAGGGATGGGGATCACCCCACAGATACGGCGAAAAAGCCCCCGTTCGGTCATCAATAAACGTCATGTGGAGATCAAGGTAACTGTTGTTTCCTATTCTATAACGCATCGCTGCTGTAAACGCAGTGGCGTTAAGCTCAACCGGCATGTCCGGCATAAGCCATGGATTCACTATCACACCCGGTGCGACCTGCCCCCCCACATGCATCAACGAGGCGGCAAGCCAGAGGCGTTCACCGACCCTGTAGGTTGCCGACACATTGACCGAACCGGCAAACGACGTGGGGTTACGTAACGGAGCAAGATTGCGAGGTTCACGCCCTCTGATCCTATATCCCGACTGAGAAAGGGAATAGGAGTCGATCATGGTTCCCGTCACATGCACTTTCAATCTGTCGTTGGGACGATATACAATGGATGGGGTAATGCCGAACACCGATGCCGACGAGAACTTACTGCCTATATAGGCTCCACCCATCGACAAATGAAACTGCCATTTCTGTATCGTGTCGTCTGTCAACCGACTCATATCAGTCAGAGGATGTATAGGTCTCACGGCATTGGGCACAGTCTTGTCAATACTCAGGTCGTCCGACTTGGAAACGATAGAGTCTTGCTGCGACATGGCACGATCCGGAGACAAAATCAGCACTCCAAACACTGTCAGAAAAAAGATAGTATTGACAATATTGATATGGAATTTATTAAAGGCGAAAACCATGAAGAAACAATCTTATATTTTTACTAACGACAAAAAACACTTTTTAGTCTGTCGACATAAAACTATTTATGCAAACAAGGCGCGGAATGCCTCCTCTATCACCGACACCTCTACTATCTCAATTCCGTAACGTTTCTTATTGAGAGAACGGGCATTGTACTTTGATACAAATATCTTTTCAAACCCGAGCCTGTCGGCTTCGGCAATACGCAGTTCCACCCTGCTTACAGGCCTCACCTCGCCACTCAGCCCCATCTCTGCGGCAAAACAATAGCGAGGAGATACCGGTATATCCACGTTCGACGACAGGATAGCACACGCTACCGCAAGGTCTATGGCTGGGTCGCTCACGCGAATGCCTCCTGCTATATTCAGAAAAACATCTTTTGCTCCAAGCTTGAAACCACAACGTTTCTCCAAGACAGCCAGCAACATGGATAGACGTCTGAAATCAAAACCGTTCGCATTACGCTGCGGTGTACCGTAAACCGCCGTCGAAACCAACGACTGTACCTCGATGAACATAGGACGTGCTCCTTCCATCGTGGCAGCAATAACACAACCGCTAAGATTCTCATCCCGCTGCGACAACAGGAACTCCGACGGATTGGACACCTCTCGCAGTCCGTCGCCGTGCATTTCGAATATGCCAATCTCTGCAGTGGAGCCGAACCTGTTTTTCAACGAGCGCAGCATACGATAGCCGTAGTTGCGGTCTCCTTCGAACTGCAGCACACAGTCTACTATATGTTCCATAACCTTTGGGCCTGCCAAATTGCCCTCTTTTGTTATATGTCCCACCAAAAGCACCGGCACCCCGCTCTCTTTGGCAAAACGTTGGAATTCTGCGGTGCATTCACGTATCTGCGATATACTACCGGCCGACGAGTCAATTGCCTCAGTGCACACCGTCTGTATCGAGTCGACAATGACCATGTCGGGATGCACCTCGTCAATATGCTCGAAGATGCGCTGAGTCACCGTCTCCGAAACCACGTAGCAGTCGTTCGCGCAATCACCCCTCATCTGCATTATCCTGTCTGCACGCATCTTAATCTGCTGTTCGCTCTCTTCTCCGCTCACATAAAGCACCTTTTTCTGTGGCATTGACAATGCTGTCTGCAAAAGCAACGTCGATTTGCCTATCCCAGGTTCTCCTCCAAGGAGCAACAGCGAGCCTGGCACTATGCCGCCACCCAGCACCCTGTCAAATTCCCCGCATTGCGTCGGTATGCGAGGCGTCTCACTGGTCGACACCTCGTTTATGAGTTTCGGCCTGGCTGCACATTCAGTGCTTCGTTTCTTTAAGGCAGACTTATCCACTTGAACCACCTCTTCCTGCATTGTGCCGAACTTCCCGCATTCAGGACATTTGCCTAACCACGAACTCGACTGATAGCCGCACTCACTGCAAAAATAATATGATTTTGTCTTTGCCATATAAAGGTTATAGTTTAAAGGTTATAGTTTAAAGAAAAAATACATCTTACATCACACATCAAAACTCATCAAATGTTTTGTCTACACGGTACAGTTTGTCGCCACGATGAACAGGCTGCGAAGTGGCAAAGCTGAAACGGTCTCCCTGCCGTACCTCGGATACTGGATCGCGTTCCAGACGCAGTTCGTCCAATGTGGCACGGTAGACACCTGTGGTTTCCCCTATCACCATTATCTCATCGCCCGGGTGTAGAGACTCTGCTGTCTGGATCAAAGCTTCCGCAACCCCAATGCGGTTGAAATAGTTCTTGACAAGACCTAAATAAACCTTATTCTCCGTTGCTTGCGAACCGTATCGTTCGCTCCACTCACCCATCTTGCGGCCCATATAGTAACCATCCCAAAAGCCACGGTTGAACACTGTCGCCAACCGCTGTTTCCATTGGGCGATACGCTCCTGGGTATAGCTTCCGTCGGCAATGGCTGCCACAGCCTCCTTGTAGCACTCGGTAACGGTCTTCACATAGTCCGCACTCCTCCCCCTTCCCTCAATCTTCAGCACCTTGACCCCTGCTTTCACTATCTTGTCGAGGAAATCAATGGTACACAAATCTTTTGGGGACATGATATACTTATTGTCTACAATTAGTTCCATATCCGACTCCAAATCCTTGACTAGATACTCCCTACGGCATAACTGCAGGCAGGCACCGCGGTTGGCGCTGTAGTTGTAGTTGTCAAGACTCAGGTAGCATTTGCCACTGACCGACATACAAAGAGCACCGTGAGCGAAGACCTCTATCTGCACAAGTTCTCCTTTGGGTCCTCTAATATCGTTATCACGGATAAACTGCGTAATCTCTGCCACTTGGCTTAGCGGCAGTTCGCGCGCCGTAACCATCACATCGGCAAACTGCGCAAAAAAACGCACCGCCTCAGTGTTGCTGATATTGCACTGGGTGGAGATGTGTATTTCGACACCGATGCTGCGGGCATAGGTAATCACCGCCATGTCGCTGGCGATGATGGCACTCACACCTACCCTTTTCGCGGTGTCGACGAGACGGTGCATCTCCTCTATCTCGTTATTGTAGATGATAGTGTTCACCGTCAAGTAAGTACGCACTCCTGCTTCATGCGCTATTGCACATATCCTCTCTAGGTCTTCCAACGTGAAATTGGCAGCCGAACGCGAACGCATATTAAGATTGCCGACGCCAAAATAGACTGCGTCGGCACCACCCTGTATAGCTGCCTGAAGGCTCTCGTAAGAACCAACCGGTGCCATGATTTCTATAGAATCGGTCATTTTTTTCATACCATTTTAAACGCCTACCATGCACCTTTATTGTCCGAGCAGAAACAAAAAAATGTCATAAAAAATAAGCTCTTTGTAATTTAAAAATTGTTTCAAATAATTTAAAGAAAAAATGTATCTTTGCAGTTTTAAAAAAAATGCACTTACAATCATACAAGAAATACAACTAAATACATAACACACTGATTAATAATATTATATACAGAGGGGGTAATACTCCTTTCTTAAATATAATAAGATGATAAAAACTAAAAAAAACTCAATAATTCTAACAATTCTGGCTGTGATGCTGGCGGTGCCGATGGGAATGTGGGGACAGAGCTCAGGGCTTTACTATATTGCAAACAATAACGACAAAAGCCCTAATTACAACTCTTCAACCCCCACCACCAACTATTATCTGGTACCCGCCTCCAATGGAGGCGACGGATCCATTGCCATTAACAGATGGGCATGGAACGATGATGCGGCCACGCCGTTTGTGACTACCTATCAAACAAACAAGGATAACAATTCGATATGGATAATAAAAGAGTCGGAGACGGCCGGTGAATATTACCTCATACATCTCTTTACAGGCAAATACATGACTCTCAATGCTGGAATAGGAAGCAATAGCAATCGCCGTACTTTCCACATGGAAGTTCCGTCCCCCCTTGGCGACAACCATCTGTTTAATTTTACCACTCACTCAGGCACTCCTAATTATTACAGCATCAAACCCAAAACACTGTCTTCTGGGCATCGCTTCTTGAACCCCTCAAAAGCCAACCAACCCACATATTATGGAAGTGGAACCCAAGAGAGCGGTTATTACATCGGTGGTCTTATTGGTACGTTCAATAAGGATGCCGCCAATGATGCAGGTTCCAAATGGTTTTTAGAGACTGCACCTGTATTGACGGCTCCAAGCATCAGCGATGTAAGTCTGTCTAACACCATTACCATCACCGATGCCAACAGTCTGCCTGTGGGCTATACCATACGCTATACCACCGATGGAACAGACCCCGACGCCACGACTGGTACAGTATATTCTACTCCCATCAACGTGATTAGCAGCATGACTGTAAAAGCCGTGGTGGTGCGTTACGAATTGGTGCTCACAGAGGTGGCCACCAAGGCAGTGACTCCCATTCTTGCGGCTCCCACAATTGATAACGTAGGCGGTACCATCACCCTGAGTACGACCACACCGGGTGCAAAGATTTATTATACCACCGATGGCACCACCCCGTCGAGCAGCAACGGAACATTATACTCTGCCCCCTTCTCTATAGGCGAAGCCACGGTCATCAAGGCCATCGCTTATAGTAGTGACCTTTCAGAATCGTCCGATGTGGTCACATATGAGGTACACTACGCCGCTCCCACCATAACCTTCAACAACGCTACCGGCAAGGCTACCATTACCTGTGAGGGAGCCACCAACATATACTACACCATCGACGGCAGCACTCCTACCACATCATCAAATACATACAGTACTGCATTGGATATCTCCTCACCCACCACCATCAAGGCCATTGCCGAGCATGCGGGCTACCATATCTCAGACGTGACCACGCTGGTCATCACTCAAGTGGCCACACCTACGGTGGTCGATAATGGCGACAACACCATCTCACTTGCCTGCGCCACCGATGGTGCCACACTCTATTACACTACAGACGGCACCACACCCACTACCGGCAGCACCGCGTATGACGGCGCCCCATTGGACCAGACAGACGGCGTGTCGGGCAAGACCATAAAGGTGCTTGCAGTCAAGGCGGACATGATTAATTCTGCGGTGGGCAGTGGCAGCGTCACCTTCACCTGCGCCGCACCCGTCTTCACCCGCACCGACAACAGTTTTACGCTGGCTTGCAGCTATCCTTCCAGTGGTGTCACCATACACTACACCATTGGCCAGAACGGCGCCACCCCTTCCGACCCCGATGGCGGGAGTACAGCCTACAGTAGCAGTGTGGACATTTCGGCCATGACATTCCCCGTAACGGTGAAAGCCATCGCCATGGCCACCGACTACACCTCGTCTGCTGTCGTCACCCATGTCTTCAACAGCGATTTAACTGGCGACGGCACTTCTGGCAATCCCTATGTGATAGCCACCGCTGACGACTACGAACTCTTTGTTGCCAAAGCCAACAGCGACGGCAGCAAGTGCTTCAAACTAACCGCCAGCATAACCGTCAACGGCAGCAGCAGCGTCACCACCGCCTTCACCGGTACCTTTACCGCTCAGGCAGACGGCAATGGCAACTACCCCGTCATTAGCGGCCTCACACATCCTATATTTACCACAGCCACTGGAGCCACCATCAGCAACATCATGTTGAAAGACATAGCCATCAGTCAACCGGGTTATGTGGGTGCCATCTGTGGCACCGCCAACGGTGCCACCCGCATCTACAATTGTGGCATACTGCCTACAACTGCTGACGCTTCGGCCAATTCGGGTGTCGGCAGCACCGACAGCTACTGCGGCGGTCTTGTGGGTTATCTCGATGGCACCGCCCGCGTCATCAACTGCTTCAGTTTTGCTACCATTACTGGGGGTACTAATGTCGGCGGCATCGTGGGCTATAACAATGTGGCCACTACAGCTGCCACTATAGCAACAGGTACCATGGTTATGAACTGCATGTTCTACGGCGACATCACAGGCGGCAGCACCGTTTCGCCTGTTTATGGAGGTCAGAATATCAACAACCTGAACAGCGGCGGTCTCAATACCTTCAACTACTATGCTTACGACAAATTGAAGACCGCAAGCATTGGCTCTTACAACTGCGCTTTGGCTGCCGACGAGAAATACCTGACCCGCTTTGAGTTCTACCGCCTGCTGCTCAACAGCAACAAAAAACTGGCGGCTTACTATGTGACGGGCAACAAGGATGATGCCAACCTGATGCTCAAGTGGGTGCTCGATAAAAACATTGCCCCATACCCCATACTGAAACAGCAAGGCACCTATCCCTCAATCGTCAACTACAACACCACAGACCTTGACGACTATGACGAGGCTCACCGTAACCAAGGACGCAAAACAGGCACCCTCGCGGTGACCATCAGCGAGTCGAACACCACCGGTGGCGGCCAGACCAAGCCCACAGATGCCACAGTAACGACCACCAGTCTCACCCTTGTCCGCACCGACAAGGACACCGCCAACTTCAATTTCAACTACGACAAGGTGCAACTGCCCTACTACAACGATGTAGGTTCCAAAAACTACACAGAAAACAAGGTAGTGACCGGATGGAAGATTACCAGCATCACAACTTTAGCCGATGATCCATATACTTCAAGTAACTATGACTACAGCAAGACCCATGCTGACAATCCCGAATATTTTGACTATCCCAACTATAATTTCGCCGACCGCAAGAGTTCCCAAAAAGACCTCTACTCTGTCAGCGGCCGAGTCTTCTCGCAAGGAGCATATTTCGATGTTCCTTATGGCGTGACTTCCATCACCATCGAGCCCTACTGGGGAATGGCGGCATACGTGTCTGACCAGTACCTTGATGTTGTTTATAATACAAGTTATTCCGCCCAAAGTGTAACCCAATTAGGAAATGTTTACGGTTCCAATGGTACGAATGTCACCATTAATGGCAGCAGTCAACCAGTTTATACCTCCATAAGTAATGCGCTCAGTAATTTGAGTGGGGTAGGTTCGCCTACAGTTTACGATTATGCCGTGGTGTTGGTAGGCAACCTGCATCAGAGTGGAGTCCCTTCGGGCGGAGACAAACCATTTACCATGATGTCGGTGGATCTGGACAACGACCACGAGCCCGACTATAGCATGATATATCACCATAACACGCGAGCGACACTGTGCCCCCTACGCTTCGACTTCCTGAACATCCCGGGAACAGCTCACGCACAGAAGCCCTATAATACTAGCACGATACTTAATGCTGCTATTTTCAGAACAAAGGGTTGGTTTGAGATCACCAATACCGCTTTTATCTATTTCACTCAATATGAGTATGAGAATACGGGTACAAGTGATAAGCCAACTATGATTACTAAGACACAAGCTCCACTTATCCTACTTGGCGGCTATATCGACCAGTTTGTATCTGCTCAAAGCGCTCCATTATTAGGAAAGACCATATATATCCATGTGGGCGGCAATGTGCTGATTAATTCCTTTGGACTGGGTACTCATAGTGATGGCAGCGGCGTTACACAGCACGTACCTGTATCGGTGACGGGAGGCGAATACAACGAGTTCTACCTTTCGGGAACCTACAACCAGGATGCAACACCTTGCGACGACAATGCCGAGTGCTACATCAGTGGCGGACGCTTTGGCGAGCTGGCGGGAGCGGCACAAGAGCAGATAGGCAGCACAAGCAACGGCAATGTGACTTGGCAAATCTACAATGCCGACATCACCGACTTCTATGGCGGCGGTGTCAACGATGCCAAACCCGTGCAGGGAAGCATCACCACCAACATCTACAATAGCCACGTGACCACTTTCTGCGGAGGTCCCAAGTTTGGCAATATGGCCTCGGGTAAGACGGTGACCACCACAGCCGAAGGATGCACGTTCGACAAGTACTTCGGTGCCGGCTTCGGTGGTAATTCCTACTCCAAAAAGAAATATTTTGATAATAATGCAGACATCAACTGGAGTACAACACTTCAGAACTACTACATTACCGATAGAGGAAAGTATTTTGATGGTACCACGACAAATTCCAGATACGGTGGTAGTGGAAACGACCAATATGGCAAGAAAGGTCCTGGTGTTGCCACTGATTTCGACTACGAACAATTTATCTGGACCAGCGGTACGACAGGTGGACGTTTCTTTGTGAAGTTTGTCTCTTTCTCGCTAGCACAGTGCAACAATGTCACTTCCGACTTGACCAACTGCACTATCAAACAGAACTTCTATGGTGGCGGCAGCCTCGGCACGGTGGCAGGCAATGCAACCTCAACGCTTACCGATTGCACGGTTCACGGCGATGTGTTTGGTGCCGGCTATTCAGCCACCTTGCCGACCATTGAGGTGAGAGACGCAGGCTTTGCAAGTGACGGCGGCAGCGGCTACTTGGTTCCCACCATCAATACCTATTCCGGTATGTTTGAAGCTGGAGTATTGTCGGGTACCACGACATTCGAATGGAAAAATGCCACGGAAGCAGGGGTGACATTGACAAACGGAGAATCCGGCAGCGAATTAACAAACCACTACGTCTATACCAACCAAGACCTCACCAGCCTTGGTACCGTGACCGGCAACGTCACGCTCACCATCGACGGCACCAGCATGGTATGGGGCAATGTCTTCGGCGGTGGCGAGGAATCAGCGGTTACTGGCAATACCGAGGTGCTGATAAAAGGCAAGACTAAGGTGTACAACAATGTCTACGGCGGAGGCAACCAGGGCGAGGTAGGAGGCAACACCAAAGTCATTGTCAACGGCGCAATCGTCACACCGTAAATAACAAAAAAAAAGGGAGGCTTTGAAGTGACCCCAAAAAGTTGGACGGATTAAAAAATCAGTTAATTTGTCTACAGAAATGAGTTCGGTATTGCACCGGACTCATTTTTAGTTTCAGCTTGATGCGTTTGTTATTGTAATAATCTATGTAGTCAGCGAGTTG
>JAGCUU010000038.1 GCA_017962665.1 Bacteroidales bacterium | reverse complement strand
TGCATTTTTCTTCAAATCCCAGCCCCTGTAACGGCTGTCTCTCCAGCCCCTCCATGCCGTACATCCGGTATCGCTCCACCCATTCCCTGACATAGTGGTCTTTGATGCCTAACTCCCTGGAAACATGATCTGCACTGTGCCATCTTTGGCACATCCTGACGGCTTGTATCCGTTCCTCAATCGTGTGTCTTTTCCTCATAATAAAACCCCGAAAGTTTTTTGTCCAACTTTCGGGGTTCATTACACTTCAGGCCTCCCTTTTTTTTCGATAATGAATTTATACTCTTATCTTACCCTCGTCAGGTGAACGACCACATTGCCTGGGAAATCGGCCATCGGCACGTTAGTGCCGCTGAAAGTGCACTCGTTTTCCGTAAGGCTGTTGACAGTATACACGTAATTGGTGCCACTGCGAGGAGTGATTGTAAGCTGATCGCCACTTATGCTCCAAGCAAAGCCGTTGTTCTCGGTCACTCCATTGTCGTTGGCCAAGCCCGTGCCGTCCTCATTCATAATGAAGAGCATGTTTTGCGGTGTCATATTTTCACCATCGACAGTCATATTTTCAACAAGCCAAGTACCTACAAACATCTCGGCACTATAGCCACCATTGTTTCCGTTGTTGCCATTGTTTTCACCATCGTTGTCGTCACTGCACATTGCAGAACAGAAGCAACCCAAGGCTACAAAACAAAAAATAAAATAAAGAATTTTTTTCATAAAAAATAATGTTTTGAGGGGTTAATAAATATTGTTTGTTTAAGGTTATATATTCAGTATTTCAAGACATAACGCCATAAAAATAAAAATATTGTGTACAATGTAAATTATTCCCCCAAATATAAATCGAACACCGACATTGTACTCCATTTTGTAGGTCTGACATTGCTGTCGCGCACTGTTGCATCATAGAACATCTGCTTGCCGTTCAGCGTCTTTGAGACAAAAGCATCCATCTCGTCCGACATATATCTGCACAAACCAGCCACCTCATGGCCTATGCCTTCGAAAACAAAAAACCAATGTGGGTAATCGTTGTTTTCAAAAACTTTGTGGAGCTTCTTAGGTCCATAGAGCCCTGAGCGCAACAATGGGGGGAACTTTTTGTAGTTCACTATTTTGTCCTTGTCGCCATGCAGAAAAAATGTCGGTGCAGGAGGACGTCTGTACTTAGGTGTGCCACCGTCGGCATACACGGCGCCAGAAAAAGCCACAACACACGCAGGAACAAAATCCACAGGCAATTCCTTTGCGGGAGGCAATCCATTCGCCCTGCAGTAGTCAAGCTGCAACACCGCTATTGCACCGGCGCTGCATCCGCATAAGACAATCTTACTCTTGCTAATATCCAGCTCTTCGCTTTTCTCATACAGAAAACCAATCGCTGCCGCACAATCAGAAGCGGCAATATTGATAGCGTCACGGAATACCCCTTGTGTCTTAGTGATAGGTATAGTGTCGAAATCCACCTCTTTCAGATGCAAACGGTAGTCAATAGAAACCGCAGTATATCCTTTTTCCGCCATCCGGTACATGAACAGACTGTCCACCTTCCTCGATCCCATAACAAATCCTCCACCGAACATATACACCACACATGCCGAATCCGGTCGTGGATTACTGGGGCTGTAAACATCCATCAACAGAGGTTTGCCATTGCGCGAGACGAATTCGTATGTTTTTACCACTACTGTGTCAGTTCGAATGCCAGCATAATTTTCGCTGTTCGTGGCACCGAGAAAAAACGGCAACAAGAGAGAAACAAGCAACAGAACTCTTTTCATTTATATAACGATATAAAAAGATGTATGATGTGCGATGTGCGAATCTTAAAATTTATAATTGAGTCCTGCTCCGACACTTAAACGGGTGTAGTTAAAGTTATTGTCGTCAGTAGGCCAGTCGGCAAAGACGGAATAGGCAACATTGATGCAGAACTTCAGATGCTCGCCGCCCATGCGTAACATCAGCAGTGGCTCTATCAATAAATGAGGATCAGTATGTGTTGCGGCAATCGACCATGTTCCGGTCGACTCGTCATACGTCTCCTTGCTCCAGTTTGGATTCATCATTCCTGACTTAAAACCAACTCCGACATCGACAATGTCATTGGCCAGATGGTTCCATCCAAAGTTAATCTGACCAAAAAACATGTTGTACGGTCCACCGACATTGGCTTGCTTGTTGCTGAATTCATAGTAACTGTGACCTTTTGCGGCACCGACGTAAAATTCCAACACACTCTTACCCCAGCCCTTGAATGTGCCTACAGCAGCCTGTACTTGATAGTTTTCTGGATCAGAAATGCTGCCTGAGGCTTGCAAGCCCAGCATATTCAACGGTGCCCATGACACCGTGGCATTGGCTCCAGTTCCATCAAGCAAAGGAAAAGTCATGTTTAACGAGCCGTCAATACGTAAATCGCCTTTTTGCTCCAACAACGGTATATCGACATTGTGTGGATGATACATAACACATGACACACAACCAAATACACAAAATAGCATGATTGTCAGAGGAATAAAAATATTTCTTTTCATAAGCATAACTATTATGTCATTTGCAAAAGTAAAAAAAATATTGACAAAAGACAAATCATGACAAAATGTCATATTAAATAATTCATTTCATTTTGGCACTATTTTTGTTTCTATTTATAAAGCAAACAAATATTAAAATTGAATAAAAATTAAAAATTATACAATTATGGGAAAAATCATCGGAATAGACTTAGGAACGACCAACAGTTGCGTCAGTGTCATGGAAGGCAATGAGCCTGTGGTTATTACTAACAGCGAAGGCAACCGCACCACCCCTTCGGTGGTCGGATTCCTCGAGAATGGCGACCGCAAGGTGGGCGACCCCGCCAAGCGTCAGGCCATCACCAACCCCCACAACACCGTTTATTCTATTAAACGTTTTATGGGTGAATCTTACGACCGTGTGCAGAAGGAAATCGCTGCAGTGCCTTACAAGGTAGTCAAGGGCGACAACAACACTCCGCGTGTCGACATCAACGGACGTCTCTACACTCCGCAGGAAATCAGCGCCATCGTGCTTCAGAAAATGAAGAAAACTGCTGAAGACTTCCTCGGCAGCGAGGTGACTGAAGCCGTCATCACTGTACCCGCCTACTTCAACGACAGCCAACGTCAGGCCACAAAAGAGGCTGGCGAGATTGCAGGCCTCAAGGTGCGCCGTATCGTCAACGAGCCTACAGCAGCCGCTCTGGCCTATGGCCTTGACAAGAAGAACCAGGATATGAACGTGGCAGTCTTCGACCTCGGTGGCGGTACGTTCGATATCAGTATCCTTAACCTTGGCGACGGTGTCTTCGAGGTGAAGAGCACCAACGGTAACACCCACCTCGGTGGCGACGACTTCGACCTGAAGGTCATCAACTGGCTCGCCGACGAGTTCAAGAGCGACAAGAACATCGACCTCCGCAAGGACCCGATGGCAATGCAGCGTCTGAAAGAGGCCGCAGAAAAAGCCAAAATCGAGCTTTCCAGCAGCCAGGAGACCGAAATCAACCTGCCTTACATCACCGTTGCCGACGGCGTGCCGCAGCACTTGGTCAAGAAGCTGACCCGTGCCAAATTCGAGCAGCTCTGCGACGACCTTATCCAAGCCACCATCGAGCCCTGCCGTCAGGCCATGAAGGATGCAGGCCTCACCAATAGCGACATTAACGAGGTGATCCTCGTGGGTGGCTCGACACGTATCCCCGCTGTCCAGAAGAAAGTCGAAGAATTCTTCGGCAAAGTGCCCAACAAGGGTGTCAACCCCGACGAGGTGGTTGCCATTGGAGCAGCAATCCAGGGCGGTGTCCTCACCGGCGAAGTCAAGGATGTCCTTCTGCTCGACGTCACTCCCCTTTCGCTCGGTATCGAGACCCTCGGCGGTGTCATGACACGTCTTATCGACGCCAACACCACCATCCCTACCAAGAAGTCACAGGTCTTCTCGACGGCTGCCGACAACCAGCCTGAAGTTGAAATCCATGTGCTGCAGGGTGAACGTCCTATGGCGAACGACAACAAGACCATCGGCCGCTTCCACCTGGCCGGCATACCGCCTGCACCGCGTGGAATTCCGCAAATCGAAGTTACCTTCGACATCGACGCCAACGGTATTCTCAATGTCAGCGCTATGGACAAGGCCACCGGAAAGAGCCAGAACATTCGCATTGAAGCCTCCAGCGGCTTGAGCGATGACGAAATCAAGCGCATGAAAGCCGAAGCCGAGGCTCACGCAGCCGACGACAAGAAAGCTAAAGAGGAAATAGAGAAAATCAACGCTGCCGACAGCATGATTTTCCAGAGCGAGAAGAACCTGAAGGACTACGGCGACAAGCTGCCAGCCGACAAGAAGAGCGCCATCGAGAGTGCTTTGAATGAGCTCAAGGCCGCCCACAGCGCCCGCAACGTCGGACAGATTGACAGCGCTATGGAGAAAATCAACCAGGCATGGCAGGCCGCCAGCCAGGAGATGTACCAGGCACAACAGCAGGCCGGTCCACAAGGCGCAGCAGGCTTCGACCCCAACAACCTGTGCGGTGCAGGCTTCCAAGGCGGCAACCCCGGTGCCAACAACCAAGGTAAATCCGGAAACGACACCGTCGAAGACGCCGACTACGAAGAGGTGAAGTAAATGTCCTGTGAACATTTACGATAGCGCAGCGGAGAAATTGTCCCTTGCGGACAATGCGGTCGAAACGACCGCTCCGCGGATTCGTGGCAAAGCCTGCGAACACCTTATAAAAAAAAATGCAGTGAGTCAATACCGCGGGAAAAAAGAGACTCCGTGAATATTGAAAAGAGGTGCAATCTGATTGAAGTGACCCCAAAAAGTTGGACGGATTAAAAAATCAGTTAATTTGTCTACAGAAATGAGTTCGGTATTGCACCGGACTCATTTTTAGTTTCAGCTTGATGCGTTTGTTATTGTAATAATCTATGTAGTCAGCGAGTTG
>JAGCUU010000037.1 GCA_017962665.1 Bacteroidales bacterium | reverse complement strand
CCAACGTACTATCCAGTGTTTGGATGTAAAGTATGGTGGCGAATTGTCCCCCTCGAACTTTATGAGCAACAGGCACTCGGCCTTAATCCATACTTGTGATTGTTTTGCAAAGGTACAACAAATTATTTGAACGTACGACAGACACCTCTCACACGTCTTGCGCCAAGGGACTGATACCTGTCATAGACCTTATCTGAGAGGGGAGGTGATGTCTCGGAATCCAATGTAGTTTTTTTTGTATTTGTTGCCATGATATGGCAACTGTTCCGTCTCATGTCTATGGATGCCGAGATTGTTGGGACAATGTCATGAATTATTGTCGAAAAACAAAATAAAAGCGTATATTTGCAATGTTTTTTGATTTTTACTTTAAAGGGAAATACTTAATATTCAGGTGTGGAATGATTCTTGTTAAACAACGGAGTGAATAGAGAACAAAAAAATATGCATAAACATTTTAATAGAAAAGAATGGTCATTCTTGTGCGAGGCGTGGAGCAAAGCCAAACTCAAAGCCAGAGAGGAGGAGGAACGCAAGGCACGCGAAAAGGCTAAAATCAAAGCCGAGAAAAAAACAGCACGAAAAGCGAGACAAAAAAGATTCTCAAGACGTGTGCTCCTTCCTGTCTTTATCATGTTGCTGTTGGGCACAGGTGCCTATTTTGCTGTTACGAATTGGAGCAAACTAGCACCTCTTTTTGGTGGGAAGTCTAAAACCGCAGAGGCCCTTACTGTCGAAGGGGAAAGCTTTACCGTTAATGGCGTCACGTTTAATATGGTGGCAGTCAAAGGTGGAACGTTCGAGATGGGCTCGGATTCAGGGGATGAAGACGAGAAACCGGTTCACTCCGCGACCGTAGGCGACTATATGATTGGTGAGACAGAAGTGACACAAGCATTATGGGAAGCGGTAATGGAGGACAATCCATCGAAATATAAAGGTGCAGAACGACCAGTACATAATGTTTCATGGCTCGATTGTCAAGCTTTTATAAAGAGACTAAACAAACTTGTTGGCAAGAACTTCCGTCTCCCTACCGAAGCCGAGTGGGAATATGCTGCAAGGGGAGGACATAAGAGCAAAGGCATTTACAAATACTCTGGAAGCCAGAAAGCCAAGGATGTGGCTTGGCATAATTGCAGACGTCCACATAAAGTGAAAACAAAATTACCAAATGAACTTGGGGTGTACGATATGAGTGGCAATATAGCGGAATGGTGTGAGGATGATTTTGACGGCAAATATGAGTTGTCCAAAGGCGGGAAGGCTCTACGTGGTGGGTGGTATGAATTGTCCGACTACTACTGTAGGGTTTCCTATCGAAACGCTGAGCTCCCAAATAATGGATACAGGTCTGACGGATTCCGTTTGGTTCTGTCTTGGTGACAAGTGATGGATAATTGAGTTTTAGCAATATAAAAACTATAATCTTTAAACTATAACCTTTAATCTTTAACCGTTAACCGTTAACCTTTAACCTTTACGATCCTAGTTATGTTAAAAAAACTGTTCGGGTTTGACAATTCGCAGCACAAGGTGCGTACCGAGATTGCCGCAGGAGTAACCACATTCTTGACGATGGCCTATATTTTAGCTGTTAATCCCAGTATTTTCAGTGTTCTGGAGCCGATGGGGATGCCCATGGGGTCTGTTTTCACTGCTACAGCCCTTGCCTCCATCGTAGGTACATTGGTTATGGCAATATACGCCAAGAAACCATTCGGATTGGCTCCTGGCATGGGGATAAACGCCTTTTTCGTATTTACTGTTTGTCTTGGGATGGGATATAGTTGGCAATTCGCATTGACAGCCGTATTCATCGAGGGATTACTTTTCATTCTTCTCTCTTTGTTCAAGATTCGAGAGCTCATAGCCAACACAATCCCAACGGGTTTGAAAGCGGCCATCAGCGCAGGTATAGGACTGTTCATCGCTTTCATCGGACTTCATAATTGTGGTATTGTAGTCAATAATCCGGAGACTCTTGTTGGGCTTGGCAGTTTTGGCGACAAAAGCACACTTTTGGCAATCATTGGACTTTTTATATGTGGTATTCTGGTTGTCTGCAATGTAAGAGGAGGGCTGCTTTGGGGAATTCTCATCACCGCCGTCATTGGAATTCCAATGGGAATTACAAATTTCAATGGAGTTGCCTCGGCACCTCCTTCGGTGGCGCCGATATTCATGAAGATGGAATGGCATGACATCTTCTCTCCAGAGATGTTGATAGTCATACTCACATTCTTGTTTGTCGACATCTTCGATACTATTGGCACTGTTGTGGGTGTTTCGATGAAAGCTGGAATGGTGGACGATAATGGCAAGGTTGACGGAGTGGGCCGAATGCTTATGGCAGATGCTGTGGCAACCACAACCGGAGCAATGCTGGGAACATCGACAACCACCACCTATGTAGAGAGTGCCGCAGGTGTCGGTGTAGGCGGACGCACAGGTCTCACAGCCTTTGTTATCGCCGTTTGTTTCGCATTGGCGTTGTTCTTCAGTCCTCTTTTCCTCGCCATTCCAAAAGCCGCTACAGGTCCCGCCCTCGTTATTGTGGGTGTTATGATGTGCTCCAGCATTACAAAGGTTGCATGGGACGATTTCAGCGAGGCTATCCCTGCATTTATCACCATGCTATTGATGCCTTTGAGCTACAGCATCAGCGACGGCATCATGCTCGGAATAATCATGTATGTAATCATGAATGTGGCCACAGGAAAGAAAGGCATAAAGAAAATTTCACCAACAATCTGGGTACTTTTCGTTCTCTTTGTTTTACGATATCTTCAAATGAGTTTGTAGCCGTGAAAGGCCAGCTAATATCTACTAAAAAATGAAAAAATACAACTTCGATGAAGAAATAGAACGTCGTGGTACAGACTGCTTCAAATGGGATGCACCGACAAAACAGTATACGTATGACGACCTGCTGCCCATGTGGGTGGCAGATATGGATTTCCGTTCACCGGACTTCGTGATGGAAGCCATACGGAAACGCTGCGACCATGAAGTTCTGGGGTACACCATGCCATCCAAGAGTTACTGGCAGGCCGTCACCTCATGGCTACAAAAACATTATTGCATCCAGACTACCGACGAAACACTCCATTTCATACCAGGCATCGTTGCAGGCATCGCTTACGCGCTACTTTGCCTCACACAGCCAAACGACCGTGTGCTGGTCACCACGCCCGTTTATCCGCCATTCCTGAACCTTCCAAAAGAGAGTGGGAGAGAGGTGGTATGCTGCCCGTTAAAGATAAGCACACACTCGACTCTTCGTGGTACTCACCATAACTTAGGTGGAGAACCGAATAGGGGCAGATTCGAAATAGACTTCGAGGAGTTCGAACGCAAGGCTGAAGGCTGCAAACTCCTAATACTCAGTAACCCACACAACCCTGCAGGAACCGTATGGGGCAAAGATGTGCTGGAACGCATCGCTGACATCTGCGAACGCAAGGGAATGATAGTCATAAGCGATGAAATTCATGCCGACCTTTCCTTGCCGCCACACAAGCACATAAGCTACAGCACTGTCAGCGAGGTTGCCAAAAGGCACAGCATCACATTTATGGCGCCCAGCAAGACTTTTAATATTGCTGGATTGGGCAGCTCAATATGTTATATTGACAACAAGGAACTTAGGAAAGTCTTTTTCGGCTGGCTCGACGGTTTGGGCGTGGCAGGAGGCAATATCTTTGCTTTCACCGCTGCCGAAGCGGCTTTTGCCCATGGCGAAGAATGGCTGAAACAGATGCTCGATTATTTAAACGAAAATGTCAAAACGTTGGATCTCTTTCTCAAAGAGAGGATGCCCAAAATCAAAGTTGTACTCCCCGAAGCCTCATATTTGGCATGGCTCGATTTCAGCGCATACAATATTCCTCACAATGAACTCGCGGAGCTCCTTCTCAACAAAGCTCGTATTGTACTGAATGACGGCACTACATTCGGAGGTAAAGATTACGAATGCTGCTTCCGAATGAACCTTGGCTGTCCCAAAGCTATGCTGATAGAAGGCCTCGGCAGGATAGAGAAAACCTTGGCACACCAGATGAGCCAACTTATTTTATAATCGTTCATTAATCAAAAATCAACACAATGAATAATACACAAGTGGAGACAGAACAGCAAAAAAGAAGTTTCAAACAAAGTCTGGCACGGGTTTTTGACGACAACCTTCGCACCGAGCAATGGGAAAATGCCGTTGACTGGACCATCATCGGATTCATTATTTTAAGCACAGTTGAGGTCTTCCTGTCCACCTTTGACAACATCAGCCAAAGATATAGTGCCTGGCTCAACGCGATAGATCTATTAACGACAGTATTCTTCACCATAGAGGTATCGCTCAGAATATGGTGTGCCGACATTATCAACCCGAAATACAAGGGGTTCTGGGGCAGGGTGCGTTACTGCTTTTCGTTCTATGGATTGATAGATTTTCTTTCCACCTACACGTTCTATATTGCGCTGCTGTTCCCCATCCCGTACATAGCACTTAAAGTACTGCGTGTATTCCGCTTGTTACGCATATTCAGATATATGAAGTCGTTCCAAGTGCTGAGCAACGCCATTGAGTCAAAGAAAAATGAACTTTGGATATCGTTGCAGTTCCTTTGCATCGTCACGCTCATTCTTTCATTCCTGCTATTCTTTGTAGAACATCAGGCCCAACCCGAGGTATACGACAATGGATGGAGAAGTGTGATATGGGCATTTGCACAATATATCGGCGACCCAGGGAACTTTGCAGACACTCCACCAATAACGTTTTGTGGACGCTTAATCGCTGTCATCGTTGGCGTTCTTGGAATCGCCATATTCGCCGTTCCGGCAGGATTGATCGGGTCCGGTTTCGTCGAAACCATCGAAGAGGATCACAAAATAAAGGATCTGGAAGAAAAACGCAAATTGATTTATCAGCGTTTCAAGGCAAACCGTTCCCAAAAGAAAATGTTGCTTAGCGACGAAGAGCATCAAAGGTCGGCACCTGTACGATACCTTTCAACGGAATCCATACGCTCAATCTGTATGCTTACCGACAACGAGATTATCGAGACCGTGAGGTCGGCATCCGACATGAGGTTGCGTCCAATGAAGAGCGACGAAACTTTGAGAGTGAACGACATAATGGTGGTAGAACAACATCTGTCAGGCAAAGACTATGGTCACTGTCGTTGGAACGACAACGAGCAGTTGGTGCTGCTTAACCCAGCGGGCACGATAGAACCCTGCCTGTCGCATATCGTTGCCACGATGGCAGAAAACTATGACTTCAATATCATCTCCCGTGAGCGGCGTTTTTACGGTGCTGAAAATGAAAATGGCATATACGTCAGTCCATTCTATGCTGACATGCAAGTCAAAGACGACAACGAACTTTTTGCCCACTACATCTCAGATATGCAGAAAATAAAGAAGGGGCAACGTGTGTTGTGCCTGATGAGCGGCGCCTCGGGCGGCGCCGACTTCGAGATGGAGTGGGGTATGCCCAAAGGCACCGAGGGCTACAGCTTCGAGGGTTCACATGTCGTCGATGAGGACCGCGAGTGGGTACAACGCCTCGGCGAGACATTGAAGTCCCATTCCGCTGAAATCACGGTGCATGCTGCATCGCGCAAAGACTTCACCTTCAATTTCAGCTTTGCCACTCACAACAAAGGTCTTGGTATAGGCGAAAATCATATCGCCCGTGCCTTGTTCAACCACAGACATGTCACCGTCGTGGCGCTATACTTGAACGTGAAAAGCATACTGAAAGCCGAAGACGAACGTTATTATGCCGCAATCAAGGTGCTGATGGACACATTGGATGAAATGAATATCGGTTAGAATATTAAAGAAATATAATGGACAATATTGTTTTTGACAGGATGGAGGCAGAGAATCTCCCAAGTGTTGTAAAGATTATCGGCGTTGGCGGCTGTGGGGGTAATATAGTAGAAAATATCTGCAAGAAAGGGTTGAGGGACATCAAGGTTGACTATGCCCTCATAGACAACGACAGGAAAGCACTTGACGCCAGGAAGGCTGTGGGCGACAAACACTTCGTCGACAAAGACGATGCAAACCTCTACAGGAAGCTGCGCGCCGCTATCGGCAATCGTGCCGGCATTATCATTGTGATAGCCGGAATGGGTGGTGAAAACAGCGCACCCATCGTATCAACACTTTGTAGCCTATTCAAACCATCGCCAGACGATGACGACACCAAAAATAATATTTCAATTGTATATGCCGTAGTCCCGTTTGCTTTTGAAAGACGAGAAAAAAAGGTCTCCAATGATCTGGCAATGATTTCAGAACAGGCCACCAAAGTCATCACATTCGAGAACGACGACCTAAGAAATAATATAAACATATCTATTAATTCAGCATTTGAGAAGGTTGACGAACATGCATACAATATTATCAATACCCTTAGCCAGACAATACTGAATAGCGGTATAAACATTGACTATAACGACATAGCGACAGTTTTACAGTATGGTGACAGGATGGTTTTTGCCAATGGATCCGGACATGGTGAAAAACGCATGGAGGAAGCCAGCGACAACATGATTAAAAATATAGAGTTGTCAGGGACCCAAATGTGTAATATAGCATATATGATATTATTAATATCTTTTTCAAAAACAGTTCTGTTGACACCACTTGAAGTATACACGACAATAGATAAGCTCCGTTGTCTTATTGGCGACCATTTAGATATTTTATGGGGCGTTCACGAAGATGAAAGCCTCGAAGATAACCGTCTCACTATTTCGGCAATTATGACGGTCAAAAACTGATCTTTGCCTTTATTCTTTTGCAACTCGACTTTCGCAGCTCCTTCGTTACATGCAACCAAAACACCTTTGTCTCAGTAAGTTATTTCACTTATCAACATACCTTCGTTGAGAACTTTATTTGTCACGTAGAGCTATTTGTATTATTTTTGCAAAACAAATAATGACTGCTAAAACCTGTTAAAATTCGGTCTCAGCTGTTCATTGTGAGCACATTTAATAATACATCATGGAAACAAGTTTGCTGACAATTACAAAACGTGACGGCAATGCCGAACGTTTCTCATTGGACAAAATCATGAACGCTGTCATCAAGGCGTTCAATTCGATTCAGAAACCCATAGACCTTGGCGATCTGTCAAAGGTGTTATCCCATCTGGATATCCACAATGGAATTACCGTTGAAGAGATTCAGAACCAGGTGGAGATTGCCTTGATGAAGGAGGGGTACTATGACGTTGCCAAGAGCTTTATGCTATATCGCCAACGCCATACTGAGGATCGTGAGACGATGGAAAAACTGAAATTCCTTGCCGATTACTGCGATGCAGCAAACGCAGCCACCGGATCCAAATATGATGCCAATGCAAATGTAGAGCACAAGAACATAGCCACCCTTATAGGCGAACTTCCCAAGGCAAGCTTTATACGTCTGAACCGTCGACTGCTCACCGACCGTATCAAACAGATGTATGGCAAAGAACTGGCCGACAGGTATATCGATTTGTTGACTCACCATTTTATCTACAAGAACGATGAGACTTCGCTCGCCAACTACTGTGCCAGCATCACCATGTATCCATGGCTTCTGAACGGGACCGCCTCTATCGGGGGAAACTCCACGGCGCCGACCAATCTCAAGTCGTTCTGCGGCGGTTTTGTCAACATGGTTTTCATGGTCAGCAGCATGCTTAGCGGCGCCTGTGCCACACCGGAATTCCTGATGTATCTCAACTACTTTATTGGCAAAGACTATGGCTTGGACTACTATAAGCACGCTGACGACGTGGTCGATTTAAGTTTGAAAAAACGAACCCTCGACAAAGTCATCACCGACTGCTTCGAACAGATTGTCTACACGCTGAACCAGCCCACAGGAGCACGCAACTATCAGGCAGTGTTCTGGAACATTGCATACTACGACAAGCCATATTTCGACAGCCTCTTCGGTGAATTCCGTTTCCCCGACGGTTCAGCACCTGATTGGGAAGGTCTGAAATGGCTCCAGAAACGCTTTATGCGCTGGTTTAACAAAGAGCGTACCAAGGCCGTGCTCACATTCCCCGTGGAGACAATGGCGTTGCTGAGCCAGAACGGCGAGATGGTTGACCAGGAGATGGCAGAATTCACCGCGGAGATGTATGCCGAAGGACACAGCTTCTTCACCTATATGAGCGACAACGCCGACTCGTTGAGCAGCTGCTGCCGTCTGCGTAATGAGATCACCGACAACGGATTCAGCTACACCCTCGGCGCCGGCGGCGTCTCTACAGGTTCCAAGAGCGTGCTAACCATCAACCTTAACAGATGTATACAGTATGCTGTAAACAACAAGATGGATTACCGCGAATACCTGACCGACATTATCGATTTGTGCCATAAGGTCCAACTGGCATACAACGAGAACCTGAAAGACCTTGCCTCGCATGGCATGCTTCCTCTGTTCGACGCCGGATATATCAATATTGCACGCCAATATCTCACCATCGGCGTCAACGGACTTGTGGAAGCCGCTGAATTCATGGGACTGACCATCAACGACAACCCCAACTACAAGAGCTTTGTACAGACTGTGCTTGGCCTTGTGGAAAAGAAAAACAAGGAATACCGTACCAAGGAGGTCATGTTCAACTGCGAGATGATTCCGGCAGAAAATGTCGGTGTCAAACATGCCAAATGGGATCGCGAGGATGGATATTTCGTTCCACGTGACTGCTACAACAGTTATTTCTACATCGTCGAAGACCAGTCCATTTCGGTGCTGGAGAAATTCCGTCTCCATGGTGCACCATATATTGAACATCTTACCGGCGGCAGCGCCCTGCACTGCAATCTTGAAGAACATCTTTCGCAAGAACAGTATATGCAGCTACTCCATGTCGCAGCCAAGGAAGGATGCAACTATTTCACATTCAACATTCCCAATACAATATGCAACGACTGCGGCCATATAGACAAACGTTATCTTAAGGAATGTCCTGTTTGCCATTCTAAAAACATAGACTATATGACGCGTATTATCGGCTACCTGAAACGCGTAAGCAATTTCTCGATGCCACGTCAGGAAGAGGCTTCACGCCGTCATTACGCAGTGCTCGAAGAGGACAAGAATGTCTAATTGTATTAATAATACTATCAGTTGCTCAAGTATTTAAATAGTGATGTAGTCTTTCAGGAGATTCCTGACGAAGTAGCGTTAGCCATCAATTTGACGGGCTGTCCATGTCGTTGTCCAGGATGTCATTCCCCTTATCTATGGGGCGACGTGGGCAACCCGTTGACTGAGGAGGCCTTGGACAAAATGATTGAGGCCTGCCATTCACACATTACCTGTGTGGCGTTGATGGGTGGCGATGCTATTCCAGACGAGATTAACCGACTGATGCAACACCTGCGCAAAAAACACGAAAAACTGCACACTGCCTGGTATAGCGGACGCTCGTTGCTCGCTCCATCGTTGAACTTGAACAATTTCGACTATATAAAATTAGGACCATACCTTTCGCATCTCGGTGCCCTCAAAAGCCGCCGAACAAACCAAAGGTTATATAAGGTCTACAATGGGAAGATGCACGATATCACTTCCCGTTTTTGGAATAGGTGATTCGTGCATAACGCAGGTCAAGCGCGTTCATAGCGTTAGTCCTGATTCCAGAAACATTCTTATGGGTGAAATGTAATATCTGGTCGTAGTAAAGTACCACAACCGGCGCCTCCTCCATAACTATCGAGTCCATCTGTCGATAAAGCAGGGCTCGCTTACTTTCGTCGGTCTCCTTAAGGGCTTTCTCATACAGCCTGTCCACCTTTGGGGAGGAATAACGAGTGTAGTTAGGCCCTGCTGGAGCATGGTTGGGACTGTAAAACAACGTCATATAATTCTCAGCATCCGGATAGTCTGCAATCCAGGAGCCACGGAACCAAGATGATTTCCCTTGCGCTATCTGTTCGCGTAACGCGGCAGGGGGATTGACATCGATTTTAATGGTGATCCCTATCAGATCAAGTTGTTGCTGGATATATTTGCAGATGTCAAGATAGCTGCTCGTCGTTGAAAGTGTTATCGCCTGCAGACCTTTGCCTCCCGGGTATCCTGCCGCAACCAGAAGCTCACGCGCTTTTTCGGGATTATAGTCATAGCCATATCGCGACAAGCTGTCGTATGGCGCCAAGCCACAAGGAATCATACCTTTGCATCCCGGTTCTCCGACATTGTTACGCAGATATTTCATCATCTTGCGACGGTCAAATCCATAGTTAATTGCCTGTCGTATAAGTTTTGATGCTTTCCCAGTCTCCTCCATATTGAATCCAAGGTATTCAGTGTTGAGGAATGGAATAGATATCATGTCTATGCGGTCGGCATATTTCTTTTTCAATTGGCCTGTCCTGGTCAGAATCTCATCCTTGTAGGAGGCATCAAGCGAGTTCATAAAATCCAGATTGCCTTTTATGAACTCGAGAAAAGCCGTCTGTTTGTCTATGATAAATGTAACAGCAACGGCATCAAGATAGGGTAGGGACCTGCCGTTAGAATCACGTTCAAAATAGTTGTCGTTGCGTCGCAGCACCAGTTTGACGCCCTCTTTCCAGTATTGAAAACGGAAAGGGCCTGTACCACATGGGTGACTGCGGAAGTCAGTACCATAATGCTCCACAACCTCTCGCGGAACTACGCTACAGTAAGGCATTGACAATAGTGAGAGCATCGGAGCGAAAGGCTCTTTGAGCTTCAAGACAAAGGTGCTGTCGTTTGGCGCGGAAAAGCCGTCTGCGGCGAGATGAGAAAAAATCCAAAGTCCCGGTGATGCAACCTTTGGATCTATTATCCTGTTAAGAGAATAAACGAAGTCGTCCGCAACTACTTTTCGAGTCGAATCGTTATTGTTAAATAACGGATTTTTATGAAAATATATATCGTCTCTTAAAGTAAAAGTATATATCTTTCCATCATCGCTTATCGTCCATCGTTTCGCCAGACAGGGCTGGATTTTCAGCGCCGTATCCAATCTGACAAGCCCATTGTAAAGTTGGCTGGTGGTCCAAATAATAGCCTGGTCTTTAGCAAAAGCAGGGTCGAGGGTTGAGACTCCGGCTGATTCATTATAGCGGAAAATGGCTTTGCCGTCATTCGTCTGACGCCCACATGACACCAACGAAACAACAGTCGTTATGGCGAGAAGGAAAAAGATGCGGTTATGGTTCATGACAGAGGTGTAACTGTTTTTGACACAAGGCTTCCGTTGCCGGCATAGATAAGCCTATTCAGAAACTCCTCATGTATTTGTGCAGGAGTGGAATGCAAATAGTCTATACCTTCAAACACGATGTTGTTAATATTTACAAGAAAGAAATCGGAACAGTTGCCTCTTTTTATAGTGTTGTCCGGCAGACCCAGAGCCCTCCTTCCGTTGGCCGTGGCGACGCCAAACACTTCGTTGGCAGGCAGTACAGATGGGTCGTTGCGTATACCTTTCTGCAAAAGCGACATCGTTTTCATGGCTTCAATCATGTCCAGGTTGTCGCTTGACGCACAACCGTCGGTGGCAAGAGTTACGTTTACCCCTGCATCCCTGAGTTCAGTGTACAGGAATTTATAGCCGGAACCCAATTTTAAATTAGAATTAGGGCAGTGTGCCACAGTAGCATGGACATCGCCAAGTATTCGTATTTCGTCAGGATCCAGCCAAAGAGAGTGTGCACCAATAAATTTTTCTCCAACCTTGTCAAATATGCCGAGCTTATCAAGATATACAACCGGAGGAATTCCGTTTTCGCGCAGGCAGTCCTCTCGCTCTTTCAGCGTTTCGGAAAGGTGCATGTGGAACAATGTTCCATTTTCTTTGGCAAAATCAGCAAGATACTGCAGATGTCTGCCCGAAACAGCATATATGGAGTGTGGGGCAATGGACACCGTCAACGAACCATAGCTGTCGGAAGTCAGTATTTTCATGAAATCCGAAATCAGATTTGGATTGTCGAAATCATTGTCGGTAACAGAAAGAGCGACATTGGCGCGCATTCCTTTTTCCCGTGCGGCCTGTATTGTACTTTCTATACAGAAATACATGTCATTGAAAGCTGTCGTTCCCGTGTTTAGCATCTCGTCGCACGCATTACAGGCACCTTTATATATCAATTGAGGGGTCAGTTTTGCCTCACGGGGAAAGATTGCCTCTTGCAACCAGCGGTGCAACGGGAGACCGCTGCCGGCACTACGTAAAAGAGTCATTGCCGAGTGGGTGTGCATGTTTACAAGTCCCGGGAGTGCAAAAAAAACATCAGAATATTCCGGATGACCTGTCTCGCAACTTGCTATATCTGTGATAATACCGTCTTCAACAGTGATATCGGACAAGACTCCGTCAATATAAACATTGAAATATTTCATTGCAAGTCGATAAGAATTGAGAATGAACGCTGATAAAACGCGTTTTTTTTTTAATTATTGTATAATATTAATAAGTATTGGGCGTTATATGAAAAAATACAGAGAAACAAGTAAAGCAAACTATCATGAAGCGCATCTTTTTGTTATGCGTCGCCTTGACGACAGCCATTGTCGGACTTAAGGCGCAAGGCGGGGTGCAAGACGACCCCAACGGCAAACTTTTTAAGGAGGCATCTGACCTATTCAGAAAAGAGAAATATGCTGTGGCCCAGCATCTGTTTGACCAATTCGCGATGCGTGGCGACGCATCCTCCGACGATGTTGCCGATGCCACATACTACACTGCAGTATGCTCCGAACAACTACGCAATGACGATGCCATTTTCCGCATCAACGAGTTTCTGAGACTATATCCTGAAAGTGGAATGGTCAACATGGCCCTGATGTCATTGGGCAATGTGCACTTCAACAACGGCGACTACAATGCAGCCCTGCATGAATACCTGAAAGTGGAGCCTTCAGAGGTTGAATTCAACCACAAGAGCGAATATGAGTACAAGACGGGATTCTGCTATTTTCAGCAGGGAGACAAGGAAAACGCAAAAAAATACTTTAAGCATGTAAGCGACGGAAAGTCATATTATAGCAACGCCGCCACATATTACTATGCCGACATATTGTTCTCCGCAAAACAGTATGAGTCTGCCGACAAAGAGTTTCGAAAAATAGAGAAAGACAAATCCTTCAAAAAACTCGTTCCGGTATATCGATTCTATATCAAATACCATCTCGGACACGAGGACGAGGTGTTGAGGATGGCACCCGATCTGCTTTCGGATCCCAACCTGGTGCTGCGTGACGAAGTGGAACGTATAGTCGGAGATGTCTACTTCAACCGTGGCGAATACAGACGTGCACTGGAATACTACAATCAATCTAACGCCGATGCCACAAAGAAAACCGGAACAAAACAGGCCTCCATCGACTATCCGATGGGTTACTGCTACTATATGTTAGGACAATATGACTCTGCCGCAGCACATCTTTCGACATTTGTCGACGGCACCGACTCTATTGCACAAAATGCTCTTTTCACACTTGGAGACACCTACATCAATATGGGCAAGAAAACCGAGGCACGTACCGTCTTCAAAAGTGTTGCCAACATGCGCCATAACCCATCAATCCAAGAAGAGGCTGCTTTCAACTACGCAAAACTCAACTGCGAATTAGACCCCAATGCGTACAATGAGTCGATAAGAGCCTTTGAAAACTACCTTCAAAAATATCCAAAAACAAAACGCAAAGCCGAGATACAGCAGATACTCACTTCGCTTTACTGCACCACCAAGAACTACAAGGACGCTCTTGCTCTAATCGAGAAGAACAAGAAGGAACTGCTGAAAGACGCCACAATGCGTCAAGCATACCAGCGAATACTTGTCAATCGAGGAATCGACCTTTTCAACGAACGCAACTTGCAACAGGCTGCCATCTGCTTTGACAGCGCCGTTGCTGTAAACGCCACGCCCTCAATCACTACAGACGCACTCTACCTCTCGGCTGAATCACAATACCGCTTGGCGAACTATGGTCGTTCCCAAAGATTGCTCGACCGATTCTTTACCGCTTCAAGCAGGAAAAGCTCCATCTACTATCCCCAGGCTTTATATACCGCCGGATACGTTTATATGCGTCGCAAGATGTACGACCGTTCCGAAGAAAAATTCAATGAATTCCTCAGTTTGGCCAACGGCAGCACCAATCAAAAACAGACCATCGACGTTTACAACCGTATGGGCGACTGCCTCTATGTACGAAAAAACTTCGATGGCGCAATAAGCTATTACGACCGTGTCATCAAAGCAAACGGACAGGATGCCGACTATGCCACATATCAGAAAGCGCTCTGCTACGGCGCACAAGGAAAAAACGCTGAAAAGCTAAATAGTCTCAACTATATATTCGAAAAATTCACCAATTCTCCTCTCTCATCCAAGGCAATGTTTGAAATCGCAAACACTTATCTTATTTGCGACAACAACGACATGGCTCTGCTTTACTACAACAATTTCATTAAAAAATATTCGCAAAGCAGCTTCGTACCACAGGCCCTTCTCAATGTTGGCCTGATTTACTACAGCACCGATGAAAACGAGAAAGCACTGGAAACATTCGACAAGCTGCTCACCCGATACTCTGGTACCGATGAGGCCCGCGACGCTCTCATGGCCGTAAAGAGCATCTATGTTGAACAGGACAGGGCAGAGGACTACTTCTCCTATGTGAACAAAACAACAAAGACAAGCGTCTCGACCGCCGAGCAGGATTCCACACTTTATCTTGCTGCAGAAAAACGCTACTTCGCCGGTAATTACGACAACGCCATTGCCGGCCTGTCGAACTATATCCAAAAATTCCCACACGGACTCTTCATATTGAAAGCCCACTATTACCTTGCCGACGCACTCACACGTACCGACCAGCAGGCCAAAGCACTCAGCCACTACGAATGGGTCGCTGAACGCGGCAACAACCCGTACACCGAGGATTGCCTGTTCCGTGCAGCCACGACACATTTTTCACAGAAGAGCTACAACAAAGCCCTTGAATATTATGTGCCGCTGGTTGTCGTTTCGACAACCGACGCCATGAGGCTCCAGGCAAGAATGGGAATAGTCCGTTGCAGATACGCGATGAAGGACACCGCCAACTTGGCTGTGTCTTCTCGCGAATTCCTCGGAGAATCCAAAGCCACTGCCGAACAAAAAGACGAGGTTAATATCCTGCTTGCGCGATGCTATTTTTATGCCAACGATTATGAAAAAGCTTTTGCTGCATACGACAACCTGATGAATTCAGCCAATGGCGACTATATGGGCGAGGCCGCCTACCGTCGTACATACATCCTGTACTCACAGAACAATATCGATGGCGCTGAAAAAATCATAGAAGCCACTGTTGCCAACCCTGGCAGCGATTACTGGCTTGCAAAAACATTTATTCTCTGGGCCGACATCTTCCATCAACGCGACAACGATGCCCAAGCACGACAGACATTGCAGAGCATTATCGACAACTACGAGATTGAAGGCGACGCCGACGAGGAAATTGTCATGGAGGCTCGCCAGCACCTACAAGCTATCGATGCACATAACAAAGATGTTTCAGAAGGCAAAGACAACGACAACGATGGTCCAACTATCGAACTTGAAAGCGAATAGAACATCAGTTGTGTTGGATAAAGCAAATAACAATAAAAGCAAAACGAACCTGTTATGAAAAAAACAATCAAAATATATATCGCAGTTGCGTCAATCATTGTTCTTCAGCAATCTCTTCCCAACAAGGTAATGGCTCAAAGCGACTCAACAAAGTCTGTGTATAACGAGTCGGTTATTGTTGTCGGCGATTACAACCCCGTCCTTGACGGAGTAACGGAAAAGGTAAACGTGGCTCCGACAGCAAACGAAAATGTATCCGAGGTACTCAAACCAAAGTTCACATACAGCATAACCCCACAAAGGATGTCGTCACTGACTCCAACAACGGGAATAAAGGCGGCAAAAGTTATAGGCTCCCCGACAAAACTCTATAACAACTATATGCGGTTTGGACTTGGACATGATTTCTACGCATTCCCCGACTTCAACCCTTTGGTCGACATATACTATACCTCCATGCGAAATAGCGACTACTCCTATGGTGCACGCCTTTACCACCTTACCGACGTAACAACATTTGGCAAAGAAAACAAAAACGGCGCCCCATCAACAATACATTATGGCCGTACACGCCAATCGGACACTCGTTTTGACATCTTTGGCAAATACATTCTCAACAAACAGCACATGTTCTCGGCCGACATCTCTTTCGACCGCGACTATGGCCGCTACTATGGTTTTACAGACTCTACGCTTTACGATGTATTGTCGATGACAAGAGACTCCATCAGTTTTTCAGACTACGCTTTTGCCTATAACAATATCGCTCTGAATATCGGTGCCAAAAGTCTCAATACCGATGTCAACAAACTTGGCTACGATGTTAACATGGGCATTTCCGACATGTGGGGACGCTACGACTTTTCACAAAAGGCTATCAATCTCGATGCAGGAATACACTATGGTTTTCCAATGTTCAAGCAATACAAAGCTATCGCCTATCTGCGTACGAACTGGCAAGGATTCAGCCAGAGTTTCGACACACCCTCTACAATTAATGACATGCCTCTGGGATACGACACCACAATGGCACTTCCCGACACTCTACACAACGGACGCCATCTGCTTACGTTAAATCCTTTCGTCGATTTTCTTTTCAACGGTTTCAAGGTACATGCCGGAGTTGAATTCGGAATAAACCGCTATGATGACACAGAGAAGACAAAACACAACCTGTTTCCTGACATTTCCGTATCAAAATCATTCTCAAACAACTCTATAAGCATCACGGCAGGATTCCATGGAGAATACAAGCCAAACGACTGGAACAGTATTCGACTCGTCAATCCATACGTAGCACCGGCTCCGGCAACAAAAACCACTACCGACAACAACCTGTATGCTCACATGCGGATGAATTTTTCTAAGAAACTTATACTTAATTTGGCTATCGACAACCATTTCTTCAAAAACTTCATCTGTTTCAAACCCTTTGAGACATACTCCCTGCATAATGTTTTCACACCATATTATGTAGATTACAACAGCTTGATGTTTGCGGCGAACTTCACATTTGTCAACGATGAAATGATAACCCTCTCGCTTGGCGGCGACTATAGTGTCGAGTACAACAAACCAAAAGACGTTCCAATCCTGTATCTGTCAGGACTTGTTGCCCACCTCGACGCCGACATCAACTACAAAGACAAATGGCTCTTCACACTGCAAACGCTCTACGTTGCAGGCATGGAGTCTGACTATACCGTCAATCCTGTCACAATGACTTACGAAACCACTTCAATACCGGCTCACTTTGGAGTAGCTCTCGAGGCTGAATATGTTCACAGCCGTGCGCTCTCCTTCTTTGCGAAACTTGACAACCTGGCATTCCATCGCTACTACCTCTGGGCCAATTACCCCGCTTCACGTTTCAACGCCATGGTCGGCCTTACATACACATTCCCCAACAAATGACTTACGACGAGACTTTAGACTACCTGTTCCATGCCTTGCCTGCCTATCACAGGATTGGAGCAGCCGCATACAAAGCCGACCTCAGCAACACCGAGGCCATGATGGACCATCTCGACCATCCCGAGCATGGATTTAGATCGATACATGTAGCTGGAACCAACGGTAAGGGAAGTGTGTCGCATTTCATGGCATCTATACTTCATAGATGCGGTCTGAAAGTCGGACTGTATACCTCTCCGCATCTCGTGGATTTCCGTGAACGAATCCGCATAAACGGGGAGATGATTCCGAAAGAGTTCGTTGTAGACTATGTGGAAAAACATCATGATTTTTTTGAGACACAGGGACTATCATTTTTCGAGATGACCGTAGGTTTGGCTTTCGAATATTTCCGTAACGAGAAGGTCGACATCGCGGTAATAGAGGTGGGTATGGGAGGAAGACTTGACTCGACAAATTTAATCACTCCATTGGTAAGCGTAATCACCAACATAGGTTTTGACCATACGCAGTTTCTGGGTGACACTCTCGAAAAAATCGCTTATGAAAAGGCTGGAATTATTAAGCCCGGCATTCCTGTAGTCATTGGCGAAACCCAGAAGGAGACAGAATCTGTTTTTCTGAACAAGGCAGCCCAGTGCAACTCAAAGATTGTCTTTGCCGACAAGCACTTCGTGGTCGATGAAAAAGAAAGTGACAATACAATCCTCAATGCCGATATATTACGTGACGGTCAACCCTATTTAAGCGACATTCATTCACCAATGGCCGGATCATACCAAAGGAAAAACATCGCCACCGTATGTGCTGTTTGCGAGACTCTTACCTCTTGTTCTGATATTCAAATAGATGCAAGTACTATAAAGGATGGGATAGCCAATGTGATAAAGGACACTGGATTGCACGGACGATGGGAAAAGGTAGGGGAGGACCCTCTAACTGTGGCCGAGACCGCACATAACGCCGATGGTATATCTACGCTTGTTGAGAAAATAGGCAGTATGAAATACAACCACCTTCACATAGTGTATGGCTGTGTCTCCGACAAAGACTTTGGGAAAATATTAAACATGTTACCAGATAACGCATCATATTATTATACACGCCCTTCGGTGGAACGCGGACTCGACGAAAACATTCTGGCCTCCACAGCAGAGAAGCTCGGCAAGAAAGGAAAGGTATTCAAAAATGTACACAGTGCTGTTGAGTATGCACGGAAACAAGCAAACAAAGACGACCTTGTCATTGTCACTGGAAGCATCTTTCTTGTAGCCGATTTTTTAAATCCTAATCATCTATAAAGCCAATGAGACGAATTGTTTGTATAGCAACAGCTTTGTTATTGTTCTGTCAGTATTCATTTTCTCAAAAGAATATCACGATAAAAGGTACCGCTGTAAACGGAGAGAACCGGAAAGTGGAACTGCTTGCCATAGCAGACCAGATTTCAAGGGCAGAGATTATTCTCGATACATTCCGTATCGGAGAAGACAAACGTTTTGACCTCCGCTGTTGGGCAAGATACCCGATGATGGTTACACTTCAAATAGAAAACTACTCACAATCTTTTTATGTCGAACCAGGAAGGGATTATGAGGTTGAAATACCCATGTTTGACTGGAATCTGGACGAAACACGTAACGTATTCCTTGCCCCCGAGACTCTACCTGTAATATTCAAGAATATCCCCGCTGACGACATTAACCTTCTCATAGACAGTATCGACCGTTTTATAGGTGGATTCATCGAAGACAACTTCTTTTTTTTCGACCAAAAATACAAACCATCAATTTATTATTACGACAGCCTTGTCCACGAACTTAACAAGCACTGTCCGGATACTGAAATAGATTTTGTCAACAGATACAAAACATATCAACTTGCCGCATTGAAATACAACTTGAAATTCGATACTCGCAAGAATCTAATTAATAAGTTCATCAAAAACAATCCCATCCTTTATTATGACGAAAATTATATGTCATTGTTTGCAACTCTATATGCAAACAGCATATCAAAAGGAACCAAGGACATCCCAATTCACAGACTTGCACACTGGGTATACAATTTAGATCTCGACACCTATATTGACTCAATAGGTATTGATCCTCTGCTCCGCCATGAACAGGTACGTGAACTTGCAGCCTTGCAGGCTTTACAAGAATCATATTACAACTTCCGCTATTATGATGGAGAGATGGTAATAAAAATGATAGAAAAACTTGCCCAACGTACAAAATTCGCAGAACATAAAGTTATAGCCAAAAATATTTTGGATGTGATAAAGAAAAGTAAAAGCGAAGAAAACAATGCCAAATCATTGGATTTTGTCCTTCCCGATGTTGACAAAAACCCCATATCGCTAAACGAGATGAAAGGCAAATGGATATATATATCCTTTGTGCGCGTTAACGATCCTTTCTCCATATCTGAAATAGAGACTATGGCACATTTTAAAGAAAAAGGCTTTGCCGACAGCAACGAGGTTGTATTTGTAACCATTGCCTGCGACCGTGAGTTTCAAAAAATGTTCCATTTCTTGAAAAACTCGAAACACGGAGACCGCTACAACTGGACATGGCTGCATTTCGACGGAAATTACGACATGCTACGCCATTTCCAAATATCATGCTTTCCTTGGTTTGTCCTAATAGGACCGGACGGATCTATTCAGTATGACATAACACCTGCTCCAAGCAGCGGCTTCCTGCTTAACGCTCCATGGCAAGGAAAAAGGGTAGAGGAGGGGCAGCAACGAGAACTATTCCGCAAACAATAATTATTAGATAGAGTAAAATATTATATAAAATGATAGACATTACATTACAAACATCAATCTCCAACGCGCTAAACAAACTATACGGCATTGAAGCTACCGCTGAAAGCATAGTATTACAGAAAACAAAAAAAGAGTTTTCCGGCGATTACACCGTTGTGGTGTTTCCTTACGTCAAACAGGCACGCAAGTCACCTGAAATGGTTGCCAACGAAATCGGTGCAGAGGTAAAATCCTCTTTGCCGGAAATATCAGATTTCAATGTCATCAAAGGATTTTTAAATTTTACTGTTGACGACAGTTATTGGATAAAATTTGCAGACAGCATTGCAGTAGACCCTAACATTGGACTGAAAAATGTCAATACTGGCGATGCTCCAGTGGTTATCGAATACTCTTCCCCAAATACCAATAAGCCATTACATTTAGGCCATATACGTAACAACCTTCTCGGTTGGTCGGTATCGCAGCTGCTTACTGCCAATGGCCGTAATGTGAAAAAAGTCAACCTTGTCAACGACCGCGGCATCCACATCTGCAAATCGATGCTGGCATGGCTGCGTTTTGGCAACGGAGAGACCCCAGAATCCTCAGGAATGAAAGGTGATCACCTTGTAGGAAAATACTATGTTGAGTTTGACAAACACTATAAGGAGGAGATAAAACAACTTATGGCCAAAGGGGTGGATGAGGAGCAAGCCAAACGCGAGGCACCGCTTATGGTCGAGGCACAGCAGATGCTGAAACGCTGGGAGGATGGAGACAAAGAGATTCGTGACTTGTGGGAGAAAATGAACGGATGGGTTTATGCCGGATTCGACGAGACATACAAGAAAATGGGCGTTGGATTTGACAAGATTTATTATGAGTCAAACACTTATCTCTTAGGAAAAGAACTTGTAAACAAGGGACTTGAACTCGGAGTTCTGTTCCGCAAAGAGGATGGTTCAGTATGGTGTGACCTGACCGATGCTGGTCTTGACCAAAAACTGCTACTTCGCAAAGACGGCACTTCGGTTTATATGACTCAGGATCTCGGTACAGCATTATTACGTCACAATGATTTCGGTGCCGATCAACTGATTTATGTTGTCGGAAATGAACAGGACTATCATTTCCAAGTTTTAAAAATCATTCTCGAGCGTCTCGGTTTCGACTGGGCAAAAAAAGTTTATCACCTGTCGTACGGCATGGTGGAACTCCCGAACGGAAAAATGAAATCACGCGAAGGTACAGTTGTCGATGCCGACGACCTTATTGATGAAATGGAGAAAACGGCAGAGGAGATGTGTCGTGAACGTGGCAAGAATGAAGACATGTCACAAGAGCAACTGAAAGAATTGTATCATATCCTTGCACTCGGGGCTCTAAAATATTTCATTCTAAAGGTGGATCCAACCAAAACGATGCTTTTCAATCCCGAAGAGAGCATTGATTTCAACGGCAATACCGGTCCGTTTATCCAATACACACATGCAAGAATCCGTTCAATAATAAGAAAAGCCGTTACCGAAAAAGGGGTAGATCTTGACAGGAGCTGCAAAACGGCCACACTCAACGAGAAAGAGCGCGAAGTAATCAAGCTATTGCACGAAATACAAAACACCGTAGAGCAGGCAGCATCGTCATACAGTCCTGCAATGATAGCAAATTATACATACGAATTGGCAAAAGCTTTCAACAGTTTCTACCAAGACACTCCAATTCTTCGCGAAAGTGACACAGAACGGATGCAGTTCCTTGTACGCCTATGCAATGCAGTCTCTTTAGGAATAAAGAACATGATGAACATCTTGGGAATAGAGGTGCCTGAACGTATGTAATAACATATTATCAAATTCTAAAAATGATTTTTACAGAAGATTTCACACTATCGACGTTGATATGTGATGAGGATGATAGATTAACACTTTGGGGATTGGCAAGGTTGTTCCAAGATGTTGCCGGAGACCATTCGGATTCACTTGGTGTGGGGTTTGAAGGTCTGAAACCTCAGAACAAAGCTTGGGTACTTACTCATGTGTATTACAATGTTTTGCGTTTTCCGTCGGCAGGAGAGAGGCTAACCTTGAAAACATGGCCTAAAACTGATAATGGACTTATCGCACCACGTGATTATCAATTAATTGATGCAAAAGGAGATGTATGTGCGTCAAGTTCATCAAATTGGGTTATTCTCGACATGAATACACGCCGTGTTTGTCGTCTACATGAAACTATTAAAGTTTTTGAAGAGCACGACATTAATTCCACAAAATTCAGTAAACTCGAGAAAATTAAGATGCCTGAAGAATTGGCGATGGTAAAAAAAATTGATGTTCCTTATTCATCAATTGACCATACACGTCACGTAAACAACGCCGAATATATCAAATGGATTTGTGACTCTATTGATGAGATAACCAAACCACGTGGCACCGGTAGAAAAGAAATACGTGAACTTGAAATTAATTATCTAAAAGAAACCAAACATGGTGATCCAAATGTTATTTTATTAAAAAAAGATTTGGACAACTATAATTATTATCAAATTCAAAACAGCAACGGAATTTCAGTTAACGCTAAATTCTTCATTGGATAAACAATTTTAGTAAAGATTAAAATATTAATATTAGGTAGTATATTTTATTATAAGGTGCTCAAATTGAATAAAAGGATGGACTAATAGTTCATCCTTTTATTTTTTTCTATTTTGTCATGTAGGGGATATTGTATAATTCATCTTTTATTTACTTAACATAATAGGAATATTGAATATTAAATTAAGAAAAAAAAGCGGAGGTCTAAATCAAAAACCTCCGCTAAATAATTTATATTATAATAGAATCAATTGTTTGATTCTATTTGTTTGATACGTTCCTGAATCGGCTTAGATTCATTATACATTTCAAGCGTCAAGTAGCATGTGTTAAGTGTTCGGAGACTGCTGTAGAGATTAGGACGATACTGAGCTTGTTGTTCGGAATCAAGAGCATCAATATAAGCTACAGCTGCAGTAAGATAAGGAATAGTTTTGCGCAAATATTCGTTTCGTTCTTCCGTCAGTTTTGACACAAGAGCTTCATCTTCGTCGGTAAAGCTGCCGTCACTCTTATTGAAAAGATCAGTTATGGCCTGGTTTTTCTCATACGCGCGGTTGTTCATCATACTTCCCATACCGTAGTTGGCTTCGAACTGATTATCAACAATAGTTAAAGATTCGCGATATTTGGCCTCAGCAGTTTCAAAATCACCAGCCTGCTCATAAATACCGGCTGCAGCACAAAGTACCTTGGGATAATTGGACCTTTCTTTACTCTCTTCGATTGCTTTTTCAACCAAAGAAATAGCCTTCGTTCTGTTTCCGGTCCAGTTGTATGCATTGGCAAGAAGTAGATTTGCGTTGGGGTCTTCAGGCATAACCTTTGTATAACGTTCAGCAGTTTTGATAACATTAGCTGTGTCACCGGCATCACGATACAGACCGTACATCACAGTATATACACGAATCATTTTGGATTTGAAATCATCCTTCACTTTGGATTTGCGGATCAAAGGAGCGTAGTATTTTTTCACGCCCTCATTATCTTTAAGCATCTGGCAGCAATAACCTGCAATGTAGATAGACTCGTTAGCGAGGTCGGCATCACCGGAGTTGTTGAAAACCTTTATAGCCTTGTCACTAAGTTCCAAAGCACCCTGGTAATCTCCAGTATTGAATTTGTCAATGCTTTTGCTATAGAAATCCGAGCCTACTTTGCTGAAGATAAATCTAAGATCGTAGTCGCCTGTTTTGTCAAGCTCCTTACAACGCAGAGCTGCGTCATAGGCTTTCTGGCACCAATCGGGATCCAAGTCTTTATACTTTGATTTAGGTTTTGTAGACTCTTCGCCAATCATGCTGTATATAAGACCAGCATAGTACCATGTCTTGACGTCATCTTTCGTTGTCTCATGTTCGCAGGCTTTGTCAATGGCAGCCTTGGCTTTGTTTAAGTAACCTCTCTTGAGGTCAGACATTGCACTCTGAACCTGAAGCGTTTGCGCATTCACGGCTATGCCGAGAAAGAGGAGCGCTGTAAACAATGCAATTTTTTTCATTTTAATTGTGTTTAAGTGTTATTTTTTTGTTTTGTATTTCAATAATATGATTTTATTGTATCATTAAGAATTATTAATGTTTTACTCTTGAGGGGTCTCCCCTTCCGTCTCGGTGGGAGTGGGGGTCTCTATTATTTCTTCCTGCTCTGGTTCGGAATCCACCTTGGTGATGGAAGCAATGCTGTCCTTGCTGCGTAAATTAATCAGTTTGACACCCTGTGTGGCTCGACCAAGTACGCGAAGGTCGGCAACATGCATTCTAATGGTGATTCCTGAGCGGTTGATAATCATAAGGTCTTTGTCATTGTTCACATTCTCTATTGCGACAAGCATACCTGTTTTCTCAGTAACATTAAGTGTCTTAACTCCCTTTGCACCACGGTTTGTGACTCGATATTCTTCTATCGATGAACGTTTGCCATAACCATTTTCGGAGACAACCATAATATCCTCGCTCTTGTCCTGAACGCAAAGCATACCTATAACATAGTCGTTTTCCGGTTCAAGAGTAATACCTTTAACTCCAGATGCTCCACGTCCCATCGGACGGAATGAGCCCTCAGGACAACGCACCACCTTACCCTGTCGTGAAGCTATAAGCAGCTCACTGTTGCCATCAGTAAGTCTTGCCGTCAACAATTCGTCGCCGTCACGCACTCCAACAGCAATTATACCATTGGTACGCGGACGTGAATAAGCCTCAAGGGTTGTCTTTTTAACTATACCGTTTTTTGTACAGAGCACAATGAAGTGGTTATTTAGGTAATCTTCGTCCTTAAGATTCTGAACGTTTACGTATGCTTTTACCTTGTCATCCGACTCAATATTGATTAAGTTCAATATTGCACGGCCCTTTGAGTCTTTTCCTCCCTCTGGAATTTCGAATGCACGGCGCCAGTAACAACGGCCCTTCTCGGTAAAGAAAAGGATATAGTTATGGTTGGTAGCCATAAAGATATGCTCTACAAAGTCTTCGCTACGTACAGAACTACCTTTTGACCCCACGCCTCCCCTACTCTGTGTACGATATTCGTTAAGGAGTGTTCTCTTAATATAGCCCATATGGGATATGGTAATCACAACCTTGTCATCGGCAATCATATCTTCGACACTAAAATTCGAAGCGGTATACTCAATACGTGTACGGCGATCGTCACCATATTTTTCGCGAATAGCGATGAACTCATCTTTGATAACACTCATCAGAACGCTATGGTCACCAAGTATTTCCTTGCAGCGCTCTATAAACTGCATCTTCTCATCGTACTCGGTTTGAAGTTCGATACGATTCTGGCGAGTGAGCTGTCCCAGACGCATTGCAATAATAGCTTTTGCCTGAAGATCGCTGAAACCCCACGTATCCATCAATCCTATGCGAGCCTCTTCCTGGGTTTCGGAACGACGTATCAAAGCAATAACATCATCCATTATGTCGATAACTTTCAGCAAACCCTGAAGTATGTGAGCCCGTTTCTCTGCCTCTGCCATATCGAAGCGTGTGCGACGAGTGACTACATCTTCTCTATGCTCAACAAAACAACGGATCAAATCCTTGAGGTTGAGAAGCTGAGGACGTCCTTTAACAAGAGCAATGTTGTTTACAGCGAACGACGATTGCAGTTCGGAGAGTTGGAACAGCTTATTGAGAATAATATTAGGAACAACATCATGACGCAGATAATAGACAACACGTATGCCGTCTTTGTCCGACTCGTCGCGAATATCAGTAATTCCTACAATTTTACCATCTTTAACAAGCTGAGCCTGCTTCTTAATCATCTCGGCCTTGTTTACATTGTAAGGAATGCTGTGGGCAATAATCATATCGCGTCCCTTAGAGTCTGTCTCAATCGAAGTCTCTGCACGAATAATCACAGAGCCACGACCTGTGGTGAATGCCTCACGGACACCATCGTAACCGTAAATTATACCACCACCAGGAAAATCCGGGGCTGTAATATGATGCATGAGTTCCTCTATTGTAATATCGTTGTTGTCAATATAGGCAATGCATCCATTAAGGACCTCACGGAGGTTATGGGTAGGCATGTTTGTTGCCATACCAACAGCTATACCGTTAGAACCGTTCACAAGAAGGTTAGGTATCTTGGTCGGAAGAACTGTTGGCTCCTCCCTGTCATTATCGTAGGTCATCATCATATCGACAGTTTCCTTGTCGATATCAGCCAACATCTCGTTTGTGATCTGCATCATTCGTGCCTCGGTGTAACGCATGGCTGCTGCACCGTCACCGTCTATTGAACCGAAGTTACCTTGTCCATCAACCAGCATATAACGCATAGCCCAAGGTTGAGCCATACGAACCATAGCTCCGTAGACAGAGGAGTCACCATGAGGGTGGTACTTTCCAAGTACTTCTCCCACCACAGTGGCAGACTTTTTGTATGAAGTATTGTAATACAATCCCATATCATTCATCGCATAGAGAATGCGACGGTGCACAGGCTTCAATCCATCTCGTACATCGGGAAGAGCTCTGGCAACAATAACAGACATGGCATAGTCGATATAGGCCGATTTCATTTCGGTTTCAATGTCGACTTGTGTGATTTTTTCGTTTTCTGATATCATTATTATAATTATTTCATATTGTATAACAATTGTTTAAATACAATTGTATCTTTAATATTAAAAAGCAAATTTACATTTTTTTTACCATTTTCAGCATCTTGTTTTTTATAAAAAGAATTTATTTATTAACATTTTTCACACGTAAAAAAATGTCATTTTATCTGTACAATAAAATGACATAATGTCACACTCTATTCACATTTTAATGTTGAAAATATTCTTTGGCAAGATAATTGCATAACAATAATATGTTGTACTTTTGACAATGAAGCGCATCTGTGCATTTTAAAATTAATACACTGATACATACCAAAGTAAATGGAAGCTAAACTTAGCAAAAATAGCAAAAAAGTGGTCACAAACAGTCGTGATGAAGCTATCAGACTGAAAAATGGTCACATAGGAGTGGAACATCTCTTCCTAAGCATTGCCAGAGAACAAAAGTGTTCTGCATATTTGAAATTGACGAGTCTTGGTATAGATATACAGGCAATAAAAACTAGGATAGAATCGGCTATTGGCCATCAGCAGAGCGATATTACCTACAACGAGGATAGTCAGATACCAATGCTAAAGCAGACCGAAAAAGTGCTGAGACTTGCATTTCTGGAATCAACGAAGCTCAAAGAGCCTGAGATCAGGACGGAACATCTGGTTTTAGCAATACTAATGGAGGGCGAAAATATCGCAGCACGTTTGCTGGACAGAGAGGGCCTAACATACAATAAATTTTTTGAGTCGTTGAAGAAAGACAAATCCAACAATGAAGAGAGCAATGCAAGACAGGATGATTTCTCTCCAAATATGGATTTCGGCGACTCTGACGATGAGGATGAGGACGATTATCCATACGCCAACCCAGAATCTTCACATCAATCAGGAGTGGCTAAAAACAACAAGACACCAGCACTTGAGAATTTTGGACGAGATCTGACAAAGGCTGCAGAAGAGGGCCGCCTCGACCCCATTGTTGGCAGAACAAAAGAATTGGAACGCATTGCCCAGATTCTTAGCCGTCGCAAGAAAAACAATCCTGTTCTAATCGGAGAGCCCGGTGTTGGAAAATCTGCTATTGCAGAAGGTTTGGCACAAAGGATTGTAGAAGGTCGTGTACCACGTACATTATATCACAAACGTGTTATCTCACTCGACCTTGCATCGCTTGTTGCCGGTACAAAATATCGCGGTCAATTCGAAGAGAGAATGAAAGCCATCCTTAACGAATTGGAGCAGAATCATAACATTATCCTTTTTATAGACGAAATCCACACTATTGTAGGAGCTGGAAGTGCATCCGGATCGCTCGATGCATCCAACATGTTCAAGCCCGCATTGGCTCGTGGCGAGATTCAGTGCATTGGAGCAACCACACTTGATGAATACCGTCAATATATAGAAAAAGACGGTGCCCTTGAAAGACGTTTTCAAAAGGTTCTTATTGAGCCATCCACTCCGGAAGAAACCCTTGAAATACTACACAATATCCGAGACAAATACGAAGACCATCACATGGTTCTTTACACTGAAGAGGCACTTCAGGCATGTATCAGCCTCACAGAACGTTACATCAGCGACCGTCTATTGCCAGATAAAGCTATTGACGCCCTCGATGAAGCTGGTGCAAGAGTACGTATTGCAAACGTTCGTATTCCTCAAGAGATTCTTGATATGGAACAGAGAATAGCGGATGTGGTGGCACAGAAGAAAGAGGTCTTGGCGCAAAAAAGTTACAATGAGGCTGCAGCGCTAAGGGATCAAGAGCGTGAACTCACAGCAGAACTTGATGAGATGCGCAGAGCATACGAAAACGACGAACGCGACAATCGGGTTCAGGTTACAGAAAACGACGTTGCCGAGGTCATAGCGATGATGACTGGTGTACCTGTCCAGCGTATAGCCCAAAACGAAGGGACACGACTCCTAAAAATGGAGGATGAACTACAAGGTTCTGTTGTTGGCCAGGATGCTGCCATTAAGAAAATATGCAAAGCCATTCGCCGAAACCGTGCCGGACTAAAAGACCCGAACAAACCTATCGGAACTTTCATCTTTCTGGGTCCAACAGGTGTCGGAAAGACTTATCTAACCAAAGTTCTTGCCAAATATTTATTTGACAGTGAACAAGCGATGATACGCATAGACATGAGCGAATACATGGAAAAATTTGCCGTGTCACGTCTTATCGGAGCGCCTCCAGGATATGTTGGATATGAAGAAGGTGGACAACTTACGGAAAAAGTACGCCGCAAGCCCTACTCTATCATTCTCCTTGACGAAATAGAAAAAGCACATCCTGATGTTTTCAATATTCTACTCCAGGTGCTTGATGACGGCCAGCTGACCGACGGTCTGGGCAGAAAGGTCGACTTCAAAAACACCATCATTATCATGACATCGAATATTGGAAGCAGACAACTCAAAGATTTTGGTACCGGTGTTGGTTTCAACACTGCTGCTCGCGAGGCTGAAAAGGCCGAAATGGAACGCGATGTTATTGAAAAAGCATTGAAGAAATCCTTTGCCCCCGAGTTCCTAAACAGAATCGATGACATTATCTATTTCAATAGTCTGAATCGTGAGGACATTCATAGAATTATTGAAATAGAACTAAAAGGGTTGTTCAAACGCATAAAAAGCATGGGATATGGCATCACCATTGACGAATCTGCAAAAGATTACCTGGTCAAGAAAGGCTGGGATGCCCAATTTGGAGCCCGTCCACTCAAACGCGCCATCCAACGCTATATTGAAGACGACCTCGCGGAAGAGATCATCAAGGCAGATATCCTAACAGGCGACACCATCCATATCACCACATCAAAAGAAAACACATCGGACTCTCCTGTCATCGACAACGAAAAAATAATCTTTGAAATCGAAAAAGGCGAAGCCTCGAAGCAACTTAGTGAAGCCATCTCTGAAAGCATCGAAAAAGAAGTTGTGGCTGTTTAATATTCCAATTCATTGTTTAGCACGCCAAGACGTTATCACACTTCACCATACTAAACTAAATTGTGACGTTTTAGTACAAAATAGGGGAAAGCCTTTGCAGGCTCTCCCCTACTATATTCATTGTCGCAAACGTTGCGCCTGCGCATCATTAGTTCTCAGCGGGCCATACAGGTTGCAGATTACGATCGCCGTAGGCGTCATCAATCTTGCTGATAGTCGGCCAGTACTTGTCGCCATGCTCCATCGGGAATGCGGCAACCTTGCGGCTATAAGGATAATTCCACTCGTCGGCGCAGACCACCTGCATCGTATGCGGTGCATTGGCGATGGGGTTATTCTTCTCGTCGTACTTGCCTGTCATAATGTCATCAATTTCTTGACGGATGCTAATCATGGCGTCGCAGAAGCGGTCAAGCTCACTTAGCGGCTCGCTCTCGGTGGGTTCCACCATGAGTGTGTTGTGTACCGGAAAGGCCACCGTAGGAGCGTGGAAGCCATAGTCGTCGAGACGGCGTGCGATGTCACCTACACCGATCTTAAGGCTGAACTCGGCGAAGTCTACAATCATCTCATGGCCGCACATACCGTTGCGGTTGGTGTAGAGAATCTTGTAATACTTTTGCAGACGTGCGCGCAGATAGTTGGCGTTGAGGATGGCGTGCTTTGTAGCCTCTGTGAGGCCATCGCCACCGAGCATCAACAAGTAGCCGTAGGTGATGGGGAACAGCAGGAAGTTGCCGAACGGTGCAGCGGCCATGGCGTTGCCCTTTTTGCCACCGACATTGTAGATGCAGTGCTTGGGCAGGAAGTCGAGAAGCTTCTCGCTTACAGCGATAGGACCTACGCCCGAACCGCCACCGCCATGAGGACCAGCAAAGGTCTTGTGGAGGTTAAGGTGGCATACATCGGCACCCATGCGACCTGGCGAGGTGATGCCCACCTGTGCATTCATGTTGGCACCGTCCATATATACAAGACCGCCGGCATTGTGGATGATATCGACAATCTCGAGGATGCCCTCTTCAAATGCACCGTGGGTAGAAGGATAAGTAATCATGATACAAGCGAGTGTGTCCTTGTACTGTTCAACCTTCACTTTCAGGTCATTGATATCGACGTCACCCTTGTCGTTGCACTTCACAACCACTACGGTCATACCGGCCTTTGCTGCAGAAGCAGGGTTGGTACCGTGAGCCGATGCGGGGATGAGGCAGACGGTGCGCTGCGGGTTGCCACAGTCAATATGATAGTTACGTATGACGGTGAGACCGCTATATTCGCCTGCAGAACCCGAGTTGGGCTGCAGCGACACACCAGCAAATCCGGTGATGATGGCGAGCATTTCCTCCATCTCTCTAATCATCTGAAGTGAACCCTCGACCTGATCGGCGGGAGCGAAAGGATGGATGCCAGCGAAACGGCTCCAGCTGAGTGGCAGCATCTCGGCAGCGGCATTGAGCTTCATGGTGCAACTTCCCAGCGGTATCATGGCGCGGTTGAGGCTGAGGTCCTTGACCTCAAGCTTCTTCATATAGCGCATCATTTCGGTCTCGCTGTGATACTTATTGAAAACACTGTGAGTAAGATAAGCGCTCTTACGCAACAAGGCCTCGGGGATGTCGTCAAAATCAGTACGGCAGCACTTGCCATCGCACTGGATGGTTTCTGGAGTCTTGCCCGCAGCCTTAGCCAACACTGTGATGATGGCGTTGATGTCGTCGAGCGAAGTGGTTTCGTCAAGGCTGATTCCGATGCACTCCTCGCAAATGTAGCGGAAGTTTATATTGGCAGCCTCTGCGACCTTGCGAACCTCTGCTGTAGGCACAGGGCACTGCAGTGCGAGTGTATCAAAGAAGACGCGGTTGTGCTGCTTGTAACCATATTTTGCAAGTTCCTTGGCTAGGCGCTCAGCCTGACAGTGCATGTTGGACGCAATGCGACGGATGCCTTCCGGACCGTGCCATGCGGCATAGAAACCACTCATGATTGCCTGAAGAGCCGATGCAGTGCAGATGTTGGAGGTGGCCTTCTCGCGTTTGATGTGCTGCTCGCGCATACCAAGAGCCATACGCAATGCGGGATTGCCTTTTACATCGACGCTCCAGCCAATGATGCGGCCAGGGAAGCTGCGCTTGAAGGCCTCAGTGACGGCAAAGAAGCCTGCATGAGGACCACCGAAACCCATTGGCAGACCGAAGCGCTGGTTGCAACCGAAAGCGCAGTCGGCACCCATTTCGCCGGGGGTCTTGAGGAGAGCGAGAGCCATCAAGTCGGTGGCAACACCCACGAAGATGCCAAGCTCATGAGCCTTGGCAATGAACTCGGTATAGTCGCAAACCTCACCAAACTGGTTGGGGTTCTGGACTATGGCTCCAAAGAAGCTGTTGTCTAGCTGAATCTCGGAAGCTTTTCCGACGACAATCTCGATTCCACGCGGTGCAGCGTTGGTGCGCATCACGTCAAGTGTCTGCGGGAAGATGCAGTCGTCTACAAAAATCTTGCATACATTATCTTTCTGCTGTGCGCGGCTGCGGCTGTTGTAAAACATAATCATGCACTCACCGCCAGCAGTAGCCTCATCGAGCAGCGAAGCGTTTGCGAGGGGCATGCCGGTCATGTCACTGACCATGGTCTGGTAGGTCATCAGAGCCTCGAGGCGTCCTTGACTAATCTCGGTCTGATATGGGGTATAGGCTGTGTACCAGCCTGCATTCTCGAATACATTGCGCTGGATGACAGCGGGAGTGATGGTGTTATAGTAACCCATACCGATGTAGCTCTTAAAAATCTTGTTTTTCTGGGCAAGAGCGCGGCAGCGGTTGAGAAACTCGTATTCGTTGATTCCATCGGCAATAGGCATAGGCTTGTCGAGACGTATGGCCTTGGGTACCGCTTTGTCGATAAGCTCCTCCATAGAGGAGACACCTATGGTTTTAAGCATTTTTTCTTCGTCACCGGCTTTGGAAACGCCATTATGACGAGCAGTGAAATTATTTGTAATCATATTGTTATTATATATTTTTGATTCTATTTATATGGAACCTAAAGAGGTACAAAAATACAAAAAAATCTAAAATAAAAACTAAAAAAAATACTTTTATGAACAAGTCGCAATTATTGACTATTTTTATTCTTTTAACAATAAATGGATAAAACAATCGTTATTGACAAAAACAAAAGAATATGAGCAAAATACTAGTTACCGGTGGCTCCGGTTTTATAGGATCACACACTATTGTCGAACTACAACAGTCGGGACACGATGTTGTGGTTGTAGACAACTTGAGCAACTCCTCGCCAATATCACTCTCTCGCGTAGAAAAAATCACAGGGAAGCCTGTGACTTTCAAAAAAGTTGACATAAGAGATCGCAATGGTCTTGACCAGGTTCTTTCAGAGAACCCATGCGATGCCTGCATACATTTTGCCGGATTGAAAGCAGTCGGCGAGTCGGTTGAGAAACCGTGGGAATACTATGAGAACAATATTAGTGGAACGCTTACTCTTGTGGATGTATTGCGTAATCACGGCTGTAAAAACATCATATTCAGTTCATCGGCAACAGTTTATGGAGATCCCGTACAAATTCCAATCACAGAGGAGTGCCCTAAAGGCCAATGCACCAATCCATACGGATGGACGAAAAGTATGCTTGAACAGATACTAATGGACATGCAAAAAGCCGACAATGAGTGGAATGTAGTATTATTGCGCTATTTCAATCCCATTGGTGCACACCCTAGTGGAACGATGGGCGAAAACCCCAACGGCATACCAAACAATCTTATGCCATACGTGACGCAGGTCGCCATTGGCAAAAGACCAGAACTCGGCGTTTTTGGCAATGACTATAACACCCACGATGGTACCGGTGTTCGTGACTATATCCATGTTGTAGACCTTGCCAGAGGACATGTATATGCATTGCAGGCAATAGAACGAAAATGCGGTTTGGCAATATATAATCTTGGTACCGGTCACGGGTATAGTGTATTGGATGTAGTAAACGCTTTTGAGAAGGTGAACGGCGTAAAGGTTCCGTATTCCATCAAACCTCGTCGTGCCGGAGATATTGCCACATGTTACAGTGACCCTGCCAAAGCGCAACGTGAACTGGGATGGAAAGCCCTATACGGCATTGAAGAGATGTGTCGTGACAGCTGGAACTGGCAACGCCAAAACCCTAACGGATACGAGCAATAACCGCATACATTACATGTCATGAAAAAGATATTTTTTCTTCTCATATTCTCAACGTTGGTATCGGTCTCAATCGCACAGGAGAAATACTACAACGACAAGATTGACGGCATGAAACAGATACAAACCGCCACCATGCTTGCTAAACAAAGCGGGCGATATGTGCTGTGCCAAGTTGGCGGAAACTGGTGTCCATGGTGCATCCGTTTTGCACAGTTTGCAACCACTGACAGCGTGATAGCCCCAATAATTGAGAAAAATTTTGTTTATGTCCACATAAACTACTCAAAGGAAAACAAAAACCCCGAGGCGATGAGATATTTAGGCAATCCTGCCCGGTTTGGATTCCCAGTCTTTGTCATACTTGATGAAGAAGGCCGGCCTATACACATACAAGAATCGGCATCGTTAGAGGAAGGTAAAAGTTACAACCGCAAAAAAGTGGAGCACTTTCTCTCGCTTTGGACAAAAGAATCGGTTAAAAATTTAAAATAACACACCTGTTATTCCAATGGACTCGACACAACTTGTATTCCATCCTGTCACTATAAATGACAAGGATGAAATACAAAAAATAACATTTTCCTCCAAGCTTAGAAACTGCAATTTCAACTTTACCAATATTTTTGGTTGGCACAAGTACTTCAACACCAATGTATGTATAAACAACGACAATGTTGTGATACGATTCATGTTTGACGAAAAGCCGGCTTATTTGGTCAACTATAGCAATATTGAAACCTTATGCAACCTAATGCCTGCACTAATGGTGGATTCCATGAGATTAGGAGAAGAAATGATAATAATAGGTGTAGAGGACAACGATGCCGATATAATAAAGAGTAGATTTAAAGATTCTGTAGTTGTCGAAAAAAATCGCGATAGATACGACTATATTTATTCAAGATCCTCACTCGAAGAACTGTCAGGCAAAGAGCTGAAGACCAAACGGAACCATGTAAATAAATTTCTGTCGACCAATCAAGACTTCGAATACCTCGAACTTGACTCCACCCTTTTTCCAAAATGTCTGGAACTTGTTCATATCTGGCAGGAAGAGACAAAGATGCAAAATGCGGGATATGGCGACACCATCGAAATGGAGAAAAATGTAATTGAACTTACGTTCAACAACTGGAACAGCCTTGACACCATTGGAGGTGCCATACTTGTAAAAGGCCGCATGATTGCATTCACATACGGTGCTCCAATCACCAACGACACCTTCGATATCTGTATAGAAAAAGCCGACAGAAAAGTTGAAGGTGCTTTCAATATAATCAATCAACAGTTTGTAAAACACCTTCCTCAACAATATAAATTAATTAACAGAGAAGAGGATATGGGACTGGAAGGATTACGAAAAGCTAAAATGTCATACAATCCAGCAATGCTCCTGTCGTTCAATAATATTAGAATTCGTCCATGAGTTATTCTTTGCAGCGTATGACCGAGGCCGATGCCTCCGAGACAATTGAATGGATCACATGCCAATACGACTTCAATCCCGATGAGGTGCAGGACTGGGTCGGGAACCTTCATTTTAATTGGGGAATGAGCGTTAAGGCAATCGACGAGGAGAACAACACTATTGCACTCTTGAACATGAGTGATTACCGTATCGAAGAGGAAACGCCCCTAATTATAGAAGAAAAACCGCAGTTAATTCAAAGGTTGAATAAACTGCGGTATATCTCTGTGTTTTCGTTTATTGTGAGTGAACAATACAGGCACACTAAGCTAAACTACGAGATGATGATGGCAATTTGGGAAGATCTACAAAAATACGATTTCGTCTTTATCCCGGTAATGCATCGTCTGAAAACTCACAGCTATTGGAAACGATGGGGAGCCTATGAGTTTTACCGAGACAGTATGTCAATATATTACATATTACCGATATCCGAAAAAATCAAAGAGAGCTGTATGGAAGAGTGAATGTATCCCCCTTGCTCATATCACCGGTAGTAAGTCCCTTTTTAAGCCATCTAACTCTTTGTTCGGAGGTTCCATGAGTAAACGATTCAGGTGTTGCATAACCGCGAGCATTCTTTTGCAAATAATCATCACCTATTTTCTGAGCAGCGTTGACAGCCTCTTCCAGGTCTCCATCTTCTAAAGATCCAAACATTTGGTTCTCGTAATATCCCCATACACCAGCATAAAAGTCGGCAAGAAGTTCAATACGCACACTGATCTGGTTCTTTTCTTTTTCAGAGACACGTGACATCTTGCTATGTGCCTCTCCAAGTACGCCGAGCAGATGTTCTACATGATGTCCAACCTCATGGGCAATAACATAAGCGTAGGCAAAGTCGCCACCTGCGCCAAGTGATTTAGGCATTTCATTGAAAAAATCCAAATCAAGGTACACACATTGGTCGGCAGAACAATAGAATGGGCCCATTGACGAACTTGCACTTCCACAGCCACTTTGCACGCTACCGTGGAACAAAACCATTTTAGGCGGAGTGTATGTCTTACCCATTTTTTTGAATTGAGCAGTCCATACATCCTCGGTACTTGCCAGTATCTGTTCTGCGAATTCCCGCAGTTGCTCTTCTTGTTCAGTGGGAGTATATTCGCTTGTTTCTGTCGTTTGGCTACCTATCTGCTGAATAACCTCCGACGGGTCTCCACCGAGAATCAATGCAATGAGTGCCGCAACAATAGCGCCTCCGAAACCGATACCTGCTATTTTGCCGCCTTTTCCACGGCGGTCTTCAACATTGGTACTTCTTCTTCTTCCTGAAAGATTCATTGTTATTTTATTTTTATTGTTATTAAGATAATTTCTTCACCAACTTCAAAGCGCACCACTCGTCTCTGTTTTTTTGCAAGACTATTTGCAAACCTTGTTCCAACGCCTTGTTCTGCAATGCCAGTACATCATGTTCGTAGAATCCACTTAAGAAAAGCGTACCACCGTCAACAAGCACACTGGAATATGCCGCCATATCGCGCAAAAGTATGTTTCGGTTTATATTGGCAAGAATAACATCGAACTGTTTGTCCGGAGTGAGTAGAGAAGCATCGCCAATCAAAAGAGAAACATCAACGCCGTTGCGTTCAAAGTTTTCTTTAGCATTTCTATATGCCAATTCGTCAACGTCAATGGCCTCGACATAAGCCGCACCTTTCATCGCTGCAAGTATTGCCAGCACCCCCGTTCCTGTCCCCATATCCAACAAACGTCGGCCTGACAATGGTTCATCTCTTAGAAGCGAAAGCATAAGATATGTGGTAGAATGATGAGCCGTTCCGAAAGACATTTTAGGTTCGATTTCAATTTCAAATGCCACATCTTCACGATGTTGGTGAAATGGTGCACGTACCCAGCAAAAATCTTCAACCAACACGGCCTGATGTCCTCTCTCCCATTCCTCGTTATAATCCTTGTCTGGAAGTTCGCTGACAGTATATTCACAATCCAACATATTGTCGACAGCCTTTAGGTCCGAAATACATCGCTTCAAAAAAGAATCATCATAGTTTTGTGAAGGGACATAAGCCTTTAAACCTTTTTCCGTCTCCACAAAACTATCGTATGGACCCTCATCGCCAAGGCAATAGACAAGCATGTCGCGGAATGGGTCATGTTTTGACAATGTAATATTAACTTCAGTATATTTCACAGGAATATTAGATATTATTGTTTTCGTCGTTAATCAAAAAATCGTTCCAATGATAGTCAACATTCGTCAAGAAAAGTCCCTGAGCAGGCATGCTTACACCTGCTGCGCAGCGGTCTTTTTTCTCTATGATAGCTCTAAGACCATCAACATCGAGTTTTCCACGTCCGATATCAAGAAGTGTTCCGGTAACAGAGCGCACCATATTACGCAAAAAACGGTTAGAAGTGATTGTAAAGACAAATTCCATTTTACCTGTCTTTATGTCAACCGCCTTATCCCAGCATGCTTTCGAGAGGTGACAGATATTGGTTTTATTGTCGGTATGCAACTTTGCGAAACTAGTAAAGTCGTCATATTCCATAAGTACCTTTGCAGCCTCATTCATTGCATCGATATCGGGTTCAAAATAGATTCTACAATATTGTCCCTCGGCAAAAGGCAAACGGGTATTAGAGACATGGTATTGGTATGTACGGGAGAGTGCAGAGAATCGTGCATGAAAATTATCAGACACGCGAAAGATGTTATATATGGAAATGTCCGACGGTAGAAAACTGTTTAATTTAAACGCCATATTATCCGGCTCGATACTGTCGTCGATATTAAAATGAGCATAGAAATCTGAGGCATGAACACCTGTGTCTGTCCTGCCACATCCTACAATAGCGACAGGTTTACGCAACAATGTTGAGATAGCCTGCTCCAAAGTAAGTTGAACCGTAGGCAGGTTTGGCTGGGTTTGCCAGCCACAATAGTTTGTCCCGTTGTATGCCAAGTGTATGGCGTATCTCATTGTAGATTAGTTTTCGTCGACAGATGGTATTGGTGATATTTGTTTTCTAAGTTCGTCAATGACAAGCATACGGTATGTCGGCTGGGTCGTATCGGCGAACAAAGCCTTGTTGTTTTTGTAATTTTCCTTTTGATAATCGCTAGCCTTGTCAAAAAGTGTATTTGCCACCGACTTTTTCAATTCATCGAGCGTCAATTGTCCAGCATCGTATTTTGCCTTATCTTTATCGTTCAAGTATTTATAGTATTTCGAATAGTAATTCTGATCTAGCATGTTGTTATTGGAATCAAAGTGTTTGTCCAATTCCGGAAAGTTAACCCATCCTGTTATTGTGGTCTCGAGAAGGTTTATTTTCTTTTTGGTTTTGTCAGAATAGTACCCGAGATAAGCATGGCAAGGCTCAACAAAGATTATTGGTTGGAGTCCTACCTTACGCATTATTGAGGAGAAAAAGACGCAGGCATCAATACAATTTGCTTGTCTGTTTTTATATACGTCATCAAAGAAACGGATATGTTGGGAATTGGACTTTTTCGAACCATTAGAAGTACAGGATATTGATGAGTATGACATTCCCCTGTTAAGGACATAGAACCATATTGCACGCATCTGGGTTTCAACTTTTTTCTCATTACGTGGACCATCGAATGTGGAAACTATACCCTGCGACAGCATCTCGCTAAGCATACCGTCTATCTTAGGATGATCCTCATTCACGTATGCTGCAAAAAGCCATCTATAGTCACGATAGTTGCTTTTTTTTCCAAGAAGAGACATCAAACATTCGTTCACAGGGCGATAATTAAGGCGGATATTTTTTACATCAACCTCTTCATCGTTAATAAAGCAGGTAAATGTCATTGTTATATTACCCTGTTGACGTAAACGGTAAAGGTTCTCATATTTCCATTTTATCACAGGTTCATAAGTATATCGCACACCTTTGCGAGGAAGAGTCTCTTGTGTGATACTTACATAATTGAGTACAGTCGAGTCGGCAACTATACGCAAAACAGAATTATTCTGCGGTGCAGTGATATTTACAGTGAAAAGTGGTTTTTCGTCAGTTCCTCCATAGTTTGCCAAAGCCAGTACCATAGATGGGTAAATGACATTATCAAAATCTTCGTCATATACGGCCTCAAAATTGACTGTCTTCGGGTCTATGGTTTTCTTTACGACAATATTGCCACAGGAAGAAAGCAACACAGATACAAATAATATTGTTAAAAAGCGGTTCATGACTGAGAAAATAAAATCCATAAACACTTAAACAATCAACCCAGAATACCGGCAAGCAACACTATCAATAATGCCGCAGGAGCGACAAAACGAGACAGAAAATAATAAAACACCTTAAAGTATCCAATTCCAAGTGTGCCGTGATTAGACAGTTCGTCCATAATATCCTCTTTCTTCATGAACCATCCAAAGAAGATGATGGTTAACAGGGCACAAATTGGCGGAAGCAATGTACCTGTCAACTTGTCAAGTAGAGCAAACAACTGCATTCCGCCTATCTTCATACCGCTAAGTATGCCGTCACCGTAAGAAAATGATGCAGCTATGGCGAGAGCTATTACCATAAGAGACATAATAATAGCCGAAGGGGTGCGTTTAATTTTCTCGCCCGACAGCCATTGAGTCAAAGCCTCAAGCAACGATATGGCAGATGTGAGTGCTGCCAACGACAACAACAGGAAGAAAACTATGGAAAAAATACGTCCAATGTTACCGAAAGAATTAAATACCACAGGCAAAACCTGATAAACCAATCCGGGACCTTCAGACGGATTTTGGCCACAAGCAAAAACGGCAGGGAAAATTGCAATACCAGACAGTATGGCTATGGCAAAATCGCATATTGTAATCCAAACCGAAGTTTTCAAGATATTGTCATCGACAGGAAGATAAGAGCCGTATACAATCATGACACCCATACCCACAGAAAGAGAGAACAAAGCCTGTCCCAGAGCGGCAAGGACACCCTCACCTGTCAGTTTGCTGAAATCAGGCTGAAACAAATAGGCCAATCCCGTAGAAGCCCCATCAAGTGTCAAAGAACGCACGCACATAACCAATAGTAACACCACCAGAAAAGGCATAAGGAGTTTCGAGACACGTTCAATCCCCTTCTCAACGCCACCAATAATCACCAATGTGGTGAAAACAAGGAATGCTATAACAAATATCACAGGTCTAAATGTTGAAGAGGCAAAAGACTCGAAATGTTCTTTAAAACCATTGTCAGGAATACTGGCAAGAGTTCCTGTCAAAGACTCCCAGAAGTAGTTAAGCGTCCATCCCGAAATCACAAGATAAATAGCCAGAATAAGGAAGCACGTGACAAGACCGAGAAAACCGACATATTTCCACTGTGGACGATGGGGACGCAGCAACGGATAGGCCTTCATTGGGTCTTCCCCCGTACGGCGTCCTATAACGAATTCGCTCATCATCAATATCATTCCTATAAGGAAAACGAAACAAATATAAACCAGCAAGAATGCACCACCACCATATTTTCCGCAAATATACGGAAAACGCCATATATTACCAAGTCCCACAGCCGAACCTGCAGCTGCCATTATCGCTCCAAAAGAGCTACTGAATCCTTCTCCTGTTTTTGTTGACATTTTATGCTAAATTATTGCAATTAAACTATAGAGTATCTATTTTATCTGGGTTTTGTACCACAAAATCAGCCCACGACTTTCGGGAAGATTTTGTCTTGCGTTTTTTCTTGACCATCAGTTGTTGACGTACATCTGCCAATGGGTTGCTCCTTTCTATGAAACAGGTATATGCCACAGCCAGGGCATCAGTGGCATCGAGGTAATGCGGCTCGTCAGGGAAATGCATCAGCGAGCGCAACATAATAGCCACCTGCTCCTTTCCAGCATTGCCATTGCCGGTAACAGTCTGTTTAATGGTTGCAGGTTCGTATTCAGAAAAAGAAAGGTCGCGGCTCATAGCAGCAGCAATTGCAACACCTTGCGCCCTGCCGAGTTTAAGCATCGACTGAACGTTTTTTCCAAAAAAAGGCGCCTCGATAGCCAAATGGTCTGGATGAAAAGTGTCTATAATTCGTAAAGTAGAGTCAAAAATCTTGCGAATGCGCAGATTGAAATCGGCAATCTTTTTCAAATAAAGGACATCGAGGACAACAACACGTGGTTTCCCTTCGACAATTTCAAGGACACTATAACCCAGGATTTGTGTTCCAGGGTCAATACCAAGTATTATTTTCTCAACATCCATTTTATAGAAAGACAATCATTTGCAAATATGCATAAAAAATTAATGGGCTTCGAGCCAGTTAGAGCCGATACCAATACCGACATCTACAGGGATATTTAACGGGAGAGCCTCAACCATTTCCTTGATCACAATATCCTTTACCTGTTCAATTTCAGAATTGAGTACATCGAAGACCAATTCGTCATGAACCTGTAATATCATCTTGCTCTTTAATCCTGACTCCTTGAATCTACGCCAGATACGTATCATGGCAATCTTAATCATATCCGCCGATGTACCTTGTATGGGCATATTTACGGCGTTGCGCTCTGCAAACTGGCGCAAGCCGGCATTTCTGCTGTTAATGTCATATAGATAGCGGCGACGACCTAACAACGTCTGTGCATATCCATTTTCGCGTGCAAAAGCAATGTTGTTGTCAATATATTGCTTTATGGCTGGATATTGCTGAAAATACTCACTAATCAATTCAGAAGCCTCTTTACGCGATATATTCAGCTGTTCAGACAGTCCGAAAGCACTTATGCCATATACTATGCCGAAATTGACAGATTTTGCATTCCTTCGTTGTTCCTTGCTAACATCTGCAATATCGATATGAAATATCTTTGCAGCCGTTGCAGCATGAATATCGTAATTGTTGGCAAAGGCCGCAATCATGTGTTCGTCATGGGATAACGACGCAATAATGCGAAGCTCTATTTGCGAATAATCGGCGGCAAGAATACTGTGATTGTCGTCACGGGGAACAAAAGCACGTCTTATCTCGCGTCCACGTTCGGTACGAATCGGAATGTTCTGCAAGTTAGGATTAGACGAACTGAGCCTTCCAGTTGCAGTGACTGCCTGATTGTATATAGTGTGCAGACGTCCGGTTTCAGGGTTGATTAGCCTAGGAAAACTGTCCAGATAGGTCGAAACCAATTTGCTTAGCGACCGATATTCCAGTATAAGCGGGATAATCTCATGTTTGTTACTAAGCTTCTGTAGGACATCCTCCGCAGTACTGTATTGTTTTGTTGCTGTCAAAGGAGGTTTGTCAGTCACTGCAAGTTTTTCGAACAATATCTCTCCCAACTGCTTTGGAGAGCTAATATTAAACTGACATCCTGCCAATTCATATATCTGTTTCTCAATTTTATCGCGTTCACGAGAGAGATTGGCAGAATAGTCTCTTAGTGCATTGGCATCGATGCGAACTCCCTCCCGCTCCATATCGACAAGAACGTCAACCAGAGGTATCTCGACGTCGTTAAACAGAGCCAGCATATCGCTTTCAATCAACCTCTGATGCATTGGTTCATACAACCTTAACAAACATTCTGCCGCATGACACGCATAATCGGGACTGTCTTCCTCGAGTTGAATATTAAGTATGCTCGATGTAATAAAATCAAGAAAATGACGAGCCTCGGGATCAAGTAGATAGTGTGCAAGCTGTACATCAAACAAATCTCCACGTATATTGATGCCGTGCGATATGAAAATATGTTTTAGCTGTTTTAAATCAAAACATATTTTCTTTGTTTTGGGATTCTCCATAGCCTCCTGCACAAACGAAAAAAAGTCCCCATCTTCGAAAGAAAGGTAGGTGGCCTCCGATGCACTTGTGGCAAAAGCCAGGCCTTTTACTTCCTTAGTCTTGGAATCTTGGTTTAGGAATATGGAGAAATCCCTGTCTTGCAGATCGGCAAGGATGTCGACAGTGGCGAGTTTTTGGTTAGCCGACGGCATATCTTGACCTTTTTTAAAATCTGTCGACGGTTCAAATAGAGAAAATTGTGTAGGGTCTTGCTTGACATTTTTATTACTTGAACGCCGTTCAGAGATGACCTTTTCAGGTGACAAATTTCCTTTTGATGTCTTAACCCTAAGATTAAGTTTCATAGCCAGATCTGGATCTGTCACCGTCAGGTCCGTGTATATTTTTTGTGCAAATGCACGGAATTCAAGTTCCGAAAACAAGTCGGCAAGTTTATCATAATCTGGTTTGTCAAGAATCAGTCCCTTTTCGTCGAAATCGACAGGAACATTTCTGCATATCGTGGCGAGTTCCTTTGAGAGCAACGCCTGTTCTGAGTATTCTTTTACCAGTATTTTTAGTTTTTCGTTCTTTATTTCATCGGAATGTTCAATAAGGTTTTCCACACTTCCAAACATATTAACCAGTTGTTTGGCTTTCTTCTCCCCCACTCCTGGAATTCCAGGAATATTGTCTATGGCATCACCCCATAACCCAAGTATGTCCGCCACCTGTTCCGGTCGTTCAACGCAGAAGGTATCACAAACTTCCTTTGGCGTATAAATACTATCCGGCTTACCCATCCTACCAAACCTGTAAAGGTATATTGTGTCGGTGACCAGTTGGGCAAAATCCTTATCGGGAGTGACCATCAGCACCCGATCGAAACCAGCCTTTTCCGCCATGTTGGCAAGCGTACCTATGATGTCGTCAGCCTCATAACCGGCCTTGACAATTATCGGTATGGAGAATCCCTCAATAACACGATGAATATAAGGAAGAGCTTGTAGGATATCCTCTGGCGTCTTGTCGCGATTAGCCTTATATTGTTCATAAAGCTCGTGACGGAAAGTAGGCTCAGACAGGTCAAATGACACAGCACAATGGGTTGGTTTCTGTTGCCTTAGCAAGTCGTACAACGTAGTAGTAAACCCCAGAACAGCAGAAGTATTCATTCCGCGACTATTCATGCGAGGATTACGGTTGAGGGCGTAATAGGCACGGTAGACCATTGCCATTCCGTCAAGCAGCATCAATTTTTTCATGAAGAAGCCCTAATTTATTTCAGTGGATCTGCGGTTATCTCATCGTATTCATGACGATGTCGCATGATGTCGCATGCAAGATTTACAGCATGACGGAAGGATTGCTCCGAAGCTTTGTTTTTACCGGCAATATCGTATGCCGTACCGTGTGCCGGTGATGTACGAATGATATTTAGTCCGGCTGTGTAGTTTACTCCTTCAGTGAACGACATTAGTTTGAAAGGAATTAAACCTTGATCATGATAAAGCGCCAAAGCACCGTCAAATTTGTTGAATTCACTACTTCCGAAGAAACCGTCAGAAGGATAAGGCCCATAAACAAGCATACCGTTCGAATAAGCCTCGTCGATAGCCGGTTTCACTACAAGCATGTCCTGATTGCCTATAACGCCATTGTCACCCGCGTGAGGATCCAGTGCCAAGACTGCTATCTTAGGCATAGGAATACCGAAATCACGTTTTAATGAGTCGTGCATCAAAGTAATCTTTTCAATCAACAACTCCTTTGTGATTGTAGATGGCACATCTTTCAGAGCCAAATGATTTGTTACAATGCCGATACGTATGCGATCGCACACCATCATCATCAGCGATTTGCCGTTGAACTTATTTGAAAGGTACTCCGTATGTCCAGGAAAGTCAAAATCCTTCGACTGAATATTCTTTTTGTTGATTGGAGCGGTAACAAGCACATCGACAGTCCCTTTCTTGAGATCCTCACATGCTCTGTCCAAAGCCATACGACTGAGTATACCTGCGGTTTCTGTTGATTTCCCGATTTCTATTTTAACTTCATCGTTAACAAGGTTTATGACATTGAATTTTTTGTCCTGTGCCTGAGATGCATCCTGTATTGCAGTGAAGTTAAGTTCTTGATGCTGTTGAGGAAGCAGTTTCTTATGATATGACGCCACCTTTGTGGAACCATAAAGAATGGGGGTACAGTGTTCGAACATACGCGAATCAGAAAAAGCTTTGAGTATAACCTCATATCCAACCCCATTAATATCGCCATGAGTAATTGCAACCTTTATTTTATGCGAATCTGTCTTTGTCATTAGATGAAGAAATTGAAGAAAAAAAATGGTTTATGTTTGTGTGTGAAATTTACATTTATTTTTGTGTAGCTTCGTATGTCTGGAAGAAAGCGTATAGCAGTCGGATTCCAAATCCAGTGGCACCTACACCATAGAAACTGTCGGCTTTGTCGTTGAATGCAACGCCTGCAATGTCAAGATGAATATAAGGATGATGAGCAAAATGTGCCAGGAAGCGACCTGCAGTGATAGTGCCTGCATACGAACCGAGGTTGCAATTGATCATATCGGCAACATTGGATTTCAACAACTCGTCATATTCCTTCCAGAAAGGCAACTGCGCAAGACGCTCATACACTTGATTGCCGACAATATTCAATAGGTTGAACGGTAATTCAGCGTCTTTGTGCATGGCTGCTATTGCAATTTTCCCGAAAGTGCGTACTGCCGCGCCGGTCAGTGTCGCCGCGTCAATTATCAATTCCGGATTTTGCTGGTCAGCGTAAGCAATTGCGTCGGCAAGAATCAGTCGACCTTCAGCGTCCGTATTGGTGATTTCAACCGTAGTGCCGTCGTACATACGCAGGATATCGTCTGGAGCGTAGGCATTCTTGCCTGGTCTATTGTCCGTCATCGGAAGATATGCTGTAACCCAAACCGGAAGATTGTTTTCGGCAACGGCGAAAAGAGTCGATGCCATGGTGGCCGCACCCGCCATATCAGACTTCATCTCCAGCATGTAATCTTCTGTCTTGATATTAAGTCCACCTGTATCATACATAATACCCTTGCCCACTAGTGCGACAGGTTTTCTATTGACTCGGTTTGAAGGCTTATATTCAAGGACAACAAAGCGAGCTTCGTCCTCACTGCCCCTGTTCACAGCCAAAAGACCTCCCATTTTGAGCGATTCGATTTTTTTCTGTCCTAGAACAGTACATTTTACATTTCCTATTCGATCGGCCTCAGCTTTGATAATATCAGAAAATTGGGGAGCATTAAGGTTCATAACAGGCTCGTTCACCCAGTCGCGGCATGTGTCTATTCGCCTCCATAGGCGAAGATTTTCCTCAATTGCTTCAGGCTCCAATATATGGCGTTCGACAACAACCTCGTCAATTAAAGTCTCTTTTTCGCTTTTATACTTGTCAAAGCGGTAATTGGACATGTGAAGACCCTCCAAAAAAGCAACGACTTCTTCAGGTATAACTCCTTCGCCCGTCACAGCAACTTTTGTTTCTTTCTCTTTTGCCAATCTTTTCTGCATTTCCGCAGCGACTTTTCTCAATTTTTCAAGAGCCTCGGCATTTGGCAGGTCGCTATCAAAATTTTGGACATATATCTTATATGGCAAACGGTTGAATACTACAAGCGAATTGATATCATCCTTGCGCCTCGTATCGAGGAATGAGAGCTCGTCTTTCTTTAGCGGCAAAGAACGTGATGCAACGTCATTTCCGTATAAAAAAACCACAGAAAACGAGAGTTCGTTATAATCTATTTTATCAAGTGTTATCCTCATAAGAAAGTGAATATTGGGTTGTAATTATAAAATCAGTAACATGTTTTCAAAATGCAAATTTACATATTTTTTATTAGTGATACAAATAAATTTGTCAACTATTGTTTCGCAAAAAAAATTATATGATGTTTTTTACGTACCTTTGCACTCCGATTGTAATATGGCAGTTTATCAGAATACGTTAAAACACAGACATTTCCATGAGTAATGATAAATTAGATTTTGGTAACACCAACATAGGAAAACTCTTCTCAAAGATTTTCTTTCCTACTCTAATGGGAATGCTCTCCACCATGGCATTCATTTTTACCGACGGAATCTTCGTAGGTCGAGGAATTGGCCCCAATGGTCTTGCTGCAATCAACCTCGTGGGTCCCATAATGATGCTAATAAGCGGACTTGGAATGATGTTAGGTCAAGGAGCAAGCGTGATAGCTGCCATTCATTTGGCAAAAGGGAATGTAAAAGCCGCAAGAATCAACATCACTCATACCTTTATGGCCGGCATACTGATGTCCATGGCAACGGGTTTGATATGTTATTGTTTTCCACGACAGGTGCTCACATTGCTTGGCGCAAATGGTACATTATATGAATCAGCCTACGAATATTATATCTGGTTTATCCCAACATGCCTTTTGGTAATGATTGAGAGTATCGGACTTTTCGTCATCAGACTCGACGGCTCACCACGATATGCAATGCTGTCAAATATTATGCCTGCTATTGTAAACATAATCCTTGACTACATTTTTATTTTCCCATGCCACTTGGGTCTCATGGGAGCTTCTCTGGCAACTGATATAGGCGGCGCGGTATCATTGGTTATGGTGACTTATTACATGTTTTTTCAGTCTACGACATTAAAATTTCATCGTCTTGAGGCATCTCGTGACAACATTATCGTCTTTCTGCATAATATAGGACACACTATGAAAATGGGTGCATCCAGTCTTGTCGGGGAAATCGCCGTAGCTGCAATGATGCTGACAGGCAATCTTGCTTTCAAATATTATATTGGAACAGATGGCGTATCTGCCTATAGTATAGCTTGCTACCTCTTTCCTCTCGTATATATGCTATATAATGCTGTAGCCATCTCTGCACAACCCATAATCAGTTATAACTATGGTAAAAAATCACGGCATCGGATAGGTAAAACCATGAGGTTCAGCATTGCAATTAGCACAGCCATTGGTATTACAACCATGCTTCTATTCTTCTTTTTTGCGCCACAAATCGCTGGTATTTTCATTAACAACAGTCATGCCGCAGGCAAATTGGCATCGTCAGGATTGCCATATTATGCAACAGGATTTCTTTTCATGGCGATAAATATAAGCATGGTAGGCTATTACCAAAGCATTGAACAAGCAGCAAAAGCCACCTTCATCACCCTACTTCGTGGTGTTATCTTCCTCGTTGCGTCATTTATTTTTATGCCTCTATGGTTCGACAAAGAAGGTCTATGGCTCGCCATACCAGTGGCAGAGATGATGACCACAACTATGATTATCATCGACATGATTACAACAACTAAAAGACAAAATATAATATCCGGATACGAAGAGCATTTGCCTCACTCCGAATAAAAATCCTAATATTACGCAGATGGACATAATCAATATTCTCCCAGATTCCGTTGCAAACCAAATCGCCGCCGGCGAGGTAGTGGATCGTCCCGCTTCAGCTGTCAAAGAACTATTGGAAAATGCATTAGATGCTGGTGCAACATCGATACAACTAATAGTAAAGGACGCTGGGCGAACATTAATACAAGTCATTGACAACGGATGTGGAATGTCCGAAAACGACGCAATCCTATGCTTTGAACGCCACGCCACTTCAAAAATACATAAAGCCAACGACCTATTCGCAATCAGAACAATGGGATTCCGGGGAGAAGCTTTGGCATCTATTGCCGCCGTCGCCCAGGTAGAGCTAAAAACACGTCTTCATGACGATGAACTCGGAACACAAATAATCATTGAGGGTTCTGAAATCAAGGAAAAGACACAGTGCTCATGCTGCTCAGGGACATCAATATCTGTCAAGAATCTTTTCTATAACATACCTGCCCGACGTAATTTCCTGAAAAAAGATAGCATTGAGCTTTCTCATATAGAAGAGATATTTAAACGCGTGGCATTATCAAATTTTAATGTAGCTTTTACTTTTCACCATAACGGGAGACTGCTTTACGACCTAAAGGCAAGCAATTTCGCACAGCGAATCGCAGGTATTTTTGGAGCAAACTACAACCAACGGCTGTACAAGATCGAAGAAGATACCGAACCTGTCAAAATCTTTGGATATGTAGGCAAAGCTGAATATGCAAAACGCATCAGAGGAGAACAATACCTGTTTGTCAACGGACGATATATAAAACATCTGGGACTGTCTGCCGCTGTAGAAAAAGCATACAACGAACTGATACCGGAACACACATATCCTGCCTATTTCGTCCTTATCAATGTAGACCCATCCCGTCTGGATGTCAATATACATCCCACAAAAACCGAAGTACGTTTCATCGACGAACAGGTTATTTTTGCCATTCTCCGCGCTGCGACAAAAAAAGCACTCGGTCAATATGTCCTTGCCACAGAATTGGATTTTAATCCATCCACCGAGATAGATTTTTCCCCTGCCCCCAAAAACCATATTCCCGAAGCCCCAAAAATAACATACAATCCTTCATACAATCCATTCCATAGTGCCCCATCAACATCAACATCAGCATCTACAGCACATAGCCGGAGTATAGAAATAGAGTCGTTCCCCGAACCAGAACCTATAGAGTCTGTACCTGTCAACAGCCACCAAGAGTTGAATTACTTGGGACACTACATTATAACCACACTCAAATCCGGTATCGCAATCATAGACCAACAAAGGGCACATGAGCGCATTCTTTATGAACGCCTATTGTCAAGGCGTGAATCTGGAATTACGACAGCTCAACAACTACTTTTTCCCATCAACTGTCGATTTAACTCATCTGACAGCGAATTACTAACTGAACTAATTCCAGATCTAAAACAGGTGGGTATTATCGTATCCTCATTGGGACAGAACAATTTTGTTGTCACCGCCGCCCCATCAGACTTTAAAGAGAGCGAGATGCAACAAATTCTCGAGCAAACCATCAACGACTACAAAAACAACATGCTACAGAAATTTAGCGACCGAGACAAAAGTATATGCCTCAGTCTTGCACGACAAATGGCTGTAGATGCAGATACAATACTCAAACCTGAAGAAATGCAAAGTCTCATCGCAGACCTTTTTAGCTGCCAAGCCCCAAATATCTCACCTTCCGGCAAACGGACCATGATCATCCTCTCGGAACAAGACCTTGCAGAAAGATTCAAATAAACATTTTCTGGAGATATAATATGAATAACAGAATAATGACTCCTTGCGTCAAACACCTACTGATAATTTCAGTACTCTTCTTTATTGCCACAATAGTATTGGCCACGGCAAGGGATATCAACCTCTATCAATATCTGGCGCTATACTATATTGGCGGAGACAATTTCCGTCCATGGCAAATAATAACACACATGTTTATGCATGGCAATATTGCACACATTTTCTGCAACATGTTCGCCTTGTGGATGTTTGGACGAGCATTGGAAAGTGTGTGGGGCTCCAAACGATTCCTCCTTTATTATCTGCTGTGCGGTATTGGCGCTGCACTTTGCCACACAGCATATTTGGGAATCTCAACTCACCATATATACAATGCCATACAGGCTTTTAACGACGCGCCGTCACCCGAAGCATTAATTGTGCTTTATAACGATCATTTTCAAAAAATAATGAATCCAGAATGGCTAACCCAAATAACCAATCTATGGCGCAGCGACACCCTGCATAGCTCAGAATATGCCAGAGAAGCATACACTGCCTTGATGGATTTATACAACACCATACTTAATAACTCATTAAGCGTAGGCGCGTCAGGTGCAATATACGGAATATTATTGGCTTTCGGAATGTTGTTTCCTAACGAAATCATCTATATTAATTTTCTCGCTCCCGTAAAAGCAAAATGGTATGTAATTATTTTTGCGGTGCTGGAGCTCTACACCGGTATCAGATTCACCCATGACGGCATAGGACACTTTGCACATCTTGGAGGAATGGTTTCAGGTTTTATTTTAATTCTAATATGGCGTAGACGAGACCTTAACAAATATTGGCACAACCCACAATGAGCGAATATAAGAAAGGACTACTCTACGGCTTGCTCTGTTACACCATCTGGGGCCTATTTCCTCTATATTGGCGCCTGCTGGAACATGTAGACAGTTTTGAGATTCTCGCTCATAGAATGCTATGGTCTGGCGTGTTCATGGTAACCCTGTTCATAGGGGTGCGGCACATGAGACTAAAAAAAAATATCAAAGGGGGACGCCAATATTTGATGCTATTGCTCACTGGAACACTAATAACATTCAACTGGGGCCTTTACATTTGGGCAATAAACCATGGATACATACTGCAAAGCAGTTTGGGTTATTACATCAATCCTCTTGTCAATGTGTTATTGGGCTATCTTTTCCTGCATGAGAAACTAAATCCGGCACAGACAGTAGCACTTTTGCTTGCTTTAGCCGGAGTGCTTTACTTTACAATAGACTATGGGCATTTTCCAATCATCTCCCTCTGTCTGGCATTCAGCTTTGGCATTTATGGACTGCTCAAGAAAAAAATAGGGCTCAACGCTACTCCTGCCTTAACAGTCGAGACAATATTCATGATGCCCGCAGCAATAATTTATATGGCATTGGCATTTCACAGCGGAGATTCTGCACTTAACACTTTTGCTCCGGTAACATGGATCCTGCTCATACTTGCCGGTGCCGTTACCGCCATACCATTGCTGCTATATTGCAAAGCTGCCGAACGCATAACACTTACTGCTTTGGGGTTTTTACAGTATGTATCTCCCACAGGACAGTTTCTTATTGGTATTCTAGTGTACAAAGAGTCTTTTACAACAGCCCACATAGTTTGCTTCTCATTGATTTGGACTGGACTTATTATTTTTTCCGTTGACACTATACGCCATTTAAGACACTGATAATTTTTTTGCTGTCAATAAGCTCACGCTCCATATTTTTTTGTAAATTTGCAGATTGTATTTTCTGCATAAAAACGCATATAATATTTATTATGAATAGTTTTTATGTAGATAATATAATAATAACCACTTTGAAAGACAGAAAAGATGGACTACAACTTTAGCGAAATCGAACCCAAATGGCAACAGTTCTGGCGCGATCGGAAAACTTACCATGTGGAAAATGACTCCCCAAAACCTCATTATTACGTATTAGACATGTTCCCCTACCCTTCGGGGGCAGGTCTTCATGTCGGTCATCCTCTCGGCTATATTGCCAGTGACATTTATGCCCGCTATAAACGCCTGCGCGGCTTTAATGTGCTTCACCCAATGGGCTACGATGCTTATGGTCTCCCCGCAGAGCAATATGCCATACAGACGGGGACTCATCCTGCCGTCACTACAGTAAAGAATATCAACCGCTACCGCGAGCAGCTGGACAAGATAGGCTTCAGTTTTGACTGGGATCGCGAGGTGCGCACATGCGAACCCAAGTACTACAAATGGACACAATGGACCTTCATTCAGCTTTTCAAACATTATTACGACAACAAGGCAAACAAGGCTCTGCCTATAAGCAGCCTGAAAGAACGCTTCGCTAAACAAGGCACCGAAGACCTCGACGCCGCCTGCACTGAGCCGATGAATTTCAGCGCCGACGAATGGGACTCATGGGACGAGGCTTATCAACAACAAGTGCTGATGAACTACCGTCTGGCCTATTTGGCCGACATTCCAGTGAACTGGTGTGCTGAACTCGGTACCGTGCTCGCCAATGACGAGGTGGTAAACGGTCTTAGTGTGCGTGGAGGTTATCCTGTGGAGCGCAAACTTATGCGTCAATGGAGCCTGCGCGTGTCGGCATATGCCCAACGTTTGGTCGACGGGTTGGAGCAGTTGGATTGGACTGACAGCCTCAAGGAAATCCAGCGCAACTGGATTGGTCGCTCGGAAGGTGCCGCCGTATGGTTCCCGCTCGATGTTAAAAGCAACGAGAATGTGCTTCCTGGCGCTCAAGCCTACATGCAGCAGTTCGACCCACAACCGGTGCCGAGTTTCGAAATTTTCACCACACGCCCAGATACAATCTTCGGTGTCACTTTCATGGTGCTGTGTCCCGAACATGAACTTATCGACCGAATCACCACTCCTGAGCAGAAAGCCGAGGTGGAGGCATATGTCAGCTGGGCGAAAAACCGCTCAGAGCGTGAGCGTCAAGCCGAAGTGAAAAAGGTTAGTGGTGTCTTCACCGGCGCATACGCCATCAATCCCCTTACCGAAGAGCGCATCCCAATATGGGTTTCAGAATATGTTCTTGCCGGCTACGGTACCGGCGCCATCATGGCCGTTCCCGCCCACGACAGTCGCGACTTCGCTTTCGCACGTCACTTCAACCTGCCCATCCGTCAGGTAGTGGCCCTCGAGAAGGACGTCGTTAGCGACCCCACCACGTGGACAGAGAGCATGGATGCAAAAACCGGATACTCTGTCAACAGCGGTTTCGTTACCGGTATGAAGGTAAAGGACGCTATGAAGGCTGTAATCGACCGCATTGACGATATGGGCATCGGCCACAAGACCGTGAACTTCCGTCTGCGCGACGCCATCTTCAGCCGTCAACGCTACTGGGGAGAGCCATTCCCCGTATACTACAAGAACGGCATTGCCTGCACCATTCCCGAAGAGTGCCTGCCACTGGAGCTACCCGATGTAAGCGAGTTCAAACCCACCGCCACTGGCGAGCCCCCGCTGGGTCACGCAGAAAAGTGGGCTTGGGACGAGCAGAACCGCTGTGTTGTGGAGAAGATCAAGATTGACAACAAGAATGTCTTCCCACTTGAGTTGAGTACCATGCCTGGCTTCGCAGGTTCGAGCGGATATTACTTCCGCTATATGGATCCGCACAATGACGAAGCCTACTTCTCGAAAGAGGCTGTGCGCTACTGGCAGAATGTGGACTTCTATGTCGGTGGAGCAGAGCACGCCTCCGGCCACCTTATCTACGCCCGTTTCTGGAACAAATTCCTCTTTGATCTTGGAATGGCCGTCAAGGAAGAACCTTTCCAAAAACTTGTCAACCAAGGTATGATACAAGGTCGCTCAAACTTTGTATACCGTTCAAAAGCCGACAACAAGCTTTTTATCTCCAAAGGTCTTATAAAAAACAACAATGACGTAACCCCAATACACGTAGACATCAATATTGTGAGCAATGACGTGCTAGATATTGACAAATTCCGTGCTTGGCGTCCCGAATTTGCCGACGCACAGTTTGAACTGGAAGACGGGAAATACATCTGTGGATGGGAGATAGAGAAAATGTCGAAGTCGATGTTTAACGTCCAGAACCCAGACGATCTTGTCGCACGATACGGAGCAGACACGCTGCGCATGTACGAGATGTTCCTCGGACCCGTGGAACAAGCCAAACCTTGGGACACCAACGGCATAGAGGGCGTATTCCGTTTCTTCAAGAAGTTCTGGAGGCTCTACCATGACGACAAAAACAATTTCTGCGTCAATGACACAGAACCCACAAAGGCAGAGCTCAAGGTTCTACACCAGACCATAAAAAAAGTAACTGAAGATATCGAACGTTTTTCATTCAATACCAGCGTCAGCACCTTTATGATTTGTGTCAACGACCTAGCTTCATTGAAATGCAACAAACGTTCCATCCTTCAATCTCTGGCCGTACTCATTGCCCCCTTTGCACCGCATATAGCGGAAGAACTATGGCATCTCCTAAACAACGAAAGCTCTGTATGCGATGCATCGTGGCCAATTTATGACGAACAATTCCTTGCCGAAGATAGTTTTAAATATCCAGTATCTTTCAATGGCAAGATGCGATTCACCATAGACCTGCCTGCTGATTGCAGTCAGGATCAAGCCATCAGCGCTGTCAAAGAAGCCGCCGATTACCAAAAATGGACTGGTGGCAAAGAACCTAAAAAAATCATTTTTGTTCCTAAACGCATCATTAACATAGTATGCTAAGCAGACATTTTTTGCGTGCAAAGGCACTTCAGGCTATATATGCCGGAATAACCAATAATTCAACTGTCGACGACGTACTTGTCTCTTTTGACAATAACGTGTCATTTCTCAACGACCTTGGTGTTTTTCAGCTAAGCACACTGGGACAACTCACCTTTACAGCCGAACGTATCATGGAGGCTGAAATGCAAAAATTCAACCCTCAACAGAAAGAGATTGAAATTTTGCAGCGCATTGCATCCAACACCTTCATTACCCGCTTGGAAAGCAGTTTTGAATACCGCCAGCAGATCAATAGACTAAAAGTTGACTGGTCTAACAATGCTGATATATTTCGTAAAATCTTGAACGCGTTCAAAGGCTCAAACCAGTTTGCCGATTATCTGACAATTTCCAAGCCCTCCTTTGACGATGACCGAAGCATCACGCTAACCGCATTCAAGTATTTGATGAACGAAGATTCACTGCGCGAGATAATCTTCGAACATGGACTATTATGGGAAGATGATTTCGACCAAGTTGCCCAGTATGTCTATATGCTCTTGAAAGAGATGAAAGAAGAATCCACTAACGAAGCATCTGTTTGCCCACTCGTGTATGATAAACGGAACAGCAAGGATTTGAACGATTTTAACTTTGCACGTAAGCTTGCTTCAGACACATTCATACGCATTGACGATACAGAACCTCTCATCCGTAAACATCTTCAAAACTGGGACTTTGAACGTGTTGCACTAATGGATTTGATACTTATCAATATGGCAGTCACCGAGTTTACCTGCTGTCCATCCATTCCAGAACGCGTAACAGTGGACGAATACATCGAGTTGTCCAAAGAGTTTTCCACTGAAAAAAGCAAACTCTTCATCAACGGCATTCTCGACAAAATACTAATTGAATTGCGTGTTGCAGGAAAAGTTGTCAAAAATGAACGAGGCCTTTATGATCCGGAAATTGACGGTGAAAACCCTCCTGAAGAATAATCTTTATTTTTTGCCATATAAATAACAAAACTTTTTCTTATGTTTCGTAAACTAACACCACTCATAATCTGTTTTTTCTTGATGGCTTGCAACAGCAGTAATCAAGGCCCGGACGTTGATATAATAAAAAACCCCAACAGTGCCCAAGGTTACGACGAAGATGAAAAAATGCCAATAATAACATTTGAAACCGATATGCATGATTTTGGTCAATTAATGGCGGGGGAGGTAATATCATATAGTTTCAAATTCACCAATACAGGCAATGCCGACCTTATTATCAGCAGCTGTGATGCATCGTGCGGTTGCACTGTCGCAGACTACCCCCATCAACGCATAGCACCCGGGAAAACAGGATACATCACAGTATCTTTCAAATCCCAGGGCATGTCAGGGACACAGATTAAGGATGTCATTGTCGCTTCCAACGCCCAGCCTGCACATTACAGACTTCGCATAAAAGCAACAGTAAGATAGGTTCAAACAAACAATTAATCATTAAAAATAATACATTCAACATGTTTCTACTCGATGCTCAACAACCAAAGACCGGCGGTGGCAGTGGTCTTATTATGATCATTTTTCTTTTTGTTATCATGTGGTTTCTGATGATTCGACCACAAAACAAAAAAGCAAAAGAAGAAGCCAAAATGCGCGAACAGTTAAAAAAAGGAGATCGTGTTCTGTTCAGTGGCGGAATATACGGCAAAATCCACTCCGTCGACGCTACTACAGTTGAAGTAGAGGTTTCCAATGGTGTCATTCTCACGGTTGAGAAAAGCTTCATCCAGTCCGTGACGACAAATAATGATGCTGCAGAGGATAAGAAATAATAGTCCCCGTGCTTTTATTATCGCACTGATAGCCGTTGCTATTGTTTGGCTATTGACAGGAATGTCTGAACGCAAACGATTCCGAGAAGCATATTCCATTGTCTATGACGGTATCGATACCGTCAAATATGCCACAACAGCGATGGATACTGTCGTTTTTTTTGACATTACCAGCAACGGCTTTCAGGCTTTCAATCGCGGCAGGCATAAAAAATCATTGCATATAGATGTCAATAATCATATAGTCCGCCATGGCGACAGCAATATCTCGTTCAACATACATACCGAAGACTATCTCGAAACAATAAAGCAGCAGATAGATCTTCACGGAGTATCCGATTTTGTACCTGTTACCGAACAGTTGCATATAAGTCTGGCAAAACGAACGAGCAAGGTTTTCCATCCTTCTATAGAAAAAGTAAAATTTGAATTTGACGGAATGATGGGGCTTTGTGGAGAACCAGTAATTATTCCTGACAGCATAGTGCTTTATGGCAGCCGTGAATCTCTTGAAAAAATAGACCAGATTAATGCCATTCCACAGACCATAATGCATATCAGCCACAGTGGAAAATATAATTTGAAACTTTCCAACGATTGGGAAAAATACAATGACCTACGTATTTCCAGTCAGGTTATAAAAGTCTATATTCCCGTAGAACGTTTCATAGAAAAGACGATTACACTTCCTGTCGCTTTTTCCCATGCGTCCTCAAACGGGCAATATGATCCGTCAAGCTATCGTGCAAACCTGTACCCTTCCTCTGTAGAAGTAACCATATTGATACCGCAAAAAGACTACTCTTCATTCAACACAGAGGATTTCAAAGTAGTTGCCACACTAACCAGCGACACTCAGAGTTTTTTACAGCCCATTGTCACCCAGTTCCCTGCAAATGCCAGAATAAAGAACGTTACCCCTCATAAAGTTCAATATATAATGATAAAAAAGTAACGTTATGCTCATAGGACTTACTGGTGGCATAGGATGCGGAAAGACAACCGTACTCGAAGAATTCCGGAAAATCGGAGTGCCTTGCTTTATTGCTGACAGCCATGCTGCAAACTATTATAACGACGAAAATTTTCTTGCCGAAGTACGCATGCTATTTGGCAACTCTGTTTTTAAAAATGACGGCAAGGCCGACAAAAAGAAAATTGCCGAAATTGTATTCTCCAACCACGAAGCATTACTCAAGCTTAATGCATTAGTTCATCCACGTGTGATGAAAGATTTCCATGATTGGGCCGATGAACAGATATACCCTTACGTAATAATGGAGTCAGCAATCATTTACGAATATGGGCTTGATAAGTATATGGACAAGGTAATCACTGTATACCTTGAAAAAGAGGAACGAATGAAACGACTTGAGCTTCGCGACAAAATTACCAGAGCAGCTATCGAGGCACGAATGAACAGTCAACTCAGTGCCGAAGAGAAAATGGACCGTGCCGATTACGTAATACTAAACTACGAAGGTAATCCTCGCTCACGACAGGTAAAATATATCGACAAAAAAATAATCGAATCAACCAACAATAAAATTTAGTAACATGTACCGAATTCTGAGAAGAAAACAACTGACAGAAAACATCGTGTTAATGGACATTGAATCCTCTTGGATTGCCCGTTCAGGCCAGCCTGGGCAGTTCGTTATCGTTATTCCACACGATAAAGGGGAGCGAGTACCTCTCACCATTTGCGATACCAACCCCAACGACAACTCAGTCACCATCGTCTACCAAATTGTCGGCGATTCCACACGTCGTCTTGCAGCAATGAATGAAGGTGACAGCATTTTTACCATTGTCGGTCCTCTCGGAAATCGCGCAGAAATAATCACAAAAGTTACTGACAATCCACAAAGGCGCATTCTCTTTGTTGCCGGTGGCGTCGGGACTGCACCGGTATATCCTCAAGCAAAATGGGCTCACAACAAAGGAATACCTTGTGATGTCATTATAGGTGCACGCAACAAAAGTCTACTCTTCTTTGAAGATGAAATGCGTCAAATATGTGACAATCTTTTCCTTATGACCGACGATGGTTCATACGGAGAAAAGGGGTTGGTTACAGACAAGATAAGACAACTTGTAAAAAGTGGCGTTAATTACGACTGCTGTGTCGCCATCGGTCCACTCCCGATGATGAAATTCGTCTCCTTGCTTACAAAAGAATACAATCTTTCCACCGTGGTATCTCTCAACTCCATGATGGTCGATGGAACCGGAATGTGTGGTGCCTGCCGTGTTACCGTTGGAGACAAAGTCCGGTTCACATGTGTCGACGGGCCTGAATTTGACGGACACCTTGTGGACTTCGACGAGGCTATGCGCCGTCTTGCACGACCAGATGCAAAGAAATATCGTATTGCTACCAGCGACGAAGGCCATACCTGTAATCTGACCTCCGCTGTCAATACTGCTATTAAAGCTGAAAATACAGACATAACTGCCACACGTCTTCCTCGCCAAAAACCATGTGAACAACAACCCGAAGTGCGTATCCACAATTTCGAGGAGGTCTCATGCGGCTTCACAGAACAACAAGCTGTTGCCGAAGCAAGCCGTTGTCTCGGATGTAAAAAACCGCTTTGTGTAAGCCAGTGCCCTGTCAGCATCCATATTCCAGACTTTATTGCCGCTGTAAAGGAACGCGACTTTGCTCTCGCATATCGTATCATTAGTGAAGACTCTGCCCTTCCTGCCGTTTGCGGACGTGTCTGTCCACAAGAGACTCAATGTGAAGGAGCATGTGTGCTTGGTCGTAAAGGCGAGCCTGTTGCCATAGGTGCTTTGGAACGTTTTGTTGCCGATTGGAACAGAAAAAACAATAAGACAAATCCAACTGATATCAATATCAAAAAGAATGGGAAGAAGGTCGCCGTTATCGGAAGTGGTCCTTCAGGCCTTACCTGTGCCGGAGACCTTTCAAAAAGAGGATTCGAAGTTACAATTTTTGAAGCACTTCAACATCCTGGCGGTGTTCTCGTCTACGGCATTCCTGAATTTCGTCTACCGAAAGACAAAGTAGTCGCACCAGAAATAGAAAACCTAAAAAGACTTGGTGTAAAAATTGAAACAAATGTTATCATAGGTCGTACCGTAACCATAGACGAACTTTTTGAGAAACGCGGATTCCTGGCTGTATATATCGCTTCCGGAGCCGGACTTCCAAAGTTCATGAATATACCAGGTGAAACCCTTGTCGGTGTAATCTCCGCCAACGAACTACTCACACGTACCAACCTCATGCACGGCTATGACAAAGCTTTCGATACCCCGATACATCTTGGACACAATGTGGCAATCGTAGGTGGCGGCAATGTGGCAATGGACGCCGCACGAACAGCACGTCGTCTGGGATGCAATGTCTCTGTTATATATCGTCGTGGAGAGGAAGACATGCCTGCCCGTAAAGAAGAAGTGCATCATGCAAAAGAGGAAGGTATTCAATTCCTATTCCAGACAAACCCCATAAGCGTGATTGATGACGGGAACGGCAATGTTGCAGGTGTACGCCTTATTAGAATGTCAATGGGAGAACCCGATCAAAGTGGACGTCGACGCTTTTCGGAGATAGCAGGCAGCGAGTTTGAACTTCCACTTGACAATCTCATAATCGCACTTGGAACCAGCCCCAACCCGCTAATCAAGAGTACTACACCTGGCCTTGACACACATTCCTGGGGTGGAATCATTGCAGACGATAACGGTCTCACATCACGTGAGAACCTCTACGCTGGTGGAGATGCTGTCAGCGGTGCCGCTACAGTAATCCTTGCAATGGGTGCCGGTCGCAAAGCTGCCAAGGCAATTGCCGAACGACTGACAGAATAAGACAGACCTGATTCATAACCCGCATAAAAAAAAAGGTGTCCCATAAAAACTGAAGTGACCCCAAAAAGTTGGACGGATTAAAAAATCAGTTAATTTGTCTACAGAAATGAGTTCGGTATTGCACCGGACTCATTTTTAGTTTCAGCTTGATGCGTTTGTTATTGTAATAATCTATGTAGTCAGCGAGTTG
>JAGCUU010000036.1 GCA_017962665.1 Bacteroidales bacterium | reverse complement strand
CCAACTCTCTTACATCGCATCCGCAGGCGGCAAACAGCTGCCACTTTAGCTCAGTTGGTAGAGCAACGCATTCGTAATGCGTAGGTCTGCGGTTCGAGTCCGCAAAGTGGCTCAACGTTTCACACGTTATTTATTAATTAATCATTTTATAAAACAAACAACATGGTAAACCGTTACGAAACCGTTTTCATTGTAACTCCCGTTTTGTCTGAAGATCAGATGAAGGAAACGGTAAAAAAGTACACAGACTTCCTCACCGAGCGCGGTGCTGAGATTGTCTACACAAACAACTGGGGCATGCGTAAGCTTGCTTATCCTATTAAGAAAAAATCATCCGGATTCTACTATCTTATCGAGTTCAAGGCCGATGGTAGTGTTATTGCTGATCTCGAAGTTGCTTACAAGCGCGACGAGCGTCTGCTTCGCTTCCTCACCGTGTCGCTCGACAAGCACGCCATTGCTTATAATGAGAAAAAACGTGCTGCAAGACAGACTGTAGCCGAAGCTCCCGTGCAGGAATAATTCGACTGTAGACTTGAAAACGTCATTATTAACAAATAACGTAAATTAGTAAGAATCATGGCTAACGAAAGTGAAATCAAATATTTGACCCCAATAGCTGTCGAAACACAGCGTAAGAAATACTGCCGTTTCAAAAAACTCGGCATAAAATATATCGACTATAAGGACGCAGATTTCCTGCTCAAGTTCGTTAACGAGCAGGGCAAGATCCTTCCCCGTCGCATTACCGGTACTTCCAACAAGTATCAGAAGAAAGTGTCTCAGGCAATCAAGCGTGCCCGCCATCTGGCTTTGATGCCCTATGTTGCCGATTGTTTAAAGTAATCAAAGAAGGAGGAAGAACAAATGGAAATTATTCTGAAACAAGACGTTGTTAATTTGGGATATAAGGACGATATCGTGACTGTCAAGGACGGCTACGCAAACAACTACCTCCTCCCTATGGGTATGGCTATCATGGCTACCCCGTCAAACAAGAAAATGCATCAGGAAACTCTTCGCCAGCGTGCTTTTAAAGAGGAGAAAATCCGTAAGGATGCTGAGACTCTCAAGGCTGCTCTTGACGGCAAGAGCGTTCGCCTGACCACCAAGGTCGGTGAAAACGGCCAGCTGTTCGGCTCGGTTAACAACATCCAGGTCGCTGATGCTCTTAAGGCTCAGTACAACTACGATGTTGACCGCAAAATCATCGCTGTCGACGGTTCCAAAATCAAACAGGTAGGTACCTACAATGCTGTTGTCAATATCTATCGTGATATTAAGGCTGTTCTTACTCTCGAAGTTGTTGACGAGGCTGCTCCCGCCGAGGCATAATTCGGCAAACATCTGCTATTGAAATAAATAATAGTTTTCTTTTTCATAGTACAATTTTTAGGTTGGCTTCCCCTCCTCTGGAGGGGAAGTTTTTTTGTGTCTGGCTCAAAACCGATTGAAAAGCCTTTAGAGCAGTGCCTGTGCAACCTTATATGTAGCTCGGGCACTACAATATTTCTGTTACAATCCCCTGATTTTATTCTCTTTGGGAATAAGATTTTGCTTGCATAACGCCAGTTTCAGAAAAAAAGCGTATATTTGTAAAATTTTTGTGTTACAAATTAGTGAGTATCACGTCGAAAAAGATGACTGAAATCCAGCTTCTGCCAACGTTATAAAATGATAATATACCACGAAGCCAAAGCCATGTAGCTGAACTACCGCAATAGCGAGTTGGGAGAGGAGAGGAAAAAGATTCCGGTTATTCCTATACAGCAAACATCTTTTGAATATACTCTGGGTGAAGAAACCAACTTACCAAAAGCGGCAGAGGATGCCAACTGAATGTTACTTAACACTACCCCGCCACCAGAATATTTGAGAAACGTGTAACTTCGCAAATAATAATATTATTATAGGACACTTCCGATAAACAAAAATGTATTGATATGAAAGGTGAAGCCCAGCCATTAATAAAGTTTTTTGACGGTTCTGATAAGAGGTTTATCATTCCTCTTTATCAGCGCAACTACGACTGGAAGATTGAGAATTGCAACCAGTTGTTTCTAGATTTGTTAAAACTGCATAGAACAAAAAGGCAAAGCCACTTCTTTGGTAGCATTGTTTCGAGCATTGAAAATGGTTCGGAAGATAGATTCATTATAGACGGACAGCAGCGAATAACTACCGTTTCCCTCATTCTCATTGCTTTGGTGAACGCATATAAAGCAAACGAGATTGAGGCTACGGACAAAAAGATAACAGAAAAGATTTTCAAGCGTTATCTTGTTGACGAATACCAGGAAGATGAACGTAAGGTTAAGTTGAAACCGATCAAAAAAGATATGCAAGCTTTTGATGCTTTGCTATTTAAGTCGAAAGATGAATATGTGAAGGAGTCGAATGTTACACGCAATTATGATTTTTTCTATGAAGAAATACTAAAGAGTAAACTGTCTGTTGATGAGATATTTGATACAGTTAAGAAGCTGGAGGTGATCAACATCAAATTGGAAGATGGTGATGATGCGCAGTTGATATTCGAAAGTCTGAACTCTACAGGTCTTGACCTGAGCGAAGCAGATAAGATTCGCAACTATCTGCTCATGTCATTGACGCCAACGCAGCAAGACGACCTGTATTCTCGCTTTTGGAATCCGATAGAAGAAAAAACCGACTATGAGCCTACGTCGTTTGTTCGTGACTATCTGACCATGAAACAAGGCAAAATTGGACGTATCGACAAGATATATTTCATATTCAAAGATTATGCCGAAGACAGTTCCATGAACAGGGCTGAATTGATGGAAGAGATGTATCACTATGCTCAGATATACCATCAAATCAACAATGCCGAAACAGGTGTTGACAGGTTGGACAGGAAATTGAGACAACTCAGGACACTGGACTCAACGATTATGTATCCATTCTACATGGCATTCTTTGACTATGCTGAGAAGTGCGGTATGTCTGTTGATGAACGATACAAAGTGCTGGACATCGCGGAAGCCTATTTTGCTCGAAGAATAATTTGTAACCTTCCTTCCAATGCATTAAACAAGGTGTTCTCGACCTTGCACAAGGATGTGATGAATCAGATTGCAAAAAACACAACTCAGCAGGGGGAAGCACCGTATTATATTGATGTGCTTACATACCTGTTACTCAACAAGGCACGTTCTTCTGTATTCCCACGTGATGAAGAAGTTAAATCTGAATTTGCTGTACGTCAGGTTTACAAGATTCCCACACCACAGCGCATGTTTATTCTGGAACGCATGGAGAATCAAGACAACAACGAACGTCACGAAGTTGTTAAACAACTATCGAATAAAGAGATTACAATAGAACATATCATGCCTCAGACACTTTCTGAAAAATGGAAAGCAAGTTTGGGCGAGAACTGGGAAACGATACATCAGCAATATCTACATACAATGGCGAATCTAACGCTGACCGGCTACAATTCGCAATACAGTAACCTGACTTTCATTGAGAAACGAGATATGGAGAAGGGGTTCAAAGAAAGTGCTTTCCGGCTTAACAACTACGTGAAGGAGTGTGAGAAATGGACCGAAGAGGAGTTGTTGCATAGGCAGCAACTGCTGTTGACGGTATTCATGAAGTTGTGGCCCATGCCATCGACATCATTTGAACCAGAAAGGCGTGATGCAGAAAGCGTATCGATGGATGAAGAGGATTTTGAATTTACTGGAAAGAAGCTTCAAGCATACATATACAAGGGCGTTCGCTATCCGGTGAATACATGGAAGGAGATGCTGATTCAGGTTTGTGGCCATGTACTGTTAGAGTATCGCCCAACAATCGAATGGCTCTGTGCTAACGAGAAATATGGATTCTCGTACAAACCTGAGGCTTGGAGACGTGAATTAGGACAAGATATGTATGTTTGGAGTGACAATAGCACCAACACGAAGCTGAGCATACTGCATGGGCTGTTCAACGAATGTGACATCCCATATTCTGAATTGGCCTTTGAGTTTAGGCCAGATGTAGAATATGATGATAGCGAGGAATAGCACATAGAGAGGGGAAAGACTGCTCCACAATAGCGAGTGTGATTTTTTGATGTGTGTCTGACAGAAGGGAACGCTCAAAAGCCGAGAGAAAAGGCCAAACTTGCTTGAATTATTCCGATACTCATGAGCGAAGACGAAGTCAATGGCTTTGAACCAATGGTCGCGAACACCTTAAATTAGATTAGATGCAGTGAGCCTCTTTTCGATATGCTACCATGATAAGAATTTGATTAATCATGAAACTACGCAAAAGAAAAAAGAAAATACCACCGGAACTCCTTGCGGCTCGCAAAGCTAACCGCGAGATGGAACGCTTGCTGTTGGGCGACGGCTTCCATGCCCACACCCGCATCAAGAAAAACAAGAAGTTGTATTGCCGGAAAAGGAAATACGAGGAGAGGGATGATGTGTGATGTTGAAATTTTTTTTGCTATGGGAAATATTAATTCGGGAAGTTGTATTATATTTGCACCAAAATACAAAAAACACCAAAATAACGTAACGAATAAGTAAGCTATTATGAAACACGAAAATTCAATTTCATTAGCCACAAAAGACGGCTAAGAAATGACATTAATTGTTCTCCAGTCTTTTTTGAATTAGAATCTTCTGGCTGTTTATCAGTCGGTCGCTGTCTGCTGGTATCGGCAGACTTCGGGCGGTGGACCCTTGTCCACTAAAGGCCCGCATTGCAATGTCGCACTACGGGGTTCGGTCGAGTCCCCTGTACGTCATCGTTGTCGCACAATGGGGTCGGGCTGCCTTGAGCCGAGTTCTTCTCTCGCTCGGGGGTCCATCTCACAACTCGGCTCAAGGCAGGCTCTTGAGACGTTACTGAAGTAATCGGGGCTGGAGAACTTTTTTTGATAATTGACAATTGATAATTGACAGTTGACAATTGATAGTTGAAAATTTATGAGATTGGATAGAAACATATTGGATAGGGAGGCGGCGAAGAATGCTGTCAAATGTCGTATTTCGGACTTGTGTGGGTGCCTTCATACGAAAAAAGACCTGCTCAAATTGATTAATGTGGCGTTGGAGGGACTTTATGGCGAGAAGGCGAGCATGGTGACGATGAGTCAATTGGATAAATCTTTAAAGTCATCACCCAACACCGTTAGGTATTACAGGTTTTTGATTCCGAAAAAGAAAAAGGGCGAGTTACGCACCATCGACGCTCCGGAACCAACGTTGAAGTACATCCAACAGGGATTGAACCTCGTGCTGCAGACCATATACTCTCCCCACAGCGCCGCGATGGGCTTTGTCTCTCACCGCTCGGTGGTGACGGGAGCAAGGATGCATATCGGACAGCGATTCGTCTATAATATCGACCTCAAGGACTTCTTCCACACCGTAACATCAGGGCGGCTGTACAATCGGCTGACAACAAAACCGTTCAACCTTGACAGGAAGGTGGCTGGCATCATCACCGACCTCTGCTGCTACGCTGGCCCGGAAGGAAAGAACGTCCTTCCGATGGGTGCACCAACCTCGCCCACTATCACCAACATCATCTGCGAGCGGATGGATATAAAGCTCACAAGACTTGCGAAGGCATACGGATTGAAATATACGCGCTACGCCGATGACATAACTTTCAGCGGAATGGCGAATGTATTTGACGAGGGGAGCCATTTCATCCAATCGATGCGCAACATTATTGAGAACGAGGAGGGATTCACCATCAACCCCGAAAAGACGAGGCTCTGCCACAGGGGGATGCGGCAGGAGGTAACGGGCGTTACGGTGAATGAGAAGGAGAATGTCCCAAGAGAGTATGCCAAACAGCTGAGGACGATGCTCCACAACTGGGAGATGGATGGCTACGACAAGGCGCAGGCAGTGTTCGAGCACCACTATCAGGCGGATAATCCACGATATGCTGCTACCCACAGTGATTTCAGGCCTAATCTGGAATCAGTTGTTGCCGGCAAGCTGCTATACCTCAAGATGGTGAAAGGGGAGACTGACGCTACTTACAAGGCTCTCAATCGCCGCTTCAATGCCCTGAGGTGTGATGTATGATGAGAGATGTATGATGTTTAATTCTATATCTTTAACCTATAACCTTTATAAATAACTTTTACAAAAAATGAAACTGAACAAGCTTTTATACCATATCGGAGAGAAGGTGAACTGCATTCCAACAGGCATTGCGAGCCTTGACGCGGCTATTGGTGGTGGGCTGCTTATCGGCAATATCTCCGTGATGGCCTCACGCCCCGCAATGGGGAAGACCTCATTTGCTATGACAGTTGTGAGAAACATTGGAATAATCAACAAGACACCCATGGCGGTCATATCGTTGGAGGATGACAGCGAATATATCGCTAAGCGGCTCCTTGCCACAGAATATGGATGGAATGCTGTAAGCAGAATAATGAAGGAACAGGTGAATCTGACCGCTGAACAGTCGGAGCGAATAGCGATGCTTGAGCGGATAGGCTTCCATAGGGAGTGTATCTCAAACTCTGATTTTATTGAAAAAATAAAGGAGGCTCCTGTATGGATAGAACACAACCTGTGTGTGAACATGGAGGAGATTGTCAGCAAGATAGAACGCTTAAAGCATGAGAACGACATTCAGCTGGTGGTCATCGACAACTTCGGGAATATTGCCATGGACGGATATGCCTCCGATAAGGAGTTGGCAATACAAAAATTACTTCACACCGCCGAGAGGTTGAAGATAGCCATCCTGGTGACGGCGAGGGTGCTGAGGAGCGTGGAGTCACGCGGCGGAAACAAAAAGCCGATGTTGTACGATATGGAGAACATGTCCTCACTGGAGAATTACGCCTCGCTGATAATGTTCCTCTATCGTCCGGAATATTACCAGATTTATGAGGATGAATATGGCTCCACCATTAGGATGGCGGATGTAGTCATTGCCAGGAACCGTCGTGGGAACAGTGGGGAGGTGAGGTTGGAATTTGTGAACAGTGCCCGATTTGACAGTCTGCAGACCGTGGCTATGCCGTCGTTTTATCCCTTCGAAAATAACCGGTCGGTCTTTCCTTCGATGATGAACGAAGCGGATTGTATGTTCTAAGTAAAGTTTAACGCCTAAAAAGAACCCCCGAAAGTAGGAGAAAAACTTTCGGGGGGTTAAGTGTTTAGTATTTGAAGAATCCTTCGCCGGTCTTGCGTCCAAGAAGTCCGGCGCGCACCATCTTGCGGAGCAGTGGGTGAGGACGATACTTGGGATCGCCAAACTCTTTGTAGAGCACCTCCATGATGGCGAGGTTGACATCGTTGCCGATGAGGTCGGCGAGAGCCAGGGGGCCCATCGGGTGGTTGGCACCGAGCATCATGCACTTGTCGATGTCTTCAGCGCTTGCTATACCGTCGGCGAGAATGCCACAAGCCTCGTTGATCATAGGGATAAGGATACGGTTGACGACGAAGCCTGGAGCTTCTTTCACTTCTACAGGCTGTTTTCCAATCTCGGTGGAGAGATCAATGACGGTCTTGCAGACCTCGTCGCTGGTCAGTTGTCCGCGGATAACCTCAACGAGAGCCATACGGTCGGCGGGGTTGAAGAAGTGCATGCCGATGAACTGTGCAGGACGGCTGGTGCAGGCGGCAATCTCGGTGATGGAGAGTGAGCTGCTGTTGGTGGCGAAGATGGCTTCGGGTTTGCATATTTTGTCAAGTTCCATGAAGACGTCTTTCTTGAGCTGCATCTCTTCGACGGCGGCCTCGATGACGAGGTCGGCATCGGCGAATGTGGCGTAGTCGGTGGTCGTGGTGATGTTCTTCAAAAGGGCGTCAACGGGCTCCTGGGTCATCTTGCCTTTCTCGACGAGTTTTCCATAACCTTTGGCGATAGAGGCCATGGCTTTGTCAAGGCTGGCCTGAGTGCGGCTTTTCATAACGACGGGCATCTTGGCGGCAAAAGCTTTGACAATGCCTTTGGCCATTGTGCCGGTTCCAATAACGTAGATTTTCATGATAATTATTGTTTAATTGTTAATTGTTTTTTATTATTTTCCCTGGAATTCGCATTTGCCTTTTTCAAGGAAGGCTTTCATGCCGTTCTTTTGGTCTTCGGTGGCGAAGCAGCGTCCGAAGATGCCGTTCTCGTAGAGGATGGCTTCGTCGACGTCCATGTCATATTCGGCATTGATGCAGAGTTTGGCGGCCTTGACGGCGAGGGGGGCGTTGGCTGCAATCTGTTCGGCTATTTCCATTGCCTTGTCCATCAGCTCGGTCTGTGGTACGACGGTGTTGACCAATCCGATACGCAGGGCTTCGTCGGCGCGGATGGCGCGGCCAGTGTAGATTAGCTGTTTTGCCATACCCATACCCACGAGGCGTGCCAGACGCACGGTGCCGCTGAATCCGGGAATGATGCCGAGACCCACCTCGGGCTGTCCGAACTTGGCATTGTCGGAGCAGATGCGTATATCACATGCCATAGCCAACTCGCATCCACCACCAAGGGCGAAACCGTTGACGGCGGCAATGACGGGCACATGCAGTGTCTCTATTTTGCGGAACACTTGTGCTCCGCGATTGCCGAAGGTCTGTCCCTGTAGTATGTTGAGGGTAGCCATCTCGCTGATGTCGGCACCGGCGACAAAACTCTTCTCGCCGTCTCCTGTGATGATGAGACAACGGTAAGTGTTGCAGTCGAATTTATTTAGATAGTCATCTAACTCGCCAAGGATTGCCGAGTTAAGAGCGTTTAGGCTTTTGGGAGCACTGATTGTGAGGATGCATATTCTGCCACGCTCTTCAGTCTTAAGATAATTGTACATGTTGATGGTTTTCTGATTTGAACTGCAAAAATACATTTTTTAGACGAAACGACAAAAAATAATTTTCCATATTGAAAAAAAGAAATATCTTTGCAGTATCGATTAGAAAGTGTTAATCGATATAAAATATTGTAAATCTAATCCAAAAGCCTTACACCTGATGGAAAAGAGAATAGGGACAATAACAATACTCATCCGCGACCGCGAGGTGTCGCCTTCCGTTAATCAGATTCTTTCAGAACATGCTGACATTATTTTATGTCGGCAAGGGTTGCCATTTCACGACAGGCCGGTGGCGGTATTGTCGCTTATCGTCGAGGGCAGTATGAACCAAATAAACGCACTTACAGGGCCGCTTGGCCGTATTCCTGGCCTGAGCTGCAAGACAGCCCTGGCCAATTAGAAGCTCTTCATAATATTAATCCAAAAAACAACAATAACATGAAACATCACAACTTTATCGATAGAGACAAACTCTATGGCATGCTCGAGGACAACGCTCCGACAGAAGGTCAGCTTAACGATATTCTCAACAAAGCCCGCAAACTGAAAGGACTTGACCTTCAGGATGTGGCCAAGTTGCTTTGTGTTGAGGACGAGGCAGGGATCCAGAAGATTCTTGACACTGCACATTATTGCAAAGAGGAAATCTATGGCAAGCGTTTAGTGCTCTTTGCTCCTATATATACTGGCAATGCCTGTGTGAACAACTGCGTTTACTGTGGTTTCCGTCGCGATAATAAGGCCTTGAAACGCAAAATCCTTACACTTGACGAGATTGAGACCGAGACATTGCACCTGCTCCGCATGGGACACAAACGCGCTCTGCTTATCTGTGGCGAGAGTCCACGCAACGACGCTAACTATATGGTCGAGGCCATCCGCCGCTGCTATGCTGCAAAAGACGAGAAAGGCAGCACCATACGCCGCATCAATATTGAGTTGGCTCCCATGAGCGTCGAAGATTTTGCCAAACTCAAGGCTGAGAAGATAGGTACCTATGTCTGCTTCCAGGAGACCTACGATCCTGTCGAATATAAAAAATTCCATCCTGCCAATACCCCCAAAGGAGACTATCTGTATCGTCTTACCTGCATGGATCGTGCTATGGAAGGCGGCATTGACGACGTGGGACTTGGTGTGCTCTTTGGCCTTGTCGACTATCGCTTCGAGATTCTCGCTATCATGGAGCATGCACGCCATCTTGAGGAGGACTTCGGCTGTGGTCCGCATACCGTCAGTTTCCCGCGTATAGAGCCGGCAGAGGGAACCCCCTTCAGCCTGCCCGAAAATATTCCTCATCCGGTGAGTGACAAGGACTTCATGAAGATTATTGCCATCATACGTATCGCCATGCCTTACACGGGTATTATCATCAGTACTCGTGAGCGTCCCGAGATGCGCGACCAGCTTGTCAAATATGGTGTCAGCCAGATTTCCGCCGCCTCGGAGACCAACCCGGGCGGATATGACGAAGAGGGCGACAACAGCAAGGCCAACCCATACGAGAAGACCGGCAATACCGGAGCTCAGTTTACGCTTGGCGACCACCGTTCGCTCGACGAGGTCATCAGCATGATGATTGACGGCGGCTATATCCCCAGTTTCTGCACCGGATGTTATCGCAAGGGTCGTGTAGGTGCCGATTTCATGGATCTTGCCAAGCCAGGCCTCATCAAGGAATATTGCAAGCCTAACGCCATGTTCACTTTCCGCGAATATCTGGAAGACTATGCCAGTCCGGAAACCAAAGAGAAAGGTCTGCGTCTATTAAAGCAACTTACCGAGACTTTCAGCAAGGAGGAACTAAAGAAACGTGTAGAAGGCAACCTGTGCAAGATTGGAGAGGGTGAACGTGACCTTTATTTCTAATTTTTTATGGTGTTTCTTTTGAGTTGTTTTTCATTGAGTTATTTGTTTGGAGATTTCTTTTTGGAAAAAAATGAAACAAAAAAGACAATAATACGTAAAGTAAAACGTTAAAGAATCATAAAAAACACAAAAATAACATTCTGTTAAACAAAAAATCAAAAATTATGAAAAAAGTATTCTTAACTATCGCTATGGTAGCTTTCGCTTTTGCTGCCAATGCACAGTTTGTAATCAGCGGTCAGCTGGGTTTCAACACCACTGGTGGCAATACCCACCATGAGGCTCTTGCACCTGTCACTACGGCATTTGACGTTCCTGATGACAAAAGTATGAACTTTACTTTTGCTCCTTCAATTGGTTATATGTTGAATGATAATATGCAGGTTGGTTTAAGCTTGATGTATTCTATGTTGAGCACTACTGTATACAATACATGGGTCTATCCTAATAACGAGTCTTGGAATCTTGACAAACAGTCAATGTTCGGCGTAGCTCCCTATTTCCGTTACTATTTTGCAGAGGCTGGCAACTTCAACTTCTTCTGCCAAGCTGAAATTGCTTTTGTGGCAATGCCAAGAGCTTACTACCACTACTATGACAACAGCCCGGCTCCTCTTGGATACGACAATGAAGGCGATGGCGCTATGAGTGCAACAATGCTTTCGCTGTCCATCACTCCTGGTGTCAACTACAAATTTAGTGACAACTGGTCGGCTGACTGCTTCATCGACCTCGCTGGTCTCGCTTTCGCACATACCACTGTCAAGAACTATATTGGTGACGATTTGGCCAACACAGATGTTACCAATGACTTTGGCCTGATTGCCAACACTTCGGCTCAAACCCTCAATGCCCATCTCGGCAACTTCCGTATTGGATTCAACTTCCACTTCTAAAATTTTAGAAAACAATAAATATAAACGGAGCGTCCCCCCTGGAGACGCTCCGTTTTGCATTATCTGTGATGTTAGATGTGTGATGTCTTTAAACTTTAAACTATAACATTTAACCGTTACTAAATATTCCGGTCGTTTTCAATCAGCTTGACCAATTCTTCTACTGCATCTTTTTGGTCTATGTTGCGTTTGACAATCTCTTTGCCTTTGTAAAGTGTAATTTTTCCGGCGCCGCTACCGACATAGCCATAGTCGGCATCGGCCATTTCGCCAGGACCGTTGACGATACATCCCATAACGCCAATCTTCACACCTGTAAACTTGGCTGTTGCAGCTTTAATGCGCTGCAGTGCTTCCTGTATATTGTATTGTGTTCGTCCACACGACGGACAGGCAATGTATTCTGGCTGTGTGATGCGCGCCCCCACGGCTTGAAGTATGTCGTAGGCTACGGGAATTTCCGCCACAGGGTCTTCTGTCAGAGACACGCGGATAGTGTCGCCGATGCCGTCGATGAGTAATGCCCCGATGCCTGCAGCGCTCTTCAGTCTTCCCTGCATGGCGTCGCCAGCTTCGGTGACACCTAAGTGGATGGGGTAGTCCATATCCAATGCCTTCATTTTTTCAACGAAGAGACGTGTACTTTGCACCATCACCTTCACGTTGCTGGCTTTCATCGAAAAAACTAGTTTGTCGAAACCTTGTTTGCGGCATACTTCGGCAAATTCTATCGCTGACTGTGCCATTCCTTCGGCGGAGTTGCCGTATCGGCTCATTATGCGTTCGCTCAGGCTGCCGTGGTTGGTACCAATGCGCATGGCGGTGCCGTGTTGCTTGCAGATGTCGATGAGTCGTGCCATCTTGTCGCCTATGCGATTCAGGTCATCCTCATATTCGGCATCGCTCCAGTTGGTGCGTCCTGTGTTGCGGTCGGTGTAGTTGCCTGGGTTGACACGCACTTTTTCAACGATGGCCGCTGCTGTTTCGGCTGCCAGTGGGTTGAAGTGTATGTCGGCTACCAGAGGCACGTGGCAATTGTGCTTTGCCAGCTCGTTCTTGATGTTGTAAAGGTTTTCGGCAGCTTTGACATCGGGAGCCGTAATGCGTACCAGTTCGCAGCCAGCTTCTACCAGTCGCAGTGTCTGTTCTACGGTGGCGTGAGTGTCCATAGTGTTGGTGTTCGTCATCGACTGAACACGGACAGGGGCTCCGCCGCCCATAGTAAGGTTACCGATGGTGATTTGCTTGGACATTTGGATAGTTGATAATTTATAGTTGATAGTTGAAACACTGATCAATGGTCATTGGTCACCGAAAATAGACTTCTGTTGCGCCAACACCGTATTTGGACATCGGGGCATCGAAGAAGTGGATGTTGTCGTACTGCTTCAACTCCTTGTTGATTTCATCTTTGAGAATACCTTTGCCAACGCCGTGGATGAAAGTTACTTTTTTCATCTTGTTGTTAAAGGCGTGGTTCATGCAGAGACGGAAATAGTGCATCTGGATCTCGAAAGATTCGTGAGGGGTAAGGTCGCCGGGGCGTTCGCAGAGCATGTCTATATGCAGGTCGACTTCGGCCTCTCCAGGAGCGGTCTCGTGTTGCAGAAGGATATTGTCGGCAAGTGAGCTGGTGTTTTGTTTTTGTAGGGAGGCGAGCTGTTTTTTCAGTTTGGCAATCTGATCTTTGAGGTTGGCTACTTGGTTTTTCAGCTGTTTGATTTCCTCTTCCGGAGTCATCGGCAGCTCCACTTTGGGTTTGACTCCTGGCAATCCAGAGGGTAGGGGTGTGCCTTTGCCTTTGAGGTGCTCTTCCATTGTGGCGTTGAACATCTTGGCGGCGCCCTGCTGGTCGGCCATACGAATCAACTCTTCCGGCTGCATGGGTATGTCGAATCCGGTGTCGTCCTGAACGAATATGAAGTCGTCGGTGATCTTGGTTACTATTCCGCCGCCTGTCTGGTTGAGGAATTTCACTTTGTCACCAAGTTCAAATCTTGATTTCATATTATGTTGTTATGTAAAGGTTAAAGACTAAATGATTTCGTCAGCTAATTTGGCAAAATCTATGCCGTCGAAGTTGCCGCTTGACATCATCAGGAGGTTCTTGTTTTCGTTGTCACGGAATAACTTTTTGATGTATTCCGTCAATTCTTTGCTGTCGGTGAAGACCTCGACGTTGTCGCCGAAGGCTTTCCGGACGGCTTCGGGGTCGAGTGGTGGGAGTTTCTTCAGTTGCAGGGCGTGCTGGCTGAAGTATACGCAGCGCAGATCAGCTTCGTCCATCGTGCCGTGGTATTGCAGCAGGAACTCTTGCGTCAGCGAACTGAAAGTGTGCAGTTCCATACATGCCACGAGCTTGCGGCCAGGGTACTGCTCGTGCATGGCATTAATGGTGGCGCGGAGTTTTGACGGGGCGTGGGCAAAGTCTTTGTAGACCGCACAGAGGTCGTTTTTCTTTACCAGCTCCAGACGCTTGCTGGCACCGCCGAAACTGGAGATAGCCTCGTTGAATTTTTCGTCGCTGATGCCTATCTCGCGGCAGGCGTAGCGTGCTGCTGTGAGGTTGAGCATATTGTGGCGTCCAAAAATATTCAAAGCCACAGGTGTGTTATATCCGGTGAGGTAGGTGATGCCGTTTTCCACCTTGTATTCAGGCACATCGTAAGGCAGTTTGGCAATGTCGGTGCGTTTGTTGGCAGTGGCGACATCATGGACTACAGGGTCGTCGTCGCAATAGATAAGAGTGCCGCCCTCTTCGATAAGGTCGATATATTTGGAGAATTGTTCTTTGTATATGTCGAATGTTGGAAACACGTTGATGTGGTCCCATTCTATGCCGGTGATGATACCTACATTGGGGCGGTAGAGGTGGAATTTCGGGCGGCGGTCGATAGGCGAGGTGAGGTATTCGTCGCCTTCAAGAACCATGACTTTGGCGTTTTCAGTCAGTTTGACCATGACATCAAACCCCTGCAGCTGGGCGCCGACCATATAGTCGGCTTCGATGCCGCAGTGACGCAGCACATGGAGTATCATTGCTGTCGTGGTGGTCTTGCCATGGCTGCCACCCACAACGATGCGGAGTTTGTCTTTCGATTGTTCGTAAAGGTATTCGGGATAGCTGTATATCTTCAACCCAAGTTCTTGGGCTTTGATTAATTCGGGATTGTCTATTCTGGCGTGCATGCCGAGTACCACAGCATCCAAGTCGGGAGTGATGCATTCAGGGTGCCAGCCTTCAGTCTCTGGCAGGAGACCGGCTTTCTCAAGTCGAGTACGTGCAGGATCGAAAATCTCATCATCCGAGCCGGTGACCTCATACCCTTTGTTGTGCAGTGCAAGAGCGAGGTTGTGCATTGCGCTGCCGCCGATAGCAATAAAGTGTACTTTCATGGTTATTGGAACAATATGTCGATGAACACTTGTGGCAGGTAAACATTGGTGAGTTCTGTTGCCTCTCTGAACAGGGGTGCAATCTCGTTTGGCGAGTAGCCTGCAATGCCGCAGCCAACAGCCGTCACGAGGAAGGTGTACTCGGGATGCTGACGGGCGCAGTCAATAAATTTGCTTACAGCCACAGCCAGAGGAGCCATTCCTTCCATGGTGGGTAGAGCATAGGTGCGTCCTGTGAGTCCCTCGCCGACGCCCCACTGTGCGCCCAGATGCTTGTGTGCGAACCAAGCGGCGCCACCTCCGTGATAGCCTTGTACGTTGCTTCCGAAGACAAAAATCTCGTTATCGTCGAGTTCGTTAATGCGGTCTGATGCAATGCGATGTCCGTCGACGAGATATGCGTTCTTGGTTACTCTGCTTTTTTCCATGATATAAGTGTTTGTTTTGGTTATTGTACGTTCGATTCTGCGGCGATTTTTGCACGTTTGCGCTCAATCTCGTCGAGGATGATTTTGCGGATACGCAATTTTGTGGGTGTGATTTCCAGATATTCGTCTTCGCGGATATATTCCATTGCCTCTTCGAGGCTGAATTTGATGGCGGGAGTGCATGTGGATTTCTCGTCGGCGCTCTTGGTACGCATATTGGTCAGGTTTTTGGCGGTGACGACATTAATGACGATGTCGTTGCCGGGGCGGAGGCTTTCTCCTATGACTTCACCGCAATAGACCATGTCGCCGGGTTCGATAAAGAAAGGACCTCTGTCTTGAAGCTTGCTGATGCTGTAAGCTGTAGCCTCTCCTGTCTCCTTGGCGATGAGGGCACCATATTTGTGGTCGTCAATGTCGCCTTTCCAGGGTTGGAATTCCAGGAAGCGGCTGGCAATGACAGCCTCTCCGTTTGTCGCTGTAAGCATGGTGTTGCGCAGACCGATGATGCCTCGGCTGGGGATGGTGAAGTCGAGCTGAACACGGTCTCCTTTGGTCTCGATGGTGCCCACCTCTCCTTTGCGGCGTGTCACTATATCTATGACTTTGCTGCTGAATTCTTCGGGGACAAGCACGGTCAGCTGTTCTATGGGTTCGCATTTCTGGCCGTCAATTTCTTTGATTATAACTTTGGGTTGTCCCACTTGGAGTTCATAGCCTTCGCGGCGCATGGTTTCAATGAGGATGGAGAGGTGCAGGATGCCGCGTCCGTATACGAGCAGAGCGTCCGGCGAGTTGGTCTCCTCGACGCGCAGTGCAAGGTTTTTCTCAAGTTCGTGATATAGGCGGTCGCGGATGTGTCGGCTGGTGACATATTTGCCCTCCTTGCCGAAAAACGGCGAGTTGTTGATGGTAAAGAGCATGCTCATCGTAGGCTCGTCGACTTTTATGGGAGGAAGAGGATCGGGGTTGTCGTTGTCGCAGATGGTGTCGCCTATTTCAAACATGATATTTTTGTCGAGGTCGAGCAGTACGGCGCATATCTCGCCTGCCTCAATGACGTTTTTGGTGCGTTCTTTCCCTAGACCTTCGAAGGTGTAGAGCTCTTTGATTTTGCTGTTAATCCTGTCTCCGTCGCGTTTTACGAGGCATATTGATTGGCCCGCCTGCAAAGTACCACGATGCAGACGTCCCACTGCTATTCGTCCTAGGTAGCTGCTGTAGTCTAGCGATGAGAGCATCATCTGTGTGTTGCCCTCGGGGACCTGTGGCGCAGGGATGTGTTTGATGATGAGATCCATCAGGTAACTGATGTCCTCGGTGGGATTTTTCCAGTCTTCACCCATCCAACCCTGTTTGGCGCTGCCGTAGGCTGTGGGGAAATCGAGTTGGTCGTTGTTGGCCCCTAGGTTGAACATTAGGTCGAAGACAGCCTCTTGGGTCTGTTCCGGATCGCAGTTCGGTTTGTCTACCTTGTTGATTACCACTATGGGTTTGAGTCCAAGTTCTATGGCTTTTTGAAGCACGAAGCGGGTCTGTGGCATGGGACCTTCGAAGGCATCGACCACGAGAAGGACGCCGTCGGCCATGTTGAGCACTCGCTCTACCTCGCCGCCGAAGTCGCTGTGGCCTGGAGTGTCTATGATGTTTATCTTGTAGCCTTTGTAGCGAATGCTTACGTTTTTGGAGAGGATGGTGATGCCGCGTTCACGTTCGAGGTCGTTGTTGTCAAGAATAAGGTCTCCTGTTTCCTGGTTGTCGCGAAAAAGTTTGGCTTGGTGCAGCATTCGGTCGACAAGGGTTGTCTTTCCATGGTCGACGTGTGCTATGATTGCCACATTACGAATGTTTTGCATTGTTTTCTCAAGGTTTAATCAAACTGCAAATTTACGAGAAAAATATGATTTATTCTTTATTATTTGAAATAATTGTGTACTTTTGCAAACTAAATGACATATCGGACAACCACTTTATGGTTGCCGGATATTTTTCAAAACTTATAACCATAATCAACATTTACTATGCAAAAAGCGGTTTATAATTATGAGCTTTTCAGGTTGAAACCTGAAGATGTCGAAAAATTAAAAAAATCTGAAACAGCGGATGATATCTGCTTGTTGGGCCGTTGGTATTGGATCACCGCCCCTGTGGAAGACTACCAGAAGCAAGCCGAGGCCTGCTTCCGCAAGGCTATGGAGCTGGGCAGCAAGGAGGCGCAGTTGAATCTTGCCAACATGTACAGGCTTGGTGCATTTGGGATGGTCGACATGGACGAGTACTGCGATTTGCGCGATACGTTGTACGCCGAGGGTTACGAGCTGGCTGAGATCCGCTGGTGCCGTGACAGAGCCTACGGAATAGGAAACTATGAAGACATAGACAAGGCTCTCGAGGACTGTGAGCGGCTGATGGCGAAATATAAAAAACCTGACCCGAGATGGTACGATTTGTTGGGCAATATATATCTGGAGAAAGGGGATACAAAGAAATCCAACGAGTATTTTCTTAAAGCGATAGAAGGTGGCTACCTCGATGCTTACAGTGGACTTGTAGACATGCCTGAGATGTTGGAGAAAGGCCGTGCAGCAGGGTGCGGCGGTTGCTGTGTGCTGCTCGCGGAAGAGATCAGAAAACGCCGCGACTATATGGAAGGGAGTGATGCCGACATTGTTGAAGCCGGTTTAAGTGACAGCGAGAAGCAGGCTGCCCTTGCAGCCAATGCCAAAGGGCGTGAGGAGTTGAAGCAACAGGAGATAGCGTTGTATGAAGAGGCTGTCAAGTTAGGTGAACCGACCGGATACTACTGTCTTGGCATGATGTATTACGACGAGGATGACGAGAAGGCATGGAACTATTTCATGCGTGGATGCAGTCTGGGACATCCTTACTGCATGTCCATGATTGCCGAAATGATAAATGAAGGCATGGCATCCGATCAGTACCACTGGGAGGATGTCTGTCTGTATCGTCTGTATGCGCTGCGTTATGGCGACGACGACCAATTGTTGCCTGTGGTGCACGCCTATAACGAAGGAGAACTTAAGGAATTCGCCGAGGAGATAGAAAACATCTATATCCCAAAATTTGAAAGTCAGGAGTATGATGTTGACGGATTGGAGGATTGGCCGGACGACGATGATTACGAAGACGACGACGGTCGCTACGATGCCTATGTATAGAAACATCTAATAGTAACCCCCTTTAACTTCTCTCTCTTTAACCTTTAACTGTTACAATGGGAAGTCAAAGAAGTTAAGGGAAGTTATCGCGCTTCGCGCTGGAAGTTAAAAGGACAATACAATTCGAGCAAATACATTTGTCCTTAACTCCCCTTAACTCCACACCATCTCCATTTAACTTCTCTCTTTAATCTTTAACCGTTAACCGTTAACCGTTACAATGGTAAGTCAAAGAAGTTAAGGGAAGTTATCGCGCTTCGCGCTGGAAGTTAAAAGGACAATACAATTCGAGCAAATACATTTGTCTTTAACTCCCCTTAACTCCCCTTAACTCCCCTTAACTCCACACCATCTCCCTTTAACTTCTCTCTTTAATCTTTAACCTTTAACCGTTAACCTTTAACCTTTACTTAGTCCTTGATGTCATATTCCGTTTTCGGACCATGACAAACACGTTCTGTGGTGTACCAAGGTGAGCAATCCTCTCCGTAGGCTCTTGCAGCGTCTATGTAGTCGTCGCTATGTTCGTGGTATTCCTGATATACCTTATAGGCTTGTATGACGATTTGCGTCAGGTCGTTCAAAGCCTCGGAGTCGGAATTTAGTTCTTCGATGAATTTCTCAGGGAAGCTGTCGGGATTGTAGATTTTGTATTTGCGTGCTTTTTTGGGACCGTGAGCCAGAAAGGTGTGGATTTCGAATCCGAAATTGTCTGCCACGTTGGGTAGCTTGTTCCATTCTTCGGCTTTCTCTCTCATATTTTGCAAGGCCTCCTGCAGTGGAATGGTGTTCTCTTTTTGTTGTGGCCATGCAATATTGAGAATGACATTGTAGAGGGCCGTGCCTTGGTCAAGGATTTTTGTCACGCTTATCTCTCCGCCTTTTTTCAGTTTCTGGGTAGGATAATCGTCATCAGAATTGGTATGTGTAGGCGATTCGTGGTGCACGACAATGTTTTCGCCGTCGAATTCGTCATCGTAGCCATTAATCCATACATCGATATTGAGCTCGTCGGCGAGATAGGAAGTCTCGTCGTTGATCTCGATTTCCCAAGGGGTATTGATAGGATGTTCTGTGGGATTTTTCATGGTTGGGTTGCGAAGCTCGTGTGGCAACATTTCGCGCTCTTCGTCGTCCAAGGGTAGCGCTTTGCCTGTATCTGTCATACGTGAGGCCTCAATCCAAAGGGAGAGTTTTGTATGCGGGGTTCTGTTTTTGTTGTCGTTCATGAAATATAAGGTTTTATGGTTGAATTATATTTGGTAATGTTCGTATAGGGTGACGTTGAGTTCGTATGTGACGGAATCTTTGCTCTTTTTGTCGAGCATAAATTTGTCGCCAGGTATGAGTGTGTAGCGGTTCTTGCCGTAGGAGACCGTGAGTTCGGTATTGTCGAACGAGATGATGGTGAGTGGTTCGAACAGGTCGCCCCATATCTGGTTTTGGTGTGTATCTTCGAAAGAGACCTCCATGCCTTCGCTGACAGGAGTGTATTCGTCGTCAATGTTGGAGCCGGGCAAAGAGAAGCTCACGTCGGCATTGTCCATTTTCCCTTCGCTATCCAGCCAGTCGACAGCGATGTACAGATAGTCCCAGCTTTTGGGCCAGTGGATATTCTGATCGCTGTTTTGCACGTAGGTGAAGGGCTTGAGCCAGATGGTGCGGGTGGAGCAGTCATCCTTGTTGGATAAGAAGATGAGGGGTTTTATCCTCAGGGTGACATTATCAGGTTTCTCGAATTTACCGTTCTTCTCCTCTTCCTTGAGTTTTTTGGCAAGTTCGTCGACAAAGTTGCCCTGATGGATATCGAAGAGGTGGTTGGTCGGACGCAGGCGTCCGGTGCCGTAATATACTTTAAGACATGAGTCAATATAGAACTCGTTGTCGGCAATCACGCCTGATTGTTGGAGTTTCAGGCAGCTTGATTTGATATATGCCGACCAGTCGTGTTCTTTTTTGATTTGCTGAATCAGGAAGTCAGTACCTGTGCAGGTTTCTGTCTCATTTGTTTCCTCTGCCTCCTCTGTCTAGTCTGCTGTTTTCTCTTGGTTGTCGTCAGGCCATGGGATTTCGTCGGCTTGGTGCAAGGACATGGCATACGATCGCCAGATTGCTGGAGAGTTGTGGTCGGCGAGGGCTGGCAGGTTGAATTCGCGTTTCGAGCAGTCGATGCTGTTGTCGAGTGCGATTTCCTGTAGCTTGTATAGCCAGTAGGCGCAAGTGGCATCGCCTGCCATGGCGCCGTGAAGGAAGTATGGGTAGGCCTCTTCGGGGTAGCCATAGAAGCCTGAATCGCCGGAGTTGGCATCAAAGGCGAGTTGTTGGCAGGCATCGCAGTCACCGAGCAAGGCGGCTTTTTCGAGCAGGATGCGTGCCTTGAGTGTCATCAGTTGTGCACGGGTGCCGCTCCATACCTTTGCGTATTTTTTGAGAGACATGGCGTGGAAATACATTCCATATTGGGAACCCTCTTTGGCTGCTGATTCTATAAGCGATTCTGCCAGGGAGTCGTCCCATTTGTCGCCATCTGAGCATCTGGTAAGTATGAGGAGTTTCCAGGCTTTGTTGCCTCCACCTCTTTCAATGGCGAGGAGAGCGTCATCGTCGGCTGCTTTTTTGTCGCCGAGCTCATAGTAGCAGTTACCCCTCAGTACGAGCAAGGCATTGGTGATATTGTCCACTCCTCCCTCCGCCTCGATGCGTCTGTTGACCAGGTCTAAAGCCTTTTGTGGGTTGGTCTCGCCATCCCATCCGTATAGAAGAGGGTTGACAACTCCGAAGATGAAACCGGTTTCAGAGTTCGATGCAATAGCTTTCTGCTTGAATGCCTCAGCCTTTTCGTTGTCAATGCGTGCTTCGCTGTTCTGACCATAGCTCCAGATGTATTTCAGGAGCCACCAAATGTCGTTGTAGCCTGCGTTGGCGGCGATGGTGAGGAGTCGTTCCATCTCTTTCATCTGGTCGAAATGGTTGGCATTCCATAAAAGCCAGTAGCCGTACAGGAAGCAGGCAGTGACGTTGCTTTCGGATTGAGAGTCGGTACGTATACGCTCTATCTGGTCGTCGCGAAGACGATTGATTTTGTCGCTATAGAACTGTTCAAGTACTTGTTTATGCTTGCGGTCGGATGGCATGCCAGGAATATAGAGCAGGTCGAAGATGCTGTCCCCTCTGTTCTCTTTCATCATCTGTTTTGCCTGTTCGATACGGGAAGAGATATCCTCGACATTTTTTGGTGGCTCTGGAATAGTTGCCGGCTTCTTTGGACGGAGCCACTCCATAGCCTCGCGGGTAAATCCGGAACGATGCATGCCGTAGTAGACAAAATGGAACGAGGAGTGGGAACGGTCGCTGCCAAAACGAGAGTCATGGTAAATTAAATTCCAGTCGTTGTCCCAGTCTTTGCCCTTGCCTTTGCGCTCGCAGTGGAACACAGGATATTTACAGCTGCTGTCGTTCTGACAGGCAATTGCATAGCCGATGGATTCTACGGAGGCTGGAATGAAAAGGGTCTTTAAATTTTCGCAATATGAAAAGCATTTCGATTCAAGAGATTGGACCCCGTCGGCAAGGTAAACGTCGTAGAGTCTGTCGCATCCGAAGAAGGCGTCATAGCCAATGGTGGCCGGTCCTAGGATGACTGCCGTCTCCAGGTATTCACAACTGTAAAAAGCACACTCTTCAATTACCGTGACACTTTTAGGAATGGTGACGCTCCTAAGTCCTTTTTGGCCTGATAAATTGTTGTCTGGCTCTGAAAAGGCATATTTTTTTATTGTGGTGACGCCTTCGGGGACCTCTACGTGAGGGAGATTGACGATACAATGAATCAATACATTGTCTTCGATTTTGAATATGTTTTCTTTCATATTTATTTATGTAATGGTAAAAATATAAGTTGTAACAATGATTATTATTAGTTTATTGATAATGAGTGATAAATAATCTTTGACCGTTAACCTTTAACCGTTAACCTTTACTATTTTGGCATCTAATTGTCGATTTGCAGACTTATCGTTAGGTAGAATGTTGCATAGTCTATTCCTTTTGAGACTTCGAACGGTTTTCCGGGTGTTATCGTAATGTTACGTTCTCCATAGCTTATTGTCATACTCTCGCCGTCGTACCATAATATCTGCGGTATGCCGAAAAGTCTGGCGCCTCTCTCGGGAACGGGCATATCGTCTATTCGTATGGGGTGAAGCGAATAAATATTCTGATACTTGAAGGCTGCGAAGGTGCCAGGGCGAGCGTAGCAGATACTCTCTTCGAACATGTTGCGGTCGGCTTGCCATCTCAAGCTGACCTTGCATACATCCCATTTTGGCGGATAGTCGTCGGTGAGGGAGAATGTATATGAACGTTGAAATGTGCGGATGGAAGTCTCTACTGTTGCGTCTATATCGATTGAGGTGACATCGTTCAGCAGCCCTTTTGTGTCGTCGTCTGCCAACTGGTCAATCAGCCGCTGAGGAAAATCTTTTGCATCTATGGTGCAGTATACACTTGTTGCCTTCTGGCGGTTGCGACCCAGTGAAATCGCCAGTCGGGTGGCGAAGTGCGACCCGCGAAAGAGCGACGCCTGTTCGGTGAGATTCAGAGGGTAGCCGTCGCTGAGGTCATAGTTTGAGGGATTGTTCCACTCCTCTTTTTCTTTTGCCATCAGCAACAGCAATGCAATGTGGGGACTGCCGGGGTAGAATGGGTCTCCTGTATGGTATTTGCTCAGTTTGAATGTTTTGCCTGTCATTACATAGCATTCATCCTCGTACCCGTTAGGGTATACGATGCTGCAGCAAGCTTGAATGAAAAGTCCGCTGATGGTCTCGTCCGTTGGCTCGAGATCAGCCATCTGACGTGCCATTGCGTCGGGGAAGTCGCAATGGTCGTATGTGGCAAACACCTCGGGATCGGGATCAACAGTATAGATGAACACCCTGTAGAAAAGCCTTGTGACGCGAGTGCCTTCAGGCACATTCTTGAATTTCTCAAGCCCTTCTTCAGGCAGTGCTTGCCAGTCGGTGTCTGATTTCTGCACCATTAATAGAATCTGTTCAAGCCGTTTGTCGCCCTTCCAGTCGATGCCAGGGCATGCGCCGGTTAGGTCTGTCTTTGAGGGAGTTGTGCGGTACTCTCGAATAATCAATTCCATAGTGTATGTGGTTTATTTCTTCTCTGTAAGGGTGAAACTGCGGTAGCGGGATGTGGTCGACGAAGTCTCTCGTACGCGTATCAGTTTGTCGCCGAAATGCATGGTTTTGTCGTCGCTGTCGGGGTTCTCTGTCTTGTATACTTGGAACAGTCGGTTGAAGTCGCGCAGGAAATCGGCGCTGCGTACGTCAAGGATTATCTCGTAGCATATCTCGTCGGAGGGGTCCATTTTGAATGTGCAGCGGTAGTCGGCGGTGTTGATTATCATCACCCCTTCGACGTGGTTGCCTGCCGGCATGTAGGTGATGTCGAACTGTTGGCTTTCGGCGCGTTCGTTGCCAACAAAGGCGCCGAGAGACTGGACGATATGGTGAGCATCGCGCCCCAATTGTTCAGCGATATAGGAAGCCTGGGCATGAAGTGTCAGGGCTGTGAAAACAAGAACAGTCAGTGTTATTGTTTTTTTCATTGTTGGTAACGATGTGATGTTAGATGTAAGATGTATGATGTCTTTAACCTTTACATAGTTTTTAACCGTTAACCTTTAACCGTTAACCTTTAACCGTTATTGCGTCCATTATTTTTGTGATGGTGTCGAACATCTTGTCGTGGTAATCGTTGAGGAAGGTGCCGTCGGCGCGGTTGGCGATAATGAGGCAGACGGTGAGGGCGTTGTGTCCCATTATTTTGGAGAGTCCGTAGATTGCGGAGCATTCCATTTCGAGGTTTGTGACTTTCAGGCCGTCCCAGAGGAACGAGGCCAGTTTTTCGTTAAGGTCTGGAATGCTTGGAGCTATGCGAATGTGGCGGCCTTGCGGTGCGTAGAACCCTGGTGCTGTTGCGGTGATACCTTTTTTTGTAAAAGGAGCAACTTTCTCAAGGAGCGATTCTGATGCTTTTACGCAGTAGGGGCGAGCCAGGCGTTCGTTGAAGAGCATATGCTTTGTGAAGGCCTGTGTCATCTCCTCTTCAAACTGGTTGTCGTCGTGGCTATAGTAGTTCAGCAGGCCGTCGAGGCCGATGGCATAGGCGGAGGCCAGAAGTGTGCCGCAGGGAATGTCGCTGTGGAGTGATCCCGATGTGCCTATGCGAATCAGGTTGAGGGAACGGTGGACAGGATTGATGGTACGTTCGTTGAGGTTGATGTTTGCGGCAGCATCGAGTTCGGTAACAACTATGTCGATATTGTCGCAGCCCATACCGGTGCTGAGAGCCGTGTAGCGGTTGCCGTGATAGGTGCCGGTTAGGGCGTGAAGTTCGCGGTTCTGGCTCTCAAATTCAACTTTGTCGAATATTTTTTTGAACATGTTAACCCTGTCGGGGTCGCCCACAAGGAAGACATTGTCGGCGAGTGTGTCGCCGGTCATATTAATGTGGTAAAGGCTCCCGTTGGGAGCCAATACCAGTTCGCTGGATTTTAGTGAATTATTTGACATTGTTAGTTCTGCTTATCTTGACCCGCGATTTGAGGTGCCACGATTGTTTGTTGTAGAAGTTCCTCGAGTGTTGGTGTTCGTTGAAGTTCCGCGAGTAGAAGTGTTCGTTGAAGTTCCTCGAGTGGTAGTGTTGGTCGATGTACCGCGTGTAGTAGTGCTGTTGTTAGTTGTGCGGGTAGTTGTCGTGGAGGTTCCTCTGGTTTCGGTTGTCGCGTTGCCGCGGGTGGTAGTGGTGTTGTTGTTTGTTGTGCGGGTAGTGTTCGTGGAGGTTCCTCTGTTTTCCGTTGTCGAGTTGTTGCGGGTGTTGGTGCTTGTGTTGTTGTTGCCGCGAGTTTCTGTCGTGTTGCTACCTCTGGTTTCGGTTGTCGCGTTACCTCTGTTGGTAGTGTTTGTGGTGGCGTTACTTCTGTTGGTGGTGTTAGTGGTAGTGTTACTTCTGTTGGTGGTGTTTGTGGTAGTGCGTGAGGTTGTACCGCTGTTGCCTGGGTTGCTGTAGTTGTTGCCGGAGCGTGAAGTGGTGTTTCTGCTTAGCGTTGAAGAACGGGTGCCGCCGTTGTTTCTGCCGTTGTCGATGTAGGAGTAGTTGCCGTTGTTATCGGGGTGATTCAAGCCAGGGGTGAAGGGTTTTGTAGGTACAGGAGCCGGAGTGTGCGGGGTGCGCATGTAGTAGGGGTGGTAGAGTGCGGGGCCGTGATGTGAGGCCATCGGGGGACGCCATCCGTAGCGGTGAATCTCGTAGTGGTAAGTGTATCCGTGGTTAAACATCGGGTCGTGGAAGTGACGGGTGAAGGGGTTGTAGGGCGGCATGGTCCAGTAGAAGTTGGGAGTGGTTACCGAGCTGCGAAAGCGTAGATATTGTGCGGCGCTGTACATGCGGTTGCCGTGTGGATTGTATAGCCAGATGCAGGCGAGGTCGATAGGCATGTAGATCTCTTCGCCAGTGTAGGCATCATATCCGAAAAGCCATATTTCGAAATATTTACTGTTAACGGGTTCGTACCAAACTTCGTTGATGATAACATAGGTTGCAAGTTCATATTCATAGCCGCAGTAAATCATTAGTTCGTTATGCGAATCGAGCTCTGTAGCTACGCGTGCAGCCTGTGCACGGGTGAAGTAGCGGACTGAGTTGGCCGAGGCTAATGCTACGGTCATTATCATTGCCAGTGTTAAAATCAGTTTTTTCATTTCTTGCTCCTTTCTTTTGTGCCTCTCCAGTGGTAGGAGGGGCGGTGTTTTATTGTTATTTTTGTTTTTTTGTATTTCTCTGTATTATATACTTGTCTTTCTTAACACTTTTTAGTAAAGCTAAAAGTTTAAAGGTTAATGGTTGGTGGTGATAGTATTTTTATAATCAACAAGATATGTAAGGGTGTTATTTTACCTTCTTTTATAATTTCTTCGTTAAACAAACCTTAAACCTTTACAAGGTGAGGAAAGAAATAATCTGCAAAGGTACGGAAAATCTAATAATGGTGCAAATAAAGTAAAGTTTAAAGGTTAAAAGTTTATGGTTTAATGATTTTTTCTTGCTAACAATCAATAAAATAATCTGTCATATTGTTGAAATTTATTTTTAATCGTTCCAAAACATGCAAAAAGACGAAAAAAATAAAAAAGACTTGTGTATTCGGAAAAAGTAGTATCTTTGCACTTCGAAAATCGGGCTTGGATAAAGAATAAAACCTTTATAATAGTTTGATATACAAGGAGAGATGCCGGAGTGGTCGATCGGGGCGGTCTCGAAAACCGTTGACCAGCTTGCTGGTCCCAGGGTTCGAATCCCTGTCTCTCCGCCAGCCGCGTTGTCATTCAACGCGGTTTTTGTATTTATATGGGTTTGGCAATAAAAATTAAAGAGATTCGTTAAGGCGAAAAAACATTATTATTGTAGAAGTGAGCATGTCCAAAAACAATATTGAAGACTGCCCGCAGCTTATGGAGTTGATTGAAGAGGTAGGCTTTTTGCCACTGCTTGACAGTGGAATACCAGGTTTTTCAGCTGACGAGGCTGTACATCCCCGCTGTCGTTATCATCTGTTGCCCGACGGAGGGTGGGACTGGCCTCTTTGGAGATGGAAAGGTTCCATAGTCACTGAGAGCGGTTGTGCATACGGCAAGTTTTTCGCCTCAAAAGCGGGCTTTGTCAGTCGGGAATGGTGGTCGGATTTCTGCAACTACCGGCGGTCGCGTACTCCCGAACCGAAGGAGGAAAGCATCGAAGGCACAATATTGTCGGTGTTGCGCGCCAATGGCAGCATGGTGACACGCGATTTACGTGCGGCATGTGGCTTTGACGGTCCAAAGATGCGTGGCCGTTTCGACAGCTATGTCACGCGGCTGCAGATGATGTGCAGGATCGTGACAGAGGACTTTGTCTATCCCCGTGACCGTCATGGTAGGCAGTATGGATGGGGATGGGCGTTGCTTACCACCCCAGAGGATCTGTTCGGTCGTGAGGTGTGTTGTGCGAATTGCAGCGCAGGGGATTCGTATTCACGCATCATGGCCCACATGCAAAGCGTACTTCCCAAAGCCTCCCTTAGAGATATAAAGAAACTGATAGGGTAGTTTTGTGGTAACGGGATTTTTTATTATTTTTGCAATTCAAATAACAGAAACACTTTATTGATATGAAACGCATAACTATCTTGATTTCATTGTTTGCTGCCATTGGCTGCATGATGGCACAGCCTACAAAACAGATTACCCTTGAAGACATTTGGGCAAAGGGTACTTTCTCTCCACGTGGCATCCAGTCTATACGCTCGATGCAGGATGGCGAGCACTATTGTGTGCTTACCCGTACGGGCATAGAGAAATACTCCTACAAGACCGGTGAAAAGGAGGGTATGGTCTGTTCGTTCGGTGGTCAGACAAAAAAGGCAAAGCCCCTGCCTCCAATCGAAGAGTATGAGTTCTCTGCCGACGAACAGAAAATACTACTGAGCAGTGGCTTCGAGCCCATATACAGACATAGCGGAGTGTCGGACTATTACATCTACAATGTTGCCGACGGCAGCTTTACTAAGATATCCAAGGAGGGTAAGCAGCGCCTGACGACCCTGTCGCCCGACGGTACAAAGGTGGCATACGTGAGGGACAACAACCTCTACTACATGGAGCTCGACAACATGACAGAGCACCAGATAACCACTGACGGCAAGATCAACTCCATCATCAACGGCACTACCGACTGGGTTTACGAGGAGGAGTTTGCCATCACTCAGGGATTTTACTGGAGTCCTGACAGCCGCAAGATAGCCTACTACCGTTTCGACGAGAGCAAGGTACGCGAGTTCACCATGCAGACCTGGGGAGGCCTCTATCCGGAAAACTACAACTACAAATACCCCAAAGCCGGCGAGGACAACTCGGTGGTGGACATCTATATCTTCAACTTGGAGAACGGCCAATCGATGCGTCTCAATACCGGCAGCGAGAACGACCAGTACCTGCCGCGCATGCAGTGGACCAAGGATGCCAACCTGCTTGCATTCATGCGAATGAACCGCCTGCAGAACAAGATGGAGCTGCTCACTGCAAATGCAACAACGGGCAAGATTAGACTCCTTTACAGCGAGGAGGACAAGGCCTATGTCGAGGTCCCCGATACGTGGAAGTTCCTGAACGACGGCAACGGTTTTCTTATCACCAGCGAGAAGGATGGCTACAACCATATCTATCTCTATGGTATGGACGGCACATTGATCCGTCAGATTACGACAGGCGCATACGACGTGGTGAACATCTGCGGCATAGACGAGAAAAACCAAAAGATATATTACCGCAGCCATGAGAGCAGTCCTATCAATACCGACCTTTACGTGATTGATTTCAAGGGCAAAAAGAAAGAGTGTCTTAACTTTGATGCCGGCAACAAGTTGTATCAGGATTACAATGGTGGAGTGTCGTCGTCGAACCGTGTGCTGGGCACCTATAACGCCTTGTTCAGCAACGGCTGCAAATATTATATCTGCATTTACAGCAATGCCAATAAGGCTCCTATATACACGTTGCATGACAGCAAGGGCAAACAGATAAAGATGCTGCAGGACAACGCCCAGTTGCAGCAGCACTTGGCAGAATATGGACGAGAGAAAAAAGAGTTCGGCGTTCTGAAGACCTCTGAGGGTGTCGAATTGAACTACTATATCATCAAGCCTTCCGACTTTGACGAGAACAAGCAGTATCCACTTTTCTTCTATGTGTATGGTGGCCCTGGTAACCAGCAGGTAACCAACAGTTATGGCTACAGCGACTACAACTGGTTCCGCATGCTGGCACAGAAAGGCTATGTCGTTGTGTGCTTCGATGGACGTGGCACTGGCGGACGTGGTGCCGACTTCAAGAAGATGACGTATCGCAATCTGGGACATTACGAATGCATTGATGCCATAGAGGCTGCCAAGTGGTTTGGTGGCAAGCCTTGGATCGACGAGAATCGCATAGGCATCTTTGGCTGGAGTTTTGGCGGTTACCTCTCGTCACTCTGCATACTGAAGGGCAACGACGTGTTCAAGAGTGCCATCGCTGTGGCTCCTGTAACTACGTGGCGTTACTACGACAATATCTACACCGAACGTTTCCTCCAGCGTCCGCAGGAGAATCCCGACGGATACGATAACAATTCTCCCATCAATTTCGCTGACCGTCTGAAGGGCAACTATCTCCTTGTACATGGCACAGGGGACGACAATGTGCATTTCCAGAACGCTTTGGATCTGGCGACAGCCCTGGAGAAGGCCGACAAGCAGTTTGAGATGCGTGTCTATCCCAACAAGAACCATGGTATCTATGGTGGCAACACACGCCTCAACCTGTATAAGTTGATGACGGATTTCATCGAGCGGAAACTCTGAAACGGCTTCCAGTTGCCGATTAATTGTTAGTCATAGTTTAACACATACCAAATACTTATGAAAAACGTTTTAGATTTTTTTCCGACTTTAAAAAAAGCCGCTTTTAGCTGTATTATGCTGTCAGCGGTAACCTTGTTGTTGTTTACCTCGTGCACGACGCCTGAACAACGGCTCAACAGTGCTTTGGCTGAAGTGAACAGATCCCTTCCACAGCAGATTGCACCGGGCATGAATATCGAAATGGTTTCTATTGAGAACGGAATAGGCACGTGGGTGACCTATACTATTCTTGTGGATGATGAGTATTACGATATTGTTGAGATGGACAATTCAAAAGAGGCCTCCAAGGCTGATATTATAAGGGACTTGCGCAACGGTGATTCAGATGTGAAGAAATTTCTCAGATTGTGCAAGAAATTAAAATATGGTATTGCCTACAAGTATATCGGTGCCTATTCGGCATATTCGTTTACCATTTATATTGGAAGCGATAAGCTATGAGTTTTTTTATTATTAAAATATAGATGTTATGAAGAAAAAATTATTTTTAGCAATTGCTCTTGTGAGCGCAAGTTTAGCATTCATTGGTTGCACTCCTAAAGTCAATATGGATGATGTTGTCAAAGAGACTAATAAACAAATGCCGAATGTCATCGCCGAAGGCATGGTGGTCGATCGTGTGGAACTCGATGGTAACTATTTTACATATAATGTTATTACCAATGAGTTGTATTATGATGTGAGTTTGATAGAAGAGAATTATGACGAGGTAAAAGCTAATATTTTGGCTGATATCAGGAGCCATAATACTGAAGATATTAATTCTTTCAAGAAAGCTTGCAAATCGGCAGGATACGGTATAGCATACCGCTATGTAGGTTCCGAGACAGGCATTACTGCAACAATAAGGATTGAACCTGAAGAGTTTTAATATTCCACGACATAAGCTGGAATATATATAACATGCATCGGCGTCTCCCCATCGGGAGACGCCGATGTGCTTTGTGTTGGGTATGCAGGAGATTTTACTTTTGTTTTTTTTGTAAAAAAATGAAATGTTCGAGAATTTTTTGTATTTTTGTAAATTGATATTTTGGGTTGTTTGTAGCTCAAAGTATTGTATGCTTGTTTGTTAAAATGAAAAATAATCGTATGATGAAAAAAATACTACTCCTGTTAGCTCTTGTGTTCATGATGCAGTCTGCCGCCAAGGCCCAGTTTGTTGACTATGGCGTGCGTCTGGGTAACGGTATCTCGTATGTCTCTGATGACTTGTTGACACACAGCCCCATTTTTGGCTTCAATCTTGGCGCCTATGCTGATTACATGTTCACCGATTGGAAGAACCCCTGGTCGGAGAATATTTATCTGCAGTTTGGATTGAATATCAACCGTAGAGGTACCAATTTCCGTCAGATTCTGGCCAATCAGCACTCTATCCGTCGCGGATTCTATCACAACTGGTATGCTCAGATTCCTGTCATTGCGGGCTATAGGTTTGAGATTGCTTCGTTGCCTGCCGGCAATATCGTCAGCTTCTATTTTGGTCCAACCTTCAACGTGGGTCTCTTTGGAAGATTGTGGGATAGACAGGTTACACCGGGTATGGCTCAGTATTCGTATAACTACGACACTTATGTTACTGGAAGCAAGGACGACAGACGCTCATTCAAGCACATTCGTCGTTTGGATGCCAGTCTTATCCTTGGTGTAGGCTATCAATGGCATAATTTTACCTTTGACTTCTTTATGGATCACGGATTCGTGGCACTGATGAAGCGTGAAGACGTGCTTGCTAATCTTGACCAAACGCAGGTCGGCACGACAACGACTACAACAGGTGGAACAACAACGAATACAACCAAACCGAAGGATCGCAATGCATATACCGGCACAAACCATGCCTTTATGCTTGCCATCGGCTACCAGATTCCGATTAACCGATAAATAATATTCTACAAAAGAAATAGAGGGCCATTGTTTATGGCATTTATTGTTAAGAAGACAAACAAAGCCCGCGAGCAATGCTCGCGGGCTTTGTTTGTTGCAATGGCAGAGTGACTTGCTATTTCTCGGCTTTTACGTTTTTATATTCTTCGTTTAGGCCTTTGACGATTTCATCGGTGATGTCCATGCCTTCGTTGCCGTAGAGGATGGGACTGCTGCTGAAAGAGCGTGAGAGGATGAGGTCGAACTGCTGGTTTGCAGCGTTGTATTCGCGTATGAAGTTGTATACGGCTTTGGTCATCTTCTCGCTTTCAGTAAGGGTCTTTTCTGCTATCTGCTGTGTGTATTCGGCTTCGAGACCTTGGAGACGGTTGGCACGTTCCTGCAACTCTTTTTCTTTGGCTTGTTGTTGGCTGAGGGTCATGTTTTCGCCACCGCCTTTGACGTAGGTTTCGTAGTCTTTCTGGAACTGGGCCATCTGCTGTTTGTAGCTGTTCTCTTTGGCAGTGCGGTACTTCTCGATCTCTTTTTGAAGGTCGAGGGCGTACTGGTATTTAGCCATGAGGGTGTCTGTGTTGATGTAGGCTATCTTGAGGCCGCCATCGGTTGTGGCGATGGGAGGTTTTGCATCGGCATTAGTGAGGCTTTTGCCTTTGGCACCGATACCGGTGAAGTGGAAAATGTAAATTAAAATAAGTCCAACCAGCAGTATGCCGTTTAGGATTGGCAAACAATGGCATTTGCATTTCTTCTCTTTTTCGCACTCGCAACTTTGTGTAGGCGGTTCCGGGGTTGGCTGTGCCTCTGCCGACACGTTTGCAGTCTCCGTAGCTTCAAAGGTTACAGCACTTTCATCAAATTTGTTTTCTTCCATTTTTTTTATTATTTCCATTTTGTAACATTATTTCAATTCTCGACTTCTCCGATGGTGTCGATTGCACGCTGTACGCGACGTATGGTCTCGTCCTTGCCGAGCATCATGACGAGGGTCAGCATGTCCGGACCTACCGTTTTGCCTACTACAGCAAGACGCAGGGAGTTCATCACCTGTCCCATGTTGAGCTGGTTGCCGACGATGTAGTCGTCAAGCAGTGCCTTATGAATGGCGTCGTATTCGAATGGGACGGTGTTTAGTATTTCGATGACTTTGGCCATATGGGTGGTCATGCCTGCTTTCCAGCGTTTCTTGATGGCGGCGGGATCGTATTCAGTTGGAGCAACAAAGAAATAGCTTGTGGTATCCCACATCTCGCTGATGAAATTGATGCGTTCCTTCATCATTCCGCACACTTTAACTACATAGTCGTGGTCAGCTTTGACGTTATGGCTGTCGAGAATTGGCTGGAACATTGCAGCGATATCCTCATCGCTGTGCATCTGCATATATTCGTGGTTGAACCATTTGGCTTTCTCAACATTGAATTTGGCGCCGCTCTTGCTGATGTGGCTGATATTGAATAGCTTAATAAGGTCATTCATTGATAGTATTTCTTGATAAACGGGGTTGGCTCCGTTGTCGCCTTCCCGTTTGCCCGGGTTCCATCCAAGAAGGGCAAGGATGTTGACGACAGCTTCGGGAAAGTAGCCGCGTTCGCGGTAACCGCTACTGATCTCTCCGCTCTTGGGGTCGTGCCAATCGAGAGGGAAAACAGGGAATCCGAGACGGTCGCCGTCGCGTTTGCTGAGCTTGCCGTTGCCTTCGGGTTTGAGCAACAGTGGCAGGTGTGCAAACTGAGGCATGGTCTCTTCCCATCCGAAAGCACGGTAAAGCATGACGTGAAGCGGTGCTGAGGGCAGCCACTCTTCGCCGCGGATGACATGGCTTATCTCCATAGTATGGTCGTCGACGATATTGGCGAGGTGGTAGGTCGGCATCCCGTCAGATTTGAAGAGGACTTTGTCGTCGAGGAGGTTGGAGTTCATGGTTACATCTCCTCTTATGAGGTCATGTACAGTGATCTCGGTGTCGGCAGGGAATTTAAATCTGACAACGTAAGGCTCGCCGTTATTGAGGCGTTGTTTGACTTCATCTTCGCTGAGACTGAGACTGTTCTGCATCATGCCGCGAGTGTTGCAGTCGTATTGGAACGTCTTCTTCTGGGCTTCGTATTCTTTGCGTTTGGCCTCAAGTTCATCGGGGTGGTCGAAGGCGTAATATGCCCATCCGTCGCGAATAAGCTGGTCGGCATATTGTTTGTACATCGGTTTGCGGTCGCTCTGGCGATAGGGACCAAAGGGGCCTCCGATATGGACGCCTTCGTCGAACTGGATGCCCAACCATGTAAGGGCTTCTATAATATAATCCTCTGCGCCAGGGACAAAGCGGGTTTGGTCTGTATCCTCGATGCGGAGAATCATCTTGCCACCGTTCTGTTTGGCGAATAGGTAGTTGTATAGGGCGGTGCGGACACCTCCGATGTGTAGCGGTCCGGTTGGACTTGGAGCAAATCGTACTCTTACTTCTCTTGACATTATTATATATTTAGTTTTGTATTCTTAATTAATCTACAACGCTTTTTTTAGCTTATTATTGTGATTTTATAAATTTGTGTTCTATTAATCGTTTTTTTAGAAATCGGACAATTTGTAGAAATTCTCTTTTATTCTCTTTTATTCTAAAGTGTCAAAATGAGGATTTATCTAATTCGGAAAAGTGCTTTTTCCCTTTCAGGTGGTAGTCGATGAGAATAGAATGGGGGTAAATGCAGGAGACGTTGTGGGGAATGATTTTTTTGCGTTTTTCTTTGAGCGAAGGCTTCCAACGACGGTATTCTCTGTGGGCTTTGAAGACAGCGATAAATTCACCGGCATTGCCTTTGAGTAGGAAGCTAAAGGCGGCAACCCAGTCGAGGAGGATGCGCAAAACAAGAACTCTGTAGAGCCTCTTGTCTGACAGGTTTTTATAAAGCATAGCCAGATTGTTGCGGAAATTGAGCTGAGTCTTGAAAGGTGAGCTCTTGGGCAATGTTCCGCCCCCGACATGGTATATTACGGAGTCGGGGCAATAGAATACTTTGTAACCTTTGTTTCTGGCGCGCCAGCAAAAATCAATCTCCTCCATGTGTGCGAAGAAATCGCCGTCGAGTCCGCCGAGTTCTTTCCATGCGGAGGATTTTACGAACATGGCGGCGCCGGAAGCCCAGAATATTTCCCGTTGGTCGTCGTATTGGCCATGATCTTGTTCAAGGGTGCTGAATAGGCGTCCTCGACAGAAAGGATATCCGTGTTTGTCAATGAATCCGCCAGCACCACCGGCATATTCAAAGGTGTCGCGCTGGTCGAACATAAGCAGTTTGGGTTGAACTATGGCAGCGGAAGGATTTTTATCCATCATCTGCACCACAGAGTCGACCCAGCCGGCTGTTACCTCTACGTCGTCGTTCAATAGGACATAGTATTCTGCATCTATCTGGGATATGGCTTTGTTATATCCTTCTGCAAAGCCGTAGTTCTTGTCGAGGAGAATAGTGCGGAGGGAAGGGTATTTCTCTTTTAGGAAGGCGATGCTGTCGTCGGTGGATCCGTTGTCGGCAATGACAACCTCTGCGTCTGACGGGCAGTGAGCTGTTACCGATGGTAGAAAGCGTTCGAGCATTTTACGCCCGTTCCAGTTTAGTATGACTATTGCGGTTTTCATTTCTCAATTATCTTGATTGTGCCGTCTTTCATTATTCTTCCGTTGTGAGTAAGTTTCCAGCGGCGATGGCTCCAAAGCCAGTATTCCGGTTTTTCGCGTACCAGTTGTTCCAGATGTTGTGCGTAGCGGCGGGTGATGTCGCCATTGGGCAATTGGTTCGGGGTATCGGTGAGAAGGGTGAAATGGACGCTGTATTTGCCGCGTTTCAGTTTGCGTACGTCGTATAGGAACACTGGCATGTCGTATTTGCGAGCGAAGTGTTCGGCGCCGAAGAGGAAGGGGGTGTCCTGTCCGAGGAAATCTGTCCAGAAACTACGGTGTGGGTTGCTGGGAGACTGGTCGGACAGCATCATGTATGCGACGGGGACTTTCCACCGGTTGTAGTATTCCATGACTTGTCGCACGTTTGTCTGGTCGACGATTTCGGTGCCGAAGCGGGCGCGGCGAGCAGTGATGAAACGACCGAATCCCTTGTTGTCAAGAGGTTTGCCGACACCGATGGCGTGGTGATGGATGCGGCTGTTGAGGGTGGTAATCATGAACTCCCAGTTGTTGTAGTGTGCCGACATAAGCACGACACTGCGGCCTGAGAGATAGTAAGAATCGAGGATTTCGCTGTTCTCAAAAATGTAGTGTTTCTTGATGTTGTTAAGAGGGGCACCTATGTTGTATAATCCTTCAGCGAGGAGGTCTGCAAGGTGGCGATAGAAACGGCGTTCGGTCTTGCGGAGGGTGCGTGTGTCAATGTCGGGGAAGCACCTTTTGAGGTTGGAACGCACCACCTTGAGTCTGTAGCGCAGAATATAGTAGACTACAGGCCAGAACAGGGAAGCAATGGTTAGGTGCAGCCACAGGGGCAGGAAGGCGACGGGGAGGAGGAAATTGTACATGTCAAGGATTAGTAGCCTCTTTGGAATTGATCACCCACTTCGCCCTGCATATCCTCGTTGAGCTGTTGGCCGGAGAGACGCTGTTCCCAGAGAGGGTCGCGCACTTCGCCTTTGGCATTGGAGTGAAGCAGTTTATAAAAACCGGAACGAAATTCGTCCCAAAAGATAAAGCAGCGGTTGGCATCGTCGCCCGGCAGGGTGTTGTAGCGCCATAGTTGATATGGAAGATAGAATATCTGTCCCTGTTTTGCCACGGTGTGGTTCTGGAGGTCTACGGCACGTTCGGATGGGTCGTTGCTTTGATGGATGGTCACGCCGCCGCCGAGGTTACGGGTAGAGACGAAGTTCTTCTCGTCGCGTACGAAGTCAGGAGGACCGTATTGGAGGTATACGCGTCCGCGGTCGGTCTGGATGCCTTTGGTTTTGGGCCAGGAGAAGTTTTTGTTCACATAGTCCACACGTTGGCGGTATTCGCGCCAGGCGCCGTCGGGATTGAGGGGATGGCGACGCTGCCAGAAGCGGTAGAGGAATATCTGCTTTTCCTCGATACCAGGGCGATTGATGAGTGAGTAGATGTCGCGGCGTTCGATTTCGTTGGCGATGGGAGCGAGGGCTTCGATATAGTCGTTTAGTTGGGTCTCGTCGTTGATTTCGGCTGCGAAGGTAAGGGAAACCTTGGTGTTGTCTTGTGAGTTGACAACAGAGGGATTGCTGCGGAAGAAGGGCACTTTTTTGAAGAGCATTTTGTCGTCTTGTTTGTTGCGTATATCGACGACGAGGTTGTAGTTGCCTGATGGGAGGTCGCTGATATCGATGGTGCCGAAGATAGGAACGAGGGTGTCGGTTTCGTGGCGTTTTATGGTCATTGTAGATTCTATGGTCTTTCCTGTCTCGAGGGTTTCGATGTAGGAGGCTACATAGATGTATTGTTGCCTGGTTTCACGATTGATGTTGTAGAGCTCGCAGTAGTAGTTGATTTGGTTTATCTGTTCAGGAAGGAAGTCGTTGATGTAGGGTTCCATGTCGTAGCCGTTGCGGGAGAGGATATTCTCGGAAGTGGTAGGCTTGATGTTAGCCATCATCTGGACGCTGGACAGCGCTGGACGTTTCTTGTCATAATAGATGGCCAGTTGTTGCTCGACCAATGTCGGCTCGTCGTCGCTGTTGACATCGCGGAGCTGTATCTTGAGAGTATGGATGCCGTTGGCTATGGCGAAACGTTGGACGTCGATGAAGTTGAATTTGTCAGGGTTTTGGGAGTCGGCTTTGGGGCTTGCAAGGTCGTATTTTTTCACTATCTCGAGCGAGTCGTTCTGGGAGACGGTGACAATCACTTCGACAACGGCTTGGTATTTGTCTGCGTTCTTTACGAAGTTGAGGTTCCATGCGTCGAAAGAGATATAGGTTTCGAGGTATGAGCCGGCTTGTGGATGGTAGAAGGTGGCGTATGAGAAGACCGCAGTGAGGTGCTTGTCCTTTGAATTCTGTGACTGGGTGGCCGGCGCGAGAGCGATGGCCGATAGTAAGATGATGACAAATAAAGATATACGTTTCATGTCGTAGTGTTTAATTATAGTAAAAACGTAAAAAGTGACTAAGTATTGTGTCGGGAAAAACGATTTGAGGAATGTCAGCGGATTTTATGGAAAGAAATTGTTTCCCCGTGTTGTGTGACGTTCAGGCTTTTTGAATTCAGTTTGTTTATTTTCAAGGTGTCGCAGAAATCCGTAATGACTCCGTCTGAGAATAGCTTTCCCTTGAGAAGGAGGTTTTTTTTGTGAAGCTTCCAGCTGTTGTATTGGCGTGTGGAGTTGTTGATAGAGGCGGCGATACCTTGTTTGCCACACTGGAAGCCTGTTTCCATGCCGTCCACAGTGGTAACCCAAGAGCCAAGGAGGTCGCTGTGTTTGTTGCCATCCCATAAGGCGTATGCGCCGAGGGCAAGAACTGCGATGATTGCGACGGTGAGAAAGAGAGGATGGAAAAGATTCCGTTTGGCCTTGCGCAGATATTGGTTGGACATATTGATGATTGTTGGTTATAGGTGTTGTTTATAATTGGTTGATTAGGTGTGGTGTTGGCGATGACTTTTTTTTATCTGTCGCTATGAAGATAACACAATAAAGGGATTTTTATTTTGAGAAAAGAGTGGTAGGCAGAAAAAAATTTGCACATATTGCGAGAAAATACTACTTTTGAAAGTTCTTTTGAAAGTTAATGGTAATAATAAATAATTAATAAACAACTAAATAATTTATTTTTATGCAACCAAAAGGAAACAAATACGGTGTCCACCGTGTATTAGAGCCGAAGGGAGTGCTTCCGCAGCCGGCCAACAAACTTGACAACAACATGGACGTTCTTTACGACAATGAGATTCTTATCGATGTGCAGACATTGAATGTCGACTCTGCGTCGTTTACCGATATTATGAACTATGCCAAGAGTCAGGCAGGAGAGGGTGCAAGCCAGGAGAAGATACTCGAGGAGGTGAAGAAAGAGATGCTGCTCAATGTCGAGTTGCAGGGCAAGCACCGCAATCGTCGTACTGGATCAGGCGGTATGCTGCTTGGCAAGGTTGAGAAAATCGGTGATGCATTGAAGGGAAAGATTGACCTGAAAGAGGGCGATCGTATTGCTACCCTGGTGAGCTTGTCGCTCACTCCGCTCCGTATTGATTCGTTTGGCGAGATTCGTCCTGAGATTGACCAGGTCGACATCAAGGGTAAAGCCATTCTGTTCGAGAGCGGTATTTATGCCAAGATTCCTGATGATATGCCCGAGAAGCTGGCCCTCAGTGCACTCGATGTCGCTGGTGCTCCTGCTCAGACCGCAAAGCTCTGCCAGTATGGCCAGACCGTAGTCATTCTCGGTGCCGGTGGCAAGAGCGGTATGCTCTGCTGCTATGAGGCAAAGAAACGTGTTGGTGTAACTGGTAAGGTTATTGGTATTGCCAACAGTCCGAAGTCGACCCAGAGAATCAAAGACCTTGGCTTCTGCGATATCGTGGAAAGTGCCGCAGGCATGACTCCAGTCCAGGTCTATGAAATGATTGAGCGTCTCACTGACGGCAAGATGGCCGATGTCACCATCAACTGCGTCAATGTACCAGACCAGGAGATGACAGCAGTCCTCATTACCAAAGATGACGGTATCGTCTATTTCTTCTCGATGGCCACCAGCTTTACCAAGGCCAGCCTTGGTGCTGAAGGTATCGGAAGCGATGTCAACATGATCATGGGTAACGGCTACACCAAGGGCCATGCAGAGTTCACTCTGCAGGAACTCCGCGAAAGCCCGAAGCTGCGTAAGATTTTCGAAGAGCTCTACGCATAAGCGAAACCCTGATTTGAATAAAAAAGAGGATGTTCCCAAACCCATGGGACATCCTTTTTTTTTGTTTGGGGTGTTGCTCAGAAGTGACATTTGGTTTATATGCCGAATGTGCCTATATAATACAATGCAAATGAAAAAGTAAAAAAAAGACGGATTGTGAAAAAAAAAGTGTATTTTTGCATTTTTGTAGATATAAATTAAAGAACAAAATATATATAGTAACGATAAGGTAATGTTGCAAATATCCAATTTTTCCATAGAGGCGTTAGAGAAGATTCTTTTCGGAAATGAGAAGTTCTCCGTTGAACCTGAAAAGATGGCAGAGATAGAAAAATGCCATTTGTTTTTGAAGAATTTTTCCGCCGAGAAGATTATCTACGGCATTAATACCGGTTTTGGCCCTATGGCGCAGTGGCGTGTAGACGACAAACACCTGTCCGATTTGCAGTACAACATCATACGTAGCCATTCCACTGGTGCCGGAGAACCATTGGATGATATATATGTCCGTGCTGCTATGGTGGCTCGCCTGGGGTCGATACTTCAGTGCCGTTCAGGTGTGCATCCCGAGGTGGCGCTGCTGTTGACCGAATTCATCAACGAGAGCATCATACCGTTTGTGCCAAAACATGGAAGTGTAGGTGCCAGTGGGGATTTGGTGCAGTTGGCACATATAGCGTTGACGCTGATAGGAGAAGGAAAGGTGCATTACAAGGGCCAGTGGCGCAATACTACGGAAGTGTTAGAAGAGAAGAAATTGAAGCCGATAGGTATACATATCCGTGAAGGATTGTCGATAACCAATGGGACGTCGGTCATGACCGGAATTGCGGCTGTCAACCAACATTATGCAAAGAAGCTGCTTGACTGGTCGGTTTTGGCAAGTGTGTGGATGAACGAGGTGGCATCAAGTTATAACGACCTGATGGCGGAGCCGCTCAATGCCTGTCGCCGTCATGCAGGACAGATAGAGATAGCAAGGCGAATGAGAGAGCTCTCCGCGGGCAGCGGATGCCTGTTGGACAGGGAACACGAATTGTATAATGGCGGCCATTTATGCGATGTCACTTTCGGCCACAAGGTGCAGCCGTACTATTCGTTGCGTTGTACGCCGCAGATACTTGGTCCGATACTGGAGACTTTGGAGAATTCAGGACGGGTGATAGAAGAGGAATTGCGGTCGGCAAGCGATAACCCTATTGTTGATCCGGAGACCAGGAATGTGTATCATGGAGGAAACTTCCACGGCGACTATATCTCGCTTGAAGAGGACAAGGTAAAAATCGGTATGGTGAGGGTGGCCATGGTGGCAGAAAGACAGCTGAACTACCTTTTCCATGACCGCATCAACGGCATACTGCCACCATTCCTTAATATGGGAGTGTTGGGGTTGAACTACGGAATGCAGGCCTGCCAGTTCACGGCGACATCGACTACGGCGGAATGTCAGACTTTGGCGATGCCAAACTATGTACATAGCATACCCAACAACAACGATAACCAGGATATCGTCAGCATGGGTACCAATACCGCCTTGCTCTGCAAGACGGTGATAGACAACTGCTATGAAGTTATGTCGATACTGATGATAGCATTGGCACAAGCAACGGATTGTCTGAAAAAGGCTGACAAGTTGGCTCCTGCAACACGCAAGATATATGATGAGATCAGGTCGTTGGTGCCCATGTTTGTCGAAGATGAGCCGTTTTACGACAGAATAGCGTCAGTGGAAAAATATTTGAGGAAATAAAGTCAATAGTGGTTTTTACAAAAGAGTATTATCTATGGAATATGCAATGGTGACGGGTGCGTCGAGAGGCTTGGGGAGAGCGATAGCCATTAGGTTGGCATGTGAAGGATGGCCGGTGATAGTGAACTACAATAGAAGCGAGGAATCGGCGCATGAGGTGGTCAAAGAGATAGAGTCCGCTGGCGGAAGAGCCGAGCTGATGCGTTTCGACGTGTCGGACGGCAAAGCGGTGGACGCAGCTTTGGAAACATGGGAGAACGAGCATACGGACGACTATGTGTCGGTGTTGGTGAACAATGCCGGTATCAGGGAGGACAACCTGCTAGTCTTTATGGACGAAGGGCAGTGGCATAAGGTGTTGGAGACAACTCTGGACGGCTTTTTCTATCTCACCCGCAGGGTGGTGAAGAACATGATGGTACACCGCAACGGCAGGATAGTCAATGTGTCGTCGGTCTCCGGTATAAAGGGAATGCCCGGCCAGTGCAATTATTCGGCTGCGAAGGCGGGGTTGATAGGCGCCAGCAAGGCTTTGGCACAGGAGGTGGCAAAACGAAAAGTGACTGTGAATGTGGTGGCTCCAGGCTTTGTCGAGACCGACATGGTGGCGGGATTGGACAAGAAAGAGATAGAGAAGATGGTGCCACTGGGACGCATGGGCAAGCCTGAAGAGGTGGCAGCACTGGTGGCTTTCCTGGCATCGAAAGAGGCTGCCTATATTACAGGTGAGGTCATATCAATCAATGGTGGAGTTTTATAAAAATTAAAAACATCAAAAAAATACTATTATGAAAAAAATTTCTTTATTGCTTATTGCGGTTGCAGTCGCTGGAATAATAAATGCTCAAGAGGGTATTAAGATTCCTTCGGGATATCAGGGCTTTTTGGAACAAGGTCCGAGCGTGAGACTATGGGATGATGGCAACACATCGGTGTCGTTTTCAACCACACACGGTTTCTATTTCAACAGCAATACCTTTATCGGAATAGGTGTCGCCTTGGAGGGGGGCAACGACTTCTTTGCCATGCCTATCTACACGGCCTTGAAATATAACTTCTGCTATAGCGGCAAGGTGACCCCGACCATTCAGATGAGGTTGGGTTCATATCTTTCGGAGAATACAGGAGCCTATGCTGATGCTGCCTTCGGTGTCCGTTTTGGATCGAGCAGGGATTTCGCCATCAACCTGATGCTGACAGCATCCTATTTTTCCAAGTACAAGACTGTTATAACGGAGGTTTATAATACAGCTACACATTCGTACGACCAGACTTTCGAAGAGATGCATCCGTCAAGCATAGGATTGAGGATAGGAATCGAATGGTAGAAATATGAGACGAGTAGTAGTTACCGGAACAGGAATATGGTCATGTATAGGGTGCGGGCTTGATGAAGTGCGCGACAGCCTCTATGCAGGGCGGTCGGGAATTGGTGTGGAGCCTGAAAGGATAGGCTACGGATACCAGTCGTCGCTGACCGGAATCGTTAAGAAGCCTGTATTGAAGGGGGTATTGGACCGCAGACTGAGAGTGGGTCTTTCGGAAGAGGCAGAGTATGCATACATGGCTACGAGAGAGGCCGTCGCGAATGCAGGAATAGACGAATATTACTTGCTGAAAAATGAGGTGGGCGTGCTGTTCGGCAACGACTCCTCTGCAAAGGCGGTGGTGGAGTCGGCCAACATCATGGCGGAGAAGAGGGACTCTATGCTGTTAGGTTCAGGCTGGATATTCCAGTCAATGAACTCTACGGTTAATATGAATATGAGCACCATTTTCCACCTGAGGGGCATCAATTTCAGCGTCAGTGCTGCCTGTGCCAGTGGCTCACATGCCATAGGGCTTGGATACATGTTTATCAAGCAAGGATTGCAGGACATGGTTATCTGTGGCGGTGCGCAAGAGACTAATTATTACAGCATGGCGTCGTTCGACGCATTGGGAGCTTTCTCGAAACGTATGGAAGAACCCACCAAGGCTTCACGACCTTTCGATCGCAATCGAGACGGTCTTGTACCTTCGGGAGGAGCGGCGGCACTTGTTTTGGAGGACTATGACCATGCTATGGCACGTGGGGCGAAGATAATCTGCGAAGTGGCAGGTTACGGCTTCTCGTCGAATGGCGGCGGAATATCGCAGGCAAGCGCAGACGGTTCGGTGTTGGCTATGCAACGTGCATTGAAAGATGCGGGAGTAGGCGTCGGTGATATCGACTATGTCAATGCCCATGCTACATCAACCCAGCAGGGCGACATGAACGAGGCAGAGGCTTTGGGACGTCTGTTTGAAGGTCAGAGAGCATGGATCAGTTCGACGAAGAGCATGACAGGACATGAATGCTGGATGGCAGGTGCAAGCGAGATAGTCTATTGTACGCTGATGATGCAGAACGGCTTCGTGGCACCGAATATCAACTTTGAGAATCCCGACGAGGCCAGTGCAAGGCTGAAGATAGCAGCAAAGACCGTGGAGACCAAAGTGGAAACCGTACTGAGCAACTCCTTTGGCTTTGGCGGCACGAACAGTGCGTTGATTGTGAAAAAAATCTGAATAGACACATAAACTTTTAAAGACAACAGATGAATCTGTCAAAAAACTTAGAAACGGCCTATACCAAAGAACACCTTACGGCGAGAGAGGCGCAGCGCAGAGCCGAATGGATTGCTTTTGGCCCTGTGGTGTTTCAGGCATCACGCATAATGGTCAAATGGGGCATCCTTGAGATGTTGCGTAACAGCGATAACGGCATGACGATGAGTGAAATCGTTGAGCGTACGGGCAAGACTTCTTACGCTATCAAGGTCTTGATGGAGGCTTCGCTATGCATCGGCACCGTTATGCTTGCCGACGACCGCGAGCATTTCCTTCTCACTAAGACCGGTTGGTGTCTGTTGGCTGACAGACTTACACAGGTGAACATGGCTTTCAATCACGATGTCAACTATGAAGGATGGTTTCGGTTGGAGGAATCACTCGACGAGGGACGTCCCGTAGGTTTGGAACATTTTGGTGACTGGCCGACTGTGTATGAGGGACTTTCCAGTCTTCCAAAACAGGTGCAGGACAGCTGGTTTGGATTCGACCATTTTTATTCCGACAACTCTTTTGATGAGGCACTCGCTGTTGTTTTCGATAGGAAACCGCGGACATTGCTTGATGTTGGTGGCAACACTGGACGTTGGGCATTGCGTTGTGTCGACTACAATGACGATGTACATGTCACTATCATGGATCTTCCTCAGCAGATAAGCATGATGCGAAAGTTCACAGAGGGTAAGAAGGGCGCTGACCGTATTGACGGATGTGGAATCAACCTGCTTGACTCCAAGGCACCATTCCCGACGGACAAACACTATGACATCATCTGGATGAGCCAATTTCTTGACTGTTTCGGCGAGGATGAAATAGAGAGCATCCTGACGCGTGCCGCTGCCATTATGGATGAAGGTAGCAGGCTCTGCATCATGGAGACATTCTGGGATCGTCAGCGTCATGATTTGGCTGCATTCTGCCTGACGATGACCAGTTTGTACTTTACTGCTATTGCCAATGGCAATAGCAAGATGTATCATTCTGAGGATATGGAGCGAGTAGTGAATAAGTCAGGTCTCGAGGTAGAATCGATAGTCGACAACCTCGGATACGGTCACAGCATAATGGTCTGCAGGAGAGTTGGTAATTGATAATTGACAATTGATAATTGACAATTCTAGAAAAACGAAAAAACTAAAAATATATGACAAGAACAGAAATAGAAGCAACAGTAAAGGATTTTTTGGTAGAAGACCTTGAACTGGACGAGGAAAAAATAAAACCCGAAGCACGACTGAAAGAAGATATTGGAGTTGACAGTCTCGATTTTGTCGACATCGTTGTCATAGTTGAAAAGAAGTTCGGATTCAAGATCAAGCCTGAAGAGATGCAACAGGTAAAGACCTTCGGCCAGTTCTGCGACTATATTGAATTGAAGATAAGCTAACAAAAACGCAAATAGCCAGGTGGGACGAGAATGGTCAGGAAAGACGCATGGTGGCACATTCATGCAACGAAGGCTGATAGGGCTATTACGCTGGACTGATGTCCGTGTGATCTATTTCTTTATGGCTTTCGCTATTCCTTTCTATATGATTTTCAATAGGAAAGGTTATCGTGCTATGCGCGATTTCTTTGTGCGTCGAGGTGCCAGAGGTTTGCGAATAGTATGGTATATATTTCGCAACCATTTCGTCTTTGGACAGGTGATTATAGACCGTTTTGCCGTTTATGCCGGACGTGGTTTTGATTTCGAACACGATGGCAAAGAACAGGTGGATGCCTGCTTCTCAGAGCCCGGCGGATTCCTTATGCTCAGCTCGCATACTGGTAATTATGAGCTTGCAGGATGTACGCTCAAGTCCGACAACAAGCGCGTGCATGCGCTTGTCTATGCCGGCGAGACGGAAGCCATCATGGAAAACCGTGGTCGCGTGCTGGGTGGGCATAGCACAGACATGATACCTGTAAAGAATGATATGTCGCACATATTTATGATGAATGCAGCCATTGACGATGGTGATGCTGTGAGTATGCCTGCCGACCGCCTTCTGGGTTCTAAAAAAAACCTCCCTTGCATTTTCATGGGATCAGAGGCGGCTCTGCCCGCCGGCCCCTTTGTTTTTGCCGCACAGAAGGAAATACCAGTATTTGCTGTTTTTGTGATGAAAAAGAAAGCAACACGGTATACTCTTATTGTCCGTCGAGTGGACAACGAGGAAAGCAGGAGCGAATCGTCTGTACGCGGCAGGGCGGCAATTATGGCAAAGAGTTATGCGGGAATATTGGAGAACGTTGTCAAACAGTATCCATATCAGTGGTTTAACTATTTTGATTTTTGGAACCAATGAATCCTTCGGAGTATGAAATACTGACTTTGTTGCCACAGCGGCCACCGTTCATCTTGATAGACAAGATGGTGATGTGCGACGTGAAAGAGACTGTGACGGAGTTTACCGTGACAGAGGATTGTCTGCTGAGCGATGAAGGTGTCTTGCAGCCTTGGGGGATGATGGAGAACATAGCCCAGACATGTGCAGCCCGCATAGGATACCTGTCGTTGGCGAAAGGCGGTGAGGTCAAACTAGGTGTGATCGGTGCGGTGACGGATATGAAGATTGAGGCAATGGCGCGCACGGGAGAACGGATTGAAACAAGGATAAAGGTCGAAGAAGAGGTGTTGAATCTAACGCTGATAAGCGCCGAGATTAGGAGAGGAGAGGAAACTTTGGCAACAGCAAAGATGAAGATAGCGTTGTTGAACTGAAATAAAGAACAAACAGGATGTTAAGTATAACGAAACCATTTGAAGTCAGATTCAGCGAGGTGGACTCAATGAATATAGTGTGGCACGGTAGTTATATGCTTTATTTCGAGGATGCCCGCGAGGCCTTTGGACGCAAATATGGCATAGACTATCTTACAATATTTGGTGAGGGCTACTATGCGCCGTTGGTGGATATCAGTTTCAGCTACAAGCGGCCTATAGTCTACGGCATGAAGCCCGAAATAACGATAACATACAAACCTACGGATGCGGCAAAGATAGTGTTCGACTACGAGATACGGGACACCGAGAGCGGCCAGCTGTTGGCTACTGGACATTCGGTGCAGGTGTTTATGGACAGAGAATACCAGTTGGTGTGGGTTAATCCGACGTTTTATGAAGAATGGAAAAAGAAATGGTTGTAAAGATAGCAGACAACATATTATCACCACTTGGCGTCACTACCGCAGAGAACTACCAGGCTTTGAAGTCCGGTAAGAGTGCTTTGCGTCTTCATGATTGCCGAGGTGCTGTAACACAACCATTCTATGCGTCGATAATAGATGAGGACAAGCTCAGGGTTGGAGAATCCTATACTAAGTTCGAGCGTATGTGTATACAGTCTGTGGAAACAGCACTTGCGCAGACAGACCTTGATGCAGCGTCGGACAGGGTGCTCTTTATCCTGTCGACGACCAAGGGAAATGTTCACCGCATTGGTACCGAAGAAAGCCCTCTGCTGGGTGACTCGGCGAAGGTTGTTGCCGGTTATTTTGGGAACACGGTGCCACCGATGGTGGTGTCGAATGCCTGCATATCTGGAGTCTGTGCTCAGATTGCCGCCATGAGGGCATTGGAACTTGGTCTTTATGACTATGTGGTTGTGGTGGGTGCCGATGTGCAGTCAGACTTTATCATCACCGGATTCCAGTCACTCAAAGCGCTGTCAGACGAAGCCTGCAAGCCATTCGATGCACATCGTAAAGGCTTGAATCTCGGCGAAGCGGCAGCTACGATAATCTACACGAAGAGTGACAAAGCACCTGAGGCGCGATGGAATATGGTATGTGGAGCGGTGCGTAACGATGCAAATCATATCTCAGGACCTTCAAGGACAGGCGAAGGGTCATGGCTTGTGCTTCGCGATGTGATGCGTCATCTGGATATTGACGAGTTGGCTTTTGTGAACGCCCATGGTACAGCCACGCTCTATAATGACGAGATGGAGTCAATAGCGATAAGCAGAGCTGGTCTTGCCGACATCCCTGTAAACAGCCTTAAAGGTTATTATGGCCACACTATGGGCGCGGCGGGAATTGTGGAGACATTGATTTCGATGAATGCTGTCGACGACAATACTGTGCTGGCCACGAGGAATTACGAACAACTTGGAGTGTCACATGCCTTGCAGGTAAGCAACAGGAACGGAAGTACAGAAAAGAAAGCATTCATCAAGCTGATTTCGGGTTTCGGAGGCTGCAATGCAGCAGCAGGATTCAGGAGGATAGACAAATAAAAGGAGAGGTTGGGAGATGATAAATAATTGGGTTAGAATAAAAAGTGGATATGGACCTTCGGTTGAGGAAATCTACAAGGACAGGATAGGCAGTTATGCCAAGTTCTATAAGATGGATCCTCTCAGCAGGTTGGGATTCGTAGCATCAGAGCTGTTGCTCGACGCCGAAGGAAGTCGGGACAGAGAATGGGGCGAGACCAGGGGTGTGGTACTGATGAATGCCACAAGCTCGCTTGCCGACGACCGCAACTATCAGCGCACCATCGTTGGAGATGATGCATTCCCAAGCCCGTCGCTGTTTGTATACACTCTGCCCAATGTTGTCACAGGAGAGATAGCGATACGTAACCGCTACTATGGCGAGACCAATTTCTTTGTGCTTCCAGGTGCGGACCCGGAGCAGATGTCAAAGGTGATAGAGATGAGTTTCTGCGATGACAAGTTGCAGTCGTTGCTTACGGGTTGGATTGACTGTGAGGACGAAGAACACTATGACGCACTGATGTTTATCGCCAATCGCACCGTATGTGGCAGGAGAGCCGAACTGGCAGAAGAGATAGCAGCATTGTTTGAAAAAGAGATAAAATATTAAAAAAACAATAATAATGGAAGAATTGATTTTAAACCTTAAGAAACAAATCATCGAAGTGTTGAACCTGGAAGAAATCAAGCCAGAGGATATCGACGAGAACGCCCCCCTTTTCGGAGAGGGATTGGCTCTGGACTCTATCGACGCATTGGAGTTGATAGTACTTATGGAGAAGAACTATGGAATAAAGATAAAAGATCCCAACGAGGGAAAAGAGATTTTCAAGTCTGTCCGTGTGATGGCTGAATATATAGAGCAACACCGTACAAAATAATGCCGGAACTTTGGATGACAGGCTACGGGGTGGTGTCGGCCATTGGAGTTGGCAAGGATGAGACCCTGGGTGCGCTGAAGCAGAAGCGAAGCGGCTTGGGAAAGATTGCCTACCTCAAAACGGCACACGATGAATTCCCGGTAGGGGAAGTGAAGCTGAGCAACGACGAGATGAAGGCGATGCTTGGCATCCGCGGCGATGTCCCTACGACGAGGACATCACTGTTGGGTATGCTGGCATTGCGCGAGGCACTTGAAGACAGTAGGCTTGTCGGAGACGACCTGCGGCAAGTGGCTTTTGTGTCTGGCACAACAGTGGGAGGCATGGACAAAAGTGAGCAGTACTATCTCGATTTCCTTGAGAATGATGACCGTAATGCCTATATAGCTACGCATGACTGTGGTGCATGTACGGAGATGATAGCTGACCATTTTGGTCGATTTGCATCGGTTACCACTTTGTCGACCGCCTGTTCCTCTGCCGCAAATGCAATAATTTACGGTGCAAGGCTGATAAAGAGCGGAGAGGCGGATATTGTTGTGGTTGGAGGCAGTGAGTGTATTACCAAGTTCCATCTCAACGGTTTCAATTCGTTGATGATACTCGACAGGGATTTCTGTCGTCCTTTCGATGCTGGGCGTGCCGGAATCAATCTCGGCGAGGGTGCCGCCTTTCTGGTGCTGGAGAATGCTGACCATGCACGTGGCAGAGGAGTGAAGCCGTATGCACAACTTGCAGGCTATGGTAATGCCTGCGACGCATATCATCAGACCGCCTCGTCCCCCGATGGCGACGGTGCCTTTCTGGCAATGCAGAAAGCTATTGCTATGGGAGGCATCGGTGCAGGTCAGGTGGATTATGTCAACGCCCATGGTACAGGCACTCGTGACAACGATAGCAGCGAGAGCGCCGCGATGCGTCGTGTCTTTGGCGATGCAGTGCCTCCCGTGTCGTCGACCAAAGCATTCACGGGACACACTACAAGTGCGTCGGGCTCTATAGAATGTGCGATATGCCTTCTCGCCATGCAACACCGTTTCTTGCCGGCAAATCTTAACTATAAGGGTAGTGACGGATGTGTTGTACCGGTGACCGAAACGAAAGAGAATGTCGATCTGCGGTATGTCCTGTGCAACTCGTTCGGTTTTGGAGGTAATGACACGTCATTGTTGTTGAAAAACAACGATATTGCGAATTATTAAGCAAAAAACAACTTTCTAAATATATGACAGCAAACCGAGTATATGTGTATGGGGCGAGCCAGTTGTCGGTGCAGCAGCCGTTGAGTGAGGACTGGATGAAAGAGCCGATAGTTTTGGAGGCAGGCTACAACCGCAGTGTAGAGCCAGACTACAGGCAGTATATCCAGCCGCTTGAGGCTCGCAGGATGGGCAAGCTGTTGAAGAGGGCTGTGGTTGTTGCGGGCGATGCCTTAACCCGTGCAGGAGTTACGATGCCCGATGCCATAGTCACTGGTACTGGTTTAGGATGTGTCGAAAGCACAGAGTTCTTTCTCGACGCCATGTGCCGCGAAGGAGAATCGCTGCTGAAACCGACTTATTTCATGCAGTCTACACACAATACTATAAGTTCATCGTTGGCTATCAGACTGCGTTGCCATGGTTACAACGCTACATACGCACACAAGAGCATATCGTTTGAGAGTGCGTTGAAAGATGCGGTAATGCAGGTAGAGGAGGAGAGTATTGGCACTGCTATGGTGTGCGGTTTTGATGAGGTTACCCCTTCATACTATGGATTGTTGAAGAAAATCGGTTTTCTCGGCAGGGAAGGAGAGGCCTCTGGAGAAAGCGCCGTTGCCGTTGTTATAGGTGGAAAACAGGAAGGGGAAAAAGCAATTTGCAGTATTGCGGGATTGAAGATGCTTTATTGTCCGGATTACTCTCAGATGCGTAGTGCCGTGTCCCAGATGTTGGAATCGGCAGGTGTCAAGGCTGAGGAAGTTGGAGGAGTGTTGCTGGGCTATAACGGTTCGGAGAGGTCACGTGTGTTGTACGACGGATTGAGAAAGGGTGCTCTCGGAGAATTTGAGCCATTGCATTTCAAGTCTATTTTTGGTGAATGCTATACCGCGTCGGCTTTGGCATTTTATGCCAGCGTATGTTGCATGGCTGCAGGTGCGATTCCCGAAGTGATGCGTATGGATGTCAGAGGGACTAAGCCGTGCAAATCCATACTCGTGGTGAATTTTGATGATGAGAAGAACTGTGCGATAACTTTGTTGAAATAGTATTATTGTTGGTAAAAAAAACGAAAAATGTTTAGATTGCTGTTATTGGTTGTCGTACAGACCATGTTTCTTACTGGAGGACAGGTGCTGTTGAAGCAGGCAATGTTGCAGTTGCCCAAATTCTCGTGGAGTTGGGACTATTTCAAGGCTGTACTTACAGACTGGTGGCTTTTGGGTTGTGGCGCGAGTTTCGGTGTGGCGACTGTCTTGTGGCTTTATATCTTACGCCATTTCCCTTTCAGCCAGGCCTATCCGTTGACAGCCATAGGCTACGTTTTTGGCGTGGTGGCGGCGATACTGATCTTCGGTGAGACAGTTACGGCATGGAGGTGGCTTGGAGTGGCATTGATAGTTTTGGGATGTCTTTTTGTAATGAGATAATCAGTAACTATGAAACAGATAATGTTGATATTGACTTTCATCGCTTTCGCTAGTACCGGATGGTGCCAGAAATGGAGCGAGATAAAGGGTGATGAGGCTACGTCGGTGGCGTCGAGCATAATGACGGAAGTGAAGAAAGTCAAGAAGATGGACCGTCGCTTTGTGCAGACAAAGCATAGCAAGATGGTCAGCGAGCCTGTGGCTATGGACGGACGCATGCACTATGAGAGCCCAGATGTGATGAATTGGGAATATGAGCATCCGTACAGCTTCGCCATAGAAATCAAGGGTGACGCCGTAGCGATGAAGCGTGACGGACAGGTACAGCAGATGGGTAAAAAACAACAGATGGGGCTGAAAAGCATGATGAAGATGATTGTGGGGATGAGCAGCGGGACGAGCCTCTTCGACGACCGCAACTTTGATTGGAAGCTCTATGGAAACAACAAGAGCTATAAGGTGGAGATGGTCCCTAAAAACAAGAATGTGAAGAGGATGTTCGACAAGGTGGAGTTGATTTTTGATAAATCAAAGAAGCGGATATCAGGATTGGAATTGCAGGAGAGTGACGGTTCCGTGACGACAATAAAATTTGATGATTGAATATGAAGATTTTGGAAGATCTGTTCAAGGTGGTGTCGTTGCAAACGGAAGGTGTTGCAGATGGGAGCATGCTGTGCAAGGCGGAATTGCTTCCAAAAATGGACAGCGTGGTGTTCAAGGCTCATTTCCCAGACAAGCCCGTTGTGCCGGGAGCCTGTCTTGTGGGTGCCGTTGGAGAGATGGTAGGCAGAGCTACGGGACAACATTATCTGGTCAACGAGATTAAGAATGTGAAGTTTGTCTCTTTGATAGAGCCTGAAGAGGGTGAGCTGGTCAATATTGAATTGAATATTGTGGAAGCGGAAAAGAATCTGTCCGTGTCAGGAACAGTTTGCTATAAAGGTAAAACCTGTGTGAAACTGAAGTTGGCGTGAACTACTGTGTAATAATACCGACATACAACAACAGTGGCACCTTGAAACAGGTGCTGGAGCGTACGCTTTCGGTGTGCAGGAATGTCATTGTTGTAAATGACGGCAGCACGGATGGCAGCGACGAAATCCTGTCATCGTTTGGTGAAAGGATTCAGCTGGTTGCCTATCAACGCAACAGAGGAAAAGGATATGCGTTGAAACGAGGTTTTGAGAAAGCACGCAAATGTGGTTTCCGCTATGCGGTGACGATGGATTCCGACGGGCAGCATTATCCGGAGGATATCGTTCGACTATTGGAGCCAATAGACAACTCCGGCTCCGACAAGCCAATCCTTGTTGTGGGCTGTCGCAACCTCAATGCCGACGGGATGCCATCAAAAAACAGTTTTGCAAACAGATTCTCCAATTTTTGGTTCAGGCTACAGACTGGTATCAGGCTTGACGACACTCAGTCTGGATTTAGATTATATGATCTTGGAAAGCTGCCATGGTTCGGGTGGGTGACAAACCGCTATGAGTCGGAATTGGAGTTGCTGGTTTTCTCGGCATGGAATGGCGTGACGTTGAGCCAGGTTCCGATAAGGGTGTACTATCCGCCAGAGGGTGAACGAGTAAGCCATTTCAGACCTGTGTGGGATTTTGTAAGGATAACAATACTGAATACCTTTTTGAGTTTGGCGGCTGTTTTTATGAGGATAAGAACGAAAATAATTAAACCATAGTAATCACAATGCAGCGAATTATTGTAGGAATATACGATTACTTGGTGCGGCATAAGGCAATGGCGTTTGTGGCGTTGGGCGTAATTATTGTGGTGGAATTGCTCTTAAGCCTTCGTATAGGATACAAGGAGAATGTCTCGGATTTTCTGCCCAAAGACGAGGATGGCAGGCGTTATATGTCGGTATATGAAAGCATGGCGGGCCAGAACAGGATTACGGTGATATTCCGTAACAAAGAGGACAGTGACGCGTTGGCGATACAGGATGCTGTGGAGAATTTCGAGACGATATGCGATTCGTTGGCTCAAGAACGGTGCGAAGAGATTGTCCTGAAATGTCATGTCGACGAGTCTTCGGCATTGGATGCTATGGCTTTTATAAGGGGAAATATTGCCCTTTTCCTGAACGAGGATGATTATGACAGGATGGAGTCTCTGCTTGAAAAGCCTTACTATGTCGACAGTTGTCTCGACAATGTCCGTCGCTTGCTTTCTTTCCCTATGGGGGCGATAGCGCAGGAGGCTATTGCGGCAGATCCGTTGAATCTCTTTTCGCCGGCGCTGCGCAGACTCGACGGTCTGGGACCATCGTCTAATTTCGAGGTGGACGACGAGGTGCTTTTTGATATCGACGGGAATGGCTATGCATTTGTAGAGAGTCCGTATGAAGGCAATGACACGAAAGGCAATTCCAAGATAGCCAAATTACTGGATGATGCCATGAATCAGACGATGGCTCTTAACGAGGATGTGCGTATCTCGGCAGTGGGTGCACCCCTTATTGCTGTTGGCAACGCAAGCCAGATAAAGAAAGACAGCTTTTTTGCCATGCTGCTTTCGATAGTGCTTATTTCCATTATCCTGTTAGTGGCAATAAAAAGAAAACGGAACATACTGCTTCTGGGTGTCTCTGTGGCTGCTGGATGGCTCTTTGCACTGGCTGCGGTATCGATACTGAGCACTACAGTGTCGGTAATTGTAATAGGAATCGGATCGGTGCTGATAGGCATAGCGGTGAATTATCCGCTGCATTTCCTTGAACATCTCGAAGAGCATCCCGACAGGAGGGAAACGCTGAAAGAGATGGTCGAGCCGTTGGTGACAGGCAATATTACTACTGTGAGTGCTTTTGCCTGCCTTGTCTTTATGGACTCTGACGCAATGCGCGACCTTGGACTTTTTGGTTCGCTGATGCTGGTTGGCACAATTTTGTTTGTGATGATAATCCTTCCGCTCATGGCCAAAGGCGGCAGAAAGAATCTGAAGGAGCAAGAGGATGAGGCTATGCCGGAGGTGAGGTCAAGAGACGGAATAATGGATTCGAGGCTGTTCAAGTCTGTAACAGCCTTGTCGGTGTTGGCATTGACAATATGGCTTGGAATCAGGAGCATGAATCCCGCTTTTGATGACGACCTGCACAATATCAACTATATGACCGACGGTCAAAAGGAGGATTTGGCGCTTCTGAGTTCCGCTATGGGCGATACGTCGCATTGCGTGGAGTATCTGGTGTCATGTGGAAAGACCCTCGACGAGGCGTTGCGGCAGCAGGAACGGCTGAAAGACGGAGTCTATGGCGGAGCCTATGGGATATTGCCGTCGACAGAGGCACAAAGGGAAAGAATAAAGCTCTGGCATGAGTTTAAAGAGAGGCATGGGAATCTGGCTGAAGAGGTTAAGAGCAAGGCTTTACGGCGAGGGTTCGCATCCGATGCCTTTGAACCTTTCGAACGCCGGCTGGAGTCAGACTATAGCCCTGTTGACCCTGCAGAAATGGGAGCACTGACAGACTTGGCAGGAAACTATATCATGTATGATAGTGGAGAGGTCAGGGTGGTTGCCTTGGCTAATGTCGATGCGGAAGAGGCTCAGGCTTTCAAGGAGAAAACAAGAAAGGTATATGGTACTGCCGGCTATGTGTTCGACCAGAATGACGTCGGCAACAACCTGGTAAAGTCGTTGAATGTTGATTTCAATTACCTGCTCTACCTTTGCGGCTTTGTTGTCTTTGTCTTTTTGTGGCTCTCTTTCAGGCAGATTGAACTGGCGTTGCTTTCGTTTCTCCCGTTGGCGGTGGCATGGTTGTGGATTCTGGGAATCATGGATATAGCATCGGTGAAGTTCAACATTGTGAATGTCATACTTGCAACATTTATTTTCGGCCAGGGAGATGACTATACCATTTTTATTACCGAAGGACTGGTCTTTGAAAACACCTACGGCAAGCGAAGGCTAAAAAGCTACAGACGCAGTGTCATAGTCTCTGCACTCTTGATGTTTGCCGGAATAGGTACGTTGATATTCGCCAAACATCCTGCCATGCGTTCGCTTGCGGAGGTGGCAATAATAGGTATGGCTGTTGTTGTACTCATGGCCTGCTATCTGCCTCCGTTGGTGTTCCGTTGGCTTACTGAAAAGGGAGGCAGAAAACGCGATGTACCGATAACGCTGATGCGCCTTTTGCGGACATTCGTCATCTTGTTGGTATTCATTGTGGCTGCATTAGTGGTCATCACTCCATATACATTTATTTATCGACTAATAGGACGCGACAGCGAACGCAAGCGTTTGAGGTTCCATAGGATGATACAGAATTTTAACGGAATTGCTGTAAGACATTTGCCCGGGGTGAAGTTCAGAATGGAGAAAAATGGAGAGGATTTCTCAAAGCCGGCGGTGATTGTGGCTAATCATCATTCGCATCTTGACCTGCTGTGTATGTTACAGCTCACCCCAAGGCTGGTGATATTGACTAACGACTGGGTTTGGCGTAACCCTGTGTATGGAGCAATAATCCGCTATGCAGAGTTCTATCCTGTACATGACGGTTATGAGACCCTCGCCCCGAAACTGCGTTCCCTTGTGGAAAGAGGCTATTCCATTGTTGTTTTTCCGGAAGGCACACGGTCGGAGACGGGTGCGATAGGACGTTTCCACAAGGGGGCGTTCCTGCTTGCTCAGGAGTTGGGAGTGGATCTTTTGCCTGTATACCTTCACGGCGGAAGCGACGTGATGCCGAAAAAGGATATCATCCTGCGTGAAGGCCAGCTTTCTGTGGAGGTGGGCAGCCGTGTTTGTTCAGAACAGTTCAAGGACAAGGAGACCTTGCAATTAACAAAGGAGATGCATGCATCTTTTGTAGATCACTACGAGGAAATGAGAGAGAGAATAGAGGACGAGGATTACCGCCGCCCCAAGGAGAAATACGATAGGTTGTATAAATTCAGGACTTAGACTTATGGGGCAGAACGGATTGCACACGGTTGTCATTATAGGTGGCGGACTCGGAGGTTTATCGGCAGGGGCTATGCTGTCGAAAGAGGGATTCGATGTGACTGTTCTCGAACAGGGTGCCCAGATAGGAGGATGTTTACAATGCTTTGAGCGCGATGGTGTAAAATTCGAGACGGGGATGCATATAGTAGGCAGTGTGGGCAAGGGTGAGATATTGTCAAACTATCTGGAACTTTTCGGCATCAAGGAAAAACTGCGTTTTTCTAAGCTGAACGAGGAGGCATACGATGTCGTCTCAATAGGAGGGGAACGCTTCCCGTTCGCCAATGGCAGGGAGAAGATGTCAGAGTCTTTCCTTGAACGGTTCCCATCGCAAGGTGAAGCGCTAAAACAATATTGGCAGATGGTGGACGCCGTGGCTTCGGTTGCTCCGTATTATGGCGGTGAAAGGGAAAAAGGATATAGCATCGAGTCGAAATCAGGTCTTCCGAATAGTCTATACCAAAGTCTGTTGACTTGCAGTCTTAATGAAAAATTGAACGAATTGATTGACGACTCGCTTTTGCGTGCCGTTTTGGTCGGAAACATGCCGCTTTATGCAGGTGTCAAGGACAAAACGCCGTTTGCCCTGCATGCCTTTATCAGGGACTTCTACAACAGAGGGACATACCGTGTTGTTGGGGGAAGCGACAATATCGCTAAGGCATTACGTGAGGTGATAGTTGAAAACGGAGGAAGGATATTGACGAACAGAATGGTGACAAAGATAAGGTGTGAGAACGGCAGGGTAAGATTTGTTACAGACAGGGAGGAACGCAACTATGAAGGCGATATCTTTATCTCGGATATTCATCCGGCACGTATGGTGGATTTGGTTGATGAAGGGGCTTTCAGGAATTCCTATTCTGATAGAATAAAGTCGTTGCAGAATACCACTTCGGTGTTTTCACTATTCATCAAGTTCAAAGAGAATCAGGTCCCTTATATCAATTCCAATTTCTTCTGCTACAGGAGAGGCAACCCGTGGACGCTTGGTGAGTATACCGATGAGTCTTGGCCTGTCGGCTATCTTTATATGCACCATTGTCATGAACAGGAACCCCGTTTTGCAAAAAGTGGGGTGATGCTTTCTTATATGGAGGCGGGAGAATTGGAGCGATGGACAAATACCTCGCTGATGTGTAGAGGCAATGGGTATGAGGCGTTTAAACATAAAAAAGCCCTGCAGATGCTTGTCGCACTTGAAGAGGAGTTTCCTGGAATAGGTGACAAAATCGAATCATATTATACGGCAACGCCGCTTACATACCGTGACTATACGTGTACACCTGACGGTTCAATGTATGGCATAATGCCCGACGTCACTAAAGGTTTTACATCAAGGGTGTCGTATCGTACAAAGCTACCAAATCTGCTCCTTGTGGGACAAAACATCAATTCGCATGGAATTCTTGGCGTCCTCATCGGTTCGATGAATGTCTGTAAAACCCTATTGGAGCAGAGAGACAAGCAGGTGTGCAAGACATGTATACCTGTACAAAAAAACATTGATAAGCCATCACATAATGTCGTTATTCTTGGCGGGGGTCTTGGCGGACTCTTCACAGGAGCCCTGCTCGCAAAGGCTGGGAAGAAGGTGACGGTGATTGAAAAGAACCGCATTCTCGGCGGCGGACTTCAGACGTTTGTCCGTGGTGGAGTGCGATTCCCCACGGGAATGCATGTCTTCGGAGGAATGCAGGTTGGCGGTGTGCTGCGTGGTATATGCGATTACCTGGGCATCACTGAAGAGATATCGGCAGTGCCGACGGATGAAGACTGCTTTGACGAGATATTTGGAATAGAGGTAAACGGAAAGAGTATCAGACTCCCACGTGGGAGAAAAAGATATACGGAGTATCTAATCTCGCTGTTTCCACACGAGAGGGAAGGCATAGAAGCTTATGTTGATGCAATTTACAGGCTGTACGACGAAGAGATGTCGGCCTTAAAAAACACAAGTATGGAGCTACCGTCGTTTTCCGATGATTTCCTTTGGCCTGCCGATGTCTTTGTCGGACATTTTATACATGACAATCAGCTAAAGGCACTGTTGTCCTATCTTGCACCCCTGTATGCCGGCAAGAAAGGGGAGACCCCAGCCTATGAGCATGCAATGGTTAATGTCCTTCATATCGAAGGTTCTTATATGTTCCGCAACGGTAGCCAGTGTATGGCCGATGCACTCGCCAATGTGATACGTGGCGCAGGGGGTGAGATCATTACCGGTGAAGAGGTGGTTTCGCTCAATGTCGAAGATCGTCGGGTGGTTGATTTGCAAACCTCATCGGGACAGCACTATACAGCGGAGCACTATATTTCAGACATCGACCCACGCAGACTTGTAGCCATCTCCAGTGCAGGAGCATTCCCACCCTCTTTTAGAAACAGAATCAATGAGGCTCCTTATAGTTACTCGGCGTTTAAAGTCTATATAAAATTCAAGACAGAGACAGTAAGGCATTATGCCCATCCACTATATTTCATGGCAAAGACTCATGGAACATTGTCGTCATCTATGCCTAACAACGCATGGGATGCTGCTCCGGTGGGTCGTGAGGAGTGGCCACGCTGTATGATGGCTGTTACTGAACCGGATTCAGAAAATAGTGTTTTCGCAAGCTCGATGACAGTGCTCTCACCAGCTCCATACGAATGGTTTGAGCAATGGGCTGATAGCCATACGGGGCGTCGTCCAGAGGCTTACTATAAATTGAAGAGTGAATTGCAGTCGATAGTTGTCGATAGTCTCAGTCATTTCGACGTGGCAATTTCAGATGGCATCGAGTCTGTGTATTCATCCTCTCCACTTACAATAAGGGATTTTTACGGAGTTCCATACGGTGCAATGTATGGTTTCCATAACGACTGTAACCATCCGATGGAGACAAGGCTTTCGGTAAACACCAAAGTGAAGAATCTGTTTCTTACCGGACAGAACGTAAACCTCCATGGAATGTGCGGAGTGGCTATTACATCGTTGTTTACTGTGGAGAAGGTTTTGGGTATTAAAATTATTTTGTAATTTTGCATTTTTATACAATATTATAAAAATGCAATGAACAGGTTGAAACTGAAACTGATATATCCCAAATGGCAGAAGTTGAGAGGCCAAACTACCTTCAATCTTCCGCCTCATGGGCCTGTCGCCTATGCAGCAACCCTGCCGGATTATGTCGATATTTCGTTTACTGACGAGAATGTTGAGGAGATTGACTTTGATGAGGATTGCGATCTCGTAGCCGTTTCGGTTATGCTAAGCACACAGGTGAAGCGCTCGTGGGCTATTGCCGACGAGTATCATCGCAGAGGCAAGCAGGTGCTGGCAGGTGGAATATCCACCATGCTTCATGCCGATGAGATGGTGAACCACATGGATAGTGTGTTGCTGGGTGAATCGGAAGGACGTTCGGAACAGCAGATCATTGATTGGCAAAACGGTTGTCTCAAGAAGGTCTACAATTTTATGGGCAATCAACCTCCCATTGAAAGTGTGGGACCTTGTAGACGCGATCTTTACAAACGTGATCTTTACAACCATAAAGGTGTACAGATGGTAGACCTTTTCCATGCCTCCCGCGGATGCCGTTTCAGCTGCTATCCCTGTGCTGTCTCCTATCTGGGTGGGCGCAAGTTCCGTCCTCGTCCTATAGACAAAGTGGTTGAGGATATGGCTGCCATCGATAATAACAGGTTGTTTATTGTCGATAATTCATTGGCTCAGAACAAAGAATGGGAAAAAGAACTCTTCAGGGCAATAGCTCCTCTAAAGAAAAAATGGATAAGCCATACCATAGAGGACGATCCAGAAGTGCTCGATTTGGCTGCCAAAGCTGGAGCCTGGTATGTTTATCAAGCTGTTTACGACACATCTGACTATATCAAGGAGCGCGTGAAACGCTATCATGACTATGGCATAGGTGTGGAAGGCACCATACTTCTCGGCCTCGACAACCAGACAGAAGATGACTGCAAGCGTCTTATCGATTTCCTCGGCGAGATAGACCTTGACCTTGCGGAATTCACGGTTCTCACTCCTTTCCCCCACACCAAATCGTATGACGATCTCCTTCGTCAGGGTCGTATCTTCGACTTTGATTGGGATCATTATAATGCCGGTCAAGTGGTTTTCCAGCCCAAACACATGACCCCTGAAAAGCTGCAGGACGTATATGACTATGCATGGAAGCATTTCTATGCTTCCGAGAGCCAGGAGCAGAAGATGTTCCGCCTGTTTTGCAATGTCGCTCTCCGTGAAATGGAGGAGGGTACTTACCGCCCACGCAACAGGGCACTGGCAAACAAATCGTTTGGTCACGATGTGGTCCGCAATATAGGTGCGTCTCAAAAGTAAGTAACAGAATCATGGTGTATTAATATTAATCAAATGCGGGTTTCAGAAAAATATTACGACGAGATATTCCAATTTAACGGCCAATGGGATATGCCCTCCTGTTGTGGCCTTAAGATTAGGCAGCGTGACGGTGTGACGTATGTCATTGTGACTGAATTGTATCAAGATAACCCAGGTACATCCGTGACTTATGCGGGACAATCCCTCGCCGAACAGATATGCAAGGCTAAAGGTTTGGATATTTCCAATATTAAGTACATCGAATGCAATCCCGACACTAACTCAAAACTCTCGTTTTATGATGAAGAGTATTTCGAGGTTGACTTCAAGGCTGAAAAGGGCAAGATGTATCGCCAACTCACTTCCGAGGAGGTGAAAAAGATTTTTGACGATTGATATTTATATAGCAAAATCCCAGTGAAACGGTTTGTCGTCATTAGTCTTTTCCTTGTGTTTGTCCTTTCTGTAGAGGGACAGGCTGTCGTTCGTCTCTATCCTGATGATTCGAGTCAATGCAGAAAGGTCACTCTTGAGTTATATCCTGTGCAGGGTTCTGATGTCGCTGTGATTGTATGTCCGGGAGGCAGTTATTGCTGGCTTGATTATGAGAATGAAGGTGTGGAGGTGGCCAAGTTTTTTCAAGAGAATGGTATTAGTGCCTTTGTCCTTCGCTATCGTGTCGCCGGATGGTGGTCGTGGTTCTCTCACGCCCGTATCTGTTTCCGTGGGAATGTCGCTCCAGACATGTATAACGACGGCCAGGCGGCCTTGAGGTGGCTTCGGGACAATGCCGCAGAATATGGGTTGACCCCAGACCATATAGGCATGGTCGGCTTTTCGGCAGGAGGACACCTCGTGTTGAGTCAGGCAGTGACAAAGAACGGCATAAAGCCTGCCTTTGTCGGTGCCATTTACCCCGTCGTCACGATGACAGAGGAGTGTGTTCATAAACGTTCGCGGCGCGGACTTCTTGGAGAGAGACATATGCAGACAGCTTCGCGGATGGACAGGTGGTCTATTGAGCGTCAGGTGACAGACAAATGTCCGCCGGTGTTCCTTATAGGATGTGTCGATGACCCCGTTGTAGATTATCGCAACTACCCTTTGCTTGACTCTTCGTTGACAGCCAACAATGTACCTCATTTCTATCAATTATTCCAGACAGGAGGTCACGGCTTCGGTGTCAACGAATCGAAAGGCTCCTCGCAAAGCCGCGAATGGAAATGGTCGTTCTTGAAATGGCTGAAAAACCTTTTTATTGTTGAATATTAATTTGGTATTCTGGATATGGATATAGAATATAAGTCGCCTCAGGAAATAAAAGAGTTTCAGGAGAAACTGTTGCAGAAAGCCCTGCAATATCTTCAGGAAAAATCCCCTTTTTACAGTCGGATGTTCGAAAGGGAGCACATAGATATCTCCACTATCAAGCATCTTGAAGACTTGACGCGAATACCCTTCACGACAAAACGAGACCTCCAGCTTCACAGCCAGGATATACTCTGTTGCCCCAAAGAAAAAATAATAGACTATATCACCACTTCAGGAACGTTGGGCGACCCTGTTACCTTCGCCTGTACCGAGCTTGATCTTCAGCGTCTTGCATATAACGAAAAGAAATCGTTTGCCTGCGCCGGTCTTCATCCTGGCAATATACTGCAGCTGATGACTACCATAGACAAGCGTTTCATGGCTGGTCTGGCCTATTTTTTGGGAATAAGAGAGCTGGGCGCTTCAATCATAAGGGTGGGCAACGGCATTCCTGAATTGCAATGGGACACTATCCAGCGTATTCATCCTGATACCATCATGTGCGTTCCGTCGTTTATACTGAGGCTGATAGAATATGCTGAGTCGCACGGCATAGACTACCGTAACTCCAGCGTACGTCGTATTATTGGTATCGGCGAGGGTCTGCGCGACCAGAATTTCCAACTTAACCTGTTGGGATGTCGTATCACAGAGAAATGGCCTGAAGTGAAGCTTTTTGCCACTTACTCGTCGACGGAGATGTCGGCCACATTCTCCGAGTGTGAATATGGTATGGGTGGCCATGTGCATCCTGAACTTATTATTGTTGAGATAATTGGCGAAGACGATAAGCCTGTACCCGACGGTGAGCCAGGTGAGATTGTCGTCACCACCCTTGGCGTTGAAGGTATGCCTCTCTTGCGTTTCCGCACCGGCGATGTCGCAGCTAAATGCACTTCCCAGTGTAAATGCGGGCGTTATTCATATCGTCTGACACCTCTGATTGGAAGAAAGAACAACATGATTAAGCTGAAAGGAACCACACTTTACCCGCCGGCTATCAATGATGTTCTTGACAATACCGACTATGTGGAAAATTACGTGATATATGTAGACACGAATGATACAGGCACAGATGATGTGGTTGTAAAAGTGGGACTTAGAAATGCGGATATGAATGAGGATAATGTCGTCAAGGAGCTCAAGGACCGTTTCCGTTCACGTATTCGCGTAGCTCCAAAGATTGAAATCCTCCCTTCCGACGAAATACACCGTATCAATTTCCCTGAGAAGAGTAGAAAGCCTGTGAAATTTATTGACTTAAGAAAGAAAAACTGAATTACCCAAATCCCGATCATGCCAGACTATTATCCGCAAGAGTTTGATACAATAAGACCTTATACACAGGACGAGTTGCCCGCAGCATTGGACAGGCTTGTGGGCGATGCCTCTTTCCCTAAGCTTGCCTCATTTGTATATCCCGACACTGATGTTGAGGCTGTCAAGAGCCGTCTTTTGTCTATGAAGACGGTGGACGAGCTGCAAAAATCGTTTATGTACGACGCAATTCATAGGATAGAGGAGCTCTCGGTGGGCAAATTTGCATATTGCGGCACTGAAAACATTCAATCCGGCAAGCCTTCGCTTTTCGTTTCAAATCACAGAGACATTACGCTTGACGCTTTCTTGCTGCAGCAGGTGCTGCATAACATGGGTTTGCAGACATGCCATATCACATTCGGTGCCAACTTGATGAGTCATCCTTTGGTTATTGAGTTGGGGCGTATAAACAAAATGTTCAAGGTGGAACGCGGTGGCTCTCTTCGCAGTTTTTATTCAAGCATGGCATTGGTGTCAGCCTATATGCGATATGTCATAACCGCCCGTCATGAATCGGTATGGATTGCCCAGCGTAACGGTCGTACCAAGAACGGATATGACCAGACGGAGCCGTCGTTGCTGAAAATGTTCGCCCACAGCGGTAAGGGCGACCTCATATCTAATATAGAGGAACTCCATATTGTCCCTGTTTCTATATCATACGAATGGGAACCATGTGATTATTTGAAAGCCAGGGAGCTTTCATTGACTGTCGACGGGGTCTACCATAAATCGGAAAACGAGGACCTCAACAGTGTCATCACCGGCATTATGCAACCTAAGGGCGATGTACATATCTCTATATGTAAACCAATCGATGCAGAAGATCTGAAACAATACAAAAAGGATGACGGCGATTTCTTCAAATGGCTTGCTGCACTTATCGACGGGCGAATACATCAGGGCTATAAAAATATGCCGAACAACTATATAGCCTACGATATTAGGGCAGGAAAAAATGCTTTTGCCGATAAATATGACAATGCTGCCAAAGAGAAATTTTTGGAGCATTTGTCCAGATACGACGACGGAAAAATCAGGTCATTGATGATCGATATCTATGCCAATTCGGTGTCTTCGTCACTTAATTCACGCCCATAATCAGTTTAATCTTCTCTGGGTCCCGCACTCGTTTCAGGCGGTTGTCGTAATCCTCTTTTTCCAGAGAGTTGGCAAGAACTAAGAATCGTTTCTGCATTGCGAGCACCATCTCTTGGTGTTTCAGATAGCTGTTGATGTCGGCCTCATTAATAATGTTTAACTCGTAGTCGTAGCTCTTCATCAGCCTTTCGTAAGCTTTGTAAATGTTGTGGTAATCCTTAAAGGCTGTCTTGAATTGTCTGGTATTGTTGACAATAGTGCTATTTCGACTGCTGACTTCGACAAATTTTTCTTGTAGCTCGATAAAATGGTTCAACGTCTTGATAAAGTCGTTTCCTCCTCGTGCGGTTGTGAAGCGCGGTGTGAAGTCTGTATAGGCGACCATCTGCTTGTAGCCTGCTATAAGTCCATGCGGTGCGTTTTTGTTGGATGTTATTGTCACCCCGCGTTTGTCAATTTTTTTCCTGATATCAATAACAGTCACGTAGAGGCTTTGCAACTCTTCAAACTGGTCAAGGATTTCATGGTATCGCTCCGCACTGGCTCTGTTAATGAAGCGGGGTACAAGGTCGGTGTTTGTACGAAGCTCTTTGTATGCATTGCCAATATCGCTGATATTTTTGGTACATAGCGATACAATGGAGTCTCCTCGTTTATCGATTGTTTCCATTCTCACAATGGCTCCGCTGTACAGATGCTGTATCTCGATAAAATCGTTTAGGTTGTCGATGAATTTATTCGCAGAGACCAGCGTTGCGTATGCAGGCACCGTGTTTTGTTCGCTGAGGATTTCCTTGTAAGAGTTTAGTATTTCTTTGTGCCCTTTGGAACACTGCAAGGCTAGCGTTGTGCTGTTTTTTGAGATAGTGTCCCGTAGACGGATGACTTCGAGATAGCTTTGCTGTACTGCCATCAGTTCACGTAGCTGCGACACATAGGTGTTGTATTCAGCTATGGATTTGAAATTTATGGGTATTTGAATTTTCTTGAAAACGCGTAGATACGACTTGTTTACATCGGCATGGTCTTTACCTGCATGCAGGTGTAAGGTGTTTTTGAATTCCTCCATCCTCTCGGCGTATGAGTTGGGACCAAGTACGCTGTCAAGCAGATGGTGCTGGAATTGGCATAACTCCGTTAGTTGTTTGAAATGCAAATCGGTGGTTGTCACGTCTGTGAGGTCGTAGCGGTTGTATACCGAGAGGTAGGCGTAGTAGATCTCCTTGAGCTCTTTTACGCGGATTTTGTCACTTTCGCCTCGGGCATCGCAGATGGTTGTGACGGAACGGTGTAGGTTGCGTATGGTGTCTTTTATCAAAGCCAGTTGACTGTCCTTCTCACGTTGTATGCGTAGTGCCTCAGCACGTGCCCGTTCCTCAGCCGCTTTACGTTCGGCCTCAATGCGTTCTTTCTCAAGTTGTTCGAATTCCTCTGACTTGGTTTGCAGCAGGGTCGCCATCTCCCCAAGTTGGGTAATGAATGCAGGGGCATCGATGACGCAGTGGGTGGAGTCAAGCCATATCAATTCGCCGTCTCGTTGGTATTCTTCCAGACTGTTTTTCATGCGGTTGATACGCATTCGTTGTACTCGACACCACTGTCCCATGATGGGGTAGGAGTCCGGCTGCACTTTTTGAAGGCTGTCAAGTATGGCTGTCAGGCTTTCGTCGCTATCGAAAATTCTTCCGTCGACATTATAGCTGGAGCAGAGATATCGTGCGCTGATACGCACTACCGATTCCTTGACATGGGGTTTTTGTCCCCACGCTGTAAACGCACCTAAGGCGAGAATCAGCAGTATGTATCTTTTAACCATTTGTCAGTTCAATCCATTTGTATGGACAACTGGTTGAGGTCTGGGCAGCTGATGTCGTAACTTGAACCGTCGAAGCAGTGTGTGCAGATGCGGTCTTTAGGAAGGCCAATGGCGTCTGCCACTGTTTTGAGACTGTTGAATTTCAAAGTGTCGACACCTACATGCTGGCGTATTTTCTCAACCATGGCAGCATACTGTGGCGTGGTATCGTCGCGGTAAGCCTCGAGGTTGCGAATCTGTCCGCCTTCAAGTTCTTCGATGCAGCGTCGTGCGATAAGTTCCATGTCTGTCTTGGAGGCGGAAAAATTCAGATAGGTGCATCCGTGTATCAGAGGAGGACAGCTAATACGTATGTGTACATGTTTAACTCCGGAGCTGTAAAGCATTTTAACCTGGTCTTTAAGCTGTGTGCCACGCACTATCGAGTCGTCACAGAAGACAACATCCTTTCCCTCGAGAACCTTGCGGCTGGGAATAAGTTTCATCTTTGCCACCAGGTTACGCGATTCCTGGTTGACGGGCATGAAGCTGCGAGACCAGGTCGGAGTGTATTTCAAGATGCCTCGTTTGTAAGGTATACCTTTACCTGCAGAATAACCTAAAGCCATTCCGATACCGGAATCGGGGATGGCAGATACATAGTCGGCTTCAACATCATCATTTTGCCCCATTGCAAGTCCGAGCTGGTAGCGCACCTCTTCGGCATTGATGTCTTCGTACTGAGCCACGGGATTGCCGTAATAAATCCACAGGAATGAGCATATCTGCATTTTTTCGGACGGTGCAATTAGCTGCGTGAGACCTTCAGGAGAAATCAGAACGGCTTCTCCGGGACCGACATAACGTACGGTTTGGTAACCGAGGTTGATATAGGAATGACTCTCAGAGGCAACGGCATAGTCCGTTCCACGTCGTCCGATGACGAGAGGGGTACGTCCAAGGTAGTCGCGGGCTGCGATGATGCCGTGGTCGGTAAGAATAAGCATCGACACACTTCCTTTGACATGGCGGTATACGTTGTTGATGCCGTCTGCAAAGTCTTTCCCTTGAGTGATTAGAAGCGCAATGAGTTCCGTAGGGTTGGTGCCACCCATACTTAGCTCGGTGAATTGTTGACGTTGTTTCAAACAGTACTGCTCAAGGTCTCCGATGTTGCTTATTTTGCTGACGGTGCATACTGCAAAACGTCCTAAGTGAGAGTTGACTACAATCGGTTGAGGGTCGGTGTCGCTAATGACTCCTATACCCATGTTTCCTAACATTTCGTGCAGGTCGCTGCTGAACTTTGTACGGAAATATGAGTTTTGGATATTGTGGATGTTAAGGTGCATTACACCGTTGTCGTTGGTGCTGATACCGGCACGGCGTGTACCGAGATGGGAGTGATAGTCTGTGCCGTAAAAAAGATCGGTGGCACATGGTTTTTGTGTGACGACTCCGAATAGTCCGCTCATAATTTTGTGTTTTTTAAAATGATAATTGGTATATGATGAAAAGAATAAATTGCAAATTTAAGAAAAAAAATAATATCAAGATTATTTTAGAAACAAATAATAAATAAGCTGTAGCGATGCGATAAAATATTATGCTGACTATGAGTAAAAAAGCTTCTTTTATTACAATGGTAAGTCAAAGAAGTTAAGGGAAGTTATCGCGCTTCGCGCTGGAAGTTAAAGGGACAATACAATTCGAATAGATACATTTGTCCTTAACTCCCCTTAACTCCACACCATCTCCATTTAACTTCTCTCTTTAATCTTTAACCGTTAACCTTTAACCGTTACAATGTGGAGTCAAAGAAGTTAAGGGAAGTTATCGCGCTTCGCGCTGGAAGTTAAAGGGACAATACAATTCGACCAGATACATTTGTCCTTAACTCCCCTTAACTCCCCACCATCTCCATTTAACTTCTCTCTTTAATCTTTAACCGTTAACCTTTAACCGTTACTTATAGTGAATTCGGTAATTGTGTTGACCAAAGATGGGTCGTATGGGCGGCGAACACGAATATAGTTGTCGGTAAAACCGTACATGTATCCGGCTTTGACGTCGCTTTCCCAAAGTACGGGTCGTGTCTTCCCTTTCTGGCTCATGTAAAACAGCCGTTTCTTTTCGTCGGATATCACCTGCAGCTGTCGGCTGTGTTCACGACGGTGATGGATATCTATGCGACCGTCCATTTTCAGGGCTGCGGTATTGGGTCTTTCACTGAATGTGAAAACATGCAGGTATGATATCGGAAGGCTGTTTACAAAGGTTTTTACTTTCTCGAACTCCTCGTCGGTCTCACCATTGAAACCTGCCATAATGTCGGCGGCGATACAGGCATCGGGCATCAGACCTTTTATTGTCTCGAGTAGGTGTGAGTAAAACGCCGTATCGTAACGCCTGTGCATTAGCTTCAGCACGTTGTCGCTCCCTGCCTGAAGAGGGATGTGGAAATGGGGAAGGAATTTTTTTGAATGTGCGACAAAGCGTATTATCTCCTCGGTCAGCAAGTTCGGCTCGATGCTTGATATGCGGTAGCGCTCAATGCCGTCGATGTCATCCAGTTTTAACAGCAGTTGCAGGAATGTTTCTCCGTTCTGTTGTCCGAAAGTGCCGGTGTTCACTCCTGTCAGTACCACCTCTTTCGCTCCGCTGCTTGCTATCTCATGAGCCATCATTACGGTCTCTTCTACCGTGGCACTGCGGGACCTGCCACGAGCAAAGGGTATGGCACAGTAGGTACAGAAATAGTCGCATCCATCCTGAATCTTAAAGAATGTCCTTGTACGGTCTGCGTGAGAGTAGGCAAGACAGAACGACTTGGGTGTGGATATCTGAGTGGAGGACAAAGCCTGTTTCTTTTCCAAATAGTCGTTGACGTAGTGCAGCAGGTCATGTTTCTTGTCGTTGCCGAGGATGATATCAACTCCTTCGATTTTGGCTATCTCGTCAGCTGTGTTTTGTGCGAAACAACCGATAACGGCCACGATGGCATCGGGGTTCTTCGAGACGGCCTGACGTATCGCTGTCCGGCATTTTTTTTCAGCAATGGCCGTAACAGTACAGGTGTTTATAACGTATAGGTCGGCGCGTTGGTCGAACTCCACATGCTCCCATCCTGCGAGGGTGAATGATCGTACTATCGACGAACTTTCAGCAAAGTTGAGTTTGCAACCTAATGTGTGTGACGCAATGGTCTTCACTCCAGTTTTTTCTTTATCCTCAGTCAAGCTGGTCAAGACGTTTCAACGAGCGAACCATCTTTATGCATTCCTCGTCGGGGAAGATTGTGAATGGGGGCTTGGGAGACAAATCCAAAATGATGCGTCCGTCGCTGTCTTTGTCAAATCCAATGATGCTGCCTGTGTTGGCGAGGATGCGCGCCTTGCGGTCGATGATGACAAATGTGTCGTGTCCAACACGTTCGTTAAGTGTTTCGAGGCTTTCGTCGCATGAAAGCTTTGTGCCGTCGTTCAGGTAAACCAATGTGTTTCCTGTCCCTTTGGGAATTATGTATGCTATGCTGTGAATGGACTGCATTCGGGCGTTGGGGCAGTGAAGCAGTATCTTACGGTCGATCATGATGTCTTTATCCCATATCTCTTCCACTGTAAGGTTTCCTCTCTCGTAATAGAGCTGTTTCCCGTCGCGTAGTCCACCGTTATAGTTTCCTTTGCGAGCCAGTCGTCCGTCGGAGTCGTATTCTACAAGGACTCCCTGCATCAGGCCCTTCTCATAGTGTCCTGTAATATATCCTTTTTCTCCTATACGTTTCCACCAGCGTCCATGACGGTGGTTGTCGGCCCAGCCGGAGACCTCGGCGGTGTCGCCGTTTGCTTTGAAGATTACATGGTTGCCATGTTTTATTCCCATTCGGTAGCTTGCTATCTTGATGAGCTGGCCCTCTTCGTTATAGTAGTTCCATACGCTGTCGCGGTTTTTCTGGTCGTAATAGCCTGTCGCCAGAAGTTTCCCTTTGGCGTTGAAGGCTTCGTGACGGCAATAGCGGCCGGGGATAATAAAAGTATTGCGGATCTTCAATGTCCCGTCAGGGTAGTAGTAGTTGAACGTTCCAATCTCTTTGCCGTCCTGGAAGTCTCCTTCAAAGATGCGGCTGCCGTCTTTGTCGGTCTTGATCCAATGACCTTGACGACGACCTTGGCTGTCGATTCTGTTCTGCGCGTTGCAGACAAAACCCATGCAAAGCAATGCGAGTAATAAAAAGCGGTATTTCATGATGCTTACTTTATGTTTCAATCACTGTAGTGTCTTTGTCCTTATTTTGTTGATTACTTGTTGGGTGGCAGTGTCTTCAAAACTTGTACGTTTTATAGTGGTGCGGCTTCGGCTCTTTGGCTTCTCTTCGCTGTTGTTGTCAACGGTAGTGCTTTGTTCGGTCTCTTCCGGTTGCCATAAGGGTTCGTCGCGTTGCACTTTGGCGAGTTTCAGGTACACCCTTTCGCGTACTGCGTTGAACTGCACGGTGTAGTCACTGCGTTTGGGGGCAGGACGAATTGTCTGCGTCACAGCTATCTCGAAGGGGTCGTCGATGACTATACGCACATGATAGTCCTTGTCTTCAAGGTCGTTTATTGTGACCATGCCGGACGCACGCTCGTTTTGCAGTTTGCCGTTAATGTACACGAAAAATTTGGCATCGGACATAGAGGTGAATGTCAGCCTCAACCCTTGTGCAGACACCATCCCGAAGAACGACAAAAGCATTATGATAAGTGTTGTTTTTTTCATTAGCCTGTTTCCCCCATGCCAATGGGAAATTGTTCACATTGGCCATCTGGTTTACAAAAACGTTGTTTCACTTTATTTATTGTTTGGATAACAATAAAGTTTTTCTCTTTTCGTTAATGCAGCGATGAATTTTTCAAGACACGTCGCCTTAATTGCTCTCTTCGTCCTTTGGGTATTGCCTTTCGAAATACATGCCCAGGAGTGGACTATGCTGCATGGCCAGGTCTTGTCTTCCGACGGGACCCCCATCCAGTATGCAACTGTCGCTGCAACCAGTCTTGACCCTGTGAGGGGGGCAACAACTGATGAAGGAGGAAACTATTCTCTGCGTCTGCCGAAAGACAGCCTGTTGGCGATTAACGTACGCTATACTGGTTACGCCTCCATAGATACCCTGATTCGTATCAGTGTTCCACAAGGGGGGAGCGTGAGGATGAATTTTATTCTGCGGCAGTCATCAAGACAACTCGATAAGGTTACTATCACTAACGAGAAAACCAGAACGACCACTTTTACTTCTATTGATGTGGAACGTCTGGAAAATACTGTAGGGCCGCAGGGTGGGGTGGAGTCGCTTCTCAAGACATTGCCTGACGTGAGTTCAAGCAACGAGATGTCGTCGCAGTATTCGGTGCGTGGCGGTTCGTTCGACGAAAACCTTGTGTATATTAACAATGTGGAGGTCTATAGGCCGATGCTTGTCCGCAATGGACAGCAGGAGGGTGTCTCGATAATCAACCCTGACCTGGTAAGCAATATCCTCTTTTCCCCGGGCGGATTCGACGCTACATACGGTGACCGTATGGCCTCGGTGCTTGACATTACTTATGGCATCCCATACCCGATAGAGGACACTGTTGTCCGACCTCTTTTCCATTCTACATCGGGACAGTTCTCTGCATCTTTCTTGGGTGCATCGCTTACTCTCAAAGGCTTGGTCGGACGCAGGCTCTCCTATGCCGTCGGTGCCCGCCAGCACTCAAACCGCTATATATTCCGATCTCTTGACACGAAAGGCAACTATACCACTTCGTATACTGATATCCAGGCACTGCTCTCGTATAAGGTCAACGAAGCCCTTGATTTGCAGCTCCTCTCTGTCGCAACCCGTAACTTGTATGGTCTTGTGCCGGAATCGCAAACCACTACGTTTGGTGGCTTTATGGAGGTTATGCAGTTCGATGTATACTATGAGGGTGAGGAGCGTGACAGCTACCGCACAGCCTTGGCGGCACTTACTGCAGACTGGCATCCCAACAGCGACCTCAGATTGAGATGGACCAACTCGTTTCAAACTAATCGCGAAGCGGAATTGTATGATATCCTTGCCCAGTTCATGCTTTATGAATTGAATGTTGGCAACATCTCCGAAGACGGCACGACCGAGCGTTTCGACAGAGGAATAGGTTCATTTCTTGAACATGCCAGGAATTATCTCAATACAAACATTTTTTCATCGGAATTAAAGGGTTCCCGTTATGCCAGGATGGGCAATTGGAACTGGGGTGCAAAATTTCAATATGAGCAGGTGCGCGACCGGATGAGAGAATGGAAGTGGGTCGACTCGGCGGGATATGCGGTGCCGATAGTAATACCCGTTCCGGGCGATTCTGCCAATATGCCGCAGGCTCCAGTCTTGCAGCTTTTCTGCCGTACAAACCACACTGTTTCGACATATAGAATCACGGCATTTCTTCAGCGTAATATCGACTTCTATAACAAGCGTGACGATTTCTTTTCGCTTGTTGCCGGCATCAGGGCACACTGGTACGATATTGATTTCTCGAAAGATAATCCAAATGGAAATTATTCCAACTACGCCGTCTCCTCTGCTTTTGATGTAACCTCTCCGCATAATCGCAAAATACTCCTTTCGCCTCGTTTGAGTTTCAACTACAAGCCCAAACTCAAACGCGATATCCTTTTCCGTCTTGCCGCCGGTGTGTACAGTCAGCCTCCATTCTATCGCGAATACCGCTATGATGACGGTACTCTCAATCATGCCATCTGCAGCCAACGCTCCTACCAGACTTCCGGCACCATGGACTGGAATTTTCGTATTGGAGACAGCCCGTTCAAGTTTACTGCCGATATCTATTATAAGTACTTGACCGACCTCATTCCATACCGTATTGAAAATCTGAGAATACGCTACGATGCAGCCAACAGCGCTGTCGGTTATGCCACTGGCCTCTCTATGCGCCTCAGCGGTGAAGTTGTTGAAGGACTTGAGTCATGGGCATCGCTCACCCTGATGAAAACGCAAGAGGATATTGTCGGCGACGAATACGGATGGCTCAACAGGCCTACTGACCAACGCATTAATTTCAAACTTTTCTTTCAGGACTATCTGCCCAATCTTCCGTTCTGGCGAATGTCACTTAATTTCATTGTGGGCAGCGGTTTGCCGTTTACTTATCCCACACAGCGTGACTTTTCTGAAAGCCATCGCTATCCACCTTATTTCCGTGTCGATTGGGGCAATACGATCCAATTGTCCAGGATTATGCGTGTCAAGGACAGCCGAATAATGCGTTACCTCGACGATATTTTGGTCTCTGTGGAGGTATTCAACCTGTTTGACTACAAAAACGTGGTGTCTTACATTTGGGTGGCCGACTATTCGAACCAATATTATCCAGTTCCGAACTACCTCACCGCCCGACAGCTTAATTTCAAGTTGACAGTGAATTTTTAGGCAATATACAAAACACATCAAACCTCATACCTCATACATCTTACATCACCCATGTCCACTTTCTCTATCGATCGCGACGGCCTTGTCCCGCTACAATATACGATGCCCAATGGCAATATATTATATTATTTTCCTGACAGTCATATTGATATTGTTAAGATAGATATACTTTTCAATGCCGGAACGGTAATGCAAGACAAATTGATGCAATCGGCTGCCTCTATTCAGTTGATTACCGAAGGGACAAGCCGGCATACCGCTCGTGAGATTGCTGAGTTTATGGATTTTCGCGGCATCGTCATCGAAAAAAACAATGATGAGGTCTCGGCGACAGTGACTGTTTATACACTCTCACGCTATATCGCTCAACTGTTGCCGTTGCTACACGAAATGATAACCGAGGCGACTTACCCTGATGAGGAATTCGCGGTCTATATCAATAAGTACAGACAGAAGATACAGACGGCCATGCAGAAGACTTCGTATGTGTCCCGTAAACTCTTTTACAGAGGCCTCTATGGAAAGGATCATCCTCAGGGACGTTTTGCCACCCTTTCAGACATCGACAGTCTGACGGTCGACGATGTACGCAGCTTTCATAGCCGGTTCCATCATCTACGCAATGCTGTTTTTGTTCTCAGTGGCAATGTCACAGACGAGGTCCTTGCTCTTTTTGGAACAACGTTTGGCTGCGGAGAGTCACCACAACCATGGAATTTCAGTATACCTGCCCCGTCAAAGTCGGCTACAGGCCTGATAGAGGAGCAGGTGGAAGGTGCGGTGCAGAACACACTCTGCGTTGGGCGGCGGCTTCCTTACAAATGGGATGATATGGAGTATGCCCGTTTTATGGTTCTGTCGACAGTCCTTGGCGGCTATTTCGGTTCACGTCTGATGACAAACATCCGTGAAGATAAGGGCTATACTTATGGCATTTATTCGCAGACGAGGATTTTCCGTGACAGTATAGCGTTTTATATTGTCAGCGATGTCTCTTCAAGTAAGGTAAAGCCGGCCTTGGAGGAGATAATGCATGAACTGGAGTGTCTGCGAAAAGAACATATATCTGCCGACGAACTGGAGCTGGTGCGTAGCTGCATGATGGGTGACTTTATGAGGAGTATTGACGGCATATTTGAACGCTCCGAGCGTTTCCGTCAACAGTTTGTCACGGGCGTCACGGAACAGTTCACAGAGAACTATATCTCCGCGGTGGAATCGGTTACACCGGTGCAATTACAACAAATCGCCTCCCGCATTTTCAGCGAGGGCGATTTGTTGACTGTTTCGGCAGGAATGACGATGGACTATAATAATACTATCGTTGCCGAATAGATATTTGCCGAGGTGTAAATCTTAAGTATATAGCTTCCTTTTGAAAGAGTGCTCAGGTCTATACCTTGTACTGTCGACGTAAGGATGGTACGTCCCTCTTTTACGCAGTGACCGTTCAGGTCGAATACTTTATAGTTGGCATCTCCTATGGCGTCAATGTCAAAACGTACGGTTCCTTTGCAAGGGTTGGGATAAACTTTCAGGCTTTTGTTGCGGCTTGTTTGTACATCGTCAATTCCGGTATTGTCGGTGTAGTTGAGTCCATCAAGAACCGAGACGCCTGTGTTCTCAGGGTCAAGCCAAGGTCTGAGACTGTTATTGTCGGCGTTGTTCCCAGTCCATGAAATGTAGAGACGTCCATAGAGGTCAGCTCCACCCATATTGTCGCAGGCACTTGATCCTGCATAAAGTTGGCCGATGATACGTTTGCTGGCATTGAACAGGGGAGATCCGGAGGAGCCCTGCTCTGTTACACCTTTGTTCGCAGTGCCGGTATACCAGTTTACTTGATAGAAGTTGATGTATGAGCCCATTAAACGTGAGATGGTACGTGGGAAAGATAATTTTTTATAGTCACCGCCGGGATGGTGTATGCATACACCGGGTTCAGGTGAGGCGACATTGTTGCGGTCCCATCCGGCATAATAAGGCGTGTAATTGTCGGGGACACTGGAGTCGAGTAGAAGCAAGAGGAAGTCGGATCCTGTACTGTAGCTGTATTTTGCTTTAATTTGAGCTCCTGTTACAGATTTGTTTCCCGATCCAGAGGCGCCGTTGCAATAATTGGTCTGGTAAAGGAAATAGGACACAAAGCCACGCAGTGTGCCGATTTCTCCCTCGTCTTGGCAGTGGTATGCGGAAAGAACATATGGCGTGCGGTCGAGTGCGGTATTGTTGATAAGTGCACCGCTGCACATGAATGAGCCTATTGATGATTTGATTTCAATAGCAACTACTGAGCGAATCTGGTCACGCCAGTCATCACCTTCGGGGCATACAACGTTGATATGGCAATCGCCTTCTGCATGACCATGTGAACCTTTCAGTTGAGACTCGGCATCGTCATAAATATTGCTTATGGTTTGAAAAATGTTCTTGTAACCGTGACTGACCTCGCTGAGGATGATTTTTCCGGGCTCTGTATCGAGGGGAACATTATATTCAATATATGCTACACTGCCGGGAATGGCCTGAGTATAAAATGTTCCATCGTCCTTTACGTCGCTTTTGTTGAATGAGCCAAGGACAAATTCGCCGCTTTGGTCGTAGAAGAAAAGGGTTGCGCCTTCGGCAAGTTCAAAAACAGAAAAGTCAAATGAAACGAATGTCGCTCCCGGAGAATTGATTGCCAGTGTGTAGTGTGTTCCGTTGTTGTCTTTGGTTACTTTCGACTCGGCGAGCACATCAATATCGCATTGCTGAGCTATGGCAACACGAAGAGGACTTGCACCTTTGACCTGGTTTAGGTCTTCTTGAAGATATTTGTCGTTGTCCAACGTGGCAAGTGTCACAATGGGTGCCTTTATTCTTTGAATGCCTTGGTTAAAAAGAGGCTCTCCGCCATGGCTTATCTGCGCTGAGGCATTACTGCAAAATAGTATTGCCAATGCGAAAAAGACAGTTGAAAATACTTTTTTCATATCGTATTAATAATTTGACTATATTAGTATTATGACCTGTGTGTTATACAGGTTGGTAAAATGCAAATATATGTGTTTTTTTTGAATTGGCAACAATAAATCCGTTCGTTTGTCGGATTAGAATTCTCCCCTTGTTGATTAATGGTTGATTTTCAGCGGGCTCAGAGAATCTTTAACGCTATCGCTGCGCAGGCTTCGGCGTCGGCAAGTGCGTGGTGATGCCGCTCGAGGCAGTAGCCGCAGGCTTCGGAGACGGTGTGCAGCTGGTGGTTGGGGAGACGTTTGCCGAAATGGCGGCGCGAAGCACGGAGGGTATCGTAGAACTGGTAATCGGGCCAATCCATCTGGTACACCTGCATCACCGCCCGCAGACAACCCTCGTCGAACATGGCGTTGTGTGCCACCAATGGGAGCCCTTCTATCAGCGGTTCGATTTTTTGCCACACCCGCGGGAACACCTCAGCGTCGTCGGTATCCTCATGCCCGAGGCCATGCACCTGCTGGCAAAACCAGCTGTAGTAGTTGGGCTCCGGCTGAATAAGGCTGTAGAAGGAGTCCGTAACAACGCCTCCGCGCACCACAACAACGCCCACGCTGCACACGCTCGACCGTTGCCCGTTGGCCGTTTCAAAGTCTATAGCCGCAAAGTCATTCATCTTCTTTCTGTTGCGAAAGGCATCTTGCCTGTTTTTCGATTACAAAAATAAGCAATTCCCACGATTAACGTGCAAAAAATGCACGTTATAATAAATGTGGAAAATATTTTTTATATTTGCAGCGATGAAACAAATGTTGGATTAAAACATAATTGACTGAAATAGAAAGTAGTTTAGAATAATAGACATACATAGATAAAGCGTTTTCGCTTTTCATTGGCAGTTCGAAACCTAGGAAATTTCGTTCATTTAGTGCACATTGAAAGCAGAAACGCTCGCGGAGTTTACCGTGAGCTTTCTTGTTTGCACTAAAGGTTTTCCTAGGACCTCGAACTCAACAAAAAGTTCGCGGTTTTTTTATGTCCAAATCTGAAGAAAACAAATCACAAATCAAAAGCCGCCAGCGGGTGGCCGACCATGGCGAGGTTTTCACCAATCCACGCGAGGTGAACGCCATGCTCGACCTGGTGCGCGACGAGTCGTTCAGACTCGATAGCCGTTTCCTTGAACCCGCCTGTGGCGACGGCAATTTCCTAATTGAGATACTGCGGCGCAAACTATCCTTGCTTTCTTCTGTCAAATCACAAACCGAATGGGAATTTCAGAGTCTTATTGCGGTAGGCTCCTGCTATGGGATAGACATCCTGCCTGACAACGCGGAAGCCTGCCGCAAAAGGCTGCTTGATTATGTCATTTCCCAGCATCATGGTTCTGTTGATGCCGACACTCCTTATTACAAATCTCTTGTCTATATGTTGCATTGCAACATTGTCTGTGGTGATGCGCTGACTTACCGCACACTCGACAATCGTCCTATCACCTTCAGCGAGTGGACTCCCATTGCCGGAAGCATGCAGTTCGCACGGCGCGATTTCCAGTTCGACTTCCTCGTCACGCAAAGCCATCAGTACAGCCTCTTCGATGAGCAAGGCGAAGCGCAGCACTTTGACGAACCTGTCAAGTCGTATCCTCCTGTCCATTATACCCAACTATATAAATATGATTTATGAGTAACGAGAGTAATTCCTTAAAGCTCTCGAAGAGAGCAAATCTCAATAACCCCATACAAGCGACGAAGTCGCGCAGTGTGGGGACCTATAGCCCTGATATTCTCAATTGTCTAGCCAATCTGAGCAGCGACGAGGTCTTCACCTCGCCCGAATTGGCCAGCCGAATGCTCGACCTGTTGCCGCAGGAGTTGTTCAGCAGTCCCAAGACACGCATCCTTGACCCCTGTTGCAAGAGTGGTGTCTTCCTACGCGAGGCCGCCAAGCGGCTGTTGGCTGGATTGGAGCAGCAGATACCCGACCTGCAGCAGCGCATCGACCACATCATGACCAAGCAATTGTTCGGCATCGCCTGCACCGACCTCACCGCCGAGATGAGTCGCCGCACGCTCTACTGCTCCAAGCATGCCGACGGCAAATACAGCGTCAGCGAGGCTTTTAAGAGCGACTCCGGCAATGTGTGGTATCAGCGCTGCCAGCACAAATGGAACGCCCAAGGCCGCTGTGAACATTGCGGTGCCAGCAAAGGCGAGTACCTTCGCACCGACACCCGCGAGAGCTATGCCTACCCCTTTATCCATAAACCCATAAAAGAAATTTTTAGTAAAAGTATGCAATTCGACGTGATCATAGGAAACCCGCCATACCAAATGAGTGATGGAGGAAATAGTGCAAGCGCTACTCCCATATACCAATATTTTATTGAGCATTCGAAACACCTTAATCCTAGATATTTAATCATGATTATCCCTGCCAGATGGTTTGCCGGAGGGAAAGGATTAGATGATTTTAGAGCGACTATGATTTCTGACACACGACTCAAGCATTTGGAAGATTATTTAAACGCATCTGATTGTTTTGGGAATGGTGTGGAAATAAAAGGTGGAGTATGTTTCTTCTTATGGGATAGGGATTATAATGGTGCCTGTCATATAATCACACATACAACGAATGGAGAGTTGTCAGAATCTACACGTTTTATGAAAATTGGGGACAATGATGTTTTCATTCGCAGAAATGAAGCTGTATCAATACTAGACAAGGTACTTCAAAAGAAGGAGCATACGTTTGATTGCATTGTAAGTTCTAGAAAACCATTTGGTTTGCCAACAAATATTGAAAGTCACTGTTGCAAGGAGTCAGAAGATATAGTTATATATCAGAGGGGAGGAACGGCTTTTATAAAGAGATCAAGGATAGAGAGAAATAAAGAGTGGGTATCAAAATTCAAAATATACATTTCAAAAGCATATAATGCAGGTGATGATTTTCCTCATCAAATATTAAATAAGCCAATTTTGGGTGGCAAGGATACTTGCTGTTCGGAAACATATATATTAATAGGCCCTTTTGATAAGAAGGAGGAATCTATTAATGTTAAATCATATATACAAACTAAGTTTTTTAGATTTTTGGTGTCTTTAAGAAAAATCTCACAAGATGCCACATCCAAAGTTTACCAGTTTGTTCCTCTTCAAGACTTCTCCCACCCGTGGACGGACGAGATGCTGTATAAGAAATATGGTTTGGACGACAAGGAGATTGCCTTTATCGAGAGCATGATCCGCCCGATGGAGTAAGCCACCATCACCGAAGGATCATAGAAGCATCATATAACCCACAAAGAACCCATGCAGACAATAACACAGATACTGCCCGAAGAGCGGCGCATGGTGCCGCAGATTTACATGTACAGCGACGAGGCGTTCCCTGGGTGGCTCAAAATTGGGCAAACCACAAGGAAGGACGTGAACGTGCGCATCGACGAGCAGCACCCCATCACCGAGCCTCACAAGACCTACCATCTGGAGTGGCATGCACCAGCCTTCTATGCCGACGGCAGCGGCGACACTTTCAGCGACAATGACCTGCATGACCTGTTGCACCGCATGGGCAAAGAACTTATTGGCGAATGGTGCCGCTGTTCGCTGCGCGAGGCGCAGGCGGCCTATCAGTCGGTTCGCTACCGCCAGCAGGCCTCGCTGGAACGCGACCTCGACTACCGCATGCGTGCCGAGCAGCAAGATGCCGTCGAAAAGGCTGCCTCCTACTTCGCCCGCATGGACAGCGAAGAACCCGACCGTCCAAGTCACTTCCTTTGGAATGCCAAAATGCGCTTCGGCAAGACCTTCGCCACCTACCAACTGGCCAAGCGAATGAAAGCCAAACGAGTGCTGGTACTCACCTTCAAGCCCGCCGTCGAAGAGGCATGGAGCAGCGACCTGCTGCGCCACCGCGACTTCGAGGGTTGGCAGTTCTACAGCCGCCACAGCGACACGATGCCCAGTGAGTTGAGCAGCAAGCAACCGGTTGTCGTATTCGGTTCCTTCCAGGATTATCTCGGCAAGAACGCCCTCGGGGGCATCAAAGCCAAGAACGAATGGGTGCACTCCATCAACTGGGACCTGATAGTGCTTGACGAGTACCACTTCGGTGCCTGGAACAGTCGTGCAAAAACCCTGCTAGACCTCGGTGACGATGAAGAGAAAGCCCGCCAGAAAGAGGAAGACGAGGTGCTGGCAGAAAGCGGCATCGATGTGGAGGGTGGCCGTATGTGGAACGACGAGGAGGTGCCTATCACAGGCAGGCATTTCCTCTACCTCAGCGGCACACCGTTCCGAGCCCTCGCCACAGGCGAATTCATGGAAGACCAGATTTTTAACTGGACCTATCAAGATGAGCAGGAAGAGAAGCGAAAGCACGAGGCGGAAGAAAACAACCCCTACGCCGAACTGCCCACGATGGTGATGATGACCTACCAGATGCCGCAGGACCTCGGAGCCATGATAGAGCAATGGGATATGGACGGGTTCGACTTGAATGAATTCTTCCGTGCTGAGGGGATGAAGTTTGTACATGAGAAATCTGTGCAGAAATGGCTTGATATCATCCGAGGCAAAGCACCTATCTTTGGCGACAACTCCTCGCCACTCAACATTAAACCAGCATTGCCTTTCGAAGATACCCGCCTGCTGGATATGTGCAACCACACCATGTGGTTCCTGCCCAATGTGGCCTCATGCGATGCTATGGAAGCATTGCTTGCTCGTCCGGCCAACAATTTTTATCAAAACTATACCGTTGTAAACTGCAGCGGCAGCAAAGCGGGAATAGGGCTTGATGCATTGGAACCTGTGCGTCACGCCATGGGGGAAAATCCATTAAAGACAAAAACCATCACGCTCACCTGTGGAAAACTGACCACCGGTGTAACTCTGAAACCCCTTGGAGGAATTCTGATGCTGCGCAACTGCTCGTCGCCGGAGACCTATTTCCAGACGGCTTTCCGTGTGCAGAGTCCTTGGACGGCGCCCAAGGTTGACGACCCGACACAGAAAGAGATACTGAAACGCACCTGCTATGTGTTCGACTTCGCCCCCAACCGCGCCCTTCGTGAGGTGGTGACATACGCCAATCAGCTCAGCGTCGATCCCAACCGCCGCATCACCGACAAGGTGGAGGAGTTTATCAATTTCCTGCCCATACTGCAGTTCGACGGCAGCACCATGAAACGAGTTGACGCCACAGAGATACTCGACTTTGTGGACAACGGCACCAGTGGTACCCTGTTGGCTCGTAGATGGAACAGTGCCCAGTTGGTGAATGTGGACAACGAAACCCTGCGACGAGTGCTAAACAACCCAGAGGCATTGGCCACTATCATGAAGATTGAAGGATTCCGTGCTTTGGGAGGCGACATCATCGAAAGCATAGTCAATAAAGCCGATAAAATCAAAAAACTCAAGCGTGATGGTGATACTGACAAAAATCCCAAGAAGAAAAAAGAACTATCAGCAGAGGAGAAGGAATACCGCTCGAAACGGCGAGAAGTGCAGGAAAAGTTGATGAAGTTCGCCACCAGAATACCGATATTCATGTACTTGACCGACTATCGCGAGGAGAGTCTGGAGGATGTCATCCGTAAGTTGGAACCGTCGCTCTTCGAGCGTGTCACGGGTCTTACTATCGACGACTTTGATTTACTGCTGCGGGTTGGTGTTTTCAACCGAGCCCAGATGAACGACGCTATCTTGAAATTCCGACGCTATGAGGATGCCTCTCTTGCTTATACAGGAGTGAACAAGCATGGAGATGCCAAGAAAGTGGGCCTGTTCGATAGCACCATTTCTACGGAGACCATCGTGTCTGCAAAGCTGTAAGGACTTTATTGTCCTATGCACCGCAGCCAGTTGTAGCAACTTTCTGAGCGGTACATTTCGAAAATGTGTCTGGCGTTTCGCGAAAAATTTGTATTTTTGCCATTTGGTATATAAAATTATATAATATTATAATATATGGCAAATCAGGAAGATATATTTAAAAAGGTTGTATCGCACGCTAAAGAGTACGGCTTTATTTTCCCTTCAAGTGAAATTTATGACGGCCTTGGTGCTGTATATGATTACGGACAACTGGGTACTGAACTGAAAAACAATATTAAACAATACTGGTGGAAAGCTATGGTGCAATACCATGAGAATATCGTGGGTATTGATTCCGCCATATTTATGCACCCTCGCATTTGGAAAGCCTCCGGCCATGTGGATGCATTCAACGACCCTCTGATTGACAACAAGGACAGCAAGAAACGCTACCGTGCCGATGTGTTGATTGAAGACCATATCGCCAAAATTGAGGAAAAAATAAAGAAAGAATGCGAGAAAGCTCAGAAACGTTTCGGCGATGCTTTCGACCGTCAGCAGTTTGTCACTACCAATGCACGTGTCTTGGAACATCAGAAACAGATTGACGAGATTCATGCAAAATATGCGGAACTGATGAATGCTAACGATTTGGCAGGTCTGAAACAATTGATTCTTGACCTCGGCATTGTTTGCCCCGTCAGCGGCACCCGCAACTGGACCGACGTGCGTCAGTTCAACCTGATGTTCGCCACCAAGATGGGGTCGGTTATCGACGATAGCGACACCCTTTACCTTCGCCCGGAGACAGCACAGGGTATTTTCGTCAACTTCCTCAACGTGCAGAAAAGTGGACGTATGAAGATTCCTTTCGGCATCGCACAGATAGGAAAGGCTTTCCGTAACGAGATTGTGGCACGTCAGTTTATCTTCCGCATGCGCGAGTTCGAACAGATGGAGATGCAGTTCTTCGTACGCCCGGGCAGCGAACTGGAATGGTTCAAGCACTGGAAAGAGGAGCGCCTGAAATGGCACCTCGCACTTGGCATCCCAGCTGAAAAATATCGTTATCACGACCATGAGAAACTGGCACACTACGCCAATGCCGCCACTGACATAGAGTTTGAATTCCCCTTCGGATTTAAAGAGCTCGAGGGTATCCACAGCCGTACTGACTTCGACCTCAGCCGCCACAGCGAGTTCAGTGGAAAGAAACTTCAGTATTTCGACAGCGAGCTCAACGAGAGCTACACACCTTATGTCATTGAGACCTCTATAGGTGTCGACCGTACCTTCCTGGCTATATTCAGCCATGCCCTCAAGGATGAGACTCTCGAAGACGGCTCTACACGCACCTTGCTTAGCCTGCCAGCAGTTCTGGCTCCCTACAAGGCTGCTGTGCTTCCTCTCGTCAAGAAAGACGGCCTTCCCGAGAAGGCACGCGAAATCATCGACATGCTCAAGTACGACTTCATGGTCCAATACGACGAGAAGGACGCTATCGGACGCCGCTATCGCCGTCAGGACGCCATCGGCACACCGTTCTGCATCACTGTCGACAACGACACCCTTAACGACAATACTGTTACTGTCCGTGAACGTGATACAATGCAGCAGGAACGTGTATCGATTGACCAATTATCGTCTTTCCTTCACGAACATATCAAACCCATTAAGGTCGATTGACAGGATATAAATAATAGTTGACAGTTGACAATTGATAGTTGATAGTTAACGACATCATACATCTTTTAATCATTCATTTATGAAAAGAATTTCCCTAGCATTCATTTTAGCCATCTTCTGTCTCCCGTTGATGGCGCAACAACCACTGAAGGTTGAGACCTTCCACCTCTCAAACGGACTGAAGGTCATCATGTGTGAAAGTCACGACCAGCCTAAAATTTACGGTTCAGTGGTAGTGCACGCCGGCTCGAAGAACGAAGACCCCACCGCCACCGGTGTGGCTCACTACTTTGAGCATATCATGTTCAAAGGCACCGACCGCATAGGCACCACCAACTGGGACAAGGAAAAGCCTCTGCTTGACAGCATCAGTGACCTATATGATCAGATTCAGGCTACACAGGATGCCGAGCGGCGTCACCAGCTGCAACTGGAAATCAACCGTTTGAATATAGCGGCAAGCAAGTACGCCATTCCCAACGAGACTGACGCCATCCTCCAGCAGATGGGTTGCACCGGACTCAATGCCGGCACCAGCTACGACTATACAGTATACTATAACACATTGCCCAGCAACCAGCTGGAAAACTGGATGGAGGTGTATGCCGAGCGTTTCCGCAACCCCGTCTACCGTCTCTTCCAAGGCGAGCTGGAGGCTGTCTACGAAGAGCGTAACATCTACAACAACGAGCAGATGTACGCCTTTACCCGCAACCTTTTCACTGAGAGTTTCGGCGAGCACCCCTACAGCCGTGACGTTATTGGATTGGACGAACACCTGAAGAATCCCCAGCCCAGCGCCATGAAACGTTTTTATGACAAATACTATGTGGCCTCTAACATGACACTCATTCTCGTGGGCGACTTCAACACCGCCGAAGCCAAAAAGATGGCCGAGAAGTACTTCAGCATCTGGCCCAAGGGCGATCCCGTCAAACAACCTACATACAATCTGCCTAAATTCGAGAGCCGGGTGGTGAAAGAGGTCAAGCAGACACCTATCAAGGTGGGCTTGATTATTATGCCTGGTGTCAAGGAAAACGACCCCGACAAGCTGCCTCTTGATGTGATGAGCAGCATCATCAGCGGTGGCAATGGACGACTGGACGAACTGACCACCGAAGGAAAAATCATGATCGCACAGCAGATTCCTTTCTCGCTGCAAGATGCTGGGACAAACATCATTCTCTATGTACCCAAGCTTATAGGTCAGAAGCATGAAGCCGCCGAGAATCTTATATGGGCTGCCATCGACTCGGTGAAAGCAGGTCGATTCAGTGACAAACTTATGGAAAGCATCAAGATGAAGACACTCGTCGGCCGCAAGCAAATGCTTGAGACTTACAGCGGTATTGCTAATCTGCTACAGAGCCTCGAACTGTCAGGCTCGAACTATGAAGAGTGGCTGAAAGACAACGAGCGTCTTATGAACATCACCCGTGAGGACATCATGAAAATCGCCGCCAAATACTATGACCGCAACCACTGCACCATCATCCGGTCAAAAATGGGCTTCCCCAAGAAGGGTGAATCCATCAAACCCGACTGGGATCACCTCGAGGCTCAGAACCAGGGTGAGAAAACCGATTTCGCCAAGCACATAGCCGACCGCAAGGTGAAAGAAATAATGCCACAGTCGCTTGACTATAAGACATTGGTACAAACTGTACCTGTCAGCAAGAACTGCAACCTGTATGCATCGAAAAACCCAAAGAACAACCTCTTCAGCCTCAATATCTACTACCACTACGGCTCGTTCGACAACCATAACATCGAACAGGCTATGGAATACTTTTCCTCAATCGGTGCAGGCGACATGACTCCTGAGAAATACCGTATTGAGATGGACTGCCTGGGTGGCTCCTTCAGTCTCAGTTCGGGCAACGATTACAGCTATTTCACAATTTCCGGTCCTGAGGAGAATATGGAAAAAATACTCGAGCTGGCAATGTTCAAACTCAACAACCCGCGCCACGACCCACAGCAGTTGAAAAATCTTGTGGAGATGCTCGAAGCCTCGAAGAAGGAGGCCAAGAACGACGCAAGCATTTGGACTGCGGCTCTTTATGAATATATAATGTATGGCGACAGCTCGGATTATCTCAACCACGCCACTATCAAGGAGATCAAAGCAATGAAGGGTGAGGAGCTGATGAAACTGATAGACAATATCTTCCTCCGCGACGGTTATGTCACCTTTGTGGGCAATGCAGATCCGAAGCATGTGGCTCAGCTGCTGCGCGACAACAAACTGGTTCGCGACGATGTCACCGTGATGCCCAAACGTGTGCGCAAACCTCGCACTTTCGACAAGGGTGCCGTCTATTATGCTTCCAACAAAAAGTTCCTTAAGAGCGACATTGACCTCCGTATCGGCTCCTCCGACTTCGACTACAAGGCCGACCGCGCCGCATGCGCCATGTTCAACGAATACATGAGCGGCAGCATGGCGGGCATCTTCTTCCAAGAAATCCGTGAGATGCGCTCGTTGGCTTACAGCACCTATGGACGCTTCAGCTACGACCGCTTCAACCGCACGCCCAGCAACTACTACGGCTATGTGAGTACCCAGTGCGACAAAACCAACGACGCAGTTTTCGCTATGCGTGACCTGATGGTCAACTTCCCCGACCGCGAGAGCAAGTTCGCCGGCGCCAAGGACTACCTTATCTCAACACGTAACTCCAATTACCTGACTTTCCGTTCTCTGCCATATAACTATAGATACTTGTTAGAGGAAGAGAAAATCGACTACGACAATCGCCACGAGGTGACTGAGGAGATTGCCAAGATGAGCTATGAAGACCTCAAAGCTTTCCATAAAAAGTATGTCGAAGGCCGTCCCATGATGATTTTCATCAGCGGCAACGCCAAAAAGTTCGACCTCAAGTCCCTTGGCCAATACGGCAAAGTGCAGGAGGTTAAATATAAGGATATGATTAAGTTTTAGTGCCCACGAGGACGTGGGCGGACAGGTCTAAAACTCTAATAGACCAACGACAGGATATCACCAATAATAGCGCTCTCGGTTTGAGGGCGCTTTTTTATGTCGGCACCTGTCAGCAGGCGACGGGCATCGTCGAGTGCATCGAGGTCGAGAGCATCGGAGGCAATCTGCACGTCAGTAATAACATCGTCTTCAATGGCAATCTGCAATTCTATCATGCCCCAGTCGAACTGTCCATTTCTGGTGGCAGTGAAACTTCGCCAGTTGCCGTATAGCCACTCCTCGCTGCAATAAATGTCGTGAAGTCTGCGAACCTCAGGTTCTGCGATTAGTTGTTCGAATGCCACATCCACGGCCTTGCCGCAATAAATTTTCTCAAAGGCATCATGCAAAGGCTGTACAATATTTTCACTGTTAATGTCGGCAAGTTCAGAGAGGTTCACTACACGGCTCTGCACTGAAGAGACGCCGTGCTTTTGCAACTTGGCAGGCTTTACTTTCAGATAACGCTGCAGGTCTTCAATATTGCTCTTGATCAACAGGGTGCCATGATGTAGACGTTGGTGCTTTGCTTTCGAGAAGGCGTTTCCGCTGAATTTGCGTGGTTGACCGTCTACATTAACTGTCATGTCGTTGCGGCCACTGACACAACAATCAAGGCCATACGAGGCTATGGCCTGGCGTATCACCTCAAACTGGCGAGCCTGATCGTATAAGCCATACGGAGCTATAAAGCTGAAATTGATATTGCCGTCATCGTGATACACTGCGCCACCGCCGGTAGTTCGCCTCATAACATGACCTCCTTCGGACAGAAGCATTTCGACATTGCATTCTGAGAAGGGGTTCTGATTGCGACCGATAACTACAGTGCGACGGTTTTTCCACAGGTACATTACAACGGTGCCGCTGTCAGGAAGAGACACCAAATAGTTCTCCACCGACACATTCCAGAAAGGGTCAACAGAGTTGCTTACAACAAATTGTAACTTCATAGATTGTAACTTCATAGTTTGAACGACAATGATAGATAGTTCGGAGCCTGCCCTAAATGGTAGTTGCGTCGGGCAAAGGAAAAATCAAATTTCTTGGTGTGGAGCCCAAATCCGTATGAGAACCCGCTAAGATTGATATTTGTGCGGTCGTCGGCAGCCATCTCCACTGTCTGACGATAACGGTAGCCGAGGCGGACAAAGAATATTTTTTTGATGTCCAACTCAACACCCAATGAGGAGTGACGTGCTACAGCATCGAGAACATTGCCTATGCCGTCATACCATGGCTTGGTTACCGGTTCTCCTGTATATGGGTCAATGACGTTTTCGGGTCTTAAGGGATCGTCATATCCAAGATTCCATCGCGTTAAATTGTCCATTGCAAAGAAGATACGGAACGGTGCATTGGCCGCTTTATACGATAGTGATGCTGTAAGGTCGAAAGGTATCTTTTCTGTTGTCTTGTCGAATGTCGCTATTTGTGCTCCTATATTGCGGGCCTGTATTGTCGCAGCAAAGCGACGGCTTTCGGATACATAGCTGCCTGCCACATTCAATGCAAATGCAAATGCGGTATAAGATTCATATTGTGAAAGGATGGGCTTGAATGATGCACCAATTGAAAAGTTTGAATCGACAGCCAATCCCCATGATGCGGAAAGAGCAATGTCTGAAGCTCCGAAACTGCCTTGCTCCACCTCTTCCTCATCATAACCTTCGAATCGTCCGTAACTGTTAAAATGAAATCCGAAAAGGAAGGTCCCGAAGCGGTGCGAATCAAAACCGTAAGCGGCCGAACCGAAGTTGCTTCCTGAAAACAGTCCGACATAATTCAAAGTCAATCGTCTGTCGTACTCATGGTTGATGAGCGATGGATTGTCGATGCCAACGTTCAGGTCTATGGGAGAATAGATTGAAAGATAATTCATTCCAAGAGCCGCCGACCGCGCCGATGAGGGCATCTTTAAAAGGGAGAGGGTGTTCATCCCTGCTATCTGTGCAGATGCAGAGGTGAAAAACACTGACTGAAAAGTGCATATAAATGCAATGGTAAATAGACGGTTCAATAATGGAATACTATGGATCCGATATCGTGGGCAGCTATGTCTCCTCAAAAAAATCATTCGTTCCATATCTCTTTGCCGTCATCGGAGAGGTATCCGCTACGCATTTTTTTGCCGTCACGAATACGGATGATATATTTGCCGCCGAGAATCAATACCTCGTCGTACTTGAATTCGGTAATGAATTTACCCTGTACGTCGATAAAAGCCCATTTCCCTTTGCTTCGCAATGCGGCATAATATACTTTGTAATTGTTTTTGCAGTAATCTATCTCACAGATGGCCGCATCGTAAATAATATCGGTGAGGGGTTCTCCGCTAATACCTACAAATCCCCATTTGCCGCCTACCGAAACGGGGTACATGCCTCCGTTGGTCTCATATAGTACGGCATCGTACTTGGGCGTTATTACCCATTCGTCATCCTTGTCGATATAACCCCATTCGCCTGTTTCACAGCGGCAAGGGAAATACATCGGATAGGTCTCTTGGGCTTTGAGATTTGAAAAAAGAAAAAAGAAAGCTATGGCGCATAGGGAGATACGCCATAACTCTCTCTTTCCAAAAAACTTGTAAAGTCTCAATTGTTAATTCTTTTTATTACGCTCATGTCGCATGAGGTGGCTGGGTTCGAGGGCCATGCGGTCGGTCTCGAGCAGTGAGGCTACACCTTCGTCAACGCGACGTTTCTCTTCGCATGCCGGGCAGTGGCATTCTTCGTGGTACTCGCGCGGCTCGGTGTAGGTGGTGATGACGCCTTCAAAGTTGCGGAGAATGACTTTATCGGGACTCTGCGAGATGACATACTGGGGCATGACGGGCGTCTTGCCGCCGCCACCGGGGGCGTCGACCACGAAGGTTGGCACAGCGTAGCCGCTGGTGTGGCCGCGGAGGTTCTCGATGATTTCGATACCCTTGCTGACGGGGGTGCGGAAATGCTCCAAGCCCATGCTCAGGTCGCACTGGTAGATATAGTAAGGACGCACGCGGTTGCGCACCAGCTCGTGCATCAGTTTCTTCATCACGTGGACGCAGTCGTTCACGCCGCGCAGCAGTACGGTCTGGTTGCCCAGAGGGATGCCGGCGTTGGCAAGACGGGCGAGTGCCTGCTCAGCATCGGGGGTGAACTCGGTGGGGTGGTTGAAGTGGGTG